>CAYICS010000001.1:0-98869 GCA_964362125.1 uncultured Candidatus Saccharibacteria bacterium
TTTTTCTTTGGCGGCATTCAATCCAAGAATTCGCGAAGCGAATACCTAAAGAATAAAACACTTTTATGAAAATTTCAATTTTAGAAAAAAATAGAACCCCGAGCGGAAATGTATTCCACAAGGAGCTCACGATGGGGACCACGCTCCTGCTACATGAACAAGTGCACGATCCATCCGAAAAAAAGAGCGAACGACGGCTTCAGAACGGCCATCACGGTTCCTTCCGCGATTGTTTCGCCGAAGCTCTTCTCTTCCTTCTTGCAGTTGTGCGTCTGGTAGGTGAGGTAGCTCACCACAATGGCGACGCCGATTGCCGGGACGACACCGAGATTGGGTGCACCGAGGGTCGGAACCACGAACCACCCCCACAGCACGCTCAAGGCATAGCCGTTGAAGATAGAGCTGAAGACCATCAGGAACCCGACACCGACGATACCGCCGAGGACAGCCAGTGCAGTCATGTTTTTATCTCCTCAAGGTGCTGGATTACCACGATGTCCTCGTGGCGGGATTACCGGATTTGCACGGTTTCTACCATGATTCCGATGCCGTTAAGGATAGCATATTTCACCTATCTTGTCAAGCCCAAACAAAAAATCAGCATCTCTGCTGTTTTTATGACCTAAATCCTATGAATTCGATGATTAAAAATTTTTCTTTTCTTCTTTCAAAATCGCCAATTCGTTTTTGCCCCCAAAAGCGAGGCGAACCAAAACGCTTTGACTTTCCTTAACAAGTGTCAGTAAGGGACAAAACGGCTATTATGAATCGTCTTAAGAGAAAGATGAATTTTGCGCGCCCGGTGGGAATTGAACCTACGACCTCTTCCTTCGCAGGGAAGCGCTCTATCCACTGAGCTACGGGCGCATTGCCTTAAAATCTCAACCAGTCACTTAAGGCCTCGGTCAGCGATTCAGTATACTCGATTTCCGGCAAAAATTCCAGCAGCTGCTTTCTGATGGCGCCGCTTTTTTCTTCAGGAAAATTAACCGTCAAAAAAGGCCGAAAGTGCTGGCGATACCTTAACTTTAACTCTTCCTCGCCCAAAGCAAAAGCATCAAACTGACGCAGGTCGTAAAATTTCTTATTAACCCATAAACCCTTGTCATCTAACTTTAATTGCAGCCGCCGCGGCCGCTCTTTACCCCAAATCACCACCAAGACAGCGGCAATAACGGCAAAGACAGCAAACAACAAATTCTTCTGCCATAAAGCAATAATCACAATGACCGTCGCCACCCCAATCACTGAAGTAAACCAGTTAGTGCTCTTGCGGTGGTACTTAAATTCCTGTGCTTCCCAGTGAATCATCTATGAAATCATCTACGAATTACGAAATCCGCCAGCCGGCGGATACGAATATACTAAATTACTAAACCTGTCTTCGTATATTCGTATCCATTTCGTAATTGGTAGATTAATTAACTAATATTAACGACTCTTTTATATTTTACCCCATCTCTTGAGAAATGAATGATTAATCCCAACTTAAGTCCCTGTGATTTCAAATAAGAATATAATTGCTCTATATCCCTTTTAGAGAAATAACCACGGGCTTTAATCTCTAAAACTAATTTACCATCAACTAAAAAATCGAAATAACACCGGCCTATTACTTGATCCTGATAAATAATTTTCGTGTAAACCTGTTCTTTCACCAACAAACCAACAGATCGCAAAGCCGCGGCCACCGCCTTTCGATAAACATTCTCCTTATATCCAAAACCCACCTTATTCCAAACGTCAAACAATGCTCCTAAGACTTTATATGATAAATCTGGATAGACCAGATCATCTCGGTTTAACTTTCGTATATTTCGTACATTCGTATCCATTTCGTAATTGGTAGATTAATTCAATGAAGACTGAATTATAATATCCAACAGTTCAGGAAACTTGATCCCAACAGCTCTGGCGGCCTTAGGCAGGAGACTGGCTTCGGTCAGGCCGGGAAGAGTGTTGATTTCTAAAACATAAAACTTGCCGTCATTGCCCAGAATAAAATCAGTGCGCGAGTAGCCGCGACAGCCAATGGCTTGGTGGGCTTGGACAGCTGTTTTTTGTAACTGGGCAATTTGTTGCTGAGAGAGATAGCGGGGCGGGGTAATCTCCTCACTGCCGCCGTCAGTGTATTTAGCTTGGTAATCGAAGAAGTGACTAACCTTGGGGACAATCTCGGTAGGGAGGAGAGCAACAGTCTGGCCGTGATAATCAACTACACCGCAGGTGAACTCTTTGCCTTTAATAAATCTCTCAAACATCAGACTCGGGGAATAACGAAGAGCAGTCTTGAGAGCTGGCACAAAATCACCATAACTGTGAACAATGGTCACTCCGACGCTGGAGCCGCGGTCAAGGGGCTTCACTACCAGCGGCATACCGATGGCTGATACTTTTCTTAAATTAGTGGTGTAAAGAGGCACGCGCAAGCCGGCTCGTTCAAAGGCCTTTTGGGTTTTATTTTTATCCATGCCCAAAGCGCTGGCCCGGGCGCCCGAGCCGGTGTAAGGTATTTTTATTTTATCCAAAATTTTTTGAATAGTGCCGTCTTCACCATACTCGCCGTGCATGGCAATAAACACCAGATCAAATTTTTTCTTCAAATCTTTAACTGGAAACGGCCAAAGCCCTTTTTTGCTAACCACCACTGCCTTGGCTTCATATTTTTTCTTATCCAAACTCCTCAATACATTTTTACCGCTATTCAAAGACACCTCATGTTCTGCCGACGGCCCGCCCATAAGCACCGCGACTCGCAGTCGGCCGTGGTGCTTATCCCGACGCAAGGTCGGGGTCACATCCTTTTTGGAACTCCGATTCCTAGTGCCCATAATCCATTTTTTATAACCTGTCCGACGACTTTTGTTAAGGCCAAACGAAAACCGCGCTCTGGCTCTTTAGCTGATAATACCGGCGAGGTTTCATAAAACCGATTAAACTCCTGCGTCAGTTGATTAAGAAAAGTCGTCAGCAACTGCGGCGCATTCAACTTCTGCGCCTGCGCTACAATATGAGGATAAAACGCCAGTTGTTTAATCAGATTTTTCTCCTGTTCATTAATTGAAAATTGAAAATTGAAAATTGAAAATTTAGATTTTGAAGCTTTCTTCAAAATGCTTTGGGCGCGCACATATCCATATTGAATATAAGGCCCACTATCTCCTTTCAAACTCAACGCTCTCTCCCAATCAAAATTGATATCCCTTTCCCGGCTTTGAGAAAGCATTTTGTAGAGAACAGCGCCTACGCCCACCTCTTTAACTTTTTTAGCCCGTCTAATGGCTTCGGTCAGAACTTCTTCGGCATAAACCACATGGCCCTTGCGGGTGGACATCTTCTGGCCTTCGAGGGTGACGATGCCGTAGCTGATGTGCTGAAATTTTTCTCCGGGATAGCCCATCAACCCCAAGGTTTTAAAAATCTGTTTTAGATAAAGTTCCTGCTCGTGACCGACAACATAAATTAACTTTTTTGGCTGATACTTTTTAAGCCGCCACTGGGCGGCGGCCAGATCGCGAGCCGAGTAAAGAGAAACGCCGTCGCTTTTGATTAAAAGATAAGAACGGAGGTTATGGGAGCTTAAATCAACAACCACCGGCCCATTGACTTCTTGTTTAGCCACACCTTTCTTCAGGGCCTCGGCCACGACCTTGGCAACAAATTTTTCATAAAAACTCTCGCCCTGCCACAAATCAAAATCCACACCCAAAAATTTATAAACCCGCCGGGCGTCTTTGAGGCCGCCGCCAAGTCTGACTTGGCCGCCAGCTGATTGCTTGGGCCAGTCACCGATATAATTAGCGGTGATAACCTTAAAGCCCTGCGCTTGATAGAGCCGGGTCAATGATTGACCAATGGCGGTGTTGCGCAAATGGCCGATATGGAGAGGCTTGGAGATGTTGGGACTGGAATACTCAATCAAGACCACCCCGCCTCCGCCCTTCGAACTGCGGCGGGCAAAGCCATACTTATCCTTAGCTTTCAGAATTTCCTTAAAAACAACCGGCGCCAGCTTCTCCAGATCAATCTTGATATTCACATACTGCCCAATAATTTCTATCTTAAAAATTAACGGATTTTTCAAAGCCCGCACCTTAGCCGCCACCTCATTTTTGTCTAATCCAAACACGGGAATAGCCAAATCCGCGTCCACCTCCGGCGGCGGAATTTCGATTTTGTAGCCGAGTTTCTCCAAGCCAAACACAATGAGAATATGATAACTAAAAACAGCCCCGATAGCCATCAGGACTGTTTTTTATACTCTTGCTACTTATTGAGTGGCTTCTTCTCCGACTGCTTCAGTTTCTTCATCAGTCAACGCTTCATCCAAAGCCGGGACTTCAACTGTCGCACCAGATTCCATAACAGCTTCTTGGCCACCACGGAAGAAGAAGTACCAAGCCAGCACTACCACAATAATGACGATGACGACCCAAAGGATTGTTTTGTTCATATTAACTTTATTCTACAACAGTGACCGACCCTTTATCACTGGGATTGAGATGGCGGGGGAATATTTGGCTCGCTGACAATCGGCTCTCCACTGGGCTCGGTTACCGCCGGCCCATTCTCGGCCCCGCGCTGATAGAAAAAGAAAATACCGACAACGACGATGACAATGACTATAACAACATACCAGATTTTGTTCATATTTTTCAGTGTATTACCTTGATTTTATTTTGGCAAGGGGGTAGAATCAACTTAATTGGAGGCGTGCCAGAGTGGCCGAATGGGGCACGGTGCTAACGTGTTAAAGGAGCAATCCTTTCGCAGGTTCGAATCCTGCCGCCTCCGCCAAACCCCAGTGGCAGAAACATTATTTGGCTACGGGGCAGGCCTGCCTGCCGGCAGGCAGGAGAAAACTTGAATTTGATTTTTATTACTGCTTTTGCTAGTCTCCTTATGGAACCCCAACAACCAAACACAGAAAGGAGAACAGCTTATGACACAGGAAGCATTGGTGACAAAGCTTCTGTCCCTGCGAAAGCGGGCGGAACGAACGGCCCAGAACATCGATCGGATCGAGTGCAACCTCAACGCCGAGCAGCAAGCGCTTGAACAAGTGGTCAAGGAGTACCAAGCGAAGCGCGTCGAGCTTCTCAAGCAGGAGCTTAGGGCGCGCGAGATGACATGGTGCACCTATTGCTCCAAAGTGATCCCTGAGAACGAAGCCGAGTTTTTATTCATCGAGGGCAAAGAGAAATACTCCCACGGCTACGAAAATTCCTACTACGGTTTCCGCGACTTCTCAAAGCTCCATCGAGCTTGCCCCGACTGTAGGAAGTGTGCCGCTGACAAGCATGGCCAGAAGAGTGAGTACGATTCACAAACGAGGGACTATTCAATCTTCTACGCCTTCCTTGTAGAGAAACGCGACGACGGCTACTACGCCCGCAAGTTCGGCGAATGGGTCAAGCTCAACGACTACGACTGCGCGTTTGGTGAGCCGTCAAGCCAGCTGGTCGAGAAACTGACGGAGGAGTGGAATCTTCCGCCGCGAATCGAAATCGATTCAAGACGGTCTGGTTCCAATATTGTCATCCACGAGCCAGCCGCAACGGCCGAAGCGAACTGACCATACGCTCGCTATCAAGAGGGTGTTCTGCCCAGTGCCGAACACCCTCGTTTTTTTTATAAAGATAGGGATATTTTCAAACAGACACCGCTTTAAAAGATAACCTCCGGCTTTAGCTTTTTGGCCTCTTTAACAGTGAATACCTGGAATAATCACCGAAAAAGCCTTATAATTTTGGTGGTGGAAAGACTAGATAAAAACTACGCATATATCGATGGAGCTAACCTGCACAAAGGCGTTAAAAATTTGGGGTGGCAGTTGGACTACAAACGATTTCGGGTTTGGTTGAAAGATAAATACAGAATCGCACAGGCATACCTATTTATCGGATTAATTCCAAAAAATAAAGATTTGTATACTAGATTACAAGAGACGGGATTCACTTTAATTTTCAAAGAAGTAGTTTATGACAGTGAGGGTAGGGTAAAAGGTAATTGTGATGCTGATCTTGTTTTGAAGGCGACGCGCGACGCCTATGAAAATTCATTTGAAAAGGCCGTGCTAGTTTCTAGTGATGGCGATTACGCCGGTTTAGTAAAGTTCTTACAAGAGAAAGATAAATTTCTCGCGATTGTCTCGCCGGCCACTTCACAGAGATGCTCTATTTTGCTTAAAAGAACCGGGGTTAAAATTGCTTATTTAAACGACCAGAAATCTCTATTAAAAACCTGAAAAGAAAAAGCCCCCGATAGGGACGGGCCCCACAAGGGTCTTTTTCGTGGTGATATTACTATCCTAGCAAACAGTTGCAAGAAGTCAATAGCAAAACAAATCAAGCTTCGGAATATCCCGCTCAACAACAAGGTGATGATATTCTACCTTGTAAGCCGACTCCATACTTTGTGATGGGGGACATAGCGAGCAGTCTTGGTATCCCGCTGTTGCGCCAAGAAATCTAAAACAACATCTTCCTCAATTTGCAGGGCTTTCTTCAAAAGCTCTAACGCCTTAGTGGCAATAGGGACTTCATCTCGCTCTGCCAACTTGGTCAAAACTCGATCGATATCCGCCGAAACTGAAAGATTTATTCTTTTTTTAGTTTTTGTAATCATAGTTTATTTGTAACAAAAATGTATCAGTCAGTCAACAGATGAAAAACTCCAACATTGGAAAACAGAAACTTGAAAGGGTTTCTGTTTTTGTTTGACTAATAACTAAATTTGTGTAAGGATACTTTTGGTTAGAGGTACGCCTCCAAAAACCAGAAAGGAGGAGGGTATGCCCT
The DNA here is from genome assembly GCA_964362125.1 of uncultured Candidatus Saccharibacteria bacterium. Taxonomy (GTDB): domain Bacteria; phylum Patescibacteriota; class Minisyncoccia; order UBA6257; family UBA11618; genus CAYICS01. The sequence continues at coordinate 6,801 of CAYICS010000001.1, forward strand.
CAACCAAAGGACTAGAAGTGTTCGTTCGCAGGAGTCAGCTCACCGATGAGGAGTGGTTTGGTCTAATCGAGTCCCGCCGCGAACTCATCAAACCGCACCTTGACTTATTCACGCTTCCCGAACTCGGCGCACTCGAGTGTATGCGGAGTGAATCCAGCTCCACTCACAAGCTCCGGCTGGATGTTTCTATTACAACTGGAGACGAGCAATTCTCACTCAAGACACAGGGAATCTTCCGTATACAGCCGTGGTCAGCTATCGAGCGAATTCCCAACAGTGATTATCGCCCATCGCCTGGCGGTGTAAACTACCCAGACAGAACAATGCGAGTGTGGGGACTCACGCGCTCCGGCATGTGGGTTCTCGTCACCATCGGTTTCGTAGACGAGGATGGTTACAAAGGTCGTGGCTACGAGCGAGCAATGACTATTGAGATCGTCAAGGCCGACCTGCCCACAATCGCCGCTAAAACCAAGGAGAAGCCACAACAGATGTGGAAAGAGCTTGGTAAAGCCATCAAGAGCTTTATGGAACACCGTGAGTCGCTCTACAACCAGGCTCTCAACCTCGCTCGGATGGTTGAGATTGAGGAACTCGCGTTCTCGCTGATTCCAGAAGCATAATTCGCACCAGGGCCTTGGAGTTTCGCTCCTCGGCCCTTTTCTTTTTGATTTGAAAAAACTATTTTGTACGTCCTCCGCCCGCTCGAATTTGTATTCCGCCAAAGAAAAACTTGTCCCGATTTTGTCCCCGCGAAGCGGGGTTACAAAATCGAGGATCCGCGATAGCCAAGCTATCGGGAAAATTGTCAGTGTGCGCGGCGGAGCCGCTCATTTTTGCCCCGCCACACCCGAGCCGCACTCCGCGCGGCGAGGAAATTCCGTTCGAGCTATCTTTAAAATACACCGCAAAAAAATAAAGAACACTAAGTCAGTGCTCTTTATTTTTTTGGCAGGATTCGAACTGGGAAAAGGGTTGGCTGGGTTTTAGTTCGAGTCCCGAGCGACTGCGAGGGACGAGAAGGAGAGTCCTGCACCCACCGCAAAATAGGACAGATTATCCCCAGCCCCCTTGATCGCAATAAAATAGTTAAGTTATACTGGTAGTGTGCTTGTGGGGCGCCAGCCCTATTCGGCTAATACATAAGCCGAAGGCAGGCACAACAAAAATACCGCTTTGGGCGGTATTTTTGTTTAGTCCTCGTCAGGATTGCCCTTGATCGTTGTATAGAGTTTAACATCCCTATATTTACTCGTCGTCCAAGCTGGAACAATGCTCCAGAAGTGCATTACTCCGTTTTCACCTATTTTCCTTAAAATAACTTTAATTTTTCTTCCGTCAGTAATCGCTATAATACCCCAATACTGAACTGGCTTACTTTTCTTTATTCTCTTTTTGAAACTCTTTACTTCAAATTCTTTGAGCGTTTCTTCAAATTCCTGATAAGTAGTAGATATTTTAACGAGCTTCGCTGCCAATGGTAATAGCTTAAACCGAAGAACTTGGGACGACCTTTCTCTTTCCGACCTCGCTCCTTTGAAAATGATGTGATTAAAACCTTCTGCGTTGAAATACACATACTGATTGAAGGCGGGAGAAAATACTTTGCCAATACCCGCATAAAACTTTTGTGCGTCTCCTCGCAGCTTTTCATAATTGGATAAATCCTCCATTGGGTTATATTATCTCGTTTTAACTGATTTTCACAAAGCCCAAAGACAAGCTTGGTATGTAGAAACGCTCTATGGTATTCTCAAAACAGATTCTAACGTCGTCCACTACTCTCCGCCTCCGAACTAGAAATGTCCAATATCAATCAAGGGCAAAAGAAGTTTTTTCATAAGATTTTTTTCAATAGTCGGCAACCTTGCCGACTATTGACTTTTATTGTGTAATATACTATCCTGCTAACCAGCAGGTCGAGCCACAGTGGCTTAGCCAAAATCGCACATTCCAAATCAAGAAAGGATCGAAAAAGCCATGGGCAGAATGTATTTCCACTCACCAAGCGGCACCGAAGAAGTTTACGGCACAGAACGGCACTACTTCAACTGGCTGTGCAATCGAGCCCTGCTCGCCATCTTGAACCTCGGCACCGACACCGAGTCCAAACCTCATCCCCTCCGTCACGCGTTCCCTACCAGTCACTATACGGCTCGGTGTCGCGGGAAGGAGTGGGCGGCAACCGCGGAGACCGCTATCGTCGCAGGGATCATCTTCGATGACGATTCACTGACGATCGGTGATCGCCGATCGAGTTTCGGAACAGCGGCACTCAACACGGCGTTGGCAATCGGCGGCGACCAGCTCAAGCTCGCTGCTCGGCTTCACGGTCAGTGCGAGATTCACGCTTTCGTCGAAGGTCCGAATCGCATGTGGCTCGCCAACATCATCGAGATCGGGTTGCGTCGAAATATCTTCCGCGCCAACACTGGTTGGGAGGGCGTCGTCGAACTGCTTCAGTCTTCGAGCAAGGAACCCGTCGTCACTTCCTACTCGGTCTGTGACCAATTCCCGAACTCGGGGGTTGCGATCCAGGCGAGTGTATGGTCTCCGCCCGAAACTACGGACGAGGACGAAGGCGATGATGGGTGGTACGAACTGCCGGAGTCAGAGCAGTGGCGGCTCGCCATGGACGCGCTTCGCATCAAGAACCAGAACGGCTACAAGATCGAGCTGAAGCCAGACGATTGGGAGGACTACCACTTCGTAGATGGCGTGACCGCGTTCGACATCGTGGACCACTTCAACTCCCTGGCGGTATCTCACTCGGAGTGAACGATGTTCGCCTCGATACGAGCCGAACCCATGTTGCGAGAAACGCACAGGGTTCGGCTCCTTCTTTTTCATAAACTTAAAGAACTATTTTGTGCGTCCTCCACCCGCTCTAATTTGTATTCCGCCAAACCCCAGTAGCAGCCCTCCTTGAACGGACAATATGAGGCAGGCAACGGTGCAGCCCATCTCAATAACTATCGCAACACTTGCTATCGCAAGATTTGCGATAGGAGGTAGAGACCGACAGACACCGCCAATAAAAAATGTTTTTCGAAGATTTTGCTTTCCGCCGCTAATTTCCGCTGCTAATTTTGATAAAACCATTGTGCGTGCTTTGTGATTTGTGATTAAAGCCCGACTGCAATCTCGCCAGATTAAAAGATAACCTCCGGCTTTAGTTTTTTAGCTTCTCCAACAAAGAATTGACGCCATTCATCTTCTGGAACTTCTTTTATCATCCTTGGCAAATCCTTTACTCCCAGCGCTTTCATAAATTGAGCTCCCAATTGCAGAGGGTCAATCTGCCAGTCAAATTTCAGTTTGGCCTTATCAATCAGGTCTTTGATAATAAAATCTTTCTCTTTACAGATAAAATAGAGATCAATGTAATCTCTGGCCTGACTGCGCTGGTAAATGGTGAAGAGTTTATTGACAGCTATGTCTAACAGACTATCAAGAAGGATTTTATTATTCATTAATAAATAATTCCAGGAATCGGCGGCGTCCCTGGTCAATGTTAATTTTTAACCAGTATTTTTTTAATTCCTCGGCTTTAATTTTTTCTCCATTCAGACCAAAATTTACCAACTGCTCCAATTTCCAAATAGTGTATTTCTCCGGGTCTTTTTTGAGCTTTTCAGTATCGGTAGACCAGTTGTACATATAGTAAATTTTACCACATTCCCAAGATGATGCCAAGCTATTAATTAGAAAACAGCTGAGATCCTTATTTTGACTTTTTCTTAAAAATTAGCTATCATCCTCCCAGCAGTTTGCGGTTGTTTTGGACTTTGGCAATTTTTAGAAAGGAATCGTCCATGGACAGAAAAGAATTTGAGAGCGGGGGTAGTCTGACAGTTAAAAAACTGATGCTGTCCTCGTGGGCAGCAGTCGGCTCGCTTTGCGCGCTGGCCTTCGGATCGCCAATAGCCTCTTCGAAGAATATTCAAGCGGTCCTTCTGCTGGTCGGCGCCTTCGCTGCTCTTATCGCGACGGCACTAACCCTCGTCTACTGGTCTACACTGATAGCCCTGCCGCCCCTGGACTCAGATGGCCGCATGCCTCTGCCCAAAGAGTCTAAACTAGACGAGAGGTGAAAATGAAACGCGCTAAACTTTCTTTGCGAGTCAGCGACATCACGCCCTTGGTACGACTCTGGTCTGAATACTATGGCCAAAAAGCTATAGACCGGGCTAAGGAATGGCTTGAAGGAAGACGGTTGGGCCGTCGGAAAACGCCCTGCGCGACTGAAGAATTGGATATCTTCTTGGCCGGCGATCCTCAAAGCGCCCTGAGCAAAACCCGGCGCCTCCAACTCTTCCGAGCCTTCATGAGTCGCTTGGGCAGAACCCAGGCCTTGTTAGCCCACCTCTATCGAAAAGATGAGTGGCTGGACTTTAATGAATTGATTGCCGGCCGGCTGGCAACCCGCCGCGGCCGCAATCCGACCATAAGAGATCGGCGAAGATAGTTCCGGCCCCGCCTCTTGCCAAAAGAGGCGGGGCTGTTTTATAATGTAAAAACAAACGAGTTGATTTTATGCCGCAAGTATCTGTTCTCACCCAATTAATAAAAGAACCGGGGGCAGTGGTCCTGCCCAAAAAAGGCGAATTACTCAACGCTGTTTTTATTAACAGAGACAAACGCGCCTATTATTTTGATCTGGGCCGCTATGGCACCGGCATCCTTTATGGTCTGGAATTGCTTAATGCCCGGGACAATGTCAAAGAGCTAAAAATCGACGACAGTGTTTTAGCCAAGGTGGTGGAACCGGACAATGAAAACGGCTATGTGGAACTATCGCTTGCGGAAACCAGCAAACATAAAGCTTGGCAGGAGATCCAAGAGCTGGAGGAGAAAGGAGAGGTGCTGACAGTGAAAATCAACAATGCCAACAGCGGCGGCCTGATTACGGAAATCAATGAATTGCAGGCTTTTCTTCCGGTCTCCCAACTGACTACCGACCACTACCCGCGGGTACAGGATGGCGACCGAGCCAAAATTCTGGAAGAGTTGAGAAAGTTTATCGGTCAGGAAATGAAAGTGAAAATTATTGATCTCAACCCCCGCACCAATAAATTAATCATCTCCGAACGGGAAATTCTTGAAGAAAATATTAAGGAGAAACTGACTAAGTATAAAGTGGGGGATGTGGTGGAGGTGATTGTCTCCGGCATTGCCGATTTTGGGGTATTTGTAAAATTTGCCGATGAACCGAACCTGGAAGGACTGATTCATATTTCCGAATTAGATCATCGGCTGATTGAAAATCCCCGGGAGGTGGTGAAGATTGACGAGATGGTCAAAGCCCAGATAGTGGAAATTAAAGACGGCCGGGTATCACTCTCATTAAAAGCTCTTAAGGAAAACCCCTGGGAAAAAGTCGGGGAGCGCTATCAGGAAAACAAAGAAGTTTCCGGCGCTGTCAGCCGCCTCACGCCCTTTGGCGCTTTTGTTAAACTTGATGAGGATTTTCAAGGCATCATCCGCGTTTCTGATTTCGGCGGCGTTGAAGAGATGAAACAAAAACTGGAAATAGGAAAGGGCTATGATTTTATAATAGAATCGGTAAAGCCGCAGGAGAAAAGAATCATTTTGAAACTGAAATAAAAAATGCTTACCAACAGACAAAAAAAATTAGTGATGGGCGAAGTGGGTCGGCACGAAAAAGACACCGGCTCAGCCGACGTCCAAATCGGTTTACTCACCAGACAAATCAACGAGCTGACCAGCCATCTTAAAAAACACCCCAAAGACAATCACTCGCGCCGGGGGCTGTTGAAGATGGTAGGGAGGCGGCGCAAACTGCTAAAATACCTGGAGAAGGAAGATGAGAAGCGTCATAAGGCCTTGGTTAAAAAATTAGATTTATAAAAGATGTCACGATACAAAGAACAGCGGGTAGGGATCTTCATTGATGTTCAAAATCTCTATCATTCAGCTAAAAATCTTTTTCGGTGCCGGGTTAATTATAAAGAGTTGATCAGGGAACTGCTGGCCGGCCGGAAACTGGTGCGGGCCATTGGTTACGTGGTCAAGACTGACGTCACCGAAGGTGAAGCCGCTTTTTTTGACGCCTTGAAGAAAACCGGCATTGAACTGCGGATGAAAGACATCCAAATTTTTCCCGGCGGGATGAAAAAAGCCGACTGGGACGTGGGGCTGGCGGTGGACACCATCAGAATGTCCAGTCTGCTGGACGCTATTATTCTGGTGACTGGCGACGGCGATTTTCTGCCTTTGGTAGATTATCTGAAATGGGGTCTGGGCCGGCATGTGGAGGTGGCGGCTTTCGGCCGCAGTTCTTCCAGCAAACTGAGAGAGGCAGCTGATATTTTTATTAACCTTGAAGAAAAACCAAGGGTGTTGCTGAAAAAAAATTCTGGATAAATGTTAAATAAAAAAACCTTTAAAACAATTTTCCGGGACAAGCCGGTGATTTTAGAAGTGTCGCGGCTGGCCGAGCAAGCCAATGCCGCGGTTTTTGGTTATTATGGCCAGACCGTGGTGATGGCGACAGTGGTGATGGATAAAACCGAAAGCGACAAAGATTATCTGCCGCTGACAGTAGAATTTGAAGAAAAATTTTATGCCGCCGGGAAAATTTTAGGCAGCCGCTTTGTCCGGCGGGAAGGCAGGGCGCCCGAGAGCGCCGTCCTTTCTGCCCGGATGATTGACCGCACTATCCGCCCTCTTTTTAATCATCGTCTGCGCCGCGATATTCAGGTGGTGGTGACTGTCTTGTCACTCGATGACGACGACGAAACCTATGCCCCAGTCTTTATCGGTCTGCTGGCAGTCTCCGCCGCCATCGCCATCTCCGACATCCCTTGGGCCGGACCGGTAGCCGGAGTCAATATTAATAAAGGGTGGAAAGCTTTTGTGGCCGGCACTCCCGACAAAATTAGTATGATCGAACTAGAAGGTCTGGATGCCGCAGAGAAAGAGGTGATTAAAGAATTTGAAACCAGCCAAAAAGAAATCACTGCCTTGATTAAGTTTCAAAAAGAGATCGTGGGGGAAATTGGTAAAACCAAAACAGCCGTCAATTTGAACGAGCCCGACTCCCAGCTCCGCGCCAAAATTTCCAAATTTCTTTCTGGCAAACTGGAAGCGGCCCTTTATGTCAAAAACAAAACCGAGCGGCTGGGCAACTTGGATGAAGTGCGGGAACAATTATTCGCTTTTCTGCGGGAAGATAATTATGGAGAAAAAGATTTGACCGAAGCCCAACATCTTTTTGAAGAAGAAATTGACGCCTTGGTTCATAAAAATATCTTGGAGAAAGAACAACGGCCGGATGGCCGGAAGCTGGATGAGGTGCGGGAGCTTTATAGTGAAGTAGGTGTCTTTGAGCGGCTCCACGGGTCAGCTATTTTTATACGCGGCAACACTCAATCCTTGGGAGTAACCACATTGGCGCCGCCGGATTCCCACTTATTAGTGGAGACCATTGGCTATTCCGGCCCCAAACACTTTCTCCTCCATTACAATTTCCCGCCCTACTCCACCGGCGAAACCGGCTCTTTCCGCGGCCCGGGCCGGAGAGAAATTGGTCACGGCGCCTTGGCCGAGAAAGCTTTAAAAAATCTCATTCCAACCAAAGAAGAATTCCCTTACACCATCCGCGTCGTTTCGGAAATCCTCTCTTCCAACGGCTCCTCGTCAATGGCTTCGGTCTGCGCCGGCTGTTTGTCTTTAATGGATGCCGGCGTACCCATCAAAAAGATGGCAGCCGGGATCGCAATGGGATTAATGAGCGGTGAGGGGAAATACAAAATCCTCACTGACATTCAGGGGCCGGAGGATCACTATGGCGATATGGATTTTAAAGTAGCCGGGACTAAAGATGGAGTGACGGCCATTCAGATGGATGTGAAAATTGACGGTGTCACCACCAAAATACTTGAAGAGGTTTTAGCCCAAGCCAAAAAAGCCCGCCTGGAAATTATAGCGGCTATGGAAAAAACTTTAGCCCAGCCGCGGCCGGAGATTTCCAAATACGCGCCGGTGGTGATAACGCTGATGATTGACCCGGAAAAGATTGGCGGGGTGATTGGCGGCGGCGGCAAAACTATCAATGGCATTATTGCCCAGACCGGCATTATTAATATGGATATTGAAGATGACGGCCGAATTTATATTTATTCCAATGACAAAGAATCAGCCGAGAAAGCCCGGGCGCAGGTAGAGGCGATTGTTAAGGAATATAAAGTGGGGGATATTGTGGAAGGAACAGTGGTGAAGATTTTGGAGTTTGGAGCGATCGTGGAATTCGGACCAAAGCAGGACGGGATGATTCATATTTCTGAACTAAAAGAGGGCTATGTGAAAAAAGTGGAAGAGGTGCTGAAGCTGGGCGACTTTGTCCGGGCTAAGGTGATCCGCTCGGAAAATGGCAAGATTGGCTTGAGTTTGAGGGGATTGACAAAATAAGTGCGCTTTCAAGGCCTGTTGCTGGGCTGGCGGCCAGCGCCTTTGAGGAAACAGAATACCCCGCCCTCTAAGCACTATAATTTTATTGGTATAGAGGGCGGGGTTTCTTCTCCCTCGGCGAGCTGCTTTTTGTTCCCGCCTGAGGCGGACGATTGTAACAAAAAGACCAAGCCAGCTCGCCTCCGGGATGTTCCTCAAGAGGCATTGGCCGCCAGCCCGCCAACGACCAAAAGCTTTAATATTTTTAGAGAGCCAGCCAACCTTCTTCTCAGCAATACGCTTCGTTGCGCATAAATTCCACTTCGCTCAATATTGCTTCGAAGAAGGTTGGCTGGCTCTAGTCCGAGTGGTTGTTTGAAGAAGTAGTGAGGAGGGCTGGCTGGCGACCAAAGGCTTGTTAGGTTAGACTCACCCGGCGAACCCGGGTTGTTTTTTTCCACTTGTCTGAATCGGGGATGGAGTTATACTTAAATTATGAACGGAGATAACCAACAATCAGGAGGAGGCGGGACGCCGCCGGGGACGCCGCAGGTGCCGCCGTCGCCGGAGACACCAGAGATTAAATTAAGAACGATGGAGTCGGATGTGAAATCAGTGGAAGAAAGCGGGGGAGGAGAGCCCAAGCCCGAGTATATTGACCTGCCTTCCGGAGGATTGACTCAACCGCCAGCCGGCCAACTGCCAACAGAGGCGGGAACGACTGCCATTACCCCAGAGACGCCCCGGAGCCGGGGCTGGCTGACTTGGCTGATTGTCATTATTGTCATTGTCATCTTGGGCTGGCTGGCTTATGCCTATGTCTGGCCAATAATTTTTGGACCAACTGAAGAAATCCCCGAAGAATTACAAGCCCAACCCGGAGAACCAGAGGCGCCCGTAGAAACACCATCAGCTCCCGCAGCCGCCAGCGGCCGGCATCAATCACTTTTTGGTTCATCACCAGAAGCGCTGACTCTGGTCAACCTGCCTGATTACACCCTAGTCAACATTCTTACCGCCATCCAAAATGAAGCGGCCGTTATTCCCAGCGGCGGCAATATTAAAGAAGTGACGATAACTGATGCCCAAGGCCCAGCGGCCTTTAGCCGATTAATAACCGCTCTGATGCCTGAGCTGGCTGGCGGGCTGGAAAATACTTTAAAGAACACTTTTGAAGACGACTTCACTGCCTATATCTACTACGACGATAATGGCTTCTGGCCGGGCTATGTGGTCAGAATTAAACCCAATACCAATGTTGATGTGGTTAGTCTAGCCAGCCAACTGCAGCAACTGGAAAATGCCGCCTTCACCAATCTCTTTCTGACACCGCCGGGTGAATCGCAGGACTTCCGCGGCGGCACTATCAAAGGCAAATACAACAACCGCTATGCTCCCATGGGTCAAGCCGGCGCTTCCTTCAACTACGGCCTCTACGACCAATACTTGGTTATCACCACTTCTTACAACGCCCTTTTAGGCGCCCTTCAGCTCTTGGAACTCTAAGCCCTGGCGCAGGCGGTAGCTGAAAGCTTCACTGATGTGAGCGTATTTGACCACTGGCGATTCTTCCAAGTCGGCAATTGTCTGGGCAACTTTAAGAATCCGATAGTAACCGCGGGCTGTCAGCTGGTATCTATCCCAAACCTGATCAATAAATCTTTCCGCCTCAGGCGTTAATTTAATCAGTTTGTCAGAGAGTTTTGAGCTCAGCTCGGAATTGGTATGAAGGCGGCGGGAGAGTTGAGAAAATCTTTCGCTCTGCAGTTGACGAGCTTTAATAACCCGACCCCGATATTCTTCACTTTCACTGCTTAACTCCTTATTCTTAATTCTTAATTCCCGCAATTCCACCCGCGGCACATAAATCTGAAGATCGATCCGGTCCAAGAGCGGACCGGAGACCTTTCTCTGATAACGATGGATCTCGAACTGCATACAAGTACAGCGCCGCTGGTCGTCGCTCTGATAACCGCAGGGGCAGGGATTCATCGCCGCCACCAAAACAAAGCGCGCCGGCAAGTTGAGATGAGATCTGGATCGAGCCACCACTACCCGGCCGCTCTCAAGCGGCTGGCGCAATGATTCTAAAACATCGCGGTGAAACTCCGGCAGTTCATCAAGAAACAAAACACCCCGATGGGCTAAGCTGATTTCACCCGGTCGGGGATAACTGCCGCCGCCGATGACCGCTGGTTCAGAAGCAGTGTGATGAGGCGCCCGAAAAGGCCGGTGGGCAATATAGGGCTCTTCACCGAGCAAACCGGCGGCGCTATAAATCTGGGTGGCCTCTATCAATTCCTCTAAAGCCAAAGGCGGCAAAATTCCGGCTAGGGCCTGAGCCAACATTGTTTTGCCGCCGCCGGGCGCGCCAATCATTAAAAGATTGTGACCGCCGGCGGCGGCTATCAATAAAGCTCTCTTGGCATTGCCTTGGCCCTTGATCTCAGAGAGATCGGTATGCGGCGCCGGACCCCTGACATCTAACATGGTAGGGGGCTGGGGGCGGATTTTTAGATTGCCTTCCAGATAATCAATGATATCTGTAAAATTTTCTAAAGGGATAATTTTGATGCCGCTGATAATGGCGGCTTCGGCGGCATTGACCTTGGGCACAAAAAGAAATTTAAATTTCTTTTTCGCCGCCAGGCGGGTGATACTGAGACTGCCGTTGACCGGCCGCAGTGAACCATCCAGGGCCAACTCACCAACAAACATTTTATCTTTGGTCTGAAACGGCTTGACCTGCTGGCTGGCCAAAAGATAACCAACAGCAATGGCCAGATCGTAATGAGAGCCGGTTTTTTTGATATCGGCCGGCGCCAAATTAACAACTATTTTCCGATTTTCTTTAGTAGGCGGCCTAACGCCGCTATTTTTCAAAGCCGAGCTGACCCGCTCTTTAGCCTCAGAAAGCGCCTTATCAGCTAAGCCAACGATATTAAAAGCATGAAGACCGACATGCAAGTCGGTCTCCACTTCTACCAGTCTGGCTTCAACTCCTTCCAGCGCCGCGGCATAAACCCGCGAGAAATTAGTGCCCATTTTTACACTGCTTGCAGTACCAGGACTCGGGATCGGCTTCTAAAACATCCATCCCAATCTCGCCCCGACACTTCTCACAGCGGCCGTAACCACCCTGATCAATTTTCCTCAAAGCGTCATTAACAGCGCCCAGGCGCTGTTTTAAAGAGAGGCGGGTGGCGTTATTAACTGTCAATTCCTCGGCCTGATCAGCTTCTTCATCATAAGAACGACCTTCGACATCAGTGCCCATATTAGTCACCATCGGATGATGACCCAATTCTTCTTCAAGATAGGCCTTAGTTTTAAGCAAAGTTGTTTTAAATTTTTCCAGATCCTGAGGCGTCATAGAGTTATGTCAATAACTTTAATCAAGTAAACGATTTTGTCAATGGTTTGTTACAGTTTTATCGATAATAATCGACGCTCTTTGCTCCTCACTGGCAAAAATGTAACCTAAAGCAAAAGCCAAAGAGATAATTAAAATTAATAACAAAATTTTATAAAGCCGCGCCTGCTCCAATTTCAGCCATTGCCAGAGTAAGTGGAGGCGCCGCCTCATCGCCAGGCAAAAGGATTGTCGATGCCGCTGGCGCTGAAGTGAACATGGCAACCGGTTTCGCCCGTAACATTGCCAGTCCGCCCCACCAAAGCAATTGGTTCACCAGCTACCACATACTGCCCCACTGCTGCCAAATTTTTCTGATTGTGGGCGTAACTGGTGCCAATACTATGACCGTGATCGATGGCCACCAGATTGCCATAGCCATGATTCCAGCCGATACTGGCTTCACTAACCAAACCACTGGCGGCGGCGTAGATAGGATTGCCGCAGCGGCTGGCGATATCAACTGCATTGCCATCGTGCAACTCACCCCAATTGCGGCCAGTAGTGGGAATAGCCAAAGCCACCTCTTTGGTCACAGGATTAATAAATTCTGCCGGGCCGCTGGTGGCTTCAAGGGCTGCCGGCGTGCTCTCTAAAGAAAGAATGGCCTCTGTCTCTCCCGGCCCGCCCAACTTAACAGCAGTTGCCGGTTGCTGGAAGTATCCAAAAAATAGTAAATTTAAGAAAGAGGCGGCTAAGACAAAAACAGCCACTAAAACGGCTTTCCTCGCCAAAAAACCTAATTTTCTGATCAACTTACTAATACCTTGAAATCTAGCAAATTAAACCCGAAACAGCAAGAAGCGGTCAGCCACGGCTCTGGGCCGCTTTTGATTGCCGCCGGCGCCGGCTCAGGCAAGACCCAGACCCTCACCAACCGCCTCCAATACCTGATTAATACCCTCAAAATACCACCGGGAAATATTCTCGCCATTACTTTCACCAATAAAGCCGCTGATGAGATGAGAAAAAGGGTTCACATTGGTCAATTGTCAAATACTAAAGGTCAAATGTCATTTATAGGGACTTTTCATTCTTTTGGAGCGAAAGTTCTCCGGGAAAACTGTCATCATTTCAACCGCACGCCCCGGTTCACCATCTTTGATGAAGACGACTCGCTGACGCTCTGCCGGCAAGTCTGCCGGAATCTTAATCTGGATAAGGAGAAATATAACCCCATCGATCTGGCGGGGCAGATTACTGAATTTAAAAATGAGTTGATCCGGCCTGACCCGACCACAGTCGAAGGCAAAGTCTTCTACGATTATGAAGCTAGTTTGGAAGAAAATAACGGCTTTGATTTTGATGACCTGATTGAAAAGCCGATTAAACTATTGCGGGAGAAAGCCGGGATTTTAAAAAAATATCAGGAGCAGTATCAATATATTTTGATTGATGAATATCAGGATGTGAACGCGGCCCAGTATCAGTTGGTGAAATTGCTGGCGGGAGAGCGAGCCAACCTCAGTGTTGTCGGCGATGATCAGCAGGCCATTTACGGCTGGAGAGGCGCCGACTTCCGCAACTTTCTTAACTTTGACAAAGACTGGCCAGCGGCCAAGGTGGTCCTGCTGGAAGAAAACTACCGCTCCACTCCCAATATTCTCCGGGCAGCCAACGAAATCATAAAAAACAATAAATTTCAGCGACCGAAGCGCCTCTGGACGCAAAAACCAGAAGGGGAGCCGATCGTCCTTTTCGCTGCTCAAGAAGAACACGAAGAGGCCGATTGGCTAGCCGGAAAAATCCGTCAACTTTGGCAAAACCAAGGCCATGCGCTGGAAGGCATCGCCCTTATTTACCGCACCAATGCTCAATCGCGGGCCCTGGAACAGGCTCTGATTGCTGAAGAAGTCCCCTATCGTATTTTCGGCGGCATCAGATTTTACGAACGCAAAGAAATTAAAGATATCCTCGCCGGCCTGCGCCTGGCCCAAAACCCCAAAGACCAATTAAGTATCGAGCGGCTAGTCAAAAATTTCCCTCAAAGCAAAACCAAATTGCTGGTGGAACAATTGCCGCGGCTGGCTCAGGAACTAACCCTGATCCAGTTAATCAACTACTTTCTCAACCACACCGACTATTTTCAATATCTGGAACGCCGCTTCCGCAACTCTGAAGAACGAGAAGAAAACGTCAAAGAGTTAATCAATTTTGCCGCCAGCTTTGTCGACCGGGGCTTAACCGCTTTCTTGGAGCAGGTAAGTTTGGCTCAGGCCCAAGATGCTCCGGCCGGGGAGCGGGGAGTGAACTTGATGACCATTCACCTGGCTAAGGGGCTGGAATTTGATACGGTTTTTATCGCCGGCTGCAACGAAGGCACCCTGCCTCACCATCGCTCTTATAACACCGAAGAAGAATTGGAAGAAGAGCGGCGGCTGATGTATGTGGCCGTCACCCGGGCCAGCCAGCGGCTCTTTCTCTCTTTTAATAAAATCCCCTCTCGCTTTCTCTATGAAATCCCGCCGGAGCTGGTTCTCTTCATCAACCAAAATGGCCGGGCGCCGGCTCGCGGCCGCGAAGGCTGGTCAGCCGGCCGAAGCCCTGGCGAAGGTTGGTCAGCCAGCCGAAGCAGTGACGGGGGCTGGCCTGCCAGCCGAAGCGATGACGGGGGCTGGCCTGCCAGCCGAAGCGATGACGGGGGCTGGCCTGCCAGCCGAAGCCTTGGCGAAGGCTGGGAGGAAGAACTGTGGATTGATTATTAAATACGCTATAATAAAATGATGCTCAAAAGAATTCTGATTATTACTCTAATTTTAACAACCACTGTTTTTATCGCCTTTGCTCAACCCGGCAGTCAGATCCAAAAAACGACAATCGAAAAAAACATCGAGGAAATACAGTACCTAGGAGATTCTCTAAAAGAAAGAGTTAAATTAGTGGTCGACGGACAAATAACTGAGGCCAGAGAAAGAAAAGAGATGATGGAGGCCGGACGACCTCAAACTAATATCATTGGTCACGAAAGGGTTTTAGACAACTTCATCAAAAAATTACCCCAACCAAAAACAATCGATCAGCGACTGGCTTGGTGGAAAAAAGTAAAGGAGAAAATTGATCAATTAACCGAGGATAAATCTTTGGCCAATCACCTCCAAGCCCATGCTAATCGATATCTGCTCAATAAAGAATTTGATGAGGATGTGGGCCGCTATAACAATCTCCTTCGCGAACTCCAGACAAGGGGTTATCTTAAAGGCCTCTCCCCAATGCTAAAGTCTGATTTAATAAAAACTGCTCAAGAGGCAGAAATAGCCCGCCTCCGCGCTGAACAAAGACGGCTGGCCCGACAGCAAGCAATCTCTCCACCAGCTACACCCAATATTTTCCAAAGATTTTTTAACTTCTTCACCAGACCGCCGGCCTTGCCCGGCGGCGGAGGCGGCCCCCGGCGGATTGGGAGATAATGCCGCACCGACTTGGTCAACATTCCAAAGCTGATTAAATTTGTTAATGAGAAAGGCTTTGATGAAAAACGGGCCTGGAAGACAGAATTTGAAAAAAATGCGGCCTAGGAATCTAGACCGCCTCTCTCTCGAATCTCTGCTATGATCTCAGAACAAGGAGCGAATCCAAGAGAGAGAAAATTCTCTAGACAATCGCCCTCAAAATCTGGCAATCGTCCCTCTCTATCTAGATCCAGCTTCTGCCGGGCTTCAGAAAAGAATTTCTCCCAAGATTTGAGAAAAAGTTCAGCAATGGCGATTACTTGTTCTTCACCACCACGATTGATGATTTCGGGGATTATCCCCTGATCATCTTTCTCAATCTCGGGAATCGGGTCAGTCTCAAACGGCGGCACTCCGCCTAATTTGATAAGCCGACCCAAGTCAACCCTGTTTTCCTGAGACAGTCCTTCACCTAACGCTATTCTTGGCTTTAGTTCGTTCAAGAAAGAAAGCCAAGAGGCGCACCAGCCGGTCGCGAGATTAAGCAAAATCTCGTTTCCTTCCCGAAGCACAATGTCAATCTTTCTCTCCCAAACTGTCATGTCAATAGTCATAAACGATTCCTCCCTTATTCGAGATTGGTTGAGAAGTACTAATTTAATTATAACAGAGAATCTGGCTTTGTCAATTGCAAAACGTGTGGTATGATTAAAATCTAATGAGATGTTATTTCCTCCTTCTATTGTCTATAACGTTGTTTTTCTTATTATCTATACCACTACCAATTCACTCCCAAGGAAGTAAGCAGACTGAACAACCCGGCCGGCCCCTCAGACCAAAAGACTCTCTTGACGATATTGAAACAGCCCGGAAGGCACGCCTGCGTCATGAAATTGAATACAAAAAGAAGCTCGCGGAAATTAACGAATTAAAAGATCGCGAAAAAAATTTAAAGCAAAGTATCGCGGCTCGTATCAGGTATCGTGAGGAATATTTGAAAACGGTGCGCGGTATTTCAGAAAAAGAGAGGGTAAAGCAAATATCTTTACTTAATAAAGAGATAGGGTAATATCAAAAACAGTTTGAGAATCTCACAAGTGATATAGCAGACATTGAAGTTAGGACTGCGCCGCGATTAAAATCTCTAGAAGTTGACAAAAGCTGCCTTTTTTATTATAGTTCTGAATAGAACAACCAACAAACTAGGAGGTGATTAGATGACAACCGCTATGATAAAGTCGCCGGGAGGCTACTACTACGATGCGGCTACCGACGGCAAAGGCGAAACGGGGATTGGTGTTTTGTGGCTGGCGGCATATGCTGATCCGGCTCGCATTACCGATCTGCTTATCGAGCTCATTAGCTTGATGACAGAGCCACTGACCGTAACCTTGGAGGCCGAGATCCCTAATCTAAGCCTCAAGGAAAAGTTTACCTGCCGGAAAACGTCAGGCCAGAAAATCAAAGCCGCCCTAAAGGACCATCGCCAACTTATCGAAGGAGACTTCCATTTCAGTCTTCTTGTAGAAGAAAACAGGGATGAGGGCCGGGCCGTCTACCTTACCCAAGAAAAGTTCTTCTACATCTGGAGCGACGAAGCCGATTCAAAAAATCCCCTTCCCAGCTATCAGCCTTTTGAGACGGCGTTTTCCCGAAAAGGATTAGTGCCGAACGAAGTCAATTTTGAACTTTACGATGGCTTCGATGGCCGCCGTCTCCTGCAGAATCAGCCTTGGCTGTTCTCTGCTGAATTTCACGATCTGGTGCAAAGACTGAAGGCAGAAAAAGTCTGACGTCAGTCCATCTCAGAGAAAGGAGGGTGGACTGATTTTTTATATTTGTCATAATTAGCTTGTGAGACTAAAAGCGGTCTTTTTGTTGGCTCTAATTTTTATATTCTTACTCTCGAACTCTTTTTTTATAGCGGTAGTGAGAGCTGATGACTATGTTTTCCCCAAAGAGCTGGATATGTGGTTAGAGAGAAAAATTGTTGAATTAGAAAGGGCCAAGCAGCCCTTGCTAAAAAACTATCGGGAAAATAGAAGGAGGATCGAGGCTATTAATCAGACAATTAAAGACCTGCGAGAAGCTAAGGGGGTCACCGAATTTCTGCTCGATCCCAGCGCGGCTGCTGGAATGGACTTGAAAAATATAAAAGACCCCCAAGAAAGAAAACGACAATTGGACTTACTTCAAGAACGATTGAATAAAGATCTTGCTCAATCAGATAAACAAGAAAGGAATCTGCTAAGGAGCGACAAAGCCACGTCTCATCAAATAGAGAATCTTCACCGAAGCCGAGCTCAAGCAGATGGTTTAAGAAAATATTTGGAAAAATTTAAGTCGGGATTGGCCAGTCTCGATCCAGATCAATGGAAATTTAATGCCAATACTAATTGGATAATTGAGGGTCTGGATGATGCCTTGGGAAGAATTGGCTCGGGCCCCGGCGGTTTTGTTGAAGGAGTTCGCCATGGTTTAAGAAACTTGGCTTTTGGTGAAGAGGGTTTTATTGATCTTAAAGTGGTCCAAGCTGAATTAAAAAAGTTGACTGATGGTCTGAGGAAAGCCGGAGAATATAATGTTGGCAAACCGATTATTAAGGTAATTCGTGTGGGCGGAAGAGCTCTTCTGGTTGTCGGAGTTATTGCTGACGCCGGCTTTACCATCCTTGATATCTATACCTTTGAAGGAGATTTCCTTCACAAATTGGCCTACGCCGGCGACCAATTTTTCTATATTCCTTTTACCCCGAAGATTGGACTGACTGAGAATTTATTTAAAATCAGCGCCGGGGGCGGGATTTGGATTCACTTAGACAAAAAAAAGAGTGGTTGAGTTATTGAAACAAATCGAAAATTTGGAAAAATGCCTTAAGGCCTATGAAGGCTCGGGCGGCGGCTATTGTGAAACTCCGCCTCTTTTTGGTATTGGCGAAAAACGAACCAAATTTATTAATACCAAAGAGGAGGCGGCTGAACAAGAAGAATACCTAGACCGCTACTATGAACAATTGCTTAAGGCACTTGACGATTTGAAAAAACATAATGCTGAAAAAGAAAAGCCGACGTCAGAATCGTCGCGTCAAGAAAAAGAGGACGACCCGCCCTTAAAAGACCAAAACCTGATGCCCCCTATTCCAGCTTATCCATCTAAATCACCAGGATTAACAACTTACAATCAAGATCGGCTTGGACGCTGGCTTAACTTCTTTGATCGTCTGTTGTTTAAATGAAACATCTCGGTCAGCATTTCCTTAGAAATCACTCTGCTATTAAAAAAATAGCGGCGGCTTTGGAATTAAAAGAAGGTGATGTCGTTGTTGAAATCGGCTCCGGACACGGGGAGTTGACCAACGAATTAATAAACCACCCTATCGAAGTCACCGCCATAGAAAGAGATAAAAACTTGGCGAAAACCCTTGAGTCAAATGTCAAAAGTCAAAGGTTAAAGGTTATTGAAGGCGACATTCTAAAACTCCTCCCGCAACTCACCTACAACCTACAACCTATCACCTACAAGCTTGTCGGCAACATTCCCTATTACCTCACCGGCTATTTATTGCGCCTAATAGGGGAGCTGGAATACAAGCCGTCGCTCATAGTTTTCACTCTTCAAAAAGAAGTAGCCGAACGGATTGCGGCTAAACCGCCCAAGATGAATAAATTAGCCGCCTCGGTTCAATTCTGGGCTGAGCCGGCAATTATTGATTATCTCCAGCCCGCTGATTTTTCCCCGCCGCCAAAAGTACATTCGGCTATAATCCGTTTACGCCCTAAACCCCATACCCTAAACCCTAAACCCTATTATCAAATGATTAATCTGCTATTCAAACAGCCAAGAAAAACAATCAAAAACAACCTCCGCGGCACAGGACTGGAAAACCATTTTAAAACACTTAACCTCACCGGCCAAGAAAGACCGCAGGACTTAGATTTAGAAAAATTAATACAACTATCTCAGTTTATAAAACTCTAAACTCTAAATAAAAGATTTAGGGTATAGGGTTTAGGGTTTAGGGTATAGGGTATTTATAAAGCTCTAAACTCCAAGCCCTAAGCTCTAAACAAACTCAAAACTCAAAAACGTTTTTGGATTTTGGATTTTGGTTTTTGGAATTTGTTTAGGATTTAGAGCTTTAGTTTATTTAAGGTTATCCACTAACTACTCACTGCTTCTTAACTTATAATTAAGAGTAATGGGGCTAACAACAAGATTTGGCCTGGTATTTGGTATTGCCCTAGGACTTTTTGTTGTCTTAGTAATTTTTGGCAACCTCATTGGCCCGCCCACCCGACCCAATTTAGATCGGGTAGCCGGCGCCCCCGGCCTCCAGACTGTGTATAACTTCCAGCAGATTGTTGCTCCCAGCCGTTACTTTAATCCTGTTACCAATCAAAACCTGACTAAAAGCTTGGCGGCTGTTATTGGCCGCAATATCGTAGAATTAAACCCGAAGGGGCCGCGGGCCTTCGATAGTCAGGGACAATTTTTAGGGGTGGCGGAAGCTGATGACGTGGCTGAAGCGGCACTGGCTGAAGCGCTCAAAAATTTTGACCAAAGTTCCTTCCGGCCGGCCATTGACCGGGAGCAAATAAAAATCAGTGATCAGCAGACAAAAGACAGCTACAAAAAATCCTTAGCCGCCATTCTTGAAAATCACTTCCTCAACTCTCCTTTGCCTTGGCGCAATACTTCTCCGGAAACGGCTGTACAAATCATCGGCACCTATAACGTTCTCCTCAACCAACTTTATAAATTACCAGCGCCGCCGGAACTGGTTGATTATCATCGGGAATTACTAAGTGTTTTCACTGGCCAGAAATTGGTGCTGGAAGCTTTTAAAAATTCCGAAGCTGATCCGCTGCGGGCAATTTTGGCAGCTGAAATGGTGAAAAATCTTAATCAGGAACTAAAGAGTCTGCTAAAAAACCGACTATGATCAAAAAAACCCTGACAATTTTTCTCCTGCTGACGATCTTGATTCCGGGAATCATCCGGCCTCACCCAGCCGAAGCTGGGCTGGATGATGTGGTGGAAAAACTGGCCAATGCCGCTGATGCCATCACCGGCGGCATGGGATTCTTTGTGGACTTTTTTGTGAAAACAGCGGTGGAGGTGGCTAAAAAACGGCTTTTAGATGCAGTCGTGGACCAAATTATTGTTTCGATTGAAGGCGGCGGCCAGCCAATGTTTGTTCAGGATTGGAAGGGCTTCTTGGAACAATATGTCAATGTCGCCACCGGCGATGTAGTAGAGGCCCTGGGTTTAGGGGCTGTCTGTCGGCCCTTCGGCATCCAACTCCAGCTGGCCTTGTTTCAACCACCCCGCTTCAGCAACCAGATTACTTGTACCCTTGATCAAATTGTCGGCAACATCGTTAATTTCTATGAAGATTTCCGCCATGGCGGTTTCATCGCCTACCGCGAGATCTGGCAGCCGCAAAATAACTTCTACGGCGCCCTGCTGATGGCGATGAACGAAAAGAATAAAAGAATCTTTGCCAACATCTACGCCGCCACCCAAGAGGCGGCGGCCGGCAGTGGTTATCTGGGCATCAGAAAATGTGATGCCACTGGCCGCTTCTGCTACATCCAAACTCCCGGCACCCAAGTGGGCGCTCTATTGGCTAAGGCCTATGGCTCTAAAATCGACTGGCTGATTAATACCCGCGACTTGGCTGGCTACACCGCGGCTGTGGCTGATGCCTTAATCATCCGCCTGACCCGCGAAGGCGTCTTCGCTCTGCGCAGTTACGCCCAAGACCTGCCTTCTTCTCAAGAAATCTACGCCCGGGCCACTGGAGAAATTCCTGACGACCGCGATCGCTGTGCCAACTTAACCGGCACCTTCCTTGAAGACTGCCGTGCCGCCCAAATTATTGAAGAAGGTAATCTGCAAAGCAACCGACGCGCTCTCATTAACCAAATTAACCTCACTCTCAGACCACTGCAGTCAGCTGAAGAAAGTTTGCGACAGTCTTTAGCTAAACAAGAAAGTCTGGTTAACGGCCTGACTGAATTAAGACAATGCCAACTGGGACGGGGCCAGCAGCGAGGCGATACAGAAACTGAACTGGAAACAGCCAACAATCAATTGGGCTCTATTACTCTGGAATTAAGTGATATCAACAGCATCACTACCAGCATCTTGAACACCCGGCTGGAACTGGAAAACCCGCCCACCCCCAACCCCTATGTCTTAACTCAAATCTTCAGGCAAGCCGAACCCCTGCTTAACCCGCCTGAAGCTAATCGTCTCAAAATTGATAAACAAGCCCAACTGACAACTATCACTGCTCAAGTTAACCCCCGTCTTCAGAAGATACCTGTAGAAATACAACGATGCGCCAACAACTAGTTTTCAGTTTAATATTGCTTTTACTGATACCCCTGACAGCCTTGGCCGCTCAAGACAGTGTGGCTAGTTTGGCCAGTGAAGCGGCCGGCGGCTTGATGGGTATTTTTGGCGGGCTGACACTGGAGATGCTGGAATTTATCCTCTCTTATGTCAATCTGGCCATCAGCTTTATTGGCGGAGCGGTCTTTGTCCTGGCCGGGCTGTTCATTCAAACAGCTCTCTTACTCAACGCCACCATCCTTGATAACGAATGGGTACTGGTCGGCTGGCGCATTGTCCGCGATCTGGCCAACCTTGGTTTTGTCATTGCCATCATCATTATTGCCTTTGCCACCATGCTTCAGTTGGAAAACTACGGAGCGAAAAAAATGTTGGTGATATTAGTGATGGCGGCGGTCTTGATTAATTTCAGTTTGGCCATCGCCGGCGTCTTTATTGACTTCTCCAATGTCTTTACTGCCTTGTTTGTGAAAAAAGCCATCGGCGGCGGGTCGGCCGATGCCTTTTCTTTGGATAATCTCAATCGTTTTGCCGGCAATCTGGCCTATGCCTTCTCCCCCCAAAAACTGCTCGAGACCAATGATAATCCCGATATCTACAAATCTATTGGGACTTCAATGGCAGGGATGATATCGCTTTTTGCCTCAACCTTTTTTCTTTTTCTTTTTACCACCCTGGCCGCCTTGTCAATGCTGGCAATCGCTTTAATGCTGTTGGTGCGCTATGTCAATCTCAGCCTCCTGCTGATTCTTCTGCCCGGAGCGGTGCTGGCCCTGACCCTGCCTAAAATGGAAAAGTACTGGAGTCTTTGGGTTAATAAATTCTTCAGTCAGATCATCTATCTCCCGGCAGCTACTTTCTTTATTTACCTGACTATTATCTTTGTTGATCTTAAAGCCCAAGCGGAAAAATCAGGGATGGCGGCTGAGAGTCGCCAACATCTGGCTTTTCTGGTTGATCAGCAGAGCGGCAATGCTTTTTCTGGTTTTCTCGGCTTAATGGCCCAACCCTTTGCTCACATTGCCCAGATGATTGTGGTGATCTTTATCCTGACTTTGGGAATGAAAACAGCCGCGGCTGTTGGTGATGGCGGCGCCGCCGCTATTGTTGGTATGTTCAATACTGCCCGGGGCTGGGTGATGGGTCAGGTTAAGGGTCGGGCCAAACAAGCTGGCGGACTGGCCGCCCGAGCGGCTCTGCGGACCGGCGGCCCGGAGAAAGGGCTGGGCGCCCGGATGACCAACTTGATGGCCCGCATTCCCGGCTTGCGCCGCCTAGCAGCGCCCTTACAAGGATTTATCTCCGGCTCTAAAGAAAATATTGATCGCTACGCTAAAGAATACGAACAAATGGGCAAGCAGGGCGCTCTTAATATTGCCCGCAGTCCGGGATTGTTGGGTGAACAGAATCCGGAGCGGCGAACGGCTCTGGCCCGGGTGATTGCTGAAAAAGGCTGGCTTAGTGAAGAAGGTGGTGGTAAAGGCCTAACTGCCAAAGAATTTGAGCCGTTCCTGACCACTGCTGAAAAATGGGGGGTGAAGAAAGAAGATTTGCTAAGAGTGGCTCCCCAGCTTTATTCAGCTTTTGGTTACAAATCTGATCCAGCTGAGCTGGATAAGCTGGTGGCTGAGCTTTATAGAACTGACGAAGATGTTGACAAGATTAGCGCCGGCGCTTTGGAGAACCTGGAAATTGTCAGTCGCCTCACATCTCAACAAACCAAGCGAATTATTCAGCGCGGCAGTTATGAAAAGAGACGGACTTTAATTAGAACCCTCAATCGGCTCGATGAGCCGCTAATGCCTGTGGAGATGAGCCGGAAACTAGCCATTATGGTTCAAGGATTCAAAAATCTGAGAACCACCCCTAACTTAAGCGGGATTAGAGAGGTGCCGGACTTGATTACCAAAGCTGAGGCAGCGGCAGGAGCGGTTTGGCCGGCAACGACAGCGGCAACTCCGCCGCCAACCCTGCCTCTGCCGCCGGCGCCGCCAGTTCCAACCAGACCAGATACCACGCCGGCGACGCCATTAGCCGGCTGGCCGGCTGGCAGGCCCACAGTCCTGCCTCAACCTGAACCAACCCCACCAATCTTGCCTCTACCCCCAACCCCGCCGACTGCAGGCCCGGCGCCGACCCCCCCAGCTCCGCCAACACCACCTCTGCCGCCAATAGCGCCACCTCTACCACCGGCGCCAACGACGCCGCCAGCCCCTCCCAGCAGACCAATTCTATCAACACCTCCGGCTTCTCCTACTGCGCCGCCGGCAACACCACCCGGGCCTCCGGCACCGCCACTACCACCAACACCGCCAACACCAACACCACCAGCTCCAACTACTCCACCCACTCCACCGGTCCCGCCAGCTCCGCCTGCCTCTCCGACACCCTTAAGACCGCCTGCGCCCCCAACTCCACCGACTGCGCCGCCAGCTCCGCCAGTACCACCTACTGGGGGGCCGCCTACTCCTCCAACTCCGCCGGCTCCAGTAAGGCCGGGACCACCGGCTCCTCCACCAGCGCCGCCAACGCCAACGCCGCCGACACCACCACCCCCACCAGCGCCAATACCGCCGGCGCCGCCAGTTCCAACCAGACCAGATACCACGCCGGCGACGCCATTAGCCGGCTGGCCGGCTGGCAGGCCCACAGTCCTGCCTCAACCTGAACCAACCCCACTCACTCCACCAACCCCACTCACTCCCCCGACTCCACCAGCTCCTCCTCCAGCAGTTAGGCCGGCCGCTACT
Source organism: uncultured Candidatus Saccharibacteria bacterium (assembly GCA_964362125.1). Taxonomy (GTDB): domain Bacteria; phylum Patescibacteriota; class Minisyncoccia; order UBA6257; family UBA11618; genus CAYICS01. Next base: position 31,124 of record CAYICS010000001.1, read on the forward strand.
CTTCAAGAACGAATTGAATATGCTCGCTGGAAAGTTAACGCCTCGCGTCAAGATCTAGAACACTTGCAAGAAACTGTGCCCAATCCCCAGCACACAGTCATTACCTCAGCCCGCCAAAACCTGCGCCGGGCAGAAAGAGAATTAGCCCGACTCCAACAACAAACCTCCCCTGATGGTTTACCAATCCAATGATTACTCTGATTACTCTCCAAAAAAGCAAAAATCAATGTTTGGGGGTGAGACCCCCAAACATTCATTCAAACAAATGATTGCTCAAGAGAAAGTAGAAAAACTTCATCTGGTCTTCAGCGCCCTCCCCCAAGAGGCGCAGGATTGGCTGGGCTCAGAAGAAGCGGCCCGGCTGACTGAAGAAATTAACAGCCGCCATGGCCTGACCAGCGGCCAGGAGTATCTGATCCCGGAATTATTATTCCGCTTGGTCACTGATGATTTAGCGCCTTCAGAATTTACCGCTGCCCTAAAAGATGCGCTAAAACTCGACCTTGAAACCAGCCGGGTTGTCACCAAAGAAATCAGAGAGAAAATTCTTGAACCCATTGCCCAGCCGCTGGGAATTTTAGGCATTGACTTGGGGCAGATGGCTTATGTAAACCTGACCCCGCAACCTCCCACAGCACCCGCACCGAGCGCCCCACCCCCAACCATCAACCAACCTCCGTCATTTCCGCCCCCTGATCAACCATTCATTATCCACCAAGAAGGCGTGGTGGCGCCGATTGGACCAATCAGACCCATCAATCCCATTGGTCCAACGGGCCGGACACCGCCCGCCAATCCTCCTAAAGTTATTATTGAACGAGTGGTCCATTACAATCCCCACCTCACGCCCCTCACCCGGATGCAACCCCAAATAAAGGTCGGAGGGAAAATAAAAGTTCCTAAGTCGAGATGGTTTGTTTAAAAGCGACACCAATGCGCACACGAATACACACGAATGACACGAAAATTTTCGTGTGTGCCCTTTCGTGTGGGCTTTAGCCGGGCTATTCGCATACATGCAGTACCAAGTTCCCCAATTTATCGATGTTGAAGAAAAAATTGTCGGCCCACTGACCCTGAAACAATTCTTCTACCTGGCCGGCGCCTTCCTCATTCTTTTCTTTCTTTTCTTCATCTTTAAATTATGGCTGTGGCTGATTTTGGCGGTGATTATCGGCGGCGGCGCCATCGCCTTGGCTTTTGTCAAATACAACGGCCGGCCGTTGACGATCATGATCAGGGCGATGCTGAGCTATTTCTGGCGGCCCCGCCGTTACAGCTGGCAGACCACCGGGCGTCCTTTAGGCGGGAAATTGGGGGAATTGGAACTACAGCTAAAAACTTCCACTCAACCCATTGCTAAAAGAGAGCGGGGGTGGCTGGGTCGGATTTTTGGCGGCGGCAAAGCCGAAGAAAAATTCGAAATTTTAAGAAAAATCAGCGGCGAAAAAGAAGTCGCCCGGAGAATAGATTACAGATAGATGTACTAAGCCATAAGCCATAAGCCGTAAGCCATAAATCCTAAACTCTAAATCCTAAACAAATGACAATCATCCAAACTACAAATTCTAAACCCGAGTTTGGGATTTATGATTTAGATATTAGAATTTGTTTAGAGATTACCTGCCCGCCATCGGCCTGAGCCGAAGGCACTGGCAGGCGGGGAGATTAGAGCTTAGAGCTTTATAAATACCCTACCCCCTAAACGCTAAACCCTAAACGCTAAACCCTAAACCCTAAACCCTAAACCACATACCCTTGACCAAAGAAACTTTACCCACTCAAGAGCTGATCCCAATTGAAGATATCAAAAACGATACCCTGATTTTAAACAATGGCGGCCTGCGGAAAATTCTGCTGGTCTCGGGAGTGAATTTAGAATTGAAGTCAGAACAGGAACAGGAACTGACGATTCTCACTTACCAGGATTTGATTAACTCCCTTGATTTTCCTATCCAGCAGCTGATTCACACCCGGAAACTTAATATTGAAGACTACCTGCGGAAAATTGGTCTGCGTCAGCAAAACGAAAAACAACCCCTCTTGAAAAATCTTATTGAAGACTACCAGAAATTTGTCGGTGATTTTGTCAGCCAAAATCCCATTATGACCAAAAGTTTTTTCCTGGTTGTCCCTCATCAACCCCTGGCCAGCTTAAAACAAACAGGGAGGGCAGTCCGGAAAGGAGTCCTCGGCATCTTCCGCCGCCAGCCAGGGACTTTGATTGAAGCCGCTGAAGAAGACTTCCGGCAATTAGAACAAAAAGTTGAAAAAATTATCAATAACTTGGCCCAGATCGGTCTGCGCGCCCTGCCCCTTAATCGCGAAGAAATTTCCGAACTGCTTTACAATCTCTATAACCCAACTAATTAAACCCATGCCTGAACCACAACCCATTAAAGACATCATTGCTCCACCCGAGATTGTCATCCAATCCAACCAACTGCAGGTAGGGAAGAAATTGGTGCGGACACTGTTCTTCTTTACTTATCCTCGTTATTTGGCAGCCGGCTGGTTTCTGCCTATCATCAACGCTCCAGAATTGATGGATGTCGCCATCTACCTCCACCCCATTGATACCGCCACCGCTCTCAAGAACTTGCGGCGCAAGGCCGCCCACATTGAGGCCCAGGTTATTGAGCAGGAAGAAAAAGGACTGGTGCGCAGCCCGATGCTGGAAACCGCCCTGCGGGATGTCGAGAGTCTGCGGGACACCTTGCAACAGGCCACGGAACATTTGTTTAATGTGGCTGTCTATATCAGTTTCTATGCTGATACAGCCGAAGAATTAGACAAAGTCGAGGCCCGGGTTACCAATCTCCTCGAAAGCAAGTTGGTGGTGGTAAAAAATGCCCTCTTCCAGGAGAAAGAGGCTTGGCAATCAGTCCTGCCCTTGGCCAACGACCAATTACTAATTCATCACCCGATGAACTCCGGGCCGGCCTCCACTTTATTCCCCTTTGTCTCGGCTGATCTAACTGGCGCTGACGGCATCCTTTACGGCATCAACCGCCACAACAACACCCTGATTATTTTCGACCGCTTCTCTTTGGAAAATGCCAATATGGTGATTTTTGCCAAATCCGGCGCTGGCAAATCTTACGCCACCAAACTGGAAGCCCTGCGCCAGTTAATGTTTGGCGTGGATATTCTCATCATCGACCCGGAGGATGAATACCAAAGTCTGGCTGAGGCGGTGGCTGGCAGTTATTTCAAAATTTCCCTGGCTTCCCAACACCACATTAATCCTTTTGATATTCCGGTTCTGCCTGAAGGCGAAGATCCGGGCGATATTTTAAAATCACATCTGGTCACTTTGGCTGGTCTGATCAAAATAATGGTGGGCAAAGTCAAGCCTGAAGAAGAGGGGATTTTAGACCGGGCCCTGATTGAAACCTACGCTCTCCAAGACATTGTTCCGGGAAAAGATTTTAGCCGCAAAGAAGCGCCCCGCCTTTCCCAACTCCAGTCAGTTTTGGAAAATATGGAAGGCGGAAAAAGCCTGTCCCAGCGCCTCTACCGCTTTACCGAAGGCACCTATGCCGGCTTCACCAACCTCCCCACTAATGTCGATTTGAAAAATCGCTTTATTGTTTTTTCTATTCGCGATTTGGAAAACGAATTGCGGCCGATCGCTATGTACCTGATCACTCATTATATCTGGAATATTATTAAAGCTCAGCAGAAAAAACGGATTCTCATCATCGATGAGGCCTGGTGGCTGATGCAGTACCCCGATGGCGCCGCCTTCCTTTTTGGTTTGGTGAAACGGGCGCGTAAATATCTCTTGGGGGTGACCACCATCACCCAAGATGTTGAAGATTTCCTGCTCTCGGCCTATGGCCGGCCAATTATCACCAACTCTTCTCTGCAATTGTTATTGAAACACTCGCCGGCGATGATGGATGTGGTGGCTAAAACTTTCAATCTCACTGAGGGGGAACGGAATTTCCTTTTGGAAACAGCTGTGGGGCAGGGCTTATTCTTCGCCGGCCTCCAGCATGCCGTCATCCAGGTGCTGGCCTCGCCTTTAGAAAATCAAATTATCACTAAAAAACAAACCAGCCCATGAGCAACAATAAAATTTCAGGAATTGAGGCCTTCTTCTTAATCAGTCTCTGCCTGATTTTTGACCTAATAGATTTAGTGGCCTTAGGCATTGATTTGATACCGGTGGTGGGATTGCCTATAGGAGAAAGTTTGAAATTTATCAATAACTTATTAATCTCGCTGACGGTGATTTTTTGGCTTACAATTAGAGGAGTTCGCTCTTATTGGTTTTGGGCCGGCAGTCTCGTGGAAACTATCCCGGGCATTAATAGTCTCCCCACCAGAACTATCACTGTGGTTATTACTCTCTATGCAAATAACAAAGAAGTGGCAACAACTTAGTTTAGTTTCTCTTATGGCTTATGGCTTATGGCTTATCTATGGCTTATGGCTTATAGCTTCTGCCGGCGAGCCGCCTGTCTTAATCCTCACCTGGCAGGCTGATAATTATGCTCCCAGCCCCTATCAAGGCAAAAAACTGCCCAGCGCCGGCACCCCCATCAAGGTGGCTTTGCAAGTTTTTCAACATCGATTGGTCGGTGACATTACTAATAAAGAAATCCGCTGGTTTTTAAATAATCAGCTGGCGGCCGCTGGCATTGGCCGCACCACTTTTACTTTCAATGCCCCCGGCTTAGGTGAAGACGGGGTGGTGGTCAGGGCTCAGGTGCGGGATTACCACGGTCAGGAGGAAGATGGTTTTGCGGCTATTCCCATTGTCCAGCCTGAAGTGGTGATTGATCAATCGGCCCTACCCACCCTGCAGGGGCTTTTCTACTTTTTTAACATCAACAGCGAAGCAGAACTGGAAACCAGCTGGCAGGACAATAATCATAACATCACTCTCAGAGCCCACCGTCGGACCAATCCCTTAGAGTCGGCCCAAGCCACCCTTTTGAAAAAACAATGAGAACTACCATCGCCGTCATTGTCACTGTCATTGTCATGGTCGTGGTCGTAATCACGCCTGCCTTCGCTTTGGCTCAAGTGGAAACCTGCGGCCCCACACCTCAAGGCAACTACCGCCTTTGTTCGGCCATCCCGGGCATTGAAGAAGTCACTGGCATAGCTGATTTGATTAAACAGTTTTTCAGATTTGCCTTGGTGGCTGGCGGGACAGTGGCTTTTATACTGGTCATCATCGGCGGCATCACTCTGATTTTGGAGAGCGGCAATGTGGTCAAACAGGGTCAGGCCCGGGCCCGGATTACCAGCGCCATTGTTGGTTTGCTGCTGCTGATGGGCTCAACCTTAATTCTCTACAATCTCAACCCCGAGTTAATTACCATCGAGGAGCCGGGCCTACCCGAACCTTCAGAAGCCAGGGATTTAGAAGAGATGGCTGGGGCCTTGGGGAAAAATTTGACGGGCAGGGCGGTGATGATTGAAGCACGGCACCAACAGTTTATTGAAACTCAGCTTACAAAAAGAATGGATGAGGAAAAAAATTTATCAGAACAAGCGACTTTAATGAGACAGGAGATTACTGTTTTGGAAAATGCCGAGGGACTGACTGCTGACCAAAGACAACGGCTGGCCCAATTAAAAACTGAAGCTCCAGCCGCTGAAAACAAATTATTACGACTCAAACAAGATCGTCTTTCTGCCCAATTAACCCAAGTTCAAGATCAAATTAACCAGATGGTGGATAAATCACAGCAGAACTGGAAAGGAAGATCAGTGGGTTTCTTTGGTCAGTGGTTAGGTGGCGGGCGCTCTTTCACCCAAGCCGCCCATTATGCTGGTTTGAAAGAAACGGAACGGGCAAAGTTTGATCAACTATTGGGAAACAGAGCGAGTTTGGTAAAAGAACTGCGCCAAGTGGAACAACAATTGGGTATTCCCCAAGCCGAGGATTTGGGCAGGCAAGAATCAGAGCAGGCTGTAGAGCGAGCTCGGGAGTTAATGCGAAGTATCCCACCATCTAAATACGAAGGGGGTCGTCCTGGTAGTAGAAGTCTCTATTAAAAATGAGAAAGTGGTTAATTATTATCGTCATTATTCTGATCCTGATCTTTTTAGGAGTTATTTTTTACCTGGGCTTAAAACAAACCAGGGTAGAGTTGCCGGCGCAAGTGGTCGGCCAGCCGACACCAGAACCGCCCCTGATCCCAGTAGTGACCAACCTCAAAGAAGCGACGCTAGATGAAAAAAAGACCTATCAAATAGAACTGGCCCAGAAGGCAGTAGAGCTCCCCCCAACACTGAATCTGCTTGATGTCGCCGCTCGCCCCTATAAAAAGGACCAGTTGTTAATCATTGAAAAACCCTCGGGATTTTTAGAAACCAACGCTTGGGTTTATCACCAAAAAAACGGGGTTTCAATTCCGCTTTTCCAAGGAATTATTGGTCTGTCCTTAAACTGGTCAACTGATGGCGAGCAAATGCTTAAGTTTCAAATTGAACCCGAGACGCGGCGGCCTAATTTAACTTTAATTAACCAAAGCGACAACTTAGAATTGGAATTGCCTTGGGTGACATTCCCAGAGAAATGTTTAATAGAAAAAGAGGCCCTCTACTGCGCTGTGCCCTTGGAACTGCCGGCTAATCTGAGGTGGCCTGACGATTATTGGAAGCGCCGCTTTTATCCGCAAGACCGCTTGGTCAAGCTGGTGATCAAAAATTCCTCGATTGAGACACTCGACGACGGCCTTAGCCAACTAATTGACGCTGTTGATTTAAAGCTGATTAAAAACGAACTCTACTTCACCAACCGCCGCAACGGCAAGGTTTATAAAATAAATATTTAAAGCAGTGGTTTCACCACCACACTCCGTTCTGACCTTTCGCCGGCGCTTTCGGTAGTGACATCGGGTCTGGTGGCTAATTCAGTGTGGATAAGACGGCGCTCGTAAGCATTCATTGCCGGCAACTTGACCTCGGTTCTGGTCAGCATCACTTTTCGGGCGGCGGCCCGGGCCAGATCAATAATAATCCGCTCCCGCTCCCGGCGGTAATTGTTGATATCAATAAAAACATTCTGCTCTAAACCCTGCTTCCTGCCCGCCAACCGCGCCAAATGAGTCAGGTCACCAATCAGCTTGGGCACCCAGTCTCTGAACCAGTCGCCTTCATTAATAAAAATCGCCAAGCGCCGGCTCTCTTTTTCCAAATCAACTTTAAAATCACGAAAACCGGCCAGTGCCAACATCTTTTGAATTGCTTCTTGAATCTGTTCCATAGCCATAAACTATTTTATTGATATACAACTGCTGGCCGATCGAGAATAAGGTGGTGGTTAACCAGTAGAAACCGACAGCTGAAGGCAGGTAGGCAAGAATAGTCAATGTCAAAACCGGACCGATAAAAACCATATTTTTAGCCATTGGATCAGCCTTTTGTTTGGGGAGACTCAACCGGCCCTGAAAATACTGAGCCACAACCGACAAAACCACTACCATTATACTGGTTTCTTTTAAATCTATCAAGCCCAGCGACCAACTGTTTAAATCCGGCGGCGGCTGTAAGAAAACCCGGTAGAGGGCGATGAGAATCGGCAGTTGAATTAAAAGCAAAAGAAAGGTGGTGAGGGGATTGATTTGGTGACGGCGATAAAGCTCCAGCATAGCCTGGGCCTGCTTCTCCCGATTGTCTTTATGTTGGTTTTGGATTTTTTCTAACTCCGGCCGCAGTTTCTGGAGGGCGGCCTGACTCTTAAAACTTTTATAAAAAAGCGGGAAGAGCACAATTCTCACAACCAAGGTTAATAAAATAATCGCCACCCCCAAGTCCTGGAAGGCCAGATTATTATAAAGCCAAACTAAAAGATAAAATAACGGCTCAACTAGGATTTTGTGAAATAAACCACTCATTGATTTCTTTTTGACTTAAACGATCAGCCCTAGTCTGGGCAATAATGAGATAATCAGCCACCGGCCACTGTTTTAATACTAACTCAGCAGCCTGAAATAACCTACGCCGCAGACGATTTCTCTCAACACTATTTTTAGCCGAGACGATGACGCTCAGGCGGCTAAAAGAGCGGGGGGAAGAGAAGATTTTGATGGTAAAATAAGGGCCGCGAACTACCCGGCCTTTTTGATGAGCAACTTCAAGGATGGGCAAACGAAATTTTTTAGACAACATTTTTTAGACAATATTACAAAGCCAAACGATACCGGCCTTTACGGCGCCGCCTTCTTAAAACCCGCTGGCCGGTGCTTTTCCGCATTCTTTTAAGAAAGCCGTGACTGCGGCTTCTTTTTCTTTTACTGGGTTTAGTAATTCTAGTCATAAAAACGAGCTTAGCAGGTTATCCCCAACTTATCAACATTTTTTCCCAACCTGTCACTCTTGACCAACTCTTAACCCCATCTAAAATGAACTTGTGGATCTTAATCAGCTTTGGCAAAAAGCGTTAGGTGAGATAGAACTGCAAATTTCCCGACCAAATTTTGCCACCTGGTTAAAAAACAGCTCTATTATTGATCGACGGGAGGGAACGGTGGTTATTGGTCTGCCTAATAACTTCGCCAAAACCTGGGTAGAAGACAAATATCATAAAATTATCTTGGGGACCTTGAGGAATTTAGATGAAAATATCCGCCGGGTAGAGTTCATCCTCATCACCAGCCAAGTCCAACCAATGATTATCAGTCAAAAATTTAATATTGAAACCGGTCCCCAATTGGCTTTTAACGAATTAAATATCGACCCCAGCACCAATCTGAATCCCCGTTATAATCTCCAGTCGTTTATTGTTGGCTCTTCCAATGAAATGGCCTTTGCGGCGGTAACAGCAGTGATTAGGGAGGTGGGCAAGAAATACAACCCGCTTTTTATCTACGGCGGCGTGGGGGTAGGGAAGACTCATCTCATGCAGGGCCTAGGTAATGACATAGTGAAGGTTTATCAAGATAAGATAAAGGTGAAATACATCTCATCGGAAAAATTCACCAATGAGGTGATTTGGGCGATTAAAAACAAAAGAATGGAGACAATGAAGGAAAAATACCGCACCGTCGATGTTTTGATTATTGATGATATTCAATTTATCGGCGGCAAGGCCAGTACCGAACAAGAATTCTTTCACACCTTTAACGCCCTTTATGAAATCAATAAACAAATAGTGATTTCCTCCGACCGCTCCCCCAAATTTATTCCTATTTTAGAGGATCGTTTGAAATCAAGATTTGAGGGAGGAATGGTGGTGGACGTCGGCTTTCCCGATTTTGAATTGAAGGTGGCGGTTTTAAAAGAAAAACTAACAGAGAGGGGGACGAGCCTCAATGAAGATGTGGTTAACACCATTGCCCATAAGGTGAAAAAGAGTTTTCGGGAGTTGGAAGGTATTCTTAATAGAATCCTTTTCTATCAACAAGTGAAAAATTTAGAAATTACCTCCCGGGTAGCGGAACAAATAATGAGTGAGGTGGTAAAAACCCCCCAACGAAACATCAGTCCGGATTTTATCATCAAAACCGTGGCCGATTATTTCGAAATCTCTGTGGCTGATTTAATCGGCCACTCCCGCAAACGACAGGTGGTGGAGCCAAGGCAAATTTCCATTTACCTCTTGCGCGATCTCCTTGATTTGTCGTATCCCTTTATTGGGGAGAAGCTGGGGAAACGTGATCACACCACCATTCTCTACGCTTACGACAAAATGTCCCAAGAATCAGTTAAAAACCAAATTCTTAATCAAAAAATAATGATGATTAAAGATATTTTGGAAAAGTCTTATATATAACTTAATAAAACTTAATAAAATGTGAATAAAAACTATAACCCACAACCTATAACATAAAGATTATAATTACTTACCCAATTTATCCCCAAGTTTAAAAATTAAAAAAGCTGAAAAATATAAGAAAAAATAACTTATCAACAAATTCAAGTACTACTACTACGACTACTAATTAAATATATGAAAGTAATATTGTTTAAAGAAAATTTAAAAAATGGTTTAATGGTGGCGGAGAAGGCTGTGGCCGAAAATGCCAACCTCCCCATTCTTAAAAATATTTTACTAAAAACCACTGATAATAAAATTCAGATTGTCAGCACCAATCTTGAATTAGCTATTACCAAATTAATTTCCGGAAAAATTATTGAAAATGGCTCTCTTACCATTCCCTTTAACACTTTTTATAATATTGTTAATAACACCACTCACGATCGCATTAACTTAGAAAAAAACAATAACAATTTTATTTTTAAAACCGATAACTACCAAGCTAAAATTCAAGGGGTGGCCGAGGATGAATTTCCCATCATTCCCAAATTAGAAAACACCGATCACTACCTGGAGATGGATCCGGTAATTTTTAAGGACGCTCTTAGTCGGGTGATTCATGCCGCTCAAATTTCGGAAATCAGACCAGAAATCAGCGGTATCCTCTTCGATTTTCAGATGACCATTTTGAAACTAGTGGCCACTGATAGTTTTCGTTTGGCGGAGAAAACTTTAAATAGCAGCCAGTTTAAACATAATCTCACTAAAAATTTTCGGGTGATTGTCCCTCTCAAAACTGTTCAGGAGTTGGTGCGGGTTTTTCCCAACGACCAAAATATCAAAATTTATCTTGATAGCAACCAAATCCTTTTTCGCAACAATGATATTGAGGTTATTTCCCGGCTCATTGATGGCACCTATCCCGATTATGAACCAATTCTTCCCAAAGATATTGAGACAGAATTGCTGGTTAATCGTGATCATTTCATTAACGCCATTCGTTTGGTTAATAATTTTAGCGGTAAAACCAACGATATCCGGTTGGCAGTTAGAGACGATCAAAAGGTTTTGGATGTCTATTCTGTTAATCAGTTTTTGGGAGAAAATAACTATCTCATTCCCACTAAAACCACCGGCAGTAATTTCCAGGACACCGCCTTTAATTGGCGCTACCTCCTCGATGGTCTGAGGGCGATTGGTGAAGAAAATGTTTTCTTTGGGGTGAATGGTAATAATCGGCCGGCCATTCTTAAACCAATTGAGGACAAAAGTTTCTTTTATGTCTTAATGCCCATTAGGACTTAGGATCTAAAGAAGAAAATCACCTCTTTAGTTTGAGAGTTATTACTGCTATCAAAGGCTTTAATTAAAAGTTTATTTTGATTTTCCAGGGGGGCGGCGATGGTGTTTTGGTAGTGGACTTCTCGTCCCAAGCCCGAGCTTTTTTGCTCAATCAACTGATTGTTAAGATAAATTTCCATTTTAATCAGTTCATTTTGAGTTTTAATGATGGTGTCGATGTTTAGGTTGCCGCTGACTAAAAATTGTCCGCTTTGCGGCGAGACAATTTCAATACTGATAGGGCCGCCGGGACCAGTGGGGCTAATCAGTCCGGCGTTTTCCCGCGCCCATTCCAAAACCGGCTTTTCCCAATTTTCAAATTGAGGATCTTTTTTGGGGTCGGCGGGGGCCGCTCCTTGAGGATTATTTTTACTGACATGATAAAGGATTTCGTGAATTTCGTTGTTGACCAGATATTGGCCGTTGAGCGCTGGTTTATCAGTTAAAATAATTTCCGGGCGCAGGAAGGTTTCCTGAGAATAATTTTTTAAAACTTCATTCATAAAAGCCGACCAAATTGGCACTGCCGCCAAAATACTGCCGCCTCGGCGCTGCATGGGGGCGTTGTCATTGTTGCCGGCCCAAACTCCCGCCACCAAAGATGGGGTGTAGCCAATGGCCCAGGCATCGCGGTAGTCATCGGTGGTGCCGGTTTTTAAAGCCACCTCCTGATTGGGGAAGATGGTTAGGGCCAAACTGTTTTGAAAAAGGGGCGACCGGGCTTGGGTGTCACTTAAAATATCGTTGATTAAACGGACTAATTGCGGTTCCACTACCGGCTCTGGCTGATCTTTAAATTCCTCAATAATCTTTCCCTGCGAATCCATCACTTGAAGAATAATTGATTGTCGACGCCTCACCCCATCCTGACTAAAAATTGAATAGGCGCTGACTAATTCGGCTAATTTCACCTCACCTCCGCCTAAAGCCAAAGATAGTCCATAACGGCTTTTTTCAGTGAGGGTGGTTATTCCCATTTTTTTGACGGCGGCCAAAGTCTCATCAAGGCCAGCTAGGTACAGAGTCTTGACCGAGGGAATGTTAATTGATTGAGCCAGTCCCTGCCGCATGGTGACTGGCCCCCGGAATTTTTCGTCAAAGTTTTGGGGCTTATAACTTTTCTCGGGTTTTTCCGTGGTGTCAAATTCTGTTTCCAGATCGAAAAGTACTGTCTCAGGAGTGTAACCCTTACTAAAAGCGGTTAAATAAGCAAAGGGTTTAATGGCTGAGCCGGGCTGGCGCAGGCCTTGAGTAGCCACATTGAAGTTGCCGTCAATTTCTGTGTCAAAGTAGTTGCGCGAGCCCACCATAGCCAGTACCTGCCCGGTTTTGCCGTCTTCAGCTACCAAAGCGGCGTTGGTGCCTTGATATAATTCGGTGTTGCGGCTGGCGCCGTCAGCCGCCACCTTTTCTGCCAACTCCTGCAGCGGCCAGTCAAGAGTGGTAGTTACTTTCAAACCAGCGCCGCGCACATAATCTTCTCCATATTGATTGATTAAATAATCTTGAACAGCAATGACAAAATGGGGCGCCTTAATCCTCACTGCCGGCGGCGCCAGAGGAATTTCTTTGTCTTTGTCTGCGGCTAATTGCAATTGGTCCAAAACAAAATCTTTTCTGGTCAGTAATTCGTCCCGGTGGGCGCCCCAAGGTGAATAGTAGCTGGGGGCTTTAGGCAGACTGACTAATAAAGCAATTTCCTGCGGCTCTAAATCTCTAGCGCTTTTATTAAAATAAGTTTGGGCAGCCGCCTCGATGCCATAGGCATTACTGCCATAGGGGATCTGGTTGAGGTAGAGTTCTAAAATCTCGTCCTTATTATATTTTTGTTCCAGGCGCCAGGCGAGAACCAGCTCTTTAATTTTTCTAACCAAAGTCCGCTCTGGTTTGAGAAAGACGTTTTTGGCTAATTGCTGGGTGATAGTCGAGCCGCCTTGGACGACCCGGCCGGAACGAAGGTTGGCCAAAGTCGCTCGAAACACCGCCCGCCAATCCACCCCGCCGTGTTTATAGAAATTTTGATCTTCGATGGCCAGGGTGGCCTTTTTCACTAGTTCAGGAATCCGGTCAAAAGGCACCACCGTCCTTTTTTGCTCGCCATAGAGCTCGTAAAGTAAAATTTCACCAGTGCGATCGTAAATTTTAGTTGATTGAGCGATTTGGCGTTCATCAAAAATCTCCGGATTAGGGAGGGTCTTAAATAAAAAGGCGGCGTAACCAGCAATCATCAGTCCTGTAAGAATTATTAATCCCGCCAGTCCTATGAGAATTTTTTTCATAATATTTTAATTTATAAATCAAAACCCGCCCCGATGTCCATCGGGGCGGGTTGGGTGTCAATTTTAGGTGTTGTTAGGTACCGTCGCCATCGCTGTAATCGTCTTCTTGAAAATCATCTTCGTAGGCAGTTTCGTCTTCGAGTTCTTCCTCATTATCAGTTCCCTCCTCCACATCTTCATTGTAGTAGTTGTAGACCATATGACACAGTATGACACAGTATGACACAGTTGGTTAACGACCTTTAAAATTTCGAATTATCAGAAGTATAGTAGGATGATTTTGTTTGTCAATACTTCTGTGGATAACCCCCCGCACCAGTGATGGCAATGGCAATAGCGTCCGAGGTATCATCAAGTACTTTTAAACGGGGTTGGCCAAGGATTAAAGCTGTCATCTTGGCCACCGCTTTTTTGTCAGCGCCGCCATAGTTGGTGACCGCTTGTTTTATTTGTTGGGGAGTGTATTCTAACAGGTCGGCGCCAAAATTCAAGATGCCGGCAATAATAACCCCCCGGGCCTGGGCCACTTCAATGCCGGTTTTAATATTTTTGGTAAAAAATAGTTTTTCCACCACCACTGCCTCGGGCCTGGTTTTTTGGAGAAGTTTTTGGAAATCTTTGGCTAAATAAAACAGCTTTTGGTTGGGGTTTTTAGTTTTGATTTCAATGGCGCCGGCCGCCAGTAATTTTAAATGACTGCCTTGTTTTTCAATCAGCCCCCAACCAGTTCGGGAACTGCCCGGATCAATGCCTAAAATTTTCATATTAATACCTGATTTGATGCCGCTTGCTATGTTCGGCCATTGCTATGCTAAAATTATAGTATGCCCAGGAGATCTTTGGCTACCCTTGTTATTTTTATTTTTATTTTTAATCTAGGCAATGGTTTTTTATTAGTTAAAGCCCAGACCGCCGCGGTTAAGGAATTTGATAGGAAATTGAGTCGATTCGAAGCTGAGTTGAGTGGAGCTCCAGATATTGAGGCGGCGAAAAAAATTATTTTTGGTTCAGGGTTAAGTCTTGAAGATTTTCAGCGGGCGCTTGAAGCTGCCAGCTCTGAAGAATTAACTCCGAAGGAAAAGGCGGCGATTAGGGAATTAGAGAGACTGACTGATGAATATAATAAAAGCCAGATTACTCAACAACAAATTACTCAACAACAATATGAGCAGTCAATTTTTAATTTAAAAGATTTGCCTTGGTATATTAAGGCCTATATTGTTTTTTCTGGGATTGTTGTCGCTAGCAAACTTTCCAAGGAGGTTGCCCTGAAATTAATCCCGGGGCTAAATAATTTTTTTGAAAACCGGAATTTTGCCAGACAATACGAACAGATGAAGCGTTTTTATGATTTTGCCAAAGCGCGGCAGTTAACCGAGATGGTGAGCGAGGCCGAACGGTCCCGGGCCTTTGTCAGGCCGCCTCGTCGTCTTTCGGGGCCAGCCAAACCTAGTTGGCTCTCAAAATTGGGAAGGTTTGGTAAAGGCTTAAAATTGTTGGGAAAGGCGGTGGGTGTGGTGGGGGCAGTTACTGCTCCACCGTTAGTGGCGTTGGATCTAAAAAATTGTCAGGAGTTAAATAACGAAGTAAGGGTTATTAGAAATCGGTGGGGATTAATCTTATTGGATTTAGAAAATTTTCCTGAGAGGCGGGAGGAAATAATAGCCAATCTAAACACAGTTAAAGAACAAATCAAAAGTCTTGAATTAGATATGTTTTTGACTAGCTGTTTCCTCCAGCCGGGCTTTGATAGAACCAAAGACGATTTCTTTAAAATTCCCAAGATTAAATCACCCAAAGAAAGAGAAGCAGAACTTTGGCAAGAAGAACAGAAGAAGATCCAGGAATTTGTAGAATATTTAAGAATAAATGGTTTGAAACCCAAAACTAGAAGATAGAATAGAACTATTTTTTTCCACTTCAAATATTTACCAGCCGATGATAGGGTAAAGTTGTGTTTCCTATTGAGGGCAAACTTTCCGGTCTGCAGAAAGAAGCTGAGGAGCGGCAACGGCGGCGCTTGGAAGATCAGCTGGCCGTCCTTCAGCAAAAACTAGTTAATTTGCCTTTAGTTAAAGAAGCTATTGCCGCCTTTGATTTTCAAAATCAGCCCATCTCTGCCCTCTTGGACATTACTTTTGCCGGCGCTTTGGCCAACCGCGCCTCAGATGCGCATTTTGAGGTTGAGGCCGACAGCATCAAAATTCGCTTTCGCATTGATGGTCAGCTTAATGATGTGGCGGCCATCTCTCTGGAGTACTACAAACTTCTTCTTTCTCGAATTAAAATTCTTTCCAATTTAAAACTCAATGTCACTGATCGGCCCCAAGATGGCCGCTTTAGTTTTCATTTGCCTGATAAAGATGTGGAGATTCGGGTATCAGTGGTGCCGTCAGAATACGGCGAGACGGTGGTTATGCGGTTGTTGGATCCTGATGCCATTGGGATCAAGTTGGAAGATTTGGGTTTGCGGCCAGACGACCTGTTGGCGCTTGAGGAAGAATTATTTGCGCCCAACGGCATGATTCTTAACACCGGTCCCACTGGTTCGGGGAAAACCACCACCCTCTACGCCTTTCTTAAAAAACGGCAGACACCGGAAATCAAAATCATTACCATCGAAGACCCGATTGAATACCATCTGCCGGGCATCGAGCAGACCCAGGTTTTTCCTGATGGTGAATACAGCTTTGCTAATAGTCTGCGTTCAATTATTCGGCAGGACCCGGATGTGATTTTGGTGGGGGAGATTCGCGATCAGGAAACCGCTGAGATCGCCACTCAGGCCGCTTTAACCGGCCATCTGGTTTTTTCCACTGTCCACGCCAATGAGGCCGCTGGCGCCATTCCCCGACTGCTTGACTTGGGTATAAAAAATACCAGCATCGGTCCGGCTCTGAATTTGGTAATGGCTCAGCGCTTGGTGCGGCGGCTTTGTCAGCAGTGCCGGCGGCCAAAAGACCCGGCGCCAGAGCTGAAAATCAGTTTAGAAAAATTTTTGGCCAGCCTGCCGGCGGCTGTGGATAAGTCTGGATTGGAAATTAAAATTTTTGAGGCTGTTGGTTGTCCTCAATGCAATCACTCCGGCTACTTAGGCCGGATTGGCGTCTTTGAATTGCTGAAAATTGAGGCCAATATCGAAAGTTTAATTGAAAGACAGGCCAGCGAAACAGAAATTCAGGAGTTTGCTCTAAAACAGGGGATGATTACCCTCCAAGGCGATGGTCTGATCAAAGCCCTTCGTGGTATAACCACATTAGAGGAGGTGGAGATGGTGACTGGCAAATTGAAAATTTAAAAAAATAAAAGAGCCATCTCTCTGGGGGCGCGCTCCAGTCTTGGCTGGAGCTTTGGTTCCCTTTTAGATAAAAGAGTTTAGAATTATCCCGAGGAGTGACCCAGCCGGAGCCGAGCCATCCAGAAAGCTAAGAATAACTCCTGCCCCCAGAGAGATGACCCTTTCAAACTATAGGATTATAACATACTCATTCCCCAAAAGTCAAGGGGATAATTTTCATGACTGAATTACCCATCGATAGTCTGCTCCGGCCCAGTTATTGGCAAGACTATGTCGGTCAGGAGAAAATCAAGCAAAATCTCCAGATAATTCTTGAAGCTGCCAAAAAGCGCGGTGAAGCCTGCGACCACCTATTATTTTATGGTCAGGCCGGTCTTGGCAAGACCACCCTCGCCTACCTCGCCGCCAAGGAGTTGGACTGCAATCTCAAGGTCACTTCTGGCCCGGCCATTGAGAAAATGGGAGATTTGGCGGCGATTTTAAGCAACCTTGAAAATAATGATGTCCTTTTTATTGACGAGGTCCATCGTTTAAATAAGACGATTGAAGAGGTGCTTTATCCGGCGATGGAGAGCCGCAAACTGCATCTGGTGATCGGCAAAGGACCGGGGGCGCGCTCAGTAGCCATTGATTTGCCGCCCTTCACTCTCATTGCCGCCACCACCAAGGTTCATTTGATCTCCGGGCCCCTAAGATCGCGCTTTGGCGCTTCTTTCAAGCTGGATTTCTATGAATTAAATGATATTGAAGCTATTATTCGCCGCTCGGCCAAAATTCTCAATATGCGTCTGAGCCCAGAAGCAGTGACGATGATTGCCCGGGCGGCTCGTTTCACTCCCCGGGTGGCTAACCGTCTTCTCAAGCGAGTCCGCGACTATGCTGAGGTTCACAATCAGCCCCAAGTTGATCTGGCGGTAACCAGTAAGACTTTTGATCTCTTGGAGATTGATGAGTTGGGACTGGAGCCGGCTGACCGGCGGCTTTTGGAAATCATTATCAGAAAATTTAATGGGGGGCCGGTGGGAATTAATTCTCTGGCGGCCGCCCTCAATGATGAGGCGGAGAATATCGAGGAAATTTCCGAGCCGTATTTAATGTCTCTGGGATTTTTATTACGAACCTCTTCAGGCCGGATGGTGACCCCGGCCGCTTATCAACATCTCAGTCTGCCGCCGCCCTCTAGTGCCTTGATTTGACAAATCCCTTTAATTTACCTATAATATATATAGGACTTCAAACTTAACCAATCAAGAGAAAGGAGCTTAGCCGTGTTTGGCAGAAACAAGGACAGGGGGTTTTACTTGTCTGATCCGGAGTCGGGGAGTTCGCTCAAGTTGATGATGGTTCATGTTCCACCTGAAAAATTGTCTGAACTGTTCTCGGAAATGGCCCGCCGGTTGGGTCAAACAGTGGAGGTGGTTTTATATTCCACTCATCATATAGAGCCATACCGTCGCCGCTTCTACGAGTTGCTGGCCGGGTTTCATTGTTCTTCTAAGGAACGCCGTCAGGCCCAGAACAAGTTTGGGTCGGTGTTGGAGTATCAGATCTGGCAGCGAGACGCTGTCGACACTGATTTTCTTATGAAGACCTTGATGCGTTCCCGGCTGTTGTTCCTCAATGACAGTCATTGCGAAATTCAGGTCAGTGGTGTCGCTGAGGGAAATCTCGACGAAAAAACCCCGGCCTTCATCAAGTTGCTCAGCGAGCGCTATCTCCACGTCTTTGATGTTGACTTTGGCCCTTACTACCCTCTCCTGCGCCGGTTTCGTCTCAAGTCTGATCCCAACTTCGGTGAGCGGGAGCCTTTCTTGGGGCGAGGTTTCTTGGAGAGAGCTCATGGTTCTTACCAGCAGGAATTCCAGGCGCTAGTGAGACGCCTTGATGCTGAGTGGCAGGGAGGACTTAGTCGCCGCACTCTCCTTGGGATGGAGCCGCTCTCGATTAAACAGCTCTTCCGCGAGCCCTCCAGTCTCCACCGGTTCCTACGGGAAGTCTCGTAGGAGCCTTTTTTTTGTTGCTCAATAGTCGGGGTTCTATTAATATATCAAGAATGGTTTCGGAATCAGTTGGTGATACCAAAAAATTAGCCCAAAAATTAGCCCGATCTAAAAAAAGGATTTTTGCGCTGGTGGGAGAATTGGGATCGGGCAAAACCACTTTTGTTCAGGCATTTTTGCGCGCCCAAGGCGTCCGCAGCCGCATCACCAGCCCGACATTCGTGATTATAAAAAGATTTAAGATTTATGATTTAAGATTTAAGAACGCCTACCATATTGATTGCTATAGATTAAAAAATTCCAAAGAACTGCTCAAGCTCGGCCTAAAAGAAATTCTCGCTAATAAGCACAACATTGTCTTAATTGAATGGGCGGATAAGATTAAAAGTTTATTACCCAAACGCGGCGTTCAGTGGATTTATTTTGAGCACAGCAGGATTGCTAAAGAAAGGAGAATTATTATAAAATAAAGCAATGCCGGTTATCACTAAGAAATTTATAAAAGAGGCTGTTTTAGAGGCGGTTGAGCCGTTAGCTAAGTCGGTTCAAAAAGACTTCCATCAAGTTAATCAAAGGCTGGATATCTTGGAGAATAAATTTACCGATTTACTAACGAAATTAGACGAGATACTGACTCTTTTTAAGAAACTTGACGAAGAAAATACCTTTCTTTCTGTTCAACTGCGAAGATTAGAAGATCGGGTGGCTCGTCTGGAATCTCAATACCGGAAATAAAAGTGAAAACCCTCCTTTTAATAGATGCTCACGCTCTGATTTATCGTTTTTTTCATGCCTTGCCGGCTCTAACCACGCCCGACAACCAGCCCATCGGCGCTGTTTATGGTTTAGCCAATGTCATTTTAAAAATCCTCCGCGAGCATCAACCTGATTATCTGGCCGCCTGTTTTGACCGGCCGGAAGAGACTTTTCGGCGAAAAGAATATGCGCAATACAAAGCCACCCGGCAGGCGCCGCCTGATGAGCTGATCTCCCAATTTAAGATCAGCCGTGAGCTTTTGGATAAATTCCAGATTCGGGTGGTGGAGATGCCGGGCTTTGAAGCTGATGATTTAATCGGCACTTTGGCGGAGAAATTTAAAAAGGAACCCAATCTGAAAATTGTGATATTTTCCGGCGACCTCGATCTTCTGCAGTTGGTGGAAAACGATAAAGTAGTGGTGGAATTTCTCAAAACCGGCATCAGCGACACCATGACCTATGATGAAAAAGCCGTGGCAGCCCGCTATGATTTAAGGCCTGAACAACTGCCCGATCTCAAGGGTTTATTGGGCGATGTTTCTGATAATATTCCCGGGGTAAAGGGAGTGGGGCCGAAAACCGCAGGCCCCTTGATTAAAAAATACGGCACGCTGGAAAATCTTTTTGAAAATCTTTGGCAGGTGTCGGATAAAATTGGTCTGAAATTAACTGATAAAAAAGAGGAGGCGTTGTTTTCTAAAAAACTGGCCACTATTAAAAGAGATGTGCCGCTGTTTGTCCAGTCGCTTAATGACTTGAAATTAGAAGCGATTGATAGGGGTGGTTTAGTTAAATATTTCGAAAATTTGGGATTTATCAGTTTGATAAAAAGATTGAACTCAACTAATTAAACGATCGTCTAATTAGTTGAGTAGTTGAGTAATAGTAAGTAATAGTAAAATAATTAGGTAACTAGGCTTCTAGTAAAAATAAAAAACCCCGGGTCGCGGCTCGATAGCCGCGCCCGGGACCGCCGGTGGTCGTCCCGCATCAGGCGCCCCATTTTCTTTTTGTAGGGGCTTCTGCTTGCAAAAAATCTGCAATCCGGAAGGCCGCTGGGTTGTTATCGGCGATCAATTCCACCGATTCAAAATCCCAATGACCTTCTTTCTCTTCACTTCGACTTACATAAACAGTCATTTTGCCCTTTTCCCCGGGCACAGCCGTCAGGATTCTAAGAATCACTGGCGTGTTCATCTCTGTCCTCCAAAGAACTTTGATATCTTGCCGAAAGTTCCGAATTCCGGCATTATATTAAGACTAGCAATATGGTTAAAAGTTTGTCAATAGGCCCGGTTTTAGAGGCAATGCGCCGGCGTGGAATCTTGGTTGACCGCGAAAAGTTAAAAGTCAAAAGTGAAAAGTTAAGAAAAGAAATTAGGAAATTGGCGGCAGAAATTAAGAAATTAGCGGGCGAAGATTTTAATCTCAATTCGCCCCGGCAGTTGTCGCGGATTCTTTTTGAGAAATTAAAGTTGGTTAAAGGCGGCCGCCGCACCAAAACCGGCCTCCGCTCCACCAGCGAGGCGGCTTTGGATAATTTGCGCGGCAGCCATCGGATTATTGACAAGATTCTCCAATACCGCGAGCAATTCAAACTACTTTCCACCTATCTTGAGCCGTGGCTGAAATATAGTCGGGCCAGCCGCGACGGCCGCATCCACCCCACTTTTCTTCAGGATGCCACCGCTACCGGCCGCCTCACTTGCCAAAATCCCAATCTGCAGAATGTCCCCTCACAATTACGTGAGGTTCTCGTGGCGGCTGCTGGCCACACTTTGATTTCTGTTGATTATTCCCAGATTGAACTGCGGGTGCTGGCTACTGTCACCAAAGACCCGGCTTTGCTTGAGGCCTTTGCCAAAGATTTGGATATTCACCAGCTGACAGCCAGTAAGGTTTTTAATGTACCACTGGAGAAGGTCACTAAAGAGCAGCGCAATCTGGCCAAGACTTTAAACTTTGGCGTCATCTATGGAATGGGAGCAGCTGCCTTTGCCCGCGTCTCTGGCTTGAGTCGCAAAGAGGCCGAACAGTTTATCGAAGAGTATTTTCTGGAGTTTAAAAAGGTTCGGCAGTGGCAGGAGAAAGTAAAATGGGAATTGCAACAGAATGGTTATGTTGAGAATTTAGAAGGCCAGCGGCGAGAGCTTGGCCCGGGAGAGGAACGAGCGGCTATCAATTTCCCTATTCAGAGTTTGGCAGCTCATATTATCAAGCTAGCGATGATCAAAACCGCTAAATATCCTTTATTGCTTTCCATTCACGACCAATTGGTCTTTGAGATAGAAAAAGGTAAAATAAAAGGGAGCAGCGCCGCCATTAAAGAAATTATGGAATCAGTTTATAAACTGGCAGTGCCGCTCAAGGTTAATGTCACTTTGGGGAGTTGGTAAAACAGAAACAGCGCCGGCGGCCGCACTGGAAAAAGCTTTATTTGGAGCTTTGGTGGCGGTAATGGGCGAGGCGATTGTTGTTTATGACCGGAGTTTTAAGGTGAGTGTTTTCAATCAGCGGGCCGAGGATATTTTTCGGATTAAGGCCAGTGAGATAGTCGGCCAGAATTTTACCCTCGAGCGCGCCCAGGAAGCAAAATGGCAGGCTCTGTCACCGGTGATTTATGCGTCGCTGGCGCCAACCGTAGTGCGATTGTCAGAGGTGGGTGTTTCTCCTGAGGTTTTAAAAATTATTTTAGAAAATCCCCACCGCGAGTTGGAGACGGCCACGATTGAGGTGGGCGATCACTTTCTAAAAATTATTAAAGATAAGAGCCGCGAGGCCGAACTTTTAAAAGCCAAAAGCGAGTTTATCACCATTGCCGGGCATCAATTACGGACACCGACGACGGCAGCTAATTGGGCTTTTGAAAATCTTAAAAAAGTTTCTGGATTAGATACTGAGGCCCAACAATTAATTGACACTGGCTATAAAGCCGTCCAAGCGGCTTTGAAAATAATTAATGATTTATTAAACGCCGCTCAGATTGAAGAGGGCAGATTTGGTTTTCAGTTTCAAGATGTCAATCTGGTGGAATTTTTGGATCAGGTTTTAGCCGGGGCTTTGCCAGCGGCCAAAGAGTCCAAAATAAATATTTACTTCGATCGCCCCGAGGAAAATGAAGTAATAATTTCAGCTGACTCCAACCGGCTGGCGATGGCGGTTACTAACCTGATTGATAATGCTATTAAATATAATGTTTCTGGGGGTGAGGTGACAGTGAAATTAGAGGTAAAAGACAGTCAGGCGCAGGTGAGCGTCAAAGACACTGGCGTCGGAGTTAAAGAAGAAGACATTGCTAAACTGTTCAGCAAATTTTTCCGTGGCGAAAATATTAAGAAAACCGTTCCCACTGGCTCTGGGCTAGGTCTTTACATCGCGAAAAACATTATTGAGGCGCATAAGGGTAAAGTTTGGGTGGAGTCAGTGCCAAATAGAGGCTCTACTTTTTATTTCTCCATCCCTCTAAAAGTTAAAAGTTGAAAGTTTAAAGTGAAAAATGACAATTTAAAATTTAAAAATGAGTTTAAAATCAGGCTTTATAGATGGGTTTTGAGATTAGTTAAATTCATTGACAAATTACCAAGAGATTCTACTTGTGAGATTATGGGCAAACAATTACTTAGGAGTGGAACGAGTATCCTTGCTAATTATATAGAAGCTCTTTCTGCGAGTTCAAAGCGTGATTTTATCAATTTTTTCACTCATTCCTTGAAATCTGCCAATGAATCAAAGCTTTGGCTTACTCTCTTAAGAGATATGATCAAGGGCGACGAGAAAGAATTAGCTTGGTTATTGAAAGAATTGGTAGAGATTGCTAATATTTTAGCTTCAAGTTTGTTGACCTTGAAAGGCAAGAGGTGATTTTTTAACTTTAAACTGTCATTTTTAATTTTAATTTTTCAATTTTTAACTAAATTTATGCCCGAGCTGCCGGAAGTACAAACAACTGTTGATTTTTTAAATAAAACTGTCCGGGGGAGGAAGATTGTTGCTGCTTGGTATGATTGGAAAAAACTGAAGCCGGTTGAAAAAGCGGTTGGTTATAAGATTAAAAACGTCCGTCGTGTTGGGAAGAATATATTGTTTTATCTCGGGGATTCGGATCGGGTCCTATTGGTTCATCAGAAGATGACCGGGCATATTTTGATTGGCAAGTGGAAAGTTGACGGCAAAAAAATCACGCCAATCTCGCCGCTGGCCTTAAAAGAACGCGTCAATGACTATATCCACTTTATTTTGACTTTAGATAATGGTCAGATGATTGGCTTGTCAGATTTGCGCAAATTCGGCAAAGTGGCTTTTGGTTCGCGCGAGGAAATTGAAAAGTCTAAAGAATTGCGTCAGCTCGGCCCGGATGTCTTAGCGGTTTCTTTTGAAGAATTTGCCAAGCGAGTCGCCAGCCGCAACAAAACCATTTACCAAGTTTTAATGGATCAGACAGTTATATCAGGTATCGGCAATATCTATGCCAGCGAAATTTTGTTTGTGGCGCGGATCCATCCTTTCAAATCAGCCCGCCGGTTGAGTAGGAAAGAATTAAAAGCTCTTTGGCAAGCCAGCAGAAAAATTCTTAAGCTGGCTCTCAAGCTCGGCGGCACTTCCATTGCCGACTATCGTATGCCCTCCGGCGAGTCCGGTTATTATCAGAAAAAGCGGTTGATCTATCAGCGCGAAGGCGAAAAGTGCTTCAAGGGTTGCGGCGGGGTCATCAAACGCGCTAAAAAAGGAGGGCGGTCGGCGTTTTATTGTCCTAGATGCCAGAGGTTATGATTATCTTTCTCTATGGCCCCGACAGCTATCGGCGCCAGCAAAAACAGCGGGAAATAATAGAAAAATACAAAGCCAAACACTCGGCTTTGACTATTGACAGGTTTGATTTGGACGAGGAAGGCGCCCCTGACCGATTGAAAGAATTTTTAGAAGCTCGGTCGCTTTTTGGCGGGAAGAAACTAGCTATAATTTCCGGCTGGGATGATCAGGCGGCTGTTTTAGACGATGAAAGTCTGGTTTTATTAGTCTCAACTGAAAAAGGCGATCCGCCCAAAGGCGCAAAAGCCGAAGAATTCAAAAATTTAGAAGGGGCTGCTTGGGAAAAGTTTATTAATCAACAGGCTGTTAGCCGGCAGTTAACATTAAGTCCACAGGTTATCAACGGTTTAGTCACAGCTTATCAAGGGGATTCGTGGGGGCTGATTACAGAGCTTGATCAGCTTACTCTGTGCAATTTTCAATTACCAATTTTCAATTTTCAATTAAGGTATGATTTTATAGATTTAATCAAACAAATTTCTTGGAAAGGCGACTTATCCACAAAAATACCGGCTTTGGAAATCCTTCTCCACAACGAGGATCCCGGCAAAATCTTTAATCTCTTGGCCGCTTTCACCGGCAGCAGCCAAAAAATCCAGATGGCTGACTATGATGTAGCGGTAAAATCGGGAAAATTAGATTATGAAGCGGCGCTTATTGATTTTGTATTAAATTAGCATTATAATTATAATATGCCCGCAAAAATAACAACCACTAATTTTGTTGAGGCCAAGAGGGCTGTAAATAAAATTAAACAACTATTGCCTAAACTTACAGAGTCAGAAAAGTTGACCCTGGAGTTGCTTCTAGACCAAGAAGCAATGGATAACTTAGAAAAAAGCCTGAAAGATGCTAAAGCGGGAAGGATTATATCTTTAGATGAGGCCAAGAGGCAGCTGCTTTAATGGGTTATTTTATTGCTTTTACTAAACACGCGATTAGATTTATGAAAAAATTAGACCCGCAGACGCGGGCTTTTTTGTTAAAAGAAGTCGAGAGATTAAAATTCAATCCTCATCAATTTCCAAAACTTTCAGGTAGAGCATCATTTCTCCGCTCCTATCATACTAATTTTCGGGGAGTTGCTTACAGAATCGTTTTTGAAATACGAGAATCTGCGAAGGAGATTTTAGTTTATTTGGCCGCGCCCCGGAGCAGAGTGTATGAGTTGCTTAAAAGGCTTTTTTAATATAATTTGACAAATTTGTAGCCCCCCCTCTACGCCGCTTTCTCCGGTGAGGCGGCCCGTGATGGCTTTACAATGGCCATTGAGGATGCGGGAATGGATGTGGATTATGTTATAGAGGACTATAATTCCGATACCAAAACTTCAGTGACGGCCGCGTTGTCGCTCCTGAAGAGATTGTGATTAAGAGGGTGGAGTAATTATTTAGCCGCGGCTACTAACTTACTCAGCCTCGATTTCAATCTGGCAGCTTTGTTGGAGTGGATGATGTGAGTTTTAGCCGCCTTGTCCAATTTTTTGAAAGCCAAAGACAAATCCCCGGGGGAGAGGGATTTTTTGAATTTTTTAATGGCTTCCTTCATAGCCTTCTTTTTGGCCAAGTTGCGTTCATAGCGCCGTTGGCTTTGGCGCAAAGCTTTTTGGGCTGATTTAGTAATCGGCATAAGTTTATATAGGTTTATACAATATCAGAAAGATGTGGTTCATGCAACTTCTTAATGATGGAGGCCGGGATGATGCCCAGCTTCTTGTTATAGCGAGCCTGAATTTTTCGGCGCCGCTCAGTTTCAGTAATTGTTTTTTTAATGGAGTCAGTGAGGAAGTCGGCGTAGAGGATTACCTCGCCTTTGATGGAACGTGAAGCTCGGCCAGCCATTTGCATCAAACTGCGGTGATTGCGCAAAAAACCCTCTCGGTCCGCGTCAAGAATCGCAACCAGAGAAACTTCCGGCAGATCCAGCCCCTCCCGTAAAAGATTGATGCCCACCAACACATCGACATCGCCCCGCCGCAATTGATTGAGAATTTTCGGTCGCTGCAGAGTTTTGATTTCCGAGTGCATATAATTGGCGCGGATGCCCCGGGCCAAGAGAAATTCTGTGAGGTTTTCCGAGGCGCGTTTGGTGAGAGTGAGAGCCAGGACTCGTTCGTTGTTGCGGACACGCTTGGTGATTTCTTCAATCAGATTAGCTACTTGAGAAACCGCCGGCCGGACAATAATTTTTGGATCAAGGATGCCGGTGGGGCGAACCAATTGTTCCGCCACCCGGCCGCGCTCTAATTCATATGACCCGGGAGTGGCCGAGACACAAATTGTCTGGCCAATGCGTTGGTTGAATTCTTTAAAAGCGAGCGGCCGGTTATCAAAGGCTGAAGGCAGACGAAAACCATAATTCACTAAAGTCTGCTTGCGGCGCCGGTCGCTTTCCTGCATCGCCCGCAGTTGAGGAATGGCAATGTGGGATTCGTCAATAAAGAGCAGAAAGGGGCGGGGGAAGTAGTCAAGTAATGTCAGCGGCGGCTCGCCGGGCTGGCGAAAATCTAAATGGCGGGAGTAATTTTCAATTCCGTGGACATAGCCTTTTTTCTTAAGCATCTGCAGATCAAAAAGAGTACGGCGTTCCAGCCGGTCGGCTTCTTCAAATTTGCCGGCGGCCTGCAGTTCGTCCATTCTCTCTTCCATTTCAGTCTTAATGTTGCGCAGAGAGAGATTAAAGAGATGCTGGGGAGTGACCCAAAACTTTGCTGGATAAATATCCAGCAAAGTTTGACTTTTGACAGTTGACAATTGATCATTGACCAATTGAATTGTTTTAATTCTTCTTTTTTTGATCTCGATTTCTAGTTTTTCATCGGTTACCAAATGTACTTTTACTAAAGTAATTCTACGATCGTGGAGATAGTTTAGTAGAGCGAATTGACCGAGCGCGGGTTCTTGGTTGGGGCGAGCTTTTTCATAACGGAGGAATTGCAGATGGCGCTCAATGTCTTTTTCGTTGATTATTTGCCCGACGCGCATTTTCAAGCGGGCTTTGCGATAGTTTTCCGGACTGCCGAGGCCGTAGATGCAGGAAACAGAAGCGATCACAATTGCATCCGGCCGCGACAAAACACTTTGAATGGCGGCGTGGCGCAGTTTATCAATATCCAGATTAATCCGGGCGTCTTTTTGAATATAGGTTTGAGTCAGCGGTAGATAGGCCTCGGGTTGGTAGTAGTCGTAAAAAGAAACAAAATAGTGGACAGCATTGCTGGGGAAGAAGTTTTTGAATTCCTGATAGAGCTGGGCGGCGAGAGTCTTGTTGGGAGAAATGATCAGTGTTGGCAGGTCGGTTTTGGCAATCACCGAAGCCATGGTGTAGGTTTTGCCTGATCCGGTGACGCCCAAAAGCACCTGGTCTTTCAGGTTTTCGTCGAGGCCGCCAATTAGCTTTTTAATAGCTTGAGGCTGGTCGCCTTTGGGCTGAAATTGAGAAATTAGATGGAAACTCATAGAAATTGAATTTTAAGCGGCGATTTGTTTTACTATTATAGTGATTTACAGCCTCAGGGGCAATCTGGCGGCTAAAAAAGAAGGATTTGTTGTAGTTGACGTAGCTGGCTTGGGGCATAAAGTTTATGTGGCGCCGCGGATTTTAGAGAAACTGCCGGGGATCGGGGAGCCGGTACAGCTTTATTCCTATCTTAATGTCAGGGAAGATGCTTTGGATCTCTATGGCTTTCTTCGGGAAACAGAGTTGTATTTTTTTGAAAAATTATTGACCATCAGCGGTGTCGGTCCCAAGTCGGCTTTGGCAGTGATGGCAGTGGCAACGGTTGACCAGTTGGCGGCGGCCATTAACGAAGGCAAGCCGGATCTGCTGGTGCGGGCGCCCGGGGTTGGCAAAAAGACGGCCGAGAGGATAGTCTTAGAGCTGCGCGGTAAACTGCCGACTCTGAAATCTGAAGAAACAGTCCGGCTGATGGAGGCTGATATTGATGTTGAGGAGGCGTTGGTGGGGTTGGGCTACAGCCGTTCTGACGCCCGGAAGGCAATTGAGAAGCTGGATGGGAAGACGAAGGGATTGGAAAGTCGGCTGAAAGGCGCTCTCCGGCTTTTGCAGACGAGAAACATCTAAACATTTAAAGATTTAAAAAATGCGCGATTTTTTTAATCGTCTTTTAGAGAAATTTAGAGATATTCCCCTCCTAAAAGTTTTGTATAAACTGCCGTTGGCGCCGTGGTTTTATCATACCTTTCTGGCTTTTATCGGCGCCTGCATTTATGGATTTCCCGCCAGTAAAATTTTTGTGATTGGCGTGACTGGCACCAAAGGCAAATCAACTGTCATTGAGTTGATTAATGCTATTCTTGAGGCGGCCGGTAAAAAAACCGCTCTCCTTTCTTCGATTTGGGTGAAAGTCGGCGATAGTTCCCAGCTTAATCCTTTTGGCAATACCATGCCCGGCCGTTTTTTTATTCAAAACTTTTTAAGTGAGGCGGTAGAGGCTGGTTGCCAGTACGCAATTGTGGAAACAACTTCCCAAGGCGTGGCTTTGAACCGCCATCTGTTTATTTATTGGCGGGCCGGCGTCTTTACTAATCTCTCGGCCGAACATATTGAGGCCCACGGGTCTTTTGAAAAATACCGCGAGCAGAAACTAAAATTTTTCCGCTATGTCCATTCATTGGGCGGCAGGATTTTTGTTAATCAAGACGACCGCAACCATCGATACTTTAAGGAAGTGGTTGGCAACAAAACTTGGTTGTATGGTAAAAGTGATTTGGGAAGCACGTTGGTGGGGGATTTTAATAGATATAATGTCGGAGCGGCGGTGACGGTGGGGCAGTGGTTAGGAGTTAGTGAAGAGGTTATTAAAAAAGCAGTTGCGGAATTCCCGGGCGTGCCGGGACGGATGGAGTTTATTCAAAAAAAGCCCTTTGTGATAGTGGTGGATTATGCCCACACCCCAGATTCTTTGCGTAAAGTTTATGAAACTCTGCGGGCGATTAGTCATCCGGAAATTCCTACAAAACTAATCTGTGTTTTGGGGTCGGCTGGCGGCGGCCGCGATCGGTGGAAGCGACCGGAGCTGGGCAGAATTGCCAGCGAAATGTGCGATCAGATTATTTTAACCAACGAGGATCCTTATGATGAACCACCTAGCCAGATTTTATCTGAGATAAAATCTGGAATTTCTAATGTCCAATTTTTAATTTCTAATGTTCACGAAATTTTAGACAGACAGGAGGCGATTAGAAAAGCTATCAGCTTGGCCCAGCCGCGGGATACAGTGGTGATCACTGGCAAAGGTAGTGAGCAGTTTATTCATTTAGCCAACGGTCAGAAGCTGCCCTGGAGTGATAAAGAAACTGTTAAGGCAGTGATTAAGGGATAGTTTTGTTATAATTGAATAATGAAGTTGACTTTCTATGGCGGTGTTAAAGAAGTCACCGGCGCCAATTATTTGCTGGAGTCCGGAGATACGAAAATTTTAATTGATTGCGGCCTGAAGCAGGGCAGTAATTATGTGGAAAGACAGAACTGGGAGCCGTTTCCTTATAAACCAACAGAGATCGAGGCGGTTTTTGTGACGCATACCCATATTGATCACATCGGCCGCCTCCCCCTGCTTTCCAAGAGGGGATTTAGAGGGAAAATTTATTCCACCCCGCCGACTAAAGAGGCCGCCGCCCTACTGTTGCTGGATTCAATTCATGTCTTGGAGCAGGAGGCCAGGAAGCATAATAAACCGCCCCTTTGCACCGAGGGTGACGCCCGGGTGGTGATGGAGGCTTGGCAGACAATTGATTACTACCAACCGCTGACCATTGGGAATTTAAAAGTTTCCCTATATAACTCCGGCCATATTCTCGGTTCGGCCAGTATTCTTTTTGACGATGGTAAAACTAAAATTGTTTTTTCCGGCGATCTGGGTAATAGTCCGGCGCCTCTGCTTGGTGATAAAGATAATCTGCCGGAATGCGATTATGCGGTGATGGAATCAGCTTATGGCGGCCGGACGCATGAGGATTTGGAACAGCGCCAGGAAATTTTGGAGGATTTAATAGAGGAAACTGCCAAGGCCGGCGGGGTTTTAATGATTCCGGCTTTTGCCATGGAGCGGACGCAGGAGATGCTTTATGAAATTGACAAGCTGGCTGATGAGGGGCGGATCCCCCGGGTGCCGATATTTTTGGATAGTCCCTTGGCCATCCGCCTCACTGATGTTTACAACCAATACAAAAATTATCTTAAAGCTGATGGGGAAATCCATTTCAAATTTAAAGATTTAAAAATGACGATGACTACCGAAGAGTCAAAGGCCATCGCCCGGACGCCGCCGCCTAAAGTAATCATCGCCGGTTCTGGTATGTCCAATGCCGGCCGGATTTTATTTCATGAGAAAAATTATCTATCAGACTCCCACAACACTTTATTGATTATCGGCTATCAAGCCACCGGATCGCTGGGCCGGCAATTACTTGACGGCGCCAAAGAAGTAAAAATTCTTGGCGAAAAAGTGCCGGTGCGGGCGCGGATTAAAGCCATCGGCGGCTATTCAGCTCATGCTGACCAGCCGCAGTTGCTCGACTGGCTTAAACCCCAACGGCAACTGCTTAAAAAAATTTTCGTGGTGCAGGGCGAAGATGATCAAAGCGCGGCTTTAGTCCGGAAAGTCAGAGACGATCTGGCTATTGAGGCAATAATTCCTGATATCGGGGTGAAGTATGAATTATGAATTATGAATTAGGAATTATGGTATAATTTTTGTATGCCAACGCGGCACAAAATAAAATATAAAATTTGTATTTCCGGAGCGGCGGAAACCGGCTACTGTTCAGCCGACGCTTTAGAAAAAGCTGAAGAGTTAGGCAAGTTGGTGGCGCAGGCTGATATGGTGCTGGTTACCGGCGCCACCACTGGCACGCCCTATTGGGCAGCCAAGGGCGCCAAGTCAGCTGGCGGCACGGTTATTGGTTTTTCACCGGCGGCCTCGGAAACGGCCCACATCAAGACCTATCATCTGCCCATTGATTATCATGACACCATTGTTTTTACCGGCTTTGAATACTCCGGCCGCAATCTTCTTTTAACCCGCGCCGCTGACGCAGTGATTATTGTCTGCGGCCGGATGGGCACACTCAATGAATTCACCATTGCCTTTGAAGATCAAAAACCAATTGGGGTGCTGGAAGGAACAGGCATTACTGCTGATCATATCCGGGAGATAGTGGAGAGATCGCATCGCGGCCCGGGCAAGATTGTCTATTCTCGCAACCCCAAAGAATTACTGAAAGAGGTCGTACAGCTGATTGATAAGGATAAAGCGATTAATCATCGATGAGAAGGCAAACATTTTTATCGGCCGGATTGCTTTCTGGAGCGATGGTGGGCGCCGGAGTTTTTTCTTTGCCTTATGCTTTTTCTCAATTGGGATTGGCGCGGGGTGTGCTGTGGCTTACTTTTTTTGCTTGGGTGATGATTGTTTTTCACCTGATGTACGCTGATATTTTATTGCGCACTCCCGGAAAACATAATTTTGTTAGCTTGGCCAAAATTTATCTGGGCGATTTGGGAGAGTGGGTGGGTTTTATCCTGACAGTGATTCAGATGGTGCTGATTATGGTGATTTATTTGATTTTATTTCTGCGCTTTGTCGGGTTGATTATCTCTTTTAGCAATCCTCTGGTTGAACTGGCGGCAGTCTTACTTTTCTGGCTGGGCGGTTCTTTGGCTATTTATGCTGGCCTGCGGCAGTTGGCTTTAGTGGAAGCCGTGACTTCTGGAGCCATCGCTGTTGTTGTGGCTCTAATCTTCCTTTATGGCTTGCCCAATATCGACGTGGCGGCTGGCTTGCAGCCGGTTGTTGGCGGCTTGGGTTTGGTAGTGGGGCCATTGTTATTCGCCCTCTCCGGCCGGGCGGCGGTGGTGGAGTTGATTAATTACGCCCGCAAGCAGGATGTGAAAAAAGTCATCGTCGGCACCGTCATTACCGTCGCCATCTTTTATTTCCTGTTCGTGCTGGGAGTTTTGGCGCTGACTGGCGGAGTAGTCAGTGATGATACAGTTTCTGGTTTGGTGGGGAAACTGCCGCTGGGCTCAATAGTTTTTATCAGTTTAATGGGACTCTTAGCTCTTTGGCATGCCTATATCATTATCGGTTTTGACATTAATAATATCTTGACAGTGGATTTTCGCTGGCCGCGCTGGTTGGGTTTGGTGGTGGTGGTGATTTTACCAATTTTTATTTATTTGAGCGGCTGGCGGGATTTTTTTGGTTTGGTGTCCTTGGTGGGCGGTTCGTTTTTGGCAGCCGAAGGGATTTTTGTGGGAACGATGTGGCTGAAGTTGAAGCGTCACGGCCCCAAAACAATTTTGCTCAAAGGCGTGCCGGCTTGGTGGATTTATTTGCCGATAATTGTTTTTGTTTTGGTTTTTGTTAATCAATTGACGATTCAGTTTTTGAAATAAAAAAGCGCGGCTAGGCGAGCCTAGCCGCGGCGGTGATCTCTTTGGCGATGGTGCCGGGTCTTTCCTTTGGCACTCGGTCCAGCGCCGGGCGCTTGATGCCATTGCGCCAGATGATGGGCGTGAATCGATCCAGGTATTGCGAGCCGGTGAGCAGGAGGTGTTGCTTAATTATCGTTTCCGGGTAATGGGTGACTACTGCAATACCCTCGTCAACAGTCAGGGGAAGCCGGCAGTTGCCAACCGACTCGAAGGTGACACCGAAAAGAAGATAGACAGTGGTTTTGGGTAATTGGATTTTCGGGCAGTTGCTGAGACTCTCGATGCTAATCATCATTTCTCCCCGTTCACCATCGAGTACCACCCGCCTCATCTTCTTCGGAATTGACATCAGCCGTTCAGTAACGACTATTAGCAGCGGAATAGAATTTTTTATTTCTATTCCCTCTGTTTTTCTCAGGTAGTCGTCTATTACTGATCGCAATGGCTCAATGAATTCTGTCAGGAATTGACTTTGACTGAAACCGGCGGCTCGATGGTAGTTGCGTTCAATCAATGTCTTAGTCTGACGTTCAAAGGCCGAAATAAGGCGCTCTCTGATTTCCATCGCCAATCTCCTTGTTTTGTGAGACGTCTACTTGTTAAATTATAAAGATATTTTTTATAAAAGTCAAGTCTTTTGTTTTCTATGATAAAAATATATATGCCGCTATAATAAAGGCATGGGTCGCTTCATCCTGATAATTGTTTTGAGTCTGGTTTCTACTTTAGTTTTTACTTTCCGGGTGTTGGGGCAGGAAAGCGGCCCCAAGCGAACGCCGCCCCATCCAGATTATTTTTTTGAAAAGCTCGAGAAGATATTAGGTATCGCTTTCGAGAGGGGCCAAGTCTCCTACTTTTTTTATATCGATGATGAGGGCACAATTACCCATATTGAATATAATGATCTAGATTCGGAAATGAGATTTATAATGCCTTTGGAAACTTTTATAGAACGCCGCTTGTCAACTGAAGAAGATCGGGCAAGCTTCAGGCGGCTGCTTGGTCAATACCGGGACGCTGTTCGCTACCAGAATTTAGTTGAGGCTTATAATCAAGGGGGACAGCTGTTAAGGAATTTGCAAGGCAGATTAAAAAATATGAGGAAAATGATTATAAGAATTATCGGAATAGAAAATACAGAAAATCTTCAAGAATTATTTGATTCGGCCAAGGTAGGTAATAAGGCTTTTGAGAAGTACTTGTCTAAACTGCTGAATCCTCGTACCGATGAGCCGTTGGCAGAGGAGGATAAACAGAGACTGCGTGATTATTTTCGGATTTTAGAATTGGGAAATCAAATAGAGGCATCAAGACAGAAGCTCCTACCAAGAATTGACTGGTTAAGAGCAAGAATTCTGGGATTGCCGCCTCCGCCACCATCCAGAAATCAACCAGCTATTCCTCGACGTCGGCCGCCGAATCTGCCCGGTGGCGGTGGTGGTGGTATACCGAGATTAAGGTGATTAAATTACTAGTCTGGATTGGCTTAGCAATTGTTATCGGATTATATATCAGGCCTAAGTGGATTTATGGTTTTTTGGCGATTGGGGGAGTGATTGAGGCGTTAATTGGTTTTGGCCAATTTCTTCAGCAGAAAAGTTTGGGCTTGCAATTTTTCGGCGAGCCGGTTTTAAGTCCGCTTAATCCAGATGTGGCGCGGATTTTTATTGACACCGGCGGCTGGCTTGCCAGCCGCGGCCTTGGCGAAGGCTGGGGGAGATTACTGCGCGCCTACGGCACCTTTCCTCACCCTAATATCTTGGCGGCATTTCTTGTTCTCGCTATAATTTCTTTTAACTATCTATCTACTAAACTTATTCGACGATCGTCGAATAAGTTTAGTAGCGGTGGATTATTTTTTGGGACAGCAGGGATTTTTATTTTATGGCTTGGCCTGATTCTCACTTTTTCCCGCGCCGGCTGGCTGGCGGCTTTGATTATCACTTTGTTTTACCTGATTGACCGCTGTCCGACAGTGGTCAGATGGCGGCTGGCTGCCATAGTTATTATCACAGTCATTGGTCTTGTTGTTATTTTCCATTGGGCTGTTTTGCCGCGGCTGGCTTTTACCGACAGTTTTGTTATTCAGGAAAGAATTAGTGATTACCAGCGCGCTTGGCAATTAATTAAAGAAAAGCCGTTCTTTGGTCATGGTTTGACTTTGGCAATGGCAGAGAGGCCGATTCATAATTTGTATCTGACTATTGCTGTTGAAATTGGTCTTTTCGGTCTGGCGGTGTTTTTGGTTTTTGTGATTTTTACATTAATTGAAAATTGGAAATTGCCTGCCCGCCATCGGTCTGAGCCTCAGGCACTGGCAGGCGGGAAAATTGGAAATTCCCCAGCAGCAATAATGCTCGTGGCATTATTGCTGCTGGGTCTGTTTGATCATTTTCTCTGGACTTTGCGGCCGGGCTTGGCTATGCTGTGGTTGGTAATTGGATTGCTATGGCAGTCTGATCGCTCTCGTAGTTCAATGGATAGAATATCTCCCTCCGAAGGAGGTGATGCAGGTTCGATTCCTGCCGAGAGCACAAACAAAAATACGGATGTCTGACATCCGTATTTTTGTTTGTCTAGGAATCGAACGGAAAGGGGTCGGGAAACGGGAGTTTCCCGTGTCGGAAGGCAGCGACCCCGACCGCAGTCGGGGGAGTGCTGGGAAACCGAGGGTTTCCAGATGGTGAGATAGCGAAGCCCCGCAGGGCGGGGCGAGCGTCCTGCCGAGAGCGCATAATATAAAAAAGCTTGACTTCTGGCTTAAATTATGCTATACTTATATATAGCAGTAGTTTTGACAGGAAACTCTTTTTGGAGGCTCTGAAGATGAGAAACGTTTTGGCGGTGCTGTTGCTTTTGGCCGGCAGTGTCGAAGCCCAAGAACGGCGGTTCCGGGATTGGGTCTTGACCAGCGAGGCGCCCCAGCAATTCCGGGTGCGGCGTCCCCAGAGACCGCCGCGGCTGTTGGGGATTATTCCTCATCGGGCGGAAAAGGGCTGGGGCGGTCTGGGCTGGCATGGCAGCTGGCACAGCTACAACCCTTTCTGGGATACCCGCAAGTCCTTTGACGGCTACGATGGTCAAGGAGGAAAATGGCGGGAAGTGGTCGAATTCAAAAATGGTTTTCCCCGCCGCAACTTCAGGCGCGTTGCCCGGTAGCAGGTGAGGCGTCCCCTCTCCAACCAAGGTCGGAGAAGGGAGCGCCTCTTTTTTTTCTCCGCCGATTCTTTTATATTAAAGCTCATCATGCGTTATCTCCTAGGCCTGATTGTTTTAGCAGTAATTGCCGCTGGCGCTTACTATCTTTTAACTTTCTCCCCCGCTCTTGAAGCCCCTCCAGAAACTAAAGCGTCATCGCGTCTGGGCTTTGTCGGCCCGCTTAGCGGCGAGTCAATGCCTTTTGGTCTGCCAATAAAAAATGCTGTCTCTTTGGCAGTTAATGATTTAAAAACTCAAGGCCGGGACATTGAGGTTTTTTATGAAGATGGTCAGTGCTCTGGCGAAGCGGCTATCCAAGCCATCAATAAATTGATCTCTACTTATCAAGTTAATCTGGTAATCGGCGGTGTCTGCAGTGGTGAGACAACCGCTATGGCGCCGCTGGCCGAACAAAACAGATTGATTCTATTTTCTCCTTCAGCTTCCAGCGCCAACATATCCCATCTGGGTGATTTTGTTTTTCGCAATGTACCTTCGGATAGTCAGAGCGGCTTCACTATGGCCGAAATACTTGGCCCTCAATACAAAAAAGTCGCCGTCTTTTCCGATAACAGTGAAGAATCTTTAGTTTTTCGGGGTATTTTTAAAGATCGTTTTACGGAATTGGGCGGGGAGTTGACTATTGATAATGTAATTCCGCCAGACACTAAAGAAAAAGATTTAAAGAAGTCGATTAAGACCAAGTTCAAAGAAGCCACTACCACCGAAGCCATTATTATTAATCAACATACCGAGCGGCTGGCGGGATTTTTGGCAAAAGAGATTAGGGCGCAGAAAATTAAGTTGCCGATTTATGGTACACCTATTTTCGCCAGCCCCAAGTTTTTGGAGGCAGTCGGCAATGCCACCAGTTCCATCGCTTATCTGGCTCTGCCTGAATTAGACCAAGGCAACTTACGCGTTCAAGCTTTTCTTCAGGACTATCAGCGCTTCTACGGCCCGCCCTTTCAGGAATTTTATATGGCGGCTGCTTATGATGCAGTCAATCTCTTGGTTCAGGCAGTGGCCGTGGCAGGCAATGACAGTTTGAAAATCCGCGATTATCTTTATAACCTAGCCCAATATGATGGTCTAATTGGTAAATACTCCTTTGATCTTAATGGCGATGTTGTCGGCATCAAGTTTGTTTTAAAAGAATTAGGGCAATGACTTTTCGTTTTCTTATCTACCTTCTTATCGTGGCCTTCTTATTGAATTTTGCTTGGGAGTTTTTTCAGGCATCCTTGTTTAGCTTTGGTACCCCTAAGAGTTTTTGGTGGTGCGCCCTGCGTGATGCCTTGATGGTGCTGGCGCTTTATTTGGCAGTGGCGGCGGTGGTGAAGAACTGGCGCTGGGGCCGCCGGTTGTCGCGGCCGCGGCTGATCTTGCTTTGGGTTTTAGGCGCGGTCTGGGCAATTGCTTTAGAGTATTTTTCTTTGGAGTCAGGCCGCTGGGCTTACACCAGCGCTATGCCGCTGATCCCGTTTTTGAAAGTGGGATTACTGCCAGTACTGCAGTTAATTATTTTGCCGATTGCGGCTATTTTATTAACCCGGAGAAATTTAGTTGATTAACTATGAAATTCATCGCTGACCTGCAAATTCACTCCAAATATTCTCGGGCAGTGTCGCCGGAGATGATTTTGGAAGAATTAGACCGCTGGGCTGATGATAAGGGGATTTTGGTGATGGGCACCGGTGATTTCACTCATCCTGCCTGGTTCACCGAGTTAAAAGAAAAACTGGAGCCGGCTGAACCCGGACTTTTTAAGTTAAAGCCGCAGTATAAACGCAAGACCATCAAAGGCACTTTAGCCGAGACTCGTTTTATGCTGACAGCCGAGACCTCTCATATTTATAAAAGAGGCGGTAAGACACGAAGGGTGCATCAACTGATTTTCGCGCCTGACATCAAAACCGCGGAAAAATTAAATACGCAACTGGGCTGGATTGGCAATCTTAAGTCAGATGGCCGGCCGATTCTGGGGATGGATTCCGAGGAGTTGGTGAAGGTGGCGGTTGGTATTAATCCGGACATTACTATTATCCCTGCCCATATTTGGACACCCTGGTTCAGTGTTTTTGGTTCTATGTCCGGCTTTGACACCTTGGAGGAATGTTTTGGTGATCACGCCAAATATATTTTTGCTATTGAAACTGGTCTCTCCAGCGACCCACCAATGAATTGGCGACTTTCCAAATTAGATAATATCTCCATTGTTTCAAATTCCGATTCCCATTCCCTCCAAAAAATCGGCCGCGAAGCCAATGTTTTTGATTGCGAGCTGTCATACAAAAACATCATCGATGCTATTAAGAATCGCGATCTTAAAAAATTTTTATACACCATTGAATTTTTTCCGGAAGAAGGCAAGTATCACTATGACGGTCACCGGCTTTGTGGTATTTGTTTTTCTCCGGAAGAGTCAAAGCAAAATAGCAACAACTGTCCTAAGTGCGGCCGGCCATTGACTATCGGGGTTTTAAATCGGGTGGAGCAGCTGGCCGATCGGCCTGAAGGTTATCGCGACCCCAACCGCGTCCCCCACAAAAGTCTAATTCCTCTCGATGAAGTGATTGCCGAAGCTTTGGCTGTTGGGGTTAATACTAAAAGCGTCGAGAAAGAATATGAGAACTTGATTAAAGCCTTCACTTCGGAGTTTAATACTTTATTAGAGGCGCCGGTTAGTCAGATCGCCGCTGTCTGTGGCCGGGCAGAAATTGCCGAAGCCATTGATCGCCTCCGCCAGGGGCGGGTTAAGATTAAACCGGGTTTTGATGGTGAGTTTGGTAAAATAAAGATCTTCGATGAATCAGAAAGAAGAGCTATTCAATCACATCAGAGGCTTTTTTAAAGATCTGGCTACTTACGCCGGCTATGGTCTTTTAATTGCCTTGGTGGTGGTCTGGATTTTTTCCGAAACACCTTGGATGCGGATTTTAGCTATCGCCGTACTCTTATTTTTATTAGTACAATTTGTTAAGATAAAGAAGTAATGCGCTTCTTTAATTTTTTCGACTTTCGTTTCCGTCAGATTAAAATCAACCAGATTATTCGGCATTTTATTTGGGCGGATTTGGCTTTGCTGGCCGGCTGGGGTTTGATTGAGCCGGTGTTTGCCATTTTTATTTTAGAAAGGATTGCCGGAGCGACGGTGGTGACTATTGGTATTGCCGCCGCCATCTACTGGCTCACCAAGTCTGTACTCCAAGTGCCGATTGCGGTGATGCTGGATAAAACTGATGGTGAGAAAGATGAATATTGGGTGTTAACTACTGGTCTTTTGTTGGCTGGCTTAACTGCCTTTAGTTTTGCGTTAATTGACCAGATTTGGCAATTGTATTTAGTGAAGGTGCTGCATGCCGCCGCCTTTGCCCTTTATATTCCTTCTTGGTACAGCATCTTTTCCAATCACTTGGATAAAGGCCATCGCTCTCTGGAATTTTCTTTAGACAGTACTGCCATCGGCATTGCTGCCGGCATCACTGGTTTTTTCGGCAGTATCTTAGTAAAATACTTTGGTTTTGCCACAATTTTCATTATTGCCGGTGTAATGTGCCTTCTTTCTGCGAGCATCATTTTTTTTAGTCCGGAGATGATTTACCCAAACGCTCATACCAGAGGTAGGGGCAAGCCAGGCGGCAGACGCCGAGTCAGATTAGGCAGGCGTGGTAATAGCGCCATTCTCGGCGACCACACCCCGAAGAATATTAATAAATAATATAAATAGATTGTTAATAATGGATAACAGCGAGATTGCTAAAATTTTGAGAGAGATTGCGGGATATCTGGAGATGCAGGAGGAGTTGGTGTTTAAGGTTAAGGCTTACGATAAAGCCGCCCAGACGATTGGTAGCTTGAAGGAACCGGTGGTCGATATTTACAGCCGGGGCGGCGTTAAAGCTCTGACAGAAATTCCGGGCGTGGGGCAGGGTATTGCCGAAAGAATTGAAGAACTGCTGAAAACCGGAAAATTAAAATACTACCAACAATTAAAAAAGAAAGCGCCAGTAGATTTATCAGAGCTGTTGGCAGTGGAGGGACTGGGGCCGAAGAATATCAAAAAACTTTATCAAAAGCTGGGCATTACCAATCTTAGAGAGTTGGAGAGAAAAGCGCGCAAGGGCCGAATTCGCCAGCTTGAGGGTTTTGGTATAAAAAGCGAGCAGAAAATTTTGCGAGCTATTGAATTTTTAGAAAAATCCAGCGGCCGGTTTTTACTGGGCAGCATTATCTCGATTATCCGAGATATCGAGGCCAGGTTGAAGAAGCTGAGATTTGTAAAAAAAGTGGTGGTAGCCGGTTCTTTTCGACGGCGCAAGGAAACAATTGGTGATATTGATTGGTTGGTAACAGCCGCCTCGGAAAAAGATACTGAGAGGATCTCGGAGTTTTTTGTTAAACTGCCAGAGGTGAAAGCAGTGATAGCTCAAGGGCCTACCAAATCGATGGTGCGTCTAAAAAACGGTTTGGGTATGGATTTGCGGGTGGTGCCGGAAGAATCTTACGGCGCCGCTCTCAATTATTTTACTGGCTCCAAAGACCATAATGTGGCGATGAGGCAGATAGCCATTGAAAAAGGGATGAAACTCAACGAGTATGGTTTATTCAGGGGCAAACGCCGGGTAGCGGGAAAAACCGAGGCAGAAATTTATGAAAAACTGGGCTTGCGCTATATCGAGCCGGAACTGCGGGAGATGACTGGGGAGATAGAAGCCGCTCGTGAAAATAAATTGCCTAATTTAATCGGATTTAAAGATTTAAAAGGCGACCTGCAGGTGCAGACTAATTGGACTGACGGCGCCCATTCGATTGAGGCAATGGCTCAGGCGGCTGTGGCCGCCGGATTAGAGTATATTGCCATCACTGACCACACCAAGCGGCTGGCTATGACCGGCGGGCTAAATGAGAAACAAGTACTGAAGCAGGGAGAAGAAATAGATAGGATAAATTCCCGCCTTCGCCAAGGATTCGGCGGGCAAGCAAAATTCCGGATCCTGAAGGGCTCTGAATGCGACATTCTCAAAGACGGCTCAATGGATTTGGAGGATGAGGCGCTGGCCAAGTTGGATGTGGTGGGTGGCTCGATCCATTCTTATTTTAATTTACCTAAAGCCGAGCAGACCAAACGGCTTATCAGGGCAATGCGTAATCCGCATGTGGATATTATTTTTCACCCTAACGGCCGGATCATTAACCAGCGGCCGGCTTATGAATTGGATTGGGATGAGATTATTAAAGTGGCTAAAGAAACGGGGACGGTGATAGAGATCAATGCCTATCCTGACCGCTTGGATATCTGGGACGAATTGATCCGCAAATGCGTTACAGCTGGCGTGAAAATGGCCATTGATTCTGATGGTCACTCTCAGCATCACTTTTCTGTGTTAGAATACGGCATTGCGCAGGCCAGAAGGGGTTGGGCGAGTAAGAACGATATTATCAACGTCTGGCCCGTGGAAAAGATGCTAAAAATGCTGAAAAATCGGTGAAGTGATGGGGACGCCCGTTGCTTTTTGCGATGATCAGGAATAAAATCAAATAGATTAATGATGATTGATACTCGGAGATCTGAAAGTTATACCAAAATCATCTCTGCCGGCATTATAGTTTTTCGGCGCACCCAAGAAGGGCCGCGGTTTTTGCTTTTGTATCGGGGTCGGGGGATTTGGGATTTTGCCCGGGGGCGGATGGAAGGTGGAGAGAGAAGTTGGCAGACCGCTTTCCGCGAAGTGCAGGAGGAAACCGGCCTGTTGCGGTCGCGGCTGAAAATGCTGCCCAACTTTAAGGTTTATGAAAAATTCCCTTACAAACGCGGCAAGCAGAATGTTTTTAAGATAGTAATTTTTTATTTAGCGGAAACCAGACAGATGGAAATTAAAGTTTCTTTTGAGCATCAGGGCTATGGCTGGTTTTCTTATAATGAAGCCCGCCGTTTGCTTTCCCGTTATCGCCAGCGTCAGGAAATTTTACACAAGGCCTTTGATTATATCAGACGAATATTCCCGGAGAGGCCAGAGAAGTTAGTATAGAAATACTGACAAAATTGGAGGTGTAAGAGATGGCGGTGAAGTACCTATTTTTGATATGGGCCGCGCCTAAAACGCTGATGGCTAATTCATCAGGGATGATGGGGGCGGCAATCATTAAGCCGCCGATGATGGCCAAAGAGTAGCGCATCATCCGCGAGCGGAAAACGTGGCGGAGGCGGTGCCAGATAGTTTGGTGCGCCAGCAGTTCCACCACGTCTTCCGAGAGATGATTACTGACAAATCGGAAAATCATCAGGTCTCCCAAAACAGCGCCGGCCGCTCCCAAGGCCGCCACTAAAAAAATCGGGTTTGTTTTAGCCAGTTCCAGAAGGGCGATTAAGGCGGGAAAACCGGTGAAGATGGAAGTAAAAAACATTCCGGCGATAAAAGCCGTAATTAATCCGGCGTTGGGAAAGATAGCCAGTAGTTTTGAAATCAAGCCCTGCTGCCAGATGAAAATGCCGATGGCAATGCCAAAACCGGCAATGACCAAATCTTTTTTAAGATTAGGATGATGTGACTGTTTGGACGATTTTTTTGAACGCTTGCGGCTCATTTTGGGCCAGCTCGGCCAGCATCTTCCGGTTGAGTTGGATATTTTTGGCTTTGAGGCCGGCTATCAATTTATTATAACTCAAACCTTCAGACCGCGCACCAGCGCCAATCTTCACCTGCCAAAGTCGTCGGAAGTTACGCTTTTTTTCCTTGCGGCCGCGGAAGGCATGAGACCAGGCGTGGAGCAGGGCCTCTTTAGCCGCCCGCTCTTTGGATTTGCGGCTCCAGCGAAAACCCTTGACATATCTTAATAGTTTTTCACGTTTCTTAGTGGCGATTTTTCCCCGTTTGACTCTAGTCATGTTGTTAGGGTATAGGGTTTAGTTTAGATAGGATAGGATTGCTTTTCGCATTTGGCCCTCAAGGGCGACTGTGCCCTTTTTTCGATTGAGTTGCTTGCCGGATTTTTTGGCGCGAAAGTGATCTTGCGCCATTTTCCGGCGCAGGATTTTTCCGGTTTTAGTTATTTTAATCCGACTACTTACAGATTTACGCATGTTTATCATTAACAATTTGAATATTGATGCCGCGGCCGCCAAATTTAGGCGACGAGATGACTCGATGGGGGCCGATCATTTTGAGAAATTTTGATAATCGTTGATAAGCCCAGTCCCGGTTGTATTTTTCCCGGCCTCGTAAGACTAAGACGATATTGATGGGATGGTGTTCGGCTAAAAATTTTTTAGTTTGGTTAGCTTTCGTTTCTAAATCATGATGAGCGGCGCGGGCTGTGACCTGAATCTGTTTGATCGCCTGGACCTTATGACCAACCCGCTGCTTCTTTTCTTTCTTTTCCTGAAGATAACGGAATTTGTCATAGTTCATTATCCGCGCCACCGGCGGCTTGGCCAGGGGCGCGATTTCAATTAAATCCAGGCGGCGCTCTTTGGCCAGTTGTAAAGCCGCGTCGCGCGGCATTACCCCCAGGCTTTTTCCCGCCTCATCAATGGTCAGCAATTCCGGAGCGGTAATTT
Organism: uncultured Candidatus Saccharibacteria bacterium; assembly: GCA_964362125.1. Classification (GTDB taxonomy): domain Bacteria; phylum Patescibacteriota; class Minisyncoccia; order UBA6257; family UBA11618; genus CAYICS01. Next base: position 74,553 of record CAYICS010000001.1, read on the forward strand.
GGTTGTTGATTCTCAGTTGGTGGATAAAGAAAAGTTAGCAGAGATTGATTTTTTAGTCAAGGGCGGTTAAAGTCAGAAGCATGCCTAAGTATGTTTTTCTTCATTTATTACTGATGGCCGCGCTTTATACCAGCGTCTTTGGCTTTATTTCGCTTTTATTCGGCTTGATTGATTATGCCATTCCCGATCCATTAGTTCATTTTTATCAGGGTATCCCCGGGGGCTTCCATTGGGCCTTGGCGTCGCTGTTAATAGTTTTTCCAGTTTATCTGTTGGTTAGTTGGTTGCTGCAGTGGGAGTTTCGACGTCAGTCCCAATGGCAGCAGGGTCTGTTTCGGCGCTGGCTGATTTATTTCACTTTGTTTCTAGCGGCGTTGGTGATTATCGGCGACCTGATTGTTCTAATTTCCAACCTTTTGGAAGGGGATTTAACCAGCCGGTTTGTGCTCAAGGCGCTGGTAGTTTTGGCAGTGGCAGCGGTGGTTTTTGTCTATTATATTTTTGACCTGCGCCGGCGGGAGACGGCTTTCAGCGCCGGGGTTAAAACTTTTCATTGGCTGGTAATAGCGGCGGCGGTGGTTTCAGTGGCAGGCGGGTTTCTGGTAGCCGGCTCTCCATTGCAGCAGCGGGCAATGCGCTTTGACGAGCGGCGAGTGAGCGATTTGCAAAACATCCAGTGGCAGATTGTTAATTATTGGCAGAGGAAAGGGGGATTACCGGCGGCTTTGGAGGACTTGCGTGACGAAATATCCGGCTTTGTGCCGCCAGCCGATCCTCGCAGCGCCGAGGCTTATGAATACAAAATTCTTGGAGATTTATCTTTTGAATTTTGCGCGGTCTTTGAAACCGAAGCGATGGGCGGGACGATAAGCGGCGCGGCCAAGCCGTTTCCAGTCAGCCAGTCTGACGTTTGGAGTCATGGCCGAGGCCGGGTTTGTTTCCAGCGGACTTTGGATCCGGAATTATACCCGCGTGCGCCGAAAAGAGAAAAATTTTAATAAGCGAAGTGGTGGAAGTGGGGAGTTTGACCTCCCGTCCGAAACTTTTCCGCCAGATAGTTCTACAAGCTTAGTCCTTCGATAAACTCGGGACAAATTTTGCCGCTCAACTTCTGTTTTCAGCCACGGCCCTCTGAAAACATAGCTTGATTTATAACACCGCTGAATCGCCTATCAAGCTTCAGCGAGCGATGCCGCTTTAGGCAAAAGCCAAAGCGGGAGTTCGATTAAATGCGTTGGCAAATAATCTTTTTGCAACGGATTTAGGAGACGTTGCCGCTCCGCTTGCCTATCTGGTTTCAATGTTCCGTCGAAGCCTTTGCCACTCCCTTTGTTTGATGGCGGCGCGCTTGTCCTGTTTCTTTCTGCCCCGCCCCAAGCCCAATTCAATTTTGATCAGGCGGTTCTTATTATACACCCGCAAGGGGAGCAGAGTCAAGCCGGCGCGCTGGATTTTTCCGATCAATTCTTTAATCTCGGATTTTTTCAAAAGCAGGCGGCGCGATCTCTTGGGGTCATAGTCAGCTGGAGTATTGGCTGGCTGATAAGGCGGGATATCGGCGTTGATCAGCCAAAGCTGATTGTCTTTGACCGCGGCAAAAGATCCGGCCAGATTGATCCGGCCGGTTTTAACGGCTTTAACCTCAAATCCTTTTAGTTCAATCCCCGCTTCGTAGGTTTCCAGAATCTGATAGTCAAAGCGTGCCCGTCGGTTTTCAGCGATGACTTTCATGGTTATTTCGATTATAATGGGAAAATGCGTTTATCGCCATCCACACTCAATCTTTTCTTGGAGTGCCCCAAGTGTTTTTATATGGAGTTGAAAATGGGCATTCACCGGCCCCAGGGGCCGTTTCCGTCTTTGCCCGGCGGCATGGATGGTTTGATTAAAAAATATTTTGATAAATATCGGCTCTTGGGTCAAATGCCGCCGGAAATTGAAGGCCGAGTGGAGGGAGCCCAGCTTTTTCCCGATGTGGAGGTTTTGAATCAATGGCGCAACTGGCGCACCGGTTTGTCTTATCAAGATAAAGAAACAGGAGCTACTTTAAGCGGCGCCTTGGATGATTGTTTGGTGCAGGATAAAAAGTATATGCCGATGGATTATAAAACCCGCGGCTATGATGTAAAAGAAGGCGGGGAGAGATTTTATCAAAATCAGATGGACAGCTATGATCTGCTCCTGCAAAAAAACGGCTTTAAGACCGCGGGTTGGGCGTGGTTGATATATTGGATTCCAAAAGAAATTCAAAACTCAAAAGGCAAAACTCAAAACTACAACTCAAAGATTAAAAATACGGCCAGTCTTTTTGAAGAAAATAATAGCAATAGCGCTTGGGTAAGGTTTGTGATTGATCCCAAGAAAATGAAAACCGATGCTGATTCGGCTCTAAAGGTTTTTCGCGATGCGGTGAAGTTATTGGAGGGGCCGATGCCCAAAGCTCATTCGGTTTGTACATTTTGCTCTTGGGCCAGCGCGCCCAGCTAGCAAGTTATTGATATAGGTAAGCCGGTATGCTATCCTATTTAAAGTTCTGTATTTCAAGCGTTGCGGCGAATATGAGATGAAATTTATTTGACACGTTGTCAATAAATTTAAGTCCGGCGCCGCAAAAGGAGTTTGGCCATGAGTACAGTTTCTGTGGATCAGCGGTTCGCTTTACTGGCTGCCATTGGCGCCAACGCCCACTGGGACGATCTTTCAAGAGATGGGGTCCAGTTGGGCATCAAAGAAGCGCAACGGGCAGGAGAGGAATTCACCAGGTTTGTGAAGAATGGTTTTCGGATGCAAATAGTAGGTGATTTCTTCACCCGAACAGAAGATTTTACCATCTCAATCCCAGCCCTTACCCGCCCCACCCTCGAGGAGATTCGGGCAAGATATGATTGGGTCAGAAAGATCACAAGAGACCTGTCGCCAACCGAGGCAATAATGATGGAGTTGGGGACTCTTCTTCGTCCCAACGAAGAAGAGATTAACAGAAAGGAATATCGCCCCCGTCATATCCCCTTCACTTATTTGGGGCTTCAGCAGGGAATGTGGCTTATTGAGCATCAGGATGACCAAGAATTAGCTCCTGTCAAGGCTCTTTGCGGCAAGGTTTCTATTGACCTTCTTGGTATAGAAGTGCTTAGCTCAAAAGGCTTTAGTTTCTTCCCGTGCCTCGATGGTAATAGCGGGCCGTGGGAGTTGATTTGGAGTTATGCTGAGGTTGGTCTGTCCCGCAATATTCGCGTTGCCCGTCCTTGCCAGTAGCTCCTCCTCACGCTCTTTCGCCCTCGTCTCCGATCCAGTCGGAGGCGGGGGCCTATTTTTTAGTTTGCGCCAGCGGCTGTTTTGGGGTATTATTTTTTTATGACAACAGCCATCAAAACTCCGGAACTGGAGGCGGCGATTAAGAAAATAGTGGAAGAATATCAGCCGGAGAAGATTATTTTATTCGGCTCTCGGGTGCGGGGCGAGGATCGGCCGGACAGCGATTATGATTTTATTATCGTGAAAGATACCAAGACGCGTTGGATTCAGCGGGCTTTTGAGTTGCCGGATGTGCCGATTCATGCCGATTTTTTCATTTACACGCCAGAGGAATTTGAGCGGATGAAGGAAGGAAGTATTTTTATGTTGAACGCTTTAAAAAATTATGTAGTTTTGTACGACAAAAATAAAAAATGATTAACTATAGAGAAATAGCTCATCGTTGGTTATATCAAGCCCTTTTTGACCTTAATAACGCTAAGAAACTTTTCCCTGAAGGTAATTTTTCCTACACTTGTTTTTTCTCTGAACAATCGGCCCAAAAAGCTCTTAAGGGGTACTTGATTTTTAATAGAAATATAGATATTAATATTCACGCAATCAGTAAACTTCTGATGAGAGCCAGCCAGCTTGACGGGTCATTTAAAAATTTTATTGATGAAGGAAAAGGATTAGATAAGCATTATTTAAGCACTCGTTATCCTGATGCGCTTCCTGATCCTTTGGTACCATTTGAGGCTTATACTAAAGAAGAAGCGCAGACAGCTATTGCTAGCGCGCAGAAGATTTTTGATCTCTGCCAAAAATTAACCGGCTATGCTAAAGATAAATAAAGATTTTAACCTGCCCAAAGTTGAGGAAGAGGTTTTAAGTTTTTGGAGAAAAAATAGGGTGTTTGAAAAATCGCTTGCCCTTCGACAGGCTCAGGGCAAAAAACACTACGTGTTTTTTGAAGGCCCGCCCACGGCCAATGCCAAGCCGGGGATTCATCATGTTCTGGCAAGGGTTTTCAAGGATATAATTCTTCGCTATAAAACGATGAGCGGTTTTTTTGTGGCGCGCCGCGCCGGCTGGGACACCCATGGCTTGCCGGTGGAAATTGAGATTGAAAAGAAACTGGGTTTTAAAAACAAACAGGATATTGAAAAATACGGCATTACCAAGTTCAATAAACTGGCGCGAGAGTCGGTCTGGCAATATAAAAAAGATTGGGAGGATTTAACCGAGCGCATCGGCTTTTGGCTGGATTTGGAACACCCTTATATCACTTACGAAAATCAATACATCGAAAAGCTCTGGGGGATTTTTAAAGAGATTGATAAGCGGGGATTGCTTTATAAAAGCCATAAGGTGGTGCCGTGGTGCAGCCGTTGCGGCACGGCTTTGTCTTCGCATGAATTGGCGCAAGGGTATGAAGAAACAAAAGACCTGGCGGTCTTTGTTAAATTTCCAATATCCAATTCCCAATTTCCAAAAACTTATATTTTTTCTTGGACGACGACGCCCTGGACTTTGCCGGGGAATGTGGCCTTGGCCATAAATCCGAAGCATAAATTTGTGAAGGTTCCTGATCCAGAGGAAAAGGGAAGTTGGTTAATTTTGGAAAAAGAAAGCGTCCACCGTCTCTGGCCCAAAATCGCTTCTTCGCAAGAAGCGATTATTGGGGTAAAAGAGTTGCTGGGATTAGAGTACGAGCCGTTGTTCAAAATCCCCGCCCTTCAATCCCCCACTTCTTATAAAATTTATCCGGCGGATTTTGTGACAGCCGATGAAGGCACGGGCGTGGTCCATACAGCCGTGATGTATGGAGAAGATGACTATGAGTTGGGCAAAAAAGTCGGCTTGCCGCAATTTCATACTGTTGATGAGCAGGGCCGGTTCATTAAAGAGGTACCGGTTGTCGGGGGAATGTATGTGAAGGCGCCGGAGACGGAAAAGAAAATTATTGAACACCTTAAAGCCCAGAGCTTATTGCTTAAGGTCGAACCATACACTCACGATTACCCTTTCTGTTGGCGCTGCGGCACACCCGTGCTTTATTATGCTCGCGATTCCTGGTTTATCGCGATGAGCAAATTACGCAAGGAGTTGCAGGCGGCCAATAAAAAAATCAACTGGATTCCCGGACATTTGCGCGAGGGTCGATTTGGTGAATGGTTGAAAGAAGTGAAAGACTGGGCGATCTCGCGAGAACGATATTGGGCGACCCCGCTGCCAATTTGGATTTGTGTAAAATGTGACAATAAAGTTGTAATAAGTAGTAGTAAAGAGATTGAGGAACGCGGCGGCAAGCCGCCCAAAGATTTACACCGTCCGTATATTGATGATGTTGTTTTGAAATGCCCGGAATGCGGCGGAGAAATGCGGCGGGTAAAAGAAGTGATGGATGTTTGGTTTGATTCGGGAGCAATGCCTTTTGCCAGCGGCGAATATCCGGAAAGATATCCAGCTGATTATATTTGTGAAGCTATCGATCAAACCCGCGGCTGGTTTTATACGCTTTTGGCCGTCGGCGTTTTAATGAAAAAAGGGACGCCTTATAAAAATGTTATTTCTCTTGGGCATGTGCTTGATAAGCAGGGCCGGAAGATGTCTAAGTCGTTGGGCAACACCGTTGATCCTTGGCAGATGATTAATAAATACGGCATTGATGTTGTCCGTTGGTATTTCTACACCATCAACCCACCGGGGGAGCCAAAAAGATTTGATGAAGGAGATCTAAATTTGGTTTATAGAAGATTTCATTCTTTGGTTTACAATTCTTATCTATTTTGGGCGTCTTATAGTATCGATGCTAATCTACGAATGAATGCGAATGATACGAATAGCAATGCGAATGTTTTAGATCGCTGGATTCTAGCGCGGCTTAACGAGACGACGGCCAAAGTTACAGAGCGGCTTGATGATTATGACATTGGTACAGCGGCTAAGGCGATTGAGCTGCTGGTAGATGATTTATCCCATTGGTATATTCGCCGCTCGCGGAGGCGACCGGAAGCATTGCCAGTGTTGGGCTATGTTTTACTGGAAATCAGCAAGCTGATCGCTCCCTTTACGCCGTTTTTTGCCGAAGCATTATTTCAGTCTCTAAACCCTAAACCCTACACCCTAAACCCTTCTATTCACTTGACCGATTGGCCCAAGGCCGACAAAAAGCTGATTGATAAAAAACTGCTTGGTCAAATGGCCCAAATCCGGCAGTGGACCAGCCAGGCGTTAGCGGCGCGAGCAGAAGCCGGCATTAAGGTTCGTCAGCCGCTAGCTAAATTAAAAATTTCCGCCCGAGGCGGATCCCATGCCTACCGGCAGGCAGGCGTCTCTGGCGGAAAAAATGAAAAATTAAAAATTAATGAGGAGTTATTGAATATCTTAAAAGACGAAGTAAATGTAAAAGAAATTGTTTTTGACAATAAGATCAAAAATGAGATTGAGCTGGATATAAAAATCACTCCCGAACTCCGTCAAGAGGGAATTTATCGAGAGCTGGTGCGGCTGATTCAGGATTTCCGCAAAGAGAAAAAACTAAAGCCGCAGGATAAGATTAAACTGCGCGCTGAATTGCCGGAAGATATGTTAGAAGTGGCGCAAAAGAATGATGAGCAACTACGAAAAGAAGTTAATGCTATTAAAATAGATTATAAGAAGGCTGGTAAGGTTGACTTAGAGTTGACTTAGATTTGTTGTAAGCTTTGCTATTAAATTACTAAAGTAATTCTACGATCGTAGAATTACTTTAGTAGATTAGTAGAGATTAGTAGAGTATAGTAGAGTAGTTTTTATAACAATCCAAACCTTTCTTTCACAACTTTAATTTTCTCGTTGGCAATTTTATTTGCCAGTTTACTGCCGCGCAGGGCGATTTTTTCCAGCTTTTCCGGTTTAGCCAAGAGTCGCGCTTTTTTGCGCCGGAACGGCGCAAAATGTTTAGTAATTAATTTAGCCAGCGCTTTTTTGAAGCGGACATAAGACTTGCCTTCAAATTCTTTTTCAATCTCCGGGATTTCGCGGCCGGTTAAACCAGAATAGATTGTCAGCAGGTTGCTGATCCCCGGCTTGAGTTCCGGGTCAAATTTAATTTCCTTGCCAGAATCAGTAACCGCCGCCTCAATTTTTCCGGCGATGGTTTCTGATTCGTCATCAAGAAAAAGACAGCCAGCCGAGTCAGACTTGGACATTTTCTTTTCCGGATCGGTTAAGCTCATCAAGCGCGTTACCTTGGTTTGCAGCGGTTGAGGTTCAATAAAAATCGCGCCAAACTTACTGTTGAATTTTCTGACTAAAGTCCGGGTTAGCTCCAGATGCTGAAATTGATCCTCGCCTACCGGCACAAACTGGGCATCATACAAAATAACATCGGCGGCCATCAGCACCGGATAAGTGAATAGGCCGACATTGATATTTTCTTTTTGGGCCTCGGCTTTGTCTTTGAATTGGGTCATCCGCGACAATTCGCCAAAAGGCGTGAAGTTGTTGAGAATCACCGCCAGCTGACTGTGGGCCGGGACTTGGGATTGAACGAAAATCAGGGATTTTTTTGGATCTAAACCGGCGGCCAAAAAACTGGCGATCAAATCTAAAATCTGCTGTTTCTTTTGGGCTGGCTCAAAATCTTCGGTCAAGGAATGTAAATCCGCCACAAAAAAATGGCAGTTGTACTGACCGCTGTTCTGCAGCTCCACAAAGTTTTTCAAGGCGCCCAAATAGTTACCAAGATGTAGTCGGCCCGATGGTTGGATTCCGGATAATAGATTGGATTTCATTCTATTTAGAGACCGCGACCAACTCTCTTCCCTTAATTCCTTTCTTAAGAATCATGCCAGCCAGCTTAAGGAATTTACTGGCTTCAAGGATTTCTAACAATACCGGAGTTTTTTTCTTGTCAAAGTGAACAACAAAGTTACCGACTTCTTCGACAAAATCAATCTTATCTTTAGAAACTTCTAGTGTCAGAACATCGGCTTCCGGCTCATATGAGATTTTTACTTTACCGCCGTTTTTCATATTGTTTTCGCCTTCCCGGATAGAAGGTGATGACCTTTATTATACCATTTTCTTTTTTATAGACAACCCGGAGGATACGGCTTTTATCAAAAGACCTTTGGGCGATTAGTAATGGCAATCGTGAATGGTCAATTAACTGCGGATTATTGACGGCGTTCAGAATTTGTCTTTCGGTGATTACAAGGCCGTGTTCTTTTAGTTTTACAAATTTCTCGCGGGCGTGTTTAGTGAAAATGATCACTTTTTTAAATCCCTAAACCCCATTGGCTAGTGGCTATACCCCAGTTATTATACCATGTGGATAACTTTGCTTGTCATTTCTCTCTCTCTTCTCTAGGATTATTTTGTGCGTAATTGGGATGCGAAAACTTGGGTACCAATTGTGGTGGTGGTTGTGATAGCCATTGCCTTTTTTGTTTCGCAAAGAGACGCTGGGCAAACGCCGGCAAGGGCGCCGGGGCAGGCGAATGATTTGATATGTTGTCAGTTTAAACAAGGAGAGCCGGTGTGGGCCCCACATAGACACTGTATTAACGCAGGAGGGAAATCGGTAAATCATAATTTATGTCAAAAAAAGGACCAATCCGGTGTTTGTGTTTATGGAGCTCTTAATTGTAAGGGCTTGAGCATCGGTGCGAGTTGTGTTCTAACAAAAGGAAGAACAGGAGTTTGTGTTCGGTTTTTCAATGATCCAGAAGGGGCAGATTGTGTTTGCAAAGCTAAGTAGTGGCTAGTAGCTATTCTATATTTCTATAACAACCGGCAAAATCATCGGCTGGCGGTGGGTTATTTATATAAATTACTGTGAGTATCAATAACGACGAAAACAGCCGTGTCTTTATTTATTTTTTTGTAAAGCGTTCTTAAATCGCCGGTCACATTGATACTGCGGTAGCCCTGATATTTGCCTTGAAGCGGATGATTATTGAGGATCGGATCAAATTCGTCTTGAAGAAAAATATTTAGCCGCTCTTTAAGCTTTTGTTTCTCGCCAGCCCGCAGTTTTTCGTATCTTCTCTCAAAATTCCGGTGAAAGTGAGCCCTCATAGAGAATCAAGATAATCAGCCGCCTCTGCGGAAGAAGAGAGGGCAGGAGATAGATTCTTTTTATTTTTAAGATCCTTTTCAATCGGCCCCAGCAATTTTTCCAGCTCCGGAGTCATTCTGGGAACAGCCGAGATATAGACTTCGCGAGTTCTTATAAAGTTGCGCAAAGAAGCATTGATTACATCGCTTAAAGACAGACCAAGCTCCCCTGCCGCCTTTTTGGCGTTTTCTTTCACCTCCTTATCAGTTTTGATATTGATTAAAGTTTTCATATAACCAAAGTATAGACAATGGTTATATAAATGTCAAACCCCAATCACCACCGGCGAAATCATTGGCCGGCGGAGAAAATTTCCAGAAAATTATTGGCGCTGACTATTTTTATATTTTGAAATCCGCCCAGTTTTAATAGTTCTTTGTCACCGGTGATGACGAAGCCGCAGTTGCCGGCAATAGCGGCTTCAAGAACCCGATTGTCAGGCGCGTCTTTGAGAATTTTAATTGATTTAGCGGGATAGACCATAGCGGCAATATTTTTAATCTTCTTTTCCACCACAGTTATTTTAGTTGGGGCAAATCCGAATTTTTTAACCAGAACATCAATCAGTTCCGCCATAATAAAAGGGGAAATTACCACTCGGATTTCCTTTGATAGAGCCAGTTTAAGGATTTGCCGCGGCTTGCCGTCCCAGATGATGGCCGAAACCAGAATATTGGTATCAAGAACGACCCCGGGCAGTTCTACGGCCATGGCGGTGTTGATGGACTAAACGGTTAATATCAACTTCGCTTCTAATTCTTTTTTTAACGGCAGTCATCTTGCCGTATTGAAAAAGTTCCTGCCATTCCTGGAGATCTTTGAGATAGACCCGCAGAGCCTCTCTAATCAGTTCACTGCGGTTGCGGTATTCTTTTTTAGCCGCCCTATCAACTCTTTCAACCAAATCTTGAGGAAGGGCGATGTTGAGGGTTTTTGTTGGCATATACAATTATTGTATTACTTATGTATAACATTGTCAAATCCCCCCTGTGGATAACCCCGCTTGCCATCTCTCTCTCTCTTCTCTAGGATTACTTTGTGCGTAATTGGGATGCGAAAACTTGGGTACCAATTGTGGTGGTGGTTGTGATAGCCATTGCCTTTTTTGTTTCGCAAAGAGACGCTGGGCAAACGCCGGCAAGGGCGCCGGGGCAGACATTAGAAGAGCCAAAAAATTGTACAGAAGGCGATCTTAAGTGCATAGGCCTAAAGGTTGATTCATCGTGTGGTAACCAAGGCTATTGCAGTTTTCAATTTTTAACTGATAAGGGAGCAAATTGTTTTTGCGAGGAGTCTAGAACACCCGACAGTCTTTTCTGTAGTAGTATAATAGATAAGTATGTGTGTGAAAGAACGGACAGTTGTAGCTGGGAAGGCGTTTGCCTACCAAGCATAACCTTGTATTGTCATACAATGGATAATGCAGCGGACTGCGCTAAAACAAGTGGTTGTATCTGGGATCAAGCGAGAGGGTATTGTAATCCGAGATGCATAATACATACAGATGAACAAAGCTGTAATAAGGATGGTTGTGAATGGGCGGCACGGTGTAAAAACAAGACTTGAATTGACATTTTCAGAAGTAGTTTTATAATATAAAGCAGAACCTCTAAGCTTCTAGAAGGAGAATTTCAATGGCAGAGTTGAATCGTCAGTGCTTGTTGTGCGATGAAGTGGTTAAGAAAGGACTTTGGCTGAAGCAGCCTCTAACATACGGCAGACAGAGGCCCTTTTGGATGGCGGGAATGCTGGGGGGATTAATTACATCATTGACAGTAATAACCATTGCTCTTACAGACCGCCAACCGATTTTTGATAGAATAGCCTTCCCTTTATTAGTTGGGATGCTCTTGTTGATTGTATGGTCGGTTTGGTTTCTGTGGTGGTTTTTCCCAAGAAATATCGTCGGTCAGACTATTTTCTGCGCTCGTGATCAAGAGGGCCGAGTTCACTGCCACTTTTATGATTCTTCTTTAGCCATAAACCGCTTCCCCGAAGTTTTTGGCTATGATCGATTTGGTCAATTCTTTCATTTGGCAAGTGATGGGATCATTCTTCAGCTTCGCAGTGGCGGTTGGTTTCGCAAGTATAGAGTTCACAGTAAAGGCGGCTCTTATAGGAAAATAGTTTATTGCTGGACCGGTCAGGACCTTATTTTTGAGGATGGTTTTGGCGGCGTAATGAGTGGATTTTCTTTGGATAAGCAGGAAACTTTTGATATTCTTCGTAGTTTGTCCTTAGCCCCAGTCTTTTCTAGCAACGTTCCTGCTTTAGACGCTGTTATTAGCTCTTTGGATGGGATTAGGGATTGTCTAAGGAATAAATTAATCTGAGAGATAAGTCAAAAAAATCCTTGCCCGTGAAAACTTTGGAAGTTGTCGCGGGTTTTTTAACGAAATCTAAAGTAGTATTAAACCTCAATCACCACCGGCAGGATCATGGGGCGTCTATGCGTCTTATTGTAGATGAAAGTTCCCAGTTGGTCGCGCAGTAGTGTTTTTACATAATCAGGATCCAAATGTTGGTGGCGGGGGATGCGTTCAATAATGTTTTTAATTTTGCCCCGGATTTCTTCAACAATTCCCTGATTTTCTTTGAGATAAATAAAGCCGCGGGAGATGATGTCTGGTTTTTTGATGAGATGGCCGCGTTCTTTATCCAGCGTCAAAATCAAAACCATCATTCCTTCTTCGGATAAAATCCGGCGGTCGCGCAAAACCACTTCACCCACATCACCCACGCCCAAGCCGTCCACCATCACCTGGTAGGCATCAACCGTTTTGTCAGTGATGCGGGCAGAGCTGGGGGTCAGCTCAATCATTTGGCCGTTGTCCGGCAATAATATATTTTCTTTAGGCAGGCCGCAGTCAATGGCGTTTTCTTTATTAGCCGCCCGCATAAAGTAAAAACCATGGACTGGAATAAAGAATTTCGGTTTCATCGCCCTCAGCATCAACTTCATATCTTCTTTGGGGCCGTGACCGCTAGCGTGAATATCCATATGCATTGATTGATAAACTTTAACTCCCTGGCGAGTGAGGTTATCTTTTAGAATTTGGATGGCGTATTCATTGCCGGGAATAACTGAAGAAGAAAAGACGATGGTGTCGCCCTCTTTGGCTTTAATAAATTTATGTTCGCCATTAGCCACTCGCATTAAAGTGGCCTGAGGTTCGCCTTGGGCGCCGGTGCAGAGAATTAGCACCTTATCATCTTTGTATTTATGAAGTTCTTCAATGGGGAGAATGGCGCCTTTCTCAAATTTTAAGTAACCAAGATTTTGGGCGATTTGCAGATTAGCTTTCATTGAGAAACCGCTGACAAAAACTTTTCTCTTTAATTTTTGGCCGATTTTAACAATTTCACCTAAACGGGTGATCATTGAAGCGAAGGTACCGACAATAATCCGGCCCTTGGCGTTTTTAAAGAGCTCTTCCAGAGTTTTCATCACCACTCTTTCTGATAGAGACCGGCCCTCTTTTTCAGCGCTGGTGCTTTCCATCAGCAGGGTGTGGACGCCGGCTCGGCCAATTTTTTCGTAGCTGTCTAAAGCCACCGGTTGATCATTTTCATCATAATCAAAACGGAAGTCAGTAACATGAACCATATTGCCCATCGGTGTTTTCAGAATCACGCCCAAGGTATCAGGAATAGTATGATCCAGATCAAAAAATTCCGCTTCAAAATATTGGCCAAATTTGACTTTGTCGCCGTGTTTTATGGTGATGATGTTTAGCTTCGGCTGGTTGGGGAAATCGTCCTGCCGTTTTTTGATGATTTCAGCAGTGATGGGAGCGGCGTAAATAGGCGGGTTGCCGATTTTGTGAATTATATAGGGGATAGCGCCGATGTGGTCATAGTGGCCGTGGGTAATAATCAAGCCCCGCACTTTTTGTCTGTTTTGTTGAAGATAATTGACATTGGGAATGATGTAGTCAATGCCCGGAGTGGTTTCTTCGGGGAATTGCAAGCCGGCGTCAATAACGACGATCTCGTTCTTATATTCAAAGAACATAGAGTTGCGGCCGACTTCTTCCAAGCCGCCCAGCGGCACAAACCGAAGCGTCTCATCGGCTTTCTGCCGTTTTGGATTTTGAATTTTGATCATTATAATTTGTTTAGGATTTAGAGTTTTGTTTTATGTGGGCGAGGTGGGATTTGAACCCACAAGGTTTTACAACCATAGGTTCCTGAAACCTACGCGTATGCCAGTTCCGCCACTCGCCCTTATTAGTAATTATTTAGTATATTAATCATAGTGTACCATATGTAAATGGTCAACCCCGTACTACAACCTCGATTGCTTATTGACTGGGAGATTTTTCACAGCTTTGTTTCTTTAATTATCAGGTTTTGTACTGCCACCCCACTTGTTATCCCGACCTCGGTCGGGATGGTCGAGGTTGTAGTACAGGGTCAATTTTCAAAGGTCCTTCTTGTTTTCAGATGCCACTTGGCAATGTTCTCGAAGCGGTGGGCGGGAGTAGCGAGGAAGGCATTATCAAAGCCCTGAAGTTCCGGCGGCGCCACATAGAGATAGGTGGGGTTAAACAGAAAGATAGCCGGTACTTCATCGCGGATTATTTTTTGGATTTCGGTTAGAGCCAATTGTCTTTTTTCTTTGTCCAATTCTTGACGAACTTGTTCCAGGAGTTTGTCTATTTTTCCATTTTCGTATAAAGAGAGATTTAGACCGGGATGAAATTTTTCGCTGGAGTGCCAAAAGGCGTAGATATCAGGACTACTTTTAAGAATATTACCAAAAATTAATAATGGGTATTCGCGGTTGCGGATGATATTGCGGTTGATATCATTGATGCCCAGAACAGTTGTGGTCAGCTTCACTCCCAGTTTTTCCCAATCCTCCTTTATTAGTTTAGCGCTTTTAATCAGAAAATGAATATCGGGAACGACGAGGTGGAGTTCGAGATTATTGGGTATTTGGGGATTAGGGGTATCAGGGGTATTGAGGTTTTCGTAGACGGATTTATCGTAGCCAGCGAGGGTGGGTGGGATTGGTCCTTCAGCCAAGGCGGCATAATCAGCAAAAACCTCTTTGATTAGTTTCTTTTTATTGATGGCCCGATCAAGGGCCTGGCGCAGAGTTTTGTCCTTAAAGGCAGGCTGGAGGCTGCTGTTTAAGAAAATGGCATAGTAACGGGGCAGGTAAAGTTGGACTAACTGATGATGAATTTGAAGATCTGTGGTATTTTCCGGGTTGAGGCCGCCAAATCCGCTAATTTTCTTAAGATTGAAATCACGAATCAAATTTTGTTCGTTGCGGTAGAATTTGAAAACCAGTTCTGGAATGAAAGGCGGCTTTTGGTGATAGTAGGGGTTGGTAGTGAGGAAGATTTCGCTGATAAAACCATCTTTTTCTGTGGTCAGGTGATTGAATTTATAAGGGCCGCTAGCCACTGGTTCCAGATTATAGGCTGAGAGTTTAAGGTTGGCTACGGGAATACCGCCAAAAATATGCTTGGGAGCAATCTTAAGAATTTTTAGATTATCAGCGAAGAAGGCATAAGGGGCTTTGAGAGTAAAGCGGACTTCGTTTTCATTAATTTTCTCTATCACCGCCCCCTGCCAGGCAGGGGCCAGCGGTGAACGATTGTCCGGATCTTGGAGGGCCTCAATAGTGAAAACCACATCATCGGCTGTTAGTTTTTTGCCATCACTCCACCGCAAATCATTTTTCAAAATCAAGGTCCAGACTTTTTTGTCGTTACTGACTTCGAATTTTTCAATTAGATCATGGAGGTCGCTGTAGATGATTTCGATAAGGTCAGCGTCCGCCTCACTGTTGCTGGCCAGCAGCGGATTGATGAAGGTGGGTTGCCCGATAACTCCCTCAAGATAACGACCGCCCAGAGCCGGTTGTTCTTTGGTGGCGCTGTAATAGGCATTGAGAGAGACGAAAAAACCGGAGACGAGAAAAGTTAAAAATATCCCTAGTAAAATCTGGCGTTCCCGGCGGCTGAAACTAGAAAAGATTTTGTAAGTTAGGTAGAACAAGGTTTAAAATGCCTAAACCAATAAAGATGATGGTGAGGATAATGGTAGCAACAAAAACCACTTTCTCGATGCCGCGGCGTTGGTAATAGGCGCCGCCGCCGCCGGCGCCGCCAAAAATTCCCGAGGTCTCCCCACCCCGATCCTGGAGAAGAATTAAAATGACGATGACTACGGAAATAATAATTTGGATGATTTGGAGTAAGGTCATGCGATGTTCATCTGACCATAGACAAAGACGGAGGCGTAGTAGAGAACGATATTAGTCAAGCCGATAATATGAGCTCCCAAAACCAAAGGCCAGATGCCTGTTATTGTAAGGGATTCGGCATAAATGTCAATAAAATAAATAATGGCGGCGTTAAGGATAATATTGGAGATGCCAAAGGTGATGAAAGCCAGAGGACTGAAGAGTGCTTTAAGTATAGGCCGGACTAGGATATTAACCAGTGAGATGGTAAAGGCTAAGGGAACGATGGCTTGGGCAGTAGCTATTACCATAAAACCATCTTCAAAATAGGCGGCTATCAAGAGCGCCACTACATTGGCGAAAAGGGTGAGAATGAGGCCGGAAAGCCAGAACATTATGCTTTTATAGTATCGCGAATTCGGCGGTGATAGGCAATGACATAGTGGTGGGTTTGGTTGATTGCCTTTTCGACGGTTGCTTTGGGGACAGGCGATTGGCCATAGATTTTTTTGTGAGGTTTGGCAAATGAGATAAGATGAGCTTTTAGCTTATAGCTGTTAGCTTTTAGAAGAGCTTTTTTGGCGGCGTTATACTGGGTAAGGCCGCCATCAATAATAATTAAATCCGGATAGGGCCACTCAGGATGATTAAGGCGGCGTTGGAGAATTTCCGCAATCATTCTCGGATCATCGCGGGCAGGCGCGGACTTTACGCGGAATAGGCGGAATTGATTTCGATCAGGTTGCCAATCGCCATTTTTATTAATTAAGACTGTCATCGCCCCCACTGCCTCTTTGCCGGCAAAATTGGAGACGTCGTAGCACTCGATCCTTCTAAACCGATCCAAATCTGCCTGCCCGCAATGCTTCGCATAGCGATGCAGGCGGGCGAATGTATTCGAATGCCCCGAATTGACGAAGTTGCTGTGCGCTAGAATATTCTCTACGGCCCATTGATCTTCTGGCCGGGCGATTTTTTTGAGAAAATCTTTCTTTTTTCCAGTGAGAATGGCTTGAATAATTTTGATATTTTTTAAGTAATATTTTTTGCGTCTATCTTCACGATCGTGAAGTTGGACGTTTTTTTGACAACAGTATCCGGGGCAGAGGTTGATTTGGGAATTAAGGCAGGTGCGGAGGTGGGGTTTAAAGCAGGTGCAGTAAGGATAGCGGCGGCGGAGAATTTTTAGAATTAATTTGAGAGCGGCTCCCTCTGTGAAGGGACCGATGATAATAGGGTTTAGGGTATAGGGTTTAGGGTTTAGCCGGTGAGTGACAAAGATTCGAGGAAACTTTTCTCTGGTGAAAGCCACGTAGAAATAACCCCGATCATCCTGCCAGTGAACGTTGATTTCCGGCTTGAGCTTTTTAATTAGTCGGGATTCCTTAATTAAAGCCTCGATGGGCGAGGCCAGTTTGATAATTTTCAGACGGGTCGCTTCTGCCAGTCGGGGATCGTTGAGGTAATTTTGGAGACGAGTTTTAAGACGGGCGGCTTTGCCGATATAAAGGGCGGTTTTTTGGCGATAGAAAATATAAACCCCCGGTGCCCGAGGTGCGTTTTTGATAATTTTTATAATTCCAGGATCCACGCCTTATTTATATTTCAAGACCGAAAAATTTAAAAGAGGCGGCCCAGCAAGGGTTCGCCGGACATTTCCGCCGGTTTTTCCAGGCCCAGCAATTGAAGAACAGTTGGAGCGACATCAGCTAAGATGCCCACTGTCTCGGTTTCACTGCGGTTGATAACAGCCGAATCTTTTTGGCTGGCAAAACCATTGCCCACGATATAGACCGGCACGGGGTTGGGATCGTGTTTGGTTTCGGGAATGCCGGTGAGGGGATTAATCATTTGTTCAACATTGCCGTGATCGCTGGTGATAATCAGGATGGCGTCGCGGGCCAGAACCACCTTCATTATTTTTTCAAGTTCCTGATCAATGGTTTTAATCGCTCGCACCGCTGCATCAAAGTTACCGGTATGAGCGATAATATCGCTGTTAGCCAGATTAGCTAAAATAAAATCCATCTCCCCCTCCTGAATTGCCTGGATTACCCGGTTGCTGATTTCAGCAACCATCATTTCTGGATGTTCGTCGTGGCGAAAAACATTACGGGACGGCACCAGGATTCGGTATTCGCCTTTAAGCGGCGTATCTTTCAGGCCGTTGAAGAAGTAGGTGACATGAGCATACTTTTCGGTTTCCGCCACTCGCAATTGCAGTTTATTATTTTGAGAAAGGATTGTCCCCAGCGGCTGTTCGATTTTCTCCGGGGGGAACATCACTTGGGCGCCGGTGAACTTGTCGGAGTATTGGGTCATAGTGGCGACGTAGAGATTTTTGAAATTAGTAGAAATTGGAAATTGATTGAAATTAGGGAGAGTGAAAGGGGCGGCGATTTGGCGCATGCTGTCTTCGCGGAAGTTAAAGAAGATGATAGCGTCGTTGGCTTGGATCGCCGGCGAGCCAGCGAGGCGAACCGGCTCAAAAAACTCGTCAGTTAAGCCACGCTGATAATTTTTCTCGACATATTCTTTGATGCTGCTTATCTCCG
Organism: uncultured Candidatus Saccharibacteria bacterium; assembly: GCA_964362125.1. Taxonomy (GTDB): domain Bacteria; phylum Patescibacteriota; class Minisyncoccia; order UBA6257; family UBA11618; genus CAYICS01. The sequence goes on from CAYICS010000001.1 coordinate 92,653, forward strand.
GTCCCCGACCTAAAAGCACCTCATAGGTTTGTTGGGTCCGATCCCAGTGTTGGTCGCGGTCCATAGCATAGTGGCGGCCAGAGAGGGAGGCCAGCTTGGCGGTGGGAGAGACCTTTTCTAAAAGTTGTAAAAAAGATTTCGGCGGACTATCCTTGCCATCACTAAACAAATGGAGATTAATTTTTTGGACATTAAGTTTTTTGACAAATTCGATCAAGGCATTGAGATGTTCCAGAGAAGCGTGAACGTTGCCTTCAGAGAGAATGCCTGCTAAGTTGACTGCCGAGCGTTGCTTAACTGCTTGTTCAATGGCTGTCACTAACACCTTATTCTGAAAGAATTGGCCATTGCGGATGGCCACGGTGACTCGCGGGTAATGTTGGTAAATAACTTTGCCGGCGCCGATGGTCAGATGACCAACTTCGCTGTTGCCCTCCTCGTTCCAGGGCAGGCCCACCGCAATCCCCGAAGCCTGCAGTGCCCCGGCCTGATAATTGGCTTTTATATAATTGATGGTTGGCGGCCGGGCAATATAAATCGGGTTGGTGGGATCATTTCTGCCAATCCCCCAACCGTCTAAAATAACCAGAATCACTGTCCGCTTGGGCATATCTTTATTCTAAACCTTAAACCTCTAAACTCTAAACAAAAGATTTAGGGTATAGGGTTTAGCGTTTAGGGTTTAGGGTATTTTATAAAGCTCTAAATCCTAAATTCTAAACTCTAAACAAACTCAAATATCTAAATTCAAAACTCAAAACTTTCGTTAGTTTTGACTTTTGATTTATAGTTTTGATTTCTGACTTTTGATTTTTGAGTTTCATTATTTGTTTAGAGTTTAGAGTTTATCTCGCATACTCTACCGCTCTCACTTCTCTAATCACATTTACTTTAATTTCTCCCGGGTATTTCAATTCGGATTGGATGCGGCCGGCGATTTCTTTGGCTAATTGCAAAGCGCCGAAGTCGTCAATTTTTTCCGGCACCACAAAGACCCGGATTTCCCGGCCAGCTGATAGCGCATAGGCAGTTTGCACTCCGGGAAAGGTGGTGGCGATTTTCTCCAGGTCAGTGAGGCGTTTGAAGTAATGTTCAAGACTGTCGCGGCGGGCTCCGGGCCGGGCGCCGGAAAGAACGTCAGCAGTGGTGACCACAAAAGCTTCGGGGATTGAATAAGGATATTCCTCATGATGAGCTTCCATAGCTTTGATTACTCGTTCGTCCACCCCGTACTTTTTCAGAAGCCGGCGGCCGATTTCCACATGAGTCCCCGGCACCTCATGGTCAATAGCTTTGCCCAAGTCGTGGAGTAGGGCGCCTTTTTTCGCCACCTCCACATTCAGATTTAATTCCACTGCCAGCATGCCGGCAATATGAGCCATTTCCACCGAGTGAGCTAAAACATTTTGGCCGTAACTGGTGCGGAAGTGAAGGCGGCCGAGGATTTGTAAAATTTCTTTAGGTAAATCCACTATGCCCAGTTCGTAGGCCGCCGCCTCCCCCAATTCCAAAATTCTCTTATTTAGTTCTTGCCGTGATTCCTCTACTTTTTCTTCAATTTTCGCCGGCTGGATGCGGCCGTCCTTGATTAGTTTTTCTAAAACCATTTTGGTCAGCTCCCGGCGCATCGGATCGAAAGAAGAGATAGTGATTATCTCCGGGCTTTCATCAATAATAATTTCCGCGCCTGTCAGCCGCTCCAAAGTGCGGATATTGCGGCCCTCGCGGCCGATAATTTTCCCTTTTAGTTCTTCGCTGGGGAGCAGGAAGCTGGTAGTGGTCAGCTCTGAGATATGAGAGCGGGCGTAACGCTGGAGGGCAGTAGTGATCACATCCAAACCTTTCTTTTCAATTTCTTCCCGTCGCTCCTTTTCTAATTTTTGCAGAACCAAGGCCAGTTCTTTGTGATTCTCGTCCTCAATTTGTTTTAATAATTGTTCCCGAGCTTCTTTGGTGGTGAAGCCGGCAATTTTTTCCAGTTGGGTCAGGGCCCGATCCCGCGTCTTACCAACATCGGTTTTCACTTCTTCCAATTCCTCACTTTCTTTTTTCAGCGATTGCTCCCGGACGGACAGTTCTTTATTTTGTTTGGCTAAATCTTCATCTTTTTTAAAGAGGCGTTGTTCCAGTTGGGACAATTGGATTTTCCGTTCCTTTTCCTCTTTTTGAACAGTTTCAAATAAAGCCGCCGCCTTATCTTTGGCTTGGAGAATTATCTCCCGGGCTTCGTTTTTTGCCTGCTCGACTTGAACTTTAAGCTTCTGTTCGAGAGAGTTGGCTTGGCGAGCGGCTAGTGATTGACGAACAAAATAGCCGGCGATTGCTCCGAAGAAAAGCAGACCGCCGTAGATCAGCCAAGTGAGGTCCATAGTTGTAAATTCTGGTTAACATTTGGTTTATAATTAGTGACTTTTAAAGAAGTTGTATAAATTATAGGGGATGGGCCGATGGTTGTCAACTAGCCCCACAGAGTTGCTTTCCCCAGCCAATAGTGTATACTTAGGATAAGTAATCAAAAGGTCGTTTTCGTATATTTGTACAAATTCGTAATTCGCAGAGAAATACATGAAGAAGATAGGACTAGTTGAATCGGTAATGAATACCTTGCCGGATTTAAAGAAAAAAGAGGCTTTGGCGGCTGTAGATACGGTTTTTGACACCATCGTCAAAGCGCTCAGTAAGGGCGATGATGTTACCGTCCCGGGTTTCGGGAAGTTCCGAGTGGCCCGACGGGCGGCGCGGATGGGCCGCAATCCGATGACCGGTGAACAGATTCAAATCAAGGCCTCGGTCAAGCCGAAATTCCGGGCCGGGAAATTACTAAAAGAAGCTGTTAAATAGAGTTAAAGAGGTTTACTTCTTAACTAACTTACTCATCTCGAGGAAGTAGGAGTAGACCTCTTTAATTTTCTCTATCACAAAGGCCGGCTCTTTCACATCTAATTTTTTAGCCGCCTCCAGACTTTCTTCAGCTCTTTCTAAAAGCTTGGTGAGACGAGACCATTTAGAAGCTGGGATGGCTTCTTCCACTTTTTCCAGGTCTGCCTTGATTCGTTCCAAGCGGCTGGCGGCCAGAACAATAATTCTCTGATTGTAAATAGCCAGGATAAAGCCGGCAATCTCATCTACTTTTGGCTGATAGACAGCCTCGCGCCAGATTTTAAATTCCCGGGCCAGCTTGATCAAATCTTCTAAAGCCAGTTCTTGATTAATTTGGCTGCGGAGATCTTTGTAGAATTTTTCCAATTCAGCCAGGGTTTCCAGATATTTATCCGTATCAGCTAAATCCCAAAGTTTATTTTTTAAATTTTCAATCTCTGCCAGTGAGACATCAATCACATCATTGAAGGTGCTTTGGCGCAGACTCACCTCAACTTTTTCTTTATCAGGGCCAGTGAGAGCGCTTTTTTTAGCGGCAATTAAAAGATTGAAAGTTTGATTGAGGTCTTGGAGGGCCGGGCGCAGGGATTGGGCAGAGACAAAGAGAGTGCTGATCAAGCTCACCAGCCCTATCAGTCCGATCAACCTAATTTTACTGGGTGATAATTTCATCGATGACAATGGCAATATTTTTCTCCAGCTGTTGGCGGTAACGGATTTCATCCAAGGCGATATTGACTGTAGCATTGGCGCTTTCTTTGAGCAGGGCTTTTTCATTGAGACTGGCCAGTAAATCATTATTTTTCTTGGGATTAAAACCGCCGACAATAATAAAGAGCACCAGCGACATCAGCCCCAAGCCCATGGCTAGTTTAAAGCTGTGAAAAAGGAAATTTTTAGTATGAAAAACATAGGGATCATGAGGCGGGGCGGCCAGAATGAATTTCTTTGAATAACGCAAAAAATTGGCGTCTGGCTCCAGCGCCTTTTTTAAGGAACGAAGATTTTCTAAAAGATGATCACGACTCATGGATTTTTGGTTCTTGATTATTAATAATTTCTCTTAGTCTGTTGAGAGCCCGGTGTTGAATGAGGCGAATCGCTCCCTCACTTTTATCAAGGCTGGCGGCGATTTCTCCCGGCGAGAGATCGTTAATAAAGCGCATCACAATAATATTCTGCTGTTCTTCACTGAGTTGCCGCAGAGCCTTCATCACTTTCGCCAGCCCCAGCTTATTTTCCAATAAAGTGATGTCACTGGCTGCTGCCAATTCTATTTCGGTAATATCGCTGTGATCTTTTTTGGTGCGGTAATAATCGATAACGCGATTGCGGGCGATTTGGTAGAGCCAGCTGGAAAAGGGCAGTCCCCGGTCGTCGTAACCGGCAATATTCTGCCAAGCCCTGAGAAAGACTTCATGGAGGAGGTCTTGGGCTTCGGTCTTATTGCCGGTTTTGAAATAGATGAAGCGATAGAGAGGAGAAGCGTAGTGATCATACAAAATGCCAAAACTGACAGCCTCACCCTGCTTTGCTTTACGGATATGATCGTGTTCGTTCTCCAACATAAGATAACGAATTAGCGGCGGTTTAGTTACATTCTACTTTAAATTTGCCAACTTTCCCAGTTTTTGGCAGGATAGTATGAAAAAGACTCATTATGTCCTATAAGCAGAAAATCGGCCTGGTTTTGGCTTTTTTTATAGTTCTAGTTGGTTTTGGCGTTTATCGCTTCTGGTTTGGCGGGGAGCGGTTGGTGCCGGTAGTTTTTTCCCAATCCCGGATTGAAGCCGCTAAAGTAGCTGATGACATTTCCCGCTTATCCTCTTTGTCGCTGGGTAATTTGGAAGTTATTTCCCGATACGATCAAGAGAGGCAGTATGAAGAGGCCTTGCGGGTGGCGGCTGAAGAACTGGCGCGGAATCGGGAAGCCCGGGTGGAGGCGATGAAACTTTCTAATTACTTAGATCAGATGGCCAAAGTCTTGCCAGAGATTAAGCCGCGCCGGGCTCAGAGTCTGGCCACTGAAGCCGTGGGGCAGGAAATTAATTTAATTAATCACCTCATCATCCGCAACGAACTGTTACAGCAGCTTTTCGAGTTGCTGGAGGCGAAGTTTAAAAATAGCGGTCAGGCTGAAAATAGTACAATTAAAGAGTTGGTTGAGAAAATTAATAATGAAGCCATCGCCATCAACCGTCTCAATTTTCAATTCAACTCAACGATGGAAAGATTTGATGCGCTGACCCTCGTTGGCCACTAGGGGGCTGTCGTATTCTCCAGAATGAGCTCGAGCGGTTCCATAACTTGGCCTTTTCTGATCAAGATGAAGGTTAATAATTAACATTTGATCATTTCCACCCGAGGCGTGCTCCCGAGGCGCATCCGCCTTGGGCGGAGATCCGCCTTGGGCGGAAACATTTGACATTTGACTGACATAAGCGTGGAAGCGGGGATAGTCGCCGCTGATTCGGCGGGCAAAAGACAATTCCTCGCCTTCCTGCCGGTCAAAGGCATAGCCGGCTTGGCGCATAAAATTAACAGGATTACCCTTAAAATTTTCTAAGCGAATTTGCACTAGCTTACTTTTAAGACAACAGCCCCTTCTTTTACTTTCTGGTCTGTCTTGATCCCCACCGAGTCGCCGGGCTTGGCCGACTGGACTTCCTGATGTTCCACCTGCAGAGAGCCAACAGTCTGCTGGGACTCTTCCTCGCCTCGTTTAAATTTAATGGTGTCACCGACTGACAACGGGGCCGACAGCTCAATAATGGCTACCCCCAGTTTGTCATACCAGTGGACCACTTTGCCGACTTCTGTTTCCATAATTATTCACTATACCACTGGCAGTTTTCCGCCGCAAGAGCTGTTTACTATTGGTCGGGGCGCCGAGATTCGAACTCGGGCTACACGCTCCCAAAGCGTGCGTGCTGCCATTACACCACGCCCCGATCTATTTACAAACTGCCATATTTTTGGTTAAAATTCAACTATTGCTCCCGTAGCTCAATGGACAGAGCAGTGCTCTTCTAAGGCATTGATGGGGGTTCGATTCCCTCCGGGAGCGCCAGTAAGGAAATTGCAAGGTTTCGCTCGCGGCCTCGCGTAACTCGGCCGCTCGCTTGTATTGAATTTTTGGGGCAAAAACCAATTCACGATTTCGCTTTTGGGGCAAGAAAATTTTTAATCCAAATTGTATGAAGTATTTTATCTACACACGAAAATCTACCGAGGAGGAAGACCGGCAGGTCTTATCCATTGAAGCTCAACTTGTTGAGCTTCAAGAATTTGCCGCCAAAGAAAAACTTGAAATTGTCGCCTCGCTGTGCGAGGCAAA
>CAYICS010000002.1:0-83852 GCA_964362125.1 uncultured Candidatus Saccharibacteria bacterium
TCCTTTCTTTTCTGGTTTTTTAATTGGGAATGTACAAAATATACTACTAGTAGATGTACCATATTCTTATTATTTTTGCAAGCCATTAAAATAAAAAAGAACGGTTTTTTAACCCCAACTATTGATTTACGAAATCAATAGTTTAAAACAACCCCACACTGTCAAACACCCGGCCTGTGGAAAACTTATTTGGTTCACAAAAGAGGCGCAGTATTACTCCCTAGACTTCTCCTTCGCCTCCGCTTGGTTCGACTACGCTCACCACAAGTCGCTCCGGCGGAACGCTCGGGCGCGGCGGAATTCCCCCCACACTCCTATCTACCGGCAGGCAGGCCCCTTCCGCCGCGCCCTCGCTTTCTGCCGCCGCCATTCAGATTTCGCTTCACGAAACACGCCACAAAAAAATCAGAAAAGAAAAGCGGTGTTGCGTTTGTCCCTCCCACCCGTGCGCACGCAACAAAGATTTTACTCCCTAAAATGCTTGTTGAATGATTGCTATCCATAGACCAACCATACAACATTTGTTAAAATGTTTGGAAGTGTGGATAAACCCTTTATGAAAAATGAAGTTATACAATTTGGCAAAAAATTAAGGGAAGCTCGCCTAAAAAAGGACTTATCGCAGGGCGATGTGGCAAAAATCTTAGGCGTCCACAGGTCGTATATTAGCGGTTTGGAACGAGGAAGAAGAAACCCGTCATTATTGACCGTCCACAAAGTCGCGAAAGCTCTTGGTGTTTCTGTAAATGAGTTATTGAAATAAATATGGACATTTCTTTTTTCATCAAAGGCTTAATCATCGGTTTTTCAATAGCGGCTCCTGTCGGCCCGATTGGCGTTTTGTGTATTCAAAGAACAATCGCCCATGGTAAGACATCAGGATTACTAACTGGTCTTGGAGCCGCTACCGCTGATGGATTTTATGGAGCCGTTGCTGCTTTTGGCTTAACAGTCGTTTCTAGTTTTTTAGTCGGACAACAATTTTGGTTTAGATTGATCGGCGGCGCTTTCTTGCTTTATCTAGGCATAAAAACCTTTCTGTCCAAGCCCGCAGAAAAAGCGGCAACAGAAAATCACAAGGGTTTATTTTCCGATTATCTTTCAACGGTTTTTCTAACACTTACAAACCCAACAACAATTTTGTCTTTTGTTGCCGTCTTTGCGGGGCTTGGACTTGGTAGTATGAACGGAAATACATCGTCGGCAATTTTTATGGTTGCTGGAGTGATTATGGGCTCGGCTTTATGGTGGTTTATATTAAGTGGTGGAGTTGGCTTATTTAGGACAAAATTCAATACATCCACGCTCGCAATTGTAAATAAATTTTCTGGTATGATTATTTTTATTTTCGCAATACTCGCTTTCGTAAGTATTTTTGTGAAATAATAAACATATGTCGTTATATCCTCAAAAATTAGAAGCTGGAAATGAGGTAAGGGTGATAGCTCCAGCCAAAAGTTTCAAGTCTTCCTTTAACGAAGAAAGGAAACCTTTGGCGATAAAAAGATTAGAGACGATGGGTCTTAAAGTGAGTTTTGGCAAATATGTTAGTGAAGTAAATGAGTTTGAATCTACCAGCATTGAACATCGCATTGAGGATTTACACGATGCTTTTGCTGACAAAAATGTAAAGGCAATTTTGACAGTTTTAGGCGGTTCAACTTCAAATCAACTTTTGAAATATGTTGACTATAATTTGGTAAAAAATAATCCAAAAATTCTATGTGGACTATCTGACATCACGGCTCTCGCCAATGCCATTTATCATAAAACAGGTTTGGTCACTTATTCCGGACCGCACTTCACAATTTTTGGAGCGTCAAATGCCATCGAATATACAATTGACTATTTCAAAAAATGTTTATTCTCCGACGAATTTTTTGAAATTGAACCATCACAGACTTTTTGTGATAAACGGTGGGACATCGAAGAAAATAAAAATGAAGGTTATTGGATAATCAATCAAGGCAAAGCGCGAGGCAAAAGCCTCGGCGGAAATTTGCTTACTTTCAAATATCTACAAGGCACTGAGTTCGCCCCCGATCTAAGCGAAAGTGTATTATTTTTAGAAGATAATGAAAAAGAAAATTTCCGCGCTTTTGAAAACCAATTACAATCCTTAATCAACCAATCAGATTTCAATGGAGTAAAAGGGATTGTTATTGGTCGTTTTCAAAAAGGGAGTGGTATGACCAAAGATTTACTGACGACTATTGTTAAAACGAAAAAAGAATTGGATAATGTGCCAGTCGTTGCGAATGTAGATTTTGGTCATACTACCCCAATGATTACTTTTCCTATCGGTGGAGAAGTTGAAATTTCGCTTGGCACCGAGGCAATCTTAAAAATAGTCAGGCATTAGATTTAGGATTGGATTCTGTGGCGTGCCAGCTTCGCTGGCCTGAATGGCGGCGGCGGAAAAGCGAGGGCGCGGCGGAATTCCCCCCACACCCCCCTTCCTTTTTGCCCGCCCGAGCGTCCAGAATCGTTTGTGCCGCGCGTAGCGCGGCTTCCTGTCAGATTTTGGTGGGCACACCTGGAATCCCCGCCCGAGGCGGGTGCGCCTAGGGCGCAGAACTATACTAGTGGACTATAATTGAAAATGCGCGAACCTTTTTTGAGCGAAATACCTGCGGCGTTTCGCAAAATCCCAAACCGCTCGGGGGGGGCGGGAAGGAAAGGGGTTGAAGGGGAAGGGAATTCCCGCCCCGCCCTCGCTTCCGCGCTTCGCGCGTCGGCGGCTACGATAATCAAAAATCAATTATATCGTAGCAAAAAATTTGAGGTTCGTAAATGATTACACCTTGAAATTTTGAAAAAAAGAAAAAAGAGCAGTTTAGAGACATGCTCGGGTCTTTGTTGAGGTTACGCCGTGGCTTCGGCCTCGGTGCTCTCTTCCGGTTCCGTGGTCGGAATACCGGAAAGAATAGCTTCCTTGGCCCCGCGCAGAATTGCGAACAGCGCGCCACTGGATGAGGCATTCGGCGGTTCGACACCGATTGCCCGGAGAGCGGACTCCATCCGGCCCTTGCCGAACCCATGCGTTCCGCCGGCATTGCCAAGCAGACAATCCAGAGCGTCCATGGCAGCACCAAGCCGCTCGCTTTTGCTCGCTTCCTCGGCCTCGTCCCAATAGTTCTTGCGAACATACCGAGAGGCGAGTTCCTTGGCGGCACCGATTGCCCACTCGGCCGCCACTACGGCACGGCCGGGGCCAGCGGCTTTCAGAATCGAGTAGGCAGCTTTGTCGCGGAAACCCAATTCCTTGAGTGCCGCAATCTGCTGTCTTGCGAATTCCTTGCCAGCCGCCTTGACAGTAGCCTGACGCTCGGACTTCGCTTCCTCGAACACCTTCAACCGCTGCTCCTTGGTGTCGTTGTTGTAGACGACGAACCGCATCGCCTTCGCGACGACGGAATCGAGCTGTGCGAGCGAACTCTCATCCAGCTTGCCCGACTCGAGGATCATCAGAATCGAGTTGATCCGACTCTCTTTCTCCGAAGCGTAGAAATGTCCGTCGCCGTCCCAGCAGCATCCCATGGAGTGACTGCTCCAACGGTGGGCCTCCATGGCGCCATCGTTGTCCTTGATGAACTGCTTAAGAGCGTTGATGTCTGCGCCCTCACAGTTCTTGCGCCGCTGTTCCTTCACCTCGGCGACAGCCGCTGTGATTTGTTCGTCGCTGGCGCAGACAAAAACTGTCTTCCCGAAGTCGCGGCCGTGCTTGCCGATGCAGTCGCCACTCGACATGTAGACGACGGACGGAGCCTTGAAGCGGAAGTTCGCGTAAGAGTCGCTGATAAACGAAGTCGACTCATAGCGCTCGCTCCCAGCCACTAGTTCCGGTTCCTCGCCCGCATAGAACGAACCCGCACTGTAGCCACCACTTCCGAAGTGTTGGCCACCACCGATGTGAACGGTTTTCACTTCGTCTTCGGAGACAGGCACCAGACTGACACGCACGCCAGACGGGGCCTGTTCCCGGGACACCGCGTCCAACCACACCGAAATTGAGTTCTTGCTCTTGCTAATGTTCATGACATCCTCCTTTTCCCTGCCTCCCTTGCGGTGAGGGCTTACGGGAGATTGTGGTTTGCCAGATCCTACTCTCTGGCGATTCCTTTCTTGGATTCCCTGCGGAGTAGGCCGCTGAGCAGGAGCAAGGCACGGTGTACCTTCTCCTTACTAAACCCTCAAAAAAATTATTCAAGAATTTAGTAAGGAGAAGGTTCTAACCTCACATTATTTATCAAAGAGCTATTTGAACAATTAAAAATGAATTTAATCTCATTTTCAATTGATGCTTTAGTATAGCAAATTATTATGAGTTTGTCAAGGGTTTGGGTCAAAATTAAAGCAATATCAAAAAACCAAACAAAAAAAACGGCCTATTTCAAGCATTTTTGAAGCCGCCGGCGCGCGAAGCGCGGAAGCGAGGGCGGGGCGGGAATTCCCTTCCCCTTCAACCCCTTTCCTTCCCGCCCCCCCCCGCCCCGCCCGAGGCGGGTGCGCCTAGGGCGCAGAACTATACTAGTGGGCGGTACAGGGATTGAACCTGTGACCCCTGCAATGTGAATGCAGTGCTCTACCACTGAGCTAACCGCCCAAGTATCGATGCTAATATACGAATGATACTAATTATACTAATACCGATTATGATTCGTAACCCATTCGTATCATTCGTAAATTAGTAGATTCGCATCGATACCCTCTACATTTTTATTGTAGTTCCACAACAGCTCCAGCCACTTCCAATTTCTTCTTCAATTCCTCTGCCTCTTCTTTTTTCAAGCCCTCTTTTACCACTTTGGGAGCGGCGTCAACAATGGCTTTAGCTTCCTGCAAGCCCAAACCAGTGGCTTCTTTGACGGCCTTAATAACAGCAATCTTCTGACCGCCAGTCTCTTTCAATAAGACATTCCAAGCGGTTTTTTCTTCGGCTTCAGCCAACCCTGATCCTGTTGAAGGGCCGCCAGTCATCACCGGCATCGCCGCGCTAATCCCAAACTTTTCCTCCATCGCCTTGACTAACTCGGAAAGTTCTAAGGCATTCAGTCCTTCTATTTTTTCTAAGATTTCTTTGTATTTTTCGTTCATATTTTTTTCACTCTTTCATTGAGCGCGACCATTATTTGCCGCAACGGCATTGTTAACATTACAGCAATTTGTGTCAGGAGAACTTCCCGGCTGGGCAGTTTGGCTATTGTTGTGAATTCCTCGGCTGTAATCGCTTTTTTGTCAGCTAGATCATAGCCGCCTAGAATCTTGAATTCTTTTTTGGCTTTAGCCAAATCTTTGACAAAGCCGTAAATTTTTCCAGCGCCCTCAAAAATATCTCCGGTCAGCCAGATGGCTCCGGCTTGTTTCTCAAACTGCGTCGGATCATAATCAATCCCCTTTTGCTGGAAGGCGATTTTCAAGAGCCGTTTTTTAACTACCCGGAATTTGGCGCCGAACCCCCGGAGAATGGTACGGAGTTTGTTAATTTCTCCTGTCGGGACGCCGCTAAAATCAGCCAAAATCAAGATATTGTTTTTGCCTATCTCCTCTGCGGTTTCGGTAATTAATTTTTTCTTTTGTTCTTTAGTTAACATAGCTAATCAGGACTTATTCCGCCGGCTGGCAGAGGCCTGATGTCTTAGCGGATTATTAATCAGTCTAATACCGGCGGCGCCAGTTGTCAATCTTTTTGTGGTCGCCGGATAAAAGCACTTTCGGGACTTTCCAGCCCTGAAAGCTCTCTGGCCGGGTGAAAGTGGGATAAGAACCCTTGATGGTTTCTAGTGATTCTTTTTTACCCAAGACGCCGGGGATGAAGCGACTGACCGCTTCCACCAAAATCATCGCCGCCAGCTCGCCGCCGGAGAGGACAAAATCCCCCACCGAGATTTCTTCATCAGCAATATATTTGGCAACGCGTTCGTCCACTCCCTCATAGCGGCCGCAAATGAGTATCAGATTTTTATATTTAGCTAAGCGCTGGGCAGTTTTTTGATCAAACTTTTTCCCGCGAGTGGAGAATAATATAATCCTTAATTTTGATTTTTGATTTTTTAATTTTGAACTTAAAGATTGAACCGCCTTATAAACCGGTTCAATTTTTAGGACCATCCCCGGGCCGCCGCCATAGGGAGAATCATCAACAGTTTTATGTTTATCAGTTGTGAAATCGCGGAGGTTGTGGGCTTTTATCTTTATCAGCTTTTTTTCCTGGGCGCGTTTTAAAATTGATTCACTGAAATAAGAATCAAAGATTTTTGGGAAAATTGTTAAGATATGGAAATTAGTCATATTAGTGTGACGGTTTAGCTTCGATGCGAATTTACTAATTTACGAATGATACGAATGGGGTTACCAATCGATCGTATATTAGCATCGTTACCAAAAACCCCCACCAACATCTTCGAAGTTGTGGCGGGGGTTTTTGGTTTTATAGTCCTTCCGCCGCGCTGGGCTCGTATCGAGGACCGCGGGTTGAGCCTTCTGGCTCGAGAATCTTGAGATTGACGCGGGCATTGTTTTTGATGCCGACGATCCTCAAGAGCGAGCGGATAGACTTGGCGGTTTGGCCTTGCCGGCCAATCACCTGAGCCATATCGTCCTTGTGAACTTTCAGAGAAAGCAGGACGCCCATCTCATCTACCTTGCGATCAACCTCAACATCATCCGGGTGATCGACTATGGATTTGATCAGATGTTCCAGAAATTCCTGGTCACTGTGCTTTTCAGCCATTTCAATTATTACGTGCTTATCGACTCTTCCCTGTCTTCAGGGCTATGTTGTAATACTAGCCCTTTTAAATAATTTGTCAACCGTTTCAGTTTTTTGCGCTCCTTTGCTCAACCAGTGCTGGATTCGTTCTTTTTTCAGTTCAAATTTATTAGTGTGTTGATTGTACCAGCCCAAATCTTCTACGCCCGGATTTTGGGGGCGGCTTCTTTTTTCGGCAACCACCAATCGGAAGGTCCGCTGGTGTTTTTTTCCGACCATGCGCAGTTTCAGTACTAACATAGCTACTTAGAATACAAGGCCTTGTGAGCGGCGTCAAGCTCCGCTTCTTGTTTGGAGTAGCCCTCGCCGGCGGCGATTAATTTTTGATTGAAGTAGACGCCCACTTTAAAAATTTTCTTGTGTTCCGGACCAGATTCTGAAAGAACGCGGTAGTTAGGAGTAGTTTTCAGTTCTTCCTGAACTTTCTCCTGCAGCAGACTCTTGGCATCGCGGTAGCTGCCGTTTTTCAAAATATAATCCAGTTCACCCATTACAAATTTGTTGACGAATTTTCTGGCGGCCTCATATCCGCCATCAAGATAAATGGCGCCAATCAGTGCTTCAAAAGCATTGGCGGTGATTACCTCACGCGCCCGGCCGGTATCCTTAGCCTCGCCCCGGGAAAGTAAAACTGCTTTATCTACGGCCGCCTCTCTCCCCAGTTTGGCCAAGCTTTGAAAGTTCACTAGCGCCGCCCTGATAGCCGTTAGCTTTCCCTCATCTTCTTTAGGAAAACGATTATAGAGTTCTTCAGTGACAGCCAGTTCCAAAACCGCATCTCCTAAAAACTCCATTCGTTCATTGTGATCAGTCTCGAATTTAGGATTTTCATTCAGATAAGAACGATGAGTCAGGGCCTCTTTAAAGAGGTCTTTATTTTTAAATTTATATTCAATTTTATTTTCCAGATTTACTTGTTTCAAGTTCTTTATAAACAGTGCCTAAAACGCCGTTGATAAATTTGCCGGAGTTGGGGCCGCCGTAGTTTTTAGCCACCTCGATAGCTTCATTAATCGCCACTTTCGGAGGCACTTCGTTGGGGTCGGCATAAAGCAACTCATAAAGACCAATGCGCAGGGCATTGCGGTCAACAATAGCGATTCTTTCTAATGGCCAGTCAGGAGCGGCCTTGGTAATAATAGCATCAATGTCGTTAATGTGTTCGGTTAAACCATTGATGATTTTCCAAGCGAATTCCGGTTCGTCAATGCCCGGCCCGAATTCATTTAAGTTGCGCTCGACAATTTTTTTAAGATCATTTTTGCGTTCATAAAAATCCCATTCATAAAGAGACTGGAGAATGATTGATCTGACAAGGTGACGAGTAGCCATTTTTATTTACCGCACTGTTTACAAGTCCGATGAGGTAATTTTGGTCCGCCGCAATTTTTACATACAGCCAGATTCAGTCTTTTTAAAGCCAAATGCGACCGCCGGCGGCGGGTCTTACTGCGACTGGGATGTTTAGGAGGAACACTGCCCATACCGATCATTTTAGCGGCTCGCTAAAATGATTGCAAATACCTTTTCAGAACGGCACTGATGCCGTTCTTTTTTTATCTACTAAAGTAATTCCACGATCGTAGAACTACTTTAGTAAATCCTTTACTAACCTTTCTTCCTCATTTTACACTTTTCATTTTAAACTTTAAACTAATTTTGATGGCCCCTCGTTTTGTTCACCTTCATACCCACAGCCACTATTCTCTGCTTGATGGTCTAGCTAATATTGATCAATTGGTGAAGCGGGCTAAAGAGCTGGAAATGCCGGCTTTGGCCCTGACTGATCACGGTAATCTCTATGGCGCTGTGGAGTTTTACAAAAAAGCCAAAGCCGCCGGCATTAAACCGATCTTGGGAGTGGAGGCCTATGTGGCGCCGCGCAGCCGCTTTGAAAAGATTCACGGCATTGATGACAAGATGTTTCACCTGACGCTTCTTTGTGAGAATAACACCGGCTGGAAAAATTTAATCAAAATAGTCACCAAAGCCAACCTTGAAGGATTTTACTACAAACCCCGGGTTGATAAAGAGTTGTTGAGAGAATGCCACCAGGGCCTGATTGCTTTGTCCGGCTGTTTTTCCGGGGAGTTGGTGCGGACAATTCTTAATAAAGGCGCCGAGGCGGCCGAGGCGGTCATCCGCCAGTATCAGGAAATCTTCGGCAAGGATAATTATTTTATCGAGATCGGCCACCATCCTCATTATGCTCCTGAGGCCCATGCTAAAGTGCGGCCGCTTTTAATCGAATTCAGCCGCCGCTTTCAGATACCGCTGGTGGCCACTCAAGACGTTCATTATCTTAAAAAAGAAGACGCCGATTACCACGATATTTTATTAGCGGTCGGTACGGGCAATAAAATCACCGACGTCAATCGACTCACTCTAAAAGCCGACGATTTTTCAATGCGTACTACGGAGGAAATGGCAGAAATTTTTGTCGATATTCCCGAGGCCTTAGAAAATAGTTTAAAAATCGCGGAGCGCTGCCAAGTTAATCTGACATTAGGTCAATCAGTCTTGCCCCACTTTCCTTTACCTAAAGACGAAACAGCCAATTCCTATTTAGAGAAGTTAGTGGCAGAACGTTTACCGCAAAGATTTACTGAACCAACTTCAGAAGTTAAAGAGCGTTTGAGGCATGAATTATCGGTGATCAAGCAGACTGGTTTTTCTGAGTACTTCCTGATTGTTCAGGATTTTATTAACTGGGCCAAAGAACGGAAGATTGTCAGTTCCTGCCGGGGTTCTGCCGGCGGCAGTCTGGTGTCTTATGTTTTGGGCGTCACCAACGTTGATCCTCTTAAGTATGGATTAATTTTCGAAAGATTTTTGAATCCGGATCGGAACGAAATGCCGGATATTGATGTTGATATTACTGATGTCCGCCGTGATGAAGTTCTGGGTTATTTAAAAGAAAAATACGGCGACGCCCATGTGGCCAATATCATTACTTTCGGTACCATGGCGGCCCGGGCGGCGGTGCGGGATGTGGGGCGGGTCTTGGGAATCACTTACGATTTTTGCGATCGGTTAGCTAAACTCATTCCTTTTAATCAGGATTTGACCAGCGCCCTCGAGACCATCCCGGAATTAAAAGAGATTTATAAAAGTAATAGCGATGCCCAGCGGCTTTTAGACGCCGCCCGGCGTCTTGAAGGGGTAGCCCGGCACGCCTCTGTCCATGCCTGCGGTGTGGTGATTACCAAAGAACCGCTGATTGAATATTTGCCTTTGCAGTATGCCCCCCAAGACCCCAACACCACTATTACTCAGTTTGAAATGTACAGCGTTGAGGATCTTGGCCTTTTGAAGATAGATATTTTAGGTTTGAAAAACCTGACTATTATTGAAGAAACAGGAAGAATGGTTCAGGAAGGACGCGGCGAAACTATTGATGTGGATTTAGTTCCTCTTGACGATCAAAAAACTTTTTCCGCCCTTCAACAAGGCGAGACCACAGGCGTATTCCAATTTGAAGGACAGGGTATGAGGCGCTACATGAAGGCCCTTAAGCCAACAGAGCTGGAGGATTTGGTGGCTTTGGTTTCTCTTTTTCGGCCCGGACCGATGGAATTAATTCCCTCTTATATTCATCGTAAGCACGGCCGGGAATCAATTACCTATCTTCATCCGAAACTAGAACCAATTATGGCCAGCACTTATGGCGTGGGCATTTATCAGGAGCAGATGATGAGAATTGCGGTTGATCTGGCTGGCTACACTTTGCCGGAAGCTGATACTTTAAGAAAAGCTATTGGCAAGAAAATTAAAAGCTTACTTAATGAACAACAGGAGAAATTAATCAGCGGCATGATTAAAAACGGCATTGATCCCCGGACAGCCAGAGCCATCTGGGAATTATTTCCGCCTTTTGCCCGTTATGGCTTTAATCGCTCGCATGGGGTGGCTTACGCTTTAATCGGTTATAAGACGGCTTATCTTAAAACTTATTATCCGGTGGAGTTTATGACGGCTTTACTTAACAGTGATTCCGGCGATATTGATCGGGTGGCTTTTTTAGTGAGCGAGTGCCGCCGGATGGGGATAGCGGTTCTGCCGCCGGATGTTAATCACAGCGGTGTTAAATTCGTTCCTGATTATTCGGCTAACTCGGGCCGGGCGATTCGTTTTGGCCTGACCGCCGTGAAAAATGTCGGTGACAATATTGTGGAAGCGATTGTGGCTGAAAGACAGGCCGGCGGCGGATTTAAAGATTTGGCTGATTTACTCAACCGGGTTCAGCATAAAGATCTTAATCGGAAATCTCTGGAGAGTTTAATTAAGTGCGGCGCCCTTGATTCTTTAAATATGGAGCGGGCGCAGGCCTTAGGTAATTTGGATGATATTTTAAGATTCAGTTCGGCCTTGCGGCGGGAGCAGAATAATAATCAGATGGGACTTTTTGTTCATAATGTTTCTAATCATTCCCTGCGGCTGACTTCGCCAACTGCCGGGCCAGCCAGCTCTGTTCAGAAATTAGCTTGGGAAAAAGAGTTGCTGGGGCTCTATCTTTCTGATCATCCGCTTAATGGTTATCGAGATAAGTTAGAAAAGATTAAGGCTAAGCCAATTGACAATGTTTTAGCGGCCAGAATTGAAAGTGAGCCGGTGATTGTGGCGGGCTTGGTGGCTAAAATTCAAAAGATTGTCACGCGCACCGGCAAACCAATGTTGTTTGTGAAACTGGAGGATTTGACTAATGGTTTGGAGGTGGTGGTTTTCCCGGAGACTTTGGAAAAAACCTCTAACGCCTGGCGGGAAGGCGCGATCGTGGGCGTGGCCGGCAGGATGTCGTTCCGCGATGGCGAGGGGAAGTTGATTTGTAATAATGCGAGGGAACTGTAAAAATCCTAATACTCGAATGGCATCCGAATGACCCTAATGATCCTAATGTATTCGGGTCATTAGGGTGAATTAGGGTATTAGGATTATTTACAGAATTGCTTTATATTTAATTTATGCCCCAGAATCGTGATCATCGGGAGTTAGGGCGACTGCTTGATCTTTTTTCTTTTGAGGAGATTGCGCCCGGGGCGCCGTTTTGGCTGCCCAGAGGGATGATTGTTTTCCGGGAGTTGGAGAGGGTGGCGCGAATGATTAATGACAGTCATGGCTATGATGAGATTTCCACTCCAATTTTGGTGAAAAGCGAAGTCTTTAAAAAATCCGGTCACTGGGAGCATTATCGCGATAATATGTTCTATTTCAAAAACCCCAATGACAAAAATGAAGAGTTGGTGATTAAACCGATGAATTGTCCGGAGTCCACATATGTTTATAATGCCAAAATCCGCAGCTACCGTGACCTGCCCTTGCGGTTGGCAGAGATCGGCCGACTGCATCGCAATGAATTATCCGGCGTCTTGGGCGGCCTGCTGCGGGTGCGGCAGATTACCATGGACGACGCTCATATTTATTGCCGGCCGGATCAGGTAGAAGATGAAATTAAAGAAATTGTAAAAATTTTTGAAAAGTTTTATGGCCTTTTTGGAATGAAACCTATTTATGTTTCAGCTACCCGACCTAAAGATGCTATGGGCGATAAAGACGACTGGGATCAGGCAGAGAAAGCTTTAGAGAGAGCTCTGGATCAGAGCGGTGTTAAATACAAGGTGGCTAAAGGTGAAGGCGCCTTTTACGGTCCTAAAGTTGAAATTCATCTTCAGGATTCGCAAGGTCGGGTGTGGCAGATGGGCACAGCTCAATTGGATTTGGTAATGTTGCCCAAACAATTCACTGTGTCTTACATTGATGAAAAAGGCAAAAAGCAGAGGCCGTGGGTAATTCATCGGGCAATTTTTGGTTCGTTTGAAAGATTTATCGGAATGCTTTTAGAGCATACTGACGGTAATCTGCCGGTATGGCTCTCCCCGGTTCAGGCGATTGTTTTGAATATCACTGACGCCCAAGCTGGTTATGCCAAAAAAATTCATAAAGAATTGGCCAACGTCGGCATTCGCAGCCAGCTCGATCTTGACAACGCCACCATCAGTAAAAAAATCCGCGAGGCCGAAGTTAAAAAAATTCCTTATATTTTAGTGGTTGGCGCGAAAGAAGAAAATAATAAAACAGTGGCATTGCGTAATAAATCAATGTCTCTTGAGGATTTGCTCAAAAAGATTGCGCAGGACCTGCGGATTGGCTTTACCTTTTAGTTCGCTCATTGCCTTGCCGATCAATGCCTGAATGGCTTGGGCTTTGCCTTTTTTATAATCAGCCGCGGGCTGGGGGTTTTCTTTAATAATTTTCTCGACAATCTTTTTTAATTCATTTTCATCAGAAATCTGGACCAGTCCTTCGCTTTTCATAATTTCATGGGGGTCGCCGCCGGTTTGGGACATTTTTAACAGGATGTTCTTGGCGGCGCGGCTGGTGAGTTGACCATCAGAAATTAGTTGTATGAGATGGGCAAATTTTTCTGGTGTAATTTTAAGATTGTCCCAAGTGGTTTCTTCTTTGGTCATCAGGCCCCACAAGTCGCTCGTAAAATAGTTATAGAGCGATTTAATACCCAATTTCCAATTTCCCCGCCTGCCAGTGCCTGAGGCCCAGGCCGATGGCGGGCAGGCAATTTCCAATGACCGTAACTCCGAAGTGGATTTTTCGAAGAAATTGGCGGCGGATCGGTCTTGGACGAGAATATTCACCTGCTCCGGCGTTAGATTAAATTCTTTGATAAAGCGCCGGCGTTTTTGTTCCGGCAGTTCCGGAATCTCTGTTTTTAAACTATTGGGGTCCAACCCCAATAGATTCATTGGGGGAAGGTCTGGTTCGGGAAAATAGCGGTAATCCTGCTCCCCCTCTTTGATTCTTTGGGAAACGGTCGCTTGTTTATTGTCATCCCAACCGCGGGTTTCCTGAATGACTTTTTTGCCGCTTGCAATTAATTTTTGCTGACGCTGATATTCGTATTCAATCGCCGCCTCCAGCGCCTTGAAAGAATTGATATTTTTTAATTCCACTTTAGTACCCATATTCAATGAGACATTAGCTTCCAGTCTCATCTGTCCTTTTTCCATATCAGCGTCAGAAATATCCAGATAGCGCAAAATTAACCGCAACTCCCGGCCGAAGTCAGCCGCCTGTTTGGCGCTGGTAATGTCCGGTTCTGTCACTAATTCCAAAAGCGGCACGCCCGAGCGGTTGTAATCCACGAGACTATGACCAACGTGAATTAATGTGCCGGTGTCTTCTTCCAGATGAATCCGGCGAAGACGGATGCCCAACAGCTCCCCGCCAGTAATCAGCGGTTCATCGTATTCAGAAATTTGATAGCCCTTGGGCAGGTCGGGGTAAAAGTAATTTTTACGGTCGAACTTGGCTTGTTTAGTAATCTTTCCAGCCAGAGCCAAGCCCAGCTTAATTACCATCTCCACTGCCTTTTTGTTGATTGTGGGCAGGGTGCCGGGATGGCCGACACAAATTGGACAAACATTAACATTGGGATGGTGTTCCGCCGGGTCATTTAAGCAATCACAAAACATCTTGGTTCTGGTTTTTAACTCGGCATGAATTTCCAAACCAACCGTTAGTTTCGGTTCAGAAGACATCTATTAAATTAAAGCACTAGCAGCCAGCGGCTTTCAATGCCTTTCTTGTCGCGGGGCCGACATAGCCGTAGTTGGGATCATCAGCGCCGCTGACTATGCCTTTATCGGTTTGGAATTTGCCAGCCGCCGCTTTGGTCTTAGCGCCAAAGTATGTGGATTCGTTACCGGGAGAACCGGAGCCGCTTTCAGCAACGGGATAGCCGATACTATTGAGACAAATCTGCAGCTTCTTCACACCGTCGTTATCATTCCCTTCTTCCAAGGCGTAGTTAACTAAACCGACAGCGGCAACTGGGGTGGGCGTCGTTGTTCCGGAAATTTTGGATAATTGCTGTTGGACCGCCGGCGATGCCAATTGCGGGGCTTTTTTCAACAAGTCTAAAACTTGAGCCAAGAGATTAGCAATTTGCTGTCTTATGGCGGCTATTAAAGCGCTTCGGTCAATAGTTGGAGCTGTTGGTTGTTGAAGGGCTATAGAGGCCGTGTCGCCAACTCTAATTGATGCTATTGGGGATGTTGCCGTGCCAAAGGCATTATAGGCCTCGACAGTATAATAATGTATAGAACCATTATTCAGTTTTTTATGAGTAAAATCAGTTCTGGGATAGAATATGGGTCCAGCCAGTCTTACAAAATTATTATTATCTAAACTGTGATTAACATAAAAGCCAGAGGCATTTATAGCAAGGGTCCAAGTGACAATGATTGAATTTAAGGTGCTGGTTAGAGAAACCACTGGTATCCCCAATTGATTGGTGCCGCCTTGATTAATTACGGCGCCCTGGCTTCCTCCGTAGGCTTGGCCTGGACCCCCGCCGCCTCCGCCACCACCGCCGCCGCCTGAACCGCCTGATTGACCAAAGGCGATCTGGTAAGACAAAGGCAGGGTTGGGCTATTGAGGAAAATTGAGACTAAAACAAAAACAATAAAAAAGCCAATGCCGACAGCTGATTTAATCGCTTGTCCCCCCTGTTGGCTCTGTAGTAATTCTATAAAGCGCCTCATTTTTTTCTGATACTTTAATTATCTTATTATTTTGACTCAGTAACAATTCTAACCTGTGGATAACTTTTTCTTTATCTTTTGTCCGGCGGCCAAGGTAGATATAGGCCGGTATTTTAGCAGATAAACCATTTAATTCGCCGCTGGTAATGACTTTATGGCTGCTGAAACCGTAAAGAACTGAATAATAAAGGTTATCGCCGGCAACAATCATTGCCTCCGGGTCCAATTTTGCCAGAGATTTAATTTCTGTTAATTCCTGAGAATTTATTAGGGGTTCTGTTAGCCAGCTTTGGTAGAAGGCGTTGGCTGTGACAATGACTATGACAATGACAACGGCCAGTTTGCCAAGACGGCTCTGCCATAACCAAAGAACAAAATCTTTTAGTATTGGGCCAGCCAGTATTATAGCGGCCAAATCAAAGAGAATAATAAAGCGGTTGTGGAAAAGAAAATTAGTGAAGATTAGAATTAGACAAATTAAGAAATAAAGAACCAGTGGCGTGATTTTTTTACTTTGAATCATTCTAGTGACAGCAATGGCGGCAAAAGGGATGTAGAGTAAGCCCAGTAGGCCGGCGTAGAAATCAAAGTCAACGAATTGACCCGAGAAAAGAAAAGCGGTTTCTGGCGCGCCTCGCAGATATTGCTCTGAATAATAAAGAGCGCTTAAAAGTTCTTGGCCGCGGGCCAATAAAACCAAAATTAATGCCAGCAGAGCTTTTAAAGGCAGGAAGAAAACAGTGGTGATAAAAAGGGGTAGAAAAGCAGGGGGATGGACAATGCCGGTTAAAGCAATTGCCCCTGCCGCCAGCCAGGGCTTATCTTTCAAAAAGTAAAAAGCAATCAGGGTGAAGATTGCTCCTAACATCATTTTCGGGAGAAAGGCCCAGTAGAAAAGAAATTGAGATAAAGATAGTGAGAAAATTAATAAACTAAAAAAGGCGGCTTCCCGGCCGTAATTCTTTTTCACTAAAAAATAGACGGCTGCCGCCAGCAGGAAATTGCTGACAAGATACAGGGAGTAAATAATCAGCGGGGGCAGAAAGTAGTCCTTGAGATAAATGGCGGCGTCAGCTCCTAGAGGAAAATCTCCCCAATGAAAAAAAGGCAGAAGACGAGAAGTAATTAAGATAGCTAATGGTAAAAGCAGCCACCAACGATTAAATCTTAAATCATAAATCCTAAATCCTAAATCAGCAGTCAGTATCCAATAAAGAAATAAACTAAATCCCCAAAATACAATTTTCACCGGCCAGCTGGCAGAGAATGGGGTTGCCAGGACAATTAACAGCAGATAAGCTAAAAACACCAGTTCTTTCTTCATGAACAAAACTATTTTAGTGATACCAGCTTATAATGAGGCGGAGCGGATCGCAACCGTTATCAGCCAAGCCCTGGCCTTAGTGGATCAGGTGATAGTTATTGATGATGGATCAATTGATGAAACTTTTGTTAAAGCTCAAGCGGCCGGAGCCTTAACTTTGCGGCATCGGATTAACTTGGGTAAAGGAGCGGCTCTAAAGACCGGCTGTGAGGCGGCGCGGCGGCTGGGAGCAGAGATTATTGTCACTATTGATGCTGATGGTCAGCACCCGCCGGAATTCATTCCTCAAGTGGTGGAGTTTTTAAAAAACAATAATTTAGATTTTGTTTTTACCATCAGACGGGGCGGTGACCAGATGTCTTTAATAAGAAGATTGGGCAGATATGTTTTAAATTTTCAGGCTAGAAAACTTTTTAATTTAAATTTGCAGGATATGTGGTGCGGCTTTCGGGTTTTCCGGATGGAATGTTTGCCGAAAATTGATTGGAATAAAAGCGACTATTCAGGAGAAATTCAGATGGCGTTGAAGGTTGGGAAAAATGGTTTGCGTTATGGCGAATATGTTATTCCAACAATCTACAACGATAATTTTAAGGGCGTTCATATCCTTCATGGTTTAAAACTATTGGCGCAG
Source organism: uncultured Candidatus Saccharibacteria bacterium (assembly GCA_964362125.1). Classification (GTDB taxonomy): domain Bacteria; phylum Patescibacteriota; class Minisyncoccia; order UBA6257; family UBA11618; genus CAYICS01. Next base: position 17,290 of record CAYICS010000002.1, read on the forward strand.
ATGTTTGTTTGGCGTATAATACTCTAACGTAAATGGCAGTCCAGTTATTAGGTTTAGTAGTAGGTTTAGCGGCAATTCATTTGACCTATCTTTATTACAGGCGAGCTCAATTCACCAAGCGGGAGTTGGTTTTTTGGCTGATCTTATGGTTAGCTTTTGTTTTTATCGCTCTTTTTCCCAAAAGCGTCAGCCCGGTGATTGGTTATTTAGGTTTAAATAGAACTATGGATCTGATTATGATCGTGGCTTTTGTTATTTTGTTTGGATTGACTTTTCATAATTATATCATCAATCGCCAGCAGCAGCGAAAACTGGAAAGATTAATCCGGGATTTGGCGCTGCAGCAATTGGATAAAAAGTAGCTTATGCGGATTTTAGTTTTTGCTGCTTTCTACTTCCCCTATAAAGGTGGTTATGTTTTTAGTCTGCATGAAGTATTGAAAGGATTAGTATTAAAGGGTAATGAAGTAACAGTAATTACTTGTAATACCCATCGGGTAGCGGCGGAAGAAGAAATTAACGGAGTCAAAATTTTCAGAATTCCCTGTTGGAACCCCCGCTGGCTAAACGGCAGTTATCCCCTTCCCAATTTATTTTCCGTTGTTAAATCTTTTAAAAAAATCGGCAGAGTTGATGTTATTTCTACTCAAACCAGATTTTTCCCCACAACTTGGCTGGGTTTTTTATTGGCGAAAATCAATGGTATTCCCGTAGTCCATACTGAGCGCGGCAGTCAGCATCCGGCTTCCGGCAATTGGCTGATTGGGATTATCGGAAAAGCCATTGATCACAGTTTTGGTTGGATTGTTTGCCGATTTTCTGACGCCGTAGTCGGAGTTTCTCAATCTGCCCGCGTCTTTGCCGGGCATCTGGGCGCTAAAAATCCAATGGTTATTTATAACAGTGTTGATGTTGATTTTTGGGATATAAAATACCAGCATCACTCTGAGGAAGAAATTACTTTTCTGGGGAGATTAGTTGAGGCCAAGGGCGCCCAAGATTTGATAAAAGCTTTTCATACTTTGAATTTCCCCAATTTTCGATTAAATATAATCGGCGACGGTCCCCATCGGGAAAATCTGGAGCAGTTGGTAAGAGATTTAAATCTCAGGGGGCGGGTTATTTTTTGGGGGGAATTATCGCTTAATGAAATTCGTCTGATTTTTGCCAGAACCACTGTCTTTGTTAATCCATCTTACTCCGAAGGTTTGCCGCGATCGGTATTGGAAGCGGCGGCCGCCGGCCTGCCGATAGTAGCCACTGATATCGGCGGCACCAGAGAGATTATTTGCACTCAAGACCACGGTGTTTTAGTATATGTCAATGATATTGATGGCCTGGTCGGGGGTATAAATCTGTTACTGATTAATATTGATTTAAGAAAAAGAGTTGGTCAAAAAGTCCGGGAGTATGTCAAAGAAAGATTTAATAGTGATTTGGCTGTAAATAATTATCATCAACTTTATGTGCGGCATAGCCGGGAAAATATATCTTAACGGAAAAAAAGTTAATGGGGCTGATTTGAAATCAATGACTGACGCCATCAGTCACCGTGGGCCGGATGGCGAGGGTTTTTATATTAATCCGTCAGGCAATGTTGGTTTAGGCCATCGCCGCCTGGCGATTATCGATCTTTCTCCGGCCGCCAGCCAGCCGATGACTAATGAAGACGGAACCATCTGGATTGTTTATAACGGTGAAATCTACAATTTTCAGGAGTTGCGTTCGGATTTGGAAAGACTCGGTCATAAGTTTAAGTCAAAAAGCGACACCGAGGTAATTATCCATCTTTACGAAGAATACGGAATTGATTGTTTAAAACATCTCCGGGGAATGTTTGCTTTTGCTGTTTGGGACGAGAAAAATCAGCAGTTATTTTTGGCCCGGGATCGCCTCGGTAAAAAGCCGCTCAAGTATTATCTGGGGAAAGACGTTTTTATTTTTGCTTCAGAGTTAAAAGCGATTCTGACCCAGCTGGCAGTTAAACCAGAAGTTGATGACGAAGCTCTGCCGCATTTTTTCGCTTTTAATCATCTGGCCGCTTCGGCCACTGGTTTTAAAGAGATTTATAAACTGCCGCCAGCCCACTACGCAGTTTTAAAAGATAATCAGCTAACGACTAGAAAGTATTGGGAGATTGATTTCGGCAAAAAAGCCAAATTCGCTTCTTACGAAGAAGCGAAAATTGAATTGAAGCGGTTATTGACTGAAGCTGTGGAGAAACGCTTGATCGCCGATGTGCCTTTGGGGGCGATGCTTTCCGGCGGCATTGATTCGTCATTGGTGGTTGGTTTAATGAGCCGATTCAGCCGGCCCAAAACTTTTTCCATTGGTTTTGCTGAGGAGAAACTTGATGAGCGGCTATTTGCCCGGATAGTGGCTGACCACTTTGGCGCTGATCATACTGATCTTGAAGTAAAGCCGGATACCATTGAAATCCTGCCGAAATTAGTCAGGCAATATGAAGAACCATATGCCGATTCCTCGGCTCTACCCACTTATTATTTAGCCGAGCTGACACGGCGCTCGGTTAAAGTTGCCCTTAATGGCGACGGCGGCGATGAGGCCTTTGGCGGTTATCGGCGCTATAAATACTGGAATCTGTTTCATTACTTTAAAAAAGATATTTATTACGACATCGCTACTCGTCAATATTTTTCTTCACTAAACCCTAAACCCTATACCCTAAACCCTAAATTAAAAAGACTTGATGATATCTTTAAACTGGCTTACCAAACATTTCTGCCCAATGATCTTTTAATAAAAATGGATATTGCCACGATGGCTTTTGGGTTGGAGGCGCGGTCGCCTTTTCTTGATCAGGAATTGGTGGAGTTTGCCGCTTCTCTGCCGTCATTTTGGAAAGTGAGCGGCCTGAAGACAAAAATTATTCTCAAAGACGCTTTTAAAGATTTTTTGCCTGAAGAAATTATGAAACGCCGCAAATACGGTTTTGAACTGCCGGTTGATAACTGGTTCCGCGGCCCGCTTTATCAGTGGGCAAGCGATATTTTTCTCGACAGTTCCACTATCAAGCGCGGCTATTTTGACAAAAAAGAAATAGAAAAGCTGTTAAAAGAACATAAAACAGGCGTCAAAAATCACGGGCAACGGATTTGGCTGCTGCTCTGTTTTGAATTTTGGCTTGGGCTAAAATGATTCCCCCGTCTTTTTCTTGTCCGATATGCGACGCCAGTTTAATCGATTCATCTTTAATTGCTAAAGAAAGTTCTATTGAAGGAGATTTAGGTATTCGTATTTGTTCAAATTGCGATTTTTTATTTACCTGGCCAAGAGCCATTGATCCTCAAATAACTTATAATCAGGCGGAGAGGACGTCTTGGGAGAAAAAATATGGAGCAATCGACAGAGGCGAGGTAGAAAATGATCGCCATAAAAATTTTCTGGAAGAGGTGATTGTAGTTAATAATTATATACCGGAGGGCAAAATTATTGATATTGGTTGTAATGCTGGGTGGTTTTTAGAACAGTTACTCCGACACCCAAATTATCAGCCAGAAGGATTGGAATCTAGTCCAGTCCTGGCAGAGATATGTCGTCGTCGGCTTAACATCCCGGTCTATCAGAATTTTAGCCAGCTATCTAATCGTAAAGATTCTTTTTCCGGCATAACAGTAATCGATGTGATCGAACATGTAAATCCCGAAGATATCAATTCTTTTATTGATAATATTTCGAAAATTATTAAACCCGGCGGTTATTTATTCATAAAAACTCCCAATGGAAAATTTACCCGTATTAAGGGCTGGCTGGCCGGCCTGTTGACGCCTAAATTAAGGCGGGCTTTATTGGGAGTTGAGGATGTCTGGGACGCTAAAGAACATGTGATTCATTGGAGCACAGACACGCTTTCCCGAATTCTTTTCAGATATAATTTTAAAACGGTTAAGACTTTTGTTCCTTTGCCAGTACAAACAAGGGGTAGTCCGATTACGGCCATCGCCGCCCGCAAATTTATTTACTTGACAGCTTATTTATTGAACGGGCGTAGAAGAGTTCCTGCTTTTGCCCAGGATATTTTTTTAATTGCCCAGAAAAATATAAATAAAGAGGCAATCAGCATAAACGGCAAAAGAGGGATGTAATATCTTTCGCTATTATCGCTGAATATCAGCAGAGTTAAAAGCTGTGACCAGACAAAGCCGCCGATTAACCAATAATCTTTGCTGGTTATAAAAAAGACAGAGCCGATCAGGAAGCCCAGAAACGGATAAAGCATCCATAAACCAAAAGGATTATTTTTTAAACCAAGGGCAGTAATAAATTTATTCCCCAACACTTTCAGGTAGTCAATGGGATTTTCAATAATCCAAATAATACTTGGATCAGCCCTATCATCGAATATTTTATCAGCTAAAGAGAGGATGGTTGGGTGATTATTCTTGGCAGATAATTGATAGTCAGGAGGCGCTTGAGTGGCATGGATAAAGTTGGTAGTTGAAATTGAATTAACGAATAATCCGAAATCATCTGCTATCAGCTGGTTGCGCAGAAGAAAGGGGCTAAAGGCAATCAAGAGGCCGACAGTAAAGGACAATAGGGGTTTTAAAAGCTGTTTTCTATAAGTGAAAATCAGCCAAATAATTATAAAAGGCAGCCAGCTTAGGAAGTTGTAGCGATTAATAACAGAGAAGGCCAATGAGGCGCCGGCAAGAAAAGAAAGATGATTTTTTTTAAACAGCAAAAGAAGGACGGCGGCGACAGCAAAAAAAGCGCCTAGGGGTTGAGGAAAGAGTTTGAAATGTTCGCCAAAAAACGGAGGATAAAAATTAACTAATGGAATAATGGCCAGTGAAAGCCAATGGTTTTTAAGAAGGCGCGAGCTGATTAAAAAAGCAATAAAAGCTGTAAAAAGGCCAATAAGTGATTGAAAGAAGACAACGCCAAATAATCCTTCTCCGGTAATCAAGTGAATTAAGGCAAGGAAATAATAATAGGGCTGATGATAGTACGGCCCATCAATTATTTTCATTGCCCAATCACCTGTTTTAAGAATATGACGGGCGAAAGTTTCATAAGAGATTGGATCGTGGGCAACGTCCAGATAATTAAAATATTCTGACTGGGCTTTATTTAGTAATTCACTGCCAGTCAATAAAAGACAGAATAATAAAGTCGCTATCAAAAAAGGACGTTTGGGGAATATACGGGTTATTTTAAAAACAATAATAAGGTTGAGGATAGCCAACAGTTTTAATATACCGTCAGCAATTCCTAAAAGATCATCGGAAAAAATTAAAGATGGGGCATAGTATTTGGTAAAAAGAGTTTTAACTGTCTGATTACCATAATTATCTCCCCAATTAAGATTAATAAAGCGCAGTGGTTTAGATGATGGCCGATAGCTGATTTTAATTGGATAGACGCCGCTGCCTTTAATTTTCAAATCAAGAGAGGTTTCGCCGTCGCTGGTGAGAGATACAGTTTTATATCCGGGCGGGATGTAGATATGGCCCTGCCAGTTTATTTTTATTGGCCAAAGATAACGTTCTTGCTGATCTGGGATTGTAAAAAATTTTTCGTCATTTAAATACCAAAGAGGCAATGGGTTGGCATCAGGGGAGTAGCCGACTGATTTAAAATTTATAACCGGGTCAATTCTTGTTTGGGCTAAGATAGTTTCATTGGGCGGCGGATAATAGTATTGGCCTATCAGACCGCTCTCGAGCGACGCCCCTCCCAGAATCAGCTTTAAGATAATTAAAGTGAAAGCGAAGATCCCGACAATAAGAAGATTTTTTTGCTTTTTATAATCAGCTTTCGGCGATAAAGAAAAAATTATAATAATCGCCGCTATAAAGATTATTTCGTGGAATTGGCTTAGTGGGACGCCATCGAACCAGCCGGCGCGCCCCGGAATTATGAAAAAAATAATCGCCAGAAAAATCAGAAAAAATTGACCCTGATTCACAATGTGCTTATTATAGTGACGTGCTCCAGCAACTATCAAGTGTTTCCTTTTTTTGTCCAGCTTACTGTGAGGAAGATAATCTGCCGGAATTTATTCCCAAAGTTCATAAATTTTTGTCAGAGAACAGTCGCCAATTTGAAATTGTCATTGTTAATAACGGCAGTCATGATCGGACTGGCGTCATTGCTGAAGATTTGGCTAAACAATATAAAAATATCAGGGTGATCCATCACCCGCGAAATATGGGTTATGGAGGCGCTTTAAAAACCGGTTTTGCCAGCGCCCGCGGGGATTATGATTATGTAATGTATCTTGACAGCGACAATCAATATGACATTAACGAATTTAATCCTCATCTTCACCTGCTCGATCAGTTTGATATTTTAAGTCCTTACGCCGCCAAAAAGGCCGTCACTTTTCCCCGGAAAATTCAGTCGTTTGTTTATAATTTTTGTCTTAATAACCTTTTCCCTCTTAAATTGCGGGATGTCAATTGCTCAATGAAGATTTATAAACGCGAGGTAATTAAAACGGTTTCTATTAATAGTCAAAGCGCTTTTATTGACGCGGAGGTGTTATTAAAGGCCAAGCGAGCCGGCTTTAAGATTCATCAATTCCCCATAACTCATTTCCCCCGCAAGAAAGGTGTAGCCACTGGTTCTCACCCTAGTGTTATTTGGGAGACAATTAAGGAGATGGTGAAATTTAGGCTCTGGAGTTAAATCCAAAAACTCTGCTCTTCAAAACAAAGGTAGGTGTCGGTCCGCTATTCTTCTTCTCGCAACAACCACGGCTAAGCCACCCCCTCCTCCTCGAAACAACCTGTTGGAGTGGAGCTTATAAATTTGTGAGTCCCGAGGAAAGAAATCTAAGAAAAACAGTTGTTTGAGCCCCAGCTCTGCTGGGGAACCCTTATCTTCCTTAATGTTAACGGCGAGTTCTGTTTTTCCGATAATTTCTGACGAGGGACGAACTGAATTTATGCGGAACGGAAATGGTTATTGAGAGGAGGAGGGGGTGGCTATATATGCCTGATGGTACTGAAAGCGATAGCTTTATTTCTTGACTTATAGCTTAAAAAATGCTTATATTAAGAGTGCCAATGAAGCTCTTAATGATCAGCGGCGATATTGATTTAGTCCGGGGTATTGATGGCGCTTTTTTTAACACCCTTAGTGGTTTTCATAAATATTGGGAAAGAATTGATATCATCTGTCCTTATGTTAAAGAAGCCAGACGCCTTTCTCTTTTTGGCAATGTCTTTCTTCATCCTCTGCCTTGGGGAAGAGTTATCGCCCCGTTTTTTATTTTAAAAAGAGGCATTTCCATAGTTAATCAATCTAAACCTGATTTAATTATTGCCCACGCTTACGGTTTTCAATTGATGTCCATAGGCGCCTGGCTTCTGGCCGGCAAAACCGGACTACCTCTTGTTTTAGAGGTTATGCATATGGGCGGACATCCCCGGGCGGCCAGTTTCCGGGAATGGCTGGAGAAAATAATTTCCAAATTATTTATTAGTTTTATGGCCAGCCGGGCCGATGCTTTTCGGGTAGTTAATAAAGCCGATAGTTATCCCCTGCTTATTTCTCTGGGAGTGCCGCCGGAGAAAATTAAGCTTATTTACGCTTTTTATATTGATCAAAAGATTTTTAATAACCAAACTAATCAGGACAAAAAATTTGATTTGATTTTTGTCGGCCGATTGGCGGCTAATAAAAATTTACCTCTGCTGCTTAATACTTTCCAAAAAGTTGCTGAAGAAATCCCTCAAGTCAGTTTGGTAATTGTCGGGAGCGGCCCTTTAGAGAATTGGTTAAAGCGGCAAATTATTTTAATAAAAAATGTTAATTATTTTCGGTTTCTCCCGGCACTGAAAGATGTCGCCGATTTGTACCGCCAGTCCCGGATTGTGGTTTGTTGTTCAATGGCTGAAGGCGGGCCGAGATTTGTGGTGGAGGCGATGGCTTGCGGTTTGCCGGCGGTTTCCACCCCAGTGGGATTAATGAAAGAAATTATCAAAGACGGAGAAAATGGATTTCTGGCCGGGAACTGGTCTGAAGAAAATATGGCCAGATCAATAATTAATCTTTTAAGATCACCGGAGCTTTATAAGAAATGTTCAGAGAACGCCATCGGGACTGTGGCCGGATTTGAATATCAAAAAACAATTTCTCAATACGCCTTGGCTTACCAGAAATTAATTGAAGAATTAAGAAATAAAAAATGAAAGTTTTAGCCATCATTCAATGTTGGGATAATCAGGATCAGGTGCGGGGATTTACGGTTGGCTGGATGGAAAAGCTGGCAGAGAAAGTTGACCAGCTGATTATTTTAACTCTGGAACAGCGCCAGCCGTCTACCAGACCCAATATAATTATTTATTCATTGGGTAAAGAAAATTATCAGGGATTGTGGAGGCGTATTTATTATTTATACCAATGGCATCGGCAGGTGAGAAAAATAATTAAAGATTATTCACCTCAAATTATTTTTACTCATATGACGCCTATTTATTCGGTATTGGCTTATCCTTACGCGGCTTCCAAGAGAATTCCTATTATTACCTGGTTTCTCCACCCCAGAACCCATTTTATTGTTAAGTTAGCCCATTGGCTTTCGGCTAAAGTAGTTTCGGCAACTCCGGACAGCTATCCTTATAAGAAGGATAAGTTAGCGGCCTTGGGTCATGGGATTGATACGGATTTATTTAGGCCCGGCGGCCAATCAGACAATCCACCGATGATTTTATCAGTCGGCCGGATTTCCCGGGTGAAAAGTTATGAAACTTTATTGCGGGCGGCCCAAGGATTGCAAGTGACGATAATCGGCAATCCGATTACCGATGACGATAGAGAATATTTTTCTGAAATAAAAAAATATCAGGCGGAATTTCTGCCGGCCCTGCCCCGTAAGGAATTAGTAGGCTGGTATCATAAATGTTTTCTCCATGTGAATCCCACCAGTCCCGGCTCTGGCGATAAAGTTAATCTGGAAGCAATGGCCTGCGGCCGGCCGGCGCTGATGGCCACCTCCGCTTTTGCCGATACCCTATCCGGTTTTGAAGATAAGCTGATTTTCAGATATCAGGACGAGAAAGATTTAGCCGATAAAGTTTCTTATTGGCTTTCTCTTTCCGCGGCTGAAAGAGAAAAAATTGGAAATGTTTTGCGCGACCGGGTTGTTAAAAATCATAGTCTGGATAATTTAATGTCCGGATTGGTTAATCTGTTTTATGAAAATACTTTATCTGGCTAATATTCGTCTGCCAACGGAAAGGGCTCATGGCTATCAGATAATGAAAATGTGTCAGGCTCTAAGCAGTGTCGGCGCTGAAGTGTCTCTTTATCATCCTCAAAGACAGCAGTCGCCGCTGGTAAAAAAATCAGGTAAAGATCCTTTTGATTTTTATAACATCTCCCCTAATTTTAAAATTCACACCCTGCCTAATCTTGATGTAGTGTCTTGGGAAAGATATTTGCCGGTTTTTACCAGACCCCTTTTGGGCTTTCTTCAAAACTTTTTTTGGGCTTTCTATGCGGTTAATAAAACCAGAAAAATTTTTGCTGATATCTATTATACCCGCGATCTGACCGTCGCCTTTTGGTTAGCTTATTTTCAAAAGAGATTTATTTTTGAGATTCATACTCTTCCCCGGAAACGCTCCTGGTTGATAAGATCAGTTCTGGGCAGTGGTGATTTATTGTTAGCGGCGGCCCTGACTAGCTTTATTAAAAATAAATTAGTTAAATGGGGCGCGCCCGAAGATAAAATTATTGTGGCGCCGGATGCGGTTGACTTATCGGCTTTTAAAAATTTGCCGTCGCCAAAAGAATGCCGGAGAAAATTTAATCTGCCGGAAGATGTCTGGCTGGTTGGTTATATCGGACGCTTTGAAAGTATAGGCAGAGAGAAGGGCGTGGGTATTTTAGCCGAGGCAGTGAGGCAAATTCCCGAAGTTGACGGCCGAAAAGTGATGCTATTGGCAGTGGGCGGGCCGTTGCCGATGGTAGAAAAGTATAAAAATCAGCAGACAATTTTTTTTGATCATCAGCCGGCAGAAGATGTGCCTTATTGGATCAAGGCCTGCGATGTTGTCACTATTCCCTGGCAGTGGACTGAATTTTCTGCTTATTATACTTCTCCACTTAAGTTATTCGAGTATATGGCGGCTGACGTGCCGATTATTGCCAGTGACTTACCGGCGTTGCGTGAAGTATTAAATGAAAATAATGCGGTTTTAGTAAAAGCAGGCGACCGGGAGGCTTTAGTCGTTGCTATTGAAAAACTTTTGAAAAATCCCGATCTTTCCTCTAAAATAGCCGAACAAGCTAAGGCCGATGTCCAGCAATATACTTGGGAGAAACGGGCGCAAAAAATCTTAAAATTAATTAGATGAATGTTATTTTAATTAGCAACAGCAGTCAGCCGACCAGCGGTTGGGGGACGATGACTCATAATCATTGTCTGGCTTTAGCCCGGGCCGGCATCCCCTTCGTTTTATTGAAGCCGCCGTTTCTTCCTGATCTGCCTTTGGGTTTTAATTGGCGAAATTTTTGGAGAATCCCCTATCTTTTTCAAGTGCCTGATTTAAAACCCGGAAAAGACACAGTCATTCATTCGCTCCTTGATTTCCCAACAGCGGTTTTGGGCTGGCGGCTGGCTAAGAAATATAAACTGCCTTTTGTTTTCACGGCTCACGGCACTTATTCTGTTTTACCCTTCACCCGGTTTTTTGATCGCCGGCTTTTTCTTCCGGTTTATCGCGGGGCCAACCAAATAATTGCTGTTAGTAATTTTACCGCCCGGAAGATGCGGGAATTAAGCGGCTGCCAACGCCCGATTGATGTTATCTCTAATCCAGCGGCTCTGCCGGCTGGTTTTGGTCAGGAGGATTTTTCCATTATGGATAAAATTCCCAAGGGCAAAAAAATTATTTTAGCGGTTGGGCCAAGCAAAGGCCGGAAAGGCATTGATGTTTTAATTTCCGCCCTGCCCCTGATTACTAAAGAAGTCCCCGCCGCCTATTTGGCAGTAGTCGGCGATCAGGAAAAAGAAGGAGAGAACTTCCGGATGTTTAAAAACCTGCCGGCCCGGCAATTAGCCGCTCTTTTCGCCAACTGTGCTGTCTTTGCTTTAACCCCCCGTTATCTTAATCATGAATTTGAAGGTTATGGCTTGGTTTATCTGGAAGCGGGTTTATATAAAAAGCCGGTGGTCGGTTCGCTTTCCGGCGGCGTGCCTGAGGCGGTCATTGATGGAGAAACTGGCTTGCTGGTTCCGGAAAATGATCACCGGGCCGCGGCCGTCGCCATTATCAAAATTTTAAAAAATTCAGAATTAGCTGAAAGATTAGGCGAGGGCGGTTACCGGCTGGCCAAAGAAAGGAATTGGGACAGCTATATTGACAAAGTTATAAAGATTTATCATAATCTAGTTTAGTCTTTTTTGTTCGAACTTTGGCAACTTGGATAACCAGCCACCTCCATATTCCTCTCGCAACCATTCCGTTACAGATAAATTCCTCCTCACCCTAAGTCAGAAATTATCAGAAAAACAGAACTCGCCGTTAACATCAAGGAATATAAGGGTTCCCCAGCAGAGCTGGGGCTCAAACAGCTGTTTTTCTTAGATTTCTTTGACTTAGGGTTCGGGAATTTATCGACTTCCACTACACAGGTTGCTGTGAAGAATATGGAGGTGGCTCATTCTCAGGGCTTGATTAAAGGCCGGCGCCGCGATCTGGTTCCGGGAGAGTTGCAGCGGAACTTTGAGTACTGCGAGAAAGGAGATTAGATTAGCGCTAAGGATGTTCTGAATTACCTCAACTGGCGGGATGAAGCCGCCAAGAAAGGAGCGGGGCCGTGACCGAAACATTGCCGACATTAACGGACCAAGAAAAGGAGATGCTGGCCGGATTACTGCGGCGGCTCAAGCCGCCCTATGGACCAAAGGTGTTCCCAGCGTGGGTGGAGAATTTCGTCACCACGCCAGTGGAGATGGCGGTTTTCAACAGTGATCGCCAGATACTCCTGGTTTATAGAGAAGACCCGGAGTACAAGGGCTGGCATAGTCCGGGAACGATTCTTCGCGATGAGGAAGATGTGCCAACTGCTCTTGAGCGGCTCATCAATGGTGAGCTGGGTGGGGCAAAAGTAACCAGGCCTGTCCCCTTGGGTTGGGTGGAAGTTCACAGGGGCAATGGTCTGGGGCAAAACCCAACCCGTCACGAGATCTCTTTACTCCATGCCTGCTTCGTACAAAATCTCTCTTTATCAGGCAAAGACAGATTATTCTCTATCGATCAACTGCCTGAAAACACCCTCACTCATCACAAAGAGGTAATCATCCCGGAGATCGTGAGACGTCTCTGGGGGCCCGGATAGCCGGGCCTTTTTTGTCCCCTAACTTCACGGTCGTGAAGTAGGGGACATTTGACCATTTGTCAATTATATATTATATTATGTATCTAGTCGTACCTTGGCAAATCTATGGGTCTAAAATACAATAGAAAGGATTTGAACATGACTGGTTTTAGGGAAAATCAAGAGAATCTTTTTGAGCTGATTCATCGAGTTCTCGGTGATCATTTGCCGAGCGAGCCCCTGGAAGCGGTTTATCTCTTTGATTTGAGTTCGCCCAACAAGAGTTCAATACTTGAAAGAGCTATTAAACTCTATCAGCAGGGCCGTGTTCGAAAGCTGGTTTTGAATAACGAAGGCGATCTCGACGGCTCAATCTCCTATCAGCAGTGTGCTGAAGAGTTGATTGCTAGGGGTGTCTCAAAAAGCGATCTTCTGGCTTTCAAACCAGCTCCGGAGTTTCGCGGTCCGACAGGGCGTTACAACGCCTCATCTCAAGGCGAGGGTTTTGTTCGGTTTATCAAGGAAAGCGGTTACCGATCAGTGGGGTGCATCGCCCCGACCTTTCATCTGGTCCGTGCCTTTGTGGCAGTGGTCAGCGGCCTTGCCCATAACAATCTCCAAAATACAGTCCGGGCTTATGCCATACCCGGAGAATCACAGTCGTGGGATGAGGAGATTGTTCATTTTCAAGGCGCCATTAAAGGGCCTCGGAAAAATCTGCTTAAGGATGAGCTGGCGAGGCTTGCTAGTTACAGCGCCAGAGGAGATCAGGTTTCTGGGGAAGTAGTTCTCAATTATCTCAATCAACGGGAAGGAGGAAATCGTGCCGACGTTCTGCGATGACCAGTCAGTTCTCTTTCAGTTGACGCATCGGATTCTCTGTGATTCATTGCCGCCGAGACAGTTGGAAGTTGTCTATCTTTTCGACGAAACAGCCGAAAGCGCTTCGTCAGTGATAGATCAGGCCTTCTCGCTTTATAAACTGAACGGAGTTAGGAGAATAGCGCTGAATAACGAAGGCCATCCTGCCGGATCAATTTCTTACGACAAACGCTGTGAGGAATTGATTACTGGGGGTGTTGTTCCTCAAGATCTGGTGGCCTTCAAGCCCGCCCCTGAATTTCGCGATCCGAAAACAGGATGTTACAGCACCAACTCTGAAGCCGATGGCTTCGTCCGTTTTATCAAGGAGCAGGGTTATACCTTGATTGGAGGGATCAGGCAGCCCCTGTTTCAGATTCGTGGCTTTGTCTCTTTAGTCAGCGCTCTCTTCCGCCATGGATTGCAAGAAATGGTTCGTGCCTACAATATTCCCGGCAGGCGGTTATCTTGGATAGGGAAGGCACTTCACTCTCAAGGTAATGTGGAGGAAGAGCGTTGGCAGCTGCTCGAACGCGAGCGGGATAACATCTTCAAGTACTGCGAATGGGGGCATCTGGTGACTGCTCCCGAAGTCCTTCAGTATTTGAAATGGCGAGACGGTTTGTAAGTTCTTGAGTATCTTTGGTGGTACTCTTGGCTGGTCTGGAGCAGCTCCAGACCAGCCTTTTTTTATTCAAAAACTTATGCTAGATTGGGTGGTGTGAAAAGTGACGTCATCAAAAAATGGGAAATTCCGGTGGTGATTTTCTGCGGCGGCAAAGGGACGCGGCTGAAAGAAGAAACTGATTTTAAACCCAAGCCGATGGTCACTATCGGCGGCTTGCCCATCCTCTGGCACATTATGAAAATTTATTCGGCGCGGGGTTTTAATAATTTTATTCTTTGTCTTGGTTATCGCGGCGACACTATCAGAGATTTTTTCTTAAATCACCATTTTCATAATCAGGATTGTCTGCTTGATTCCCAAAATAAAAAAATTGAGCATTTAGGGTCAGGGCCAGAGAACTGGAAAATAATTTTTGCCGAGACCGGCGCCGAGGCCTTAACCGGCGAAAGATTATTCCGGATAACTAAATATCTTAGCGGCGACCGGTTTATGGTCACTTATGGCGACGGCGTCACTGATATGAATATCAGCGATCTGCTTGATTATCATTTATCGCAAAAAACCATCGGCACCATTACCGGCGTCCACCCTTATTCCAAGTGGGGGCTGGCGGAAATCGACGGCGCTAGCCGCATCAAACGTTTCCGGCAGAAACCCTTGCTTGATGAGTATGTCAACGGCGGCTTCATGGTTTTTGAGCGGCCCTTTATTAAATATCTTGAGGAAGGCATCAGTATCGAGGAGGCCTTCAGCAAGCTGATTAGGAAGAAACAACTTTCTTTGTATAAATACAACGGCTTCTGGCATGCGATGGATACTTATCAGGATCACGAAGAGCTTAATCGTCTTTGGCAGAAGAAAAAACCATGGCAAGTCTGGAAAGAATCTTAGTCACCGGCGCCACCGGCTTTATCGGCAGTCATCTGGTTGAGGCCTTATTAAAAGACGGCCGGAAGATTGCCATTGTCAAGCGGCCGGATTCTAATCTTTGGCGCATCGCCTCATTTCAGAGCCGCCTGAAAATTTATAACAATGATGATGCTTCTTTGAGGCGACTGTTTAAAAAGATTAAGCCGCAATTAGTGATTCATCTGGCCGCTTATTATGTGAAAGAGCATCGGTCAATAACTGACGCGGAGGAATTAATTAGAAGCAATGTTCTTTTTCCGGTAAAAATTTTGGAGTTGATGCGTCAGCACCAAGTTAGATATTTTATTAATACCGGCACCTGTTTTGAATATGATTTGAGCCGGAAAGAAAAAATAAAAGAGACGTCGCCGCTGGCTCCCCAAAATTTATACGCCGCCACCAAGCTGGCTTTCCAAAAAATCCTCCGCTATTATGCCGGCGCCTATCAAATGAAAGCAGTTAACTTCCGGCTTTTTCCGCCTTATGGGCCCAAAGATAACGAAAAATTGGTTAACCATCTTTTAAATAATTTAACCACCGGCCAGAGGATTTTTCAAAGTCCATCACAACAGCAATGGAATTTTACTTATGTAAAAGACATTGTTACCGCTTATAGAAAGGCCGTTGTTTATCTTCTCAAGATGAAAAGCGATTACGAAGATTTTAATATCGGTATTGACAAAACTTATTCGGTGAAGCAAATTATTGATGTTTTAGAACGATTAACCGGGGCGCGTAATCTGGTCAGTTATGACCGGCCTTACCCAGCCAAAGAGATCTTTTATCTTAATTGTAATAATAGTAAAGCTAAAAGGTTATTGGGTTGGCGGCCGAAGTATAGTTTAGAGCGGGGTCTAAAAGAAACTTATGAATGGTACTGTCTTCGGCATCAAAGGGCAAAAAATTGACGGAGTAGAAATCAAGAAACTGAATATCATTCCTGATGAACGGGGAGCGATTTATCATATGCTCCGCCGCGATGATCCCCTTTTTGAACAATTCGGCGAAATTTATTTTTCCAAGGTTTATCCCGGAGTAATTAAGGGTTGGCATATCCATAAAGAGATGACTTTAAATTACGCCGTCATTTCAGGAATGATTAAGCTGGTTTTGTTTGATGATCGGGAAGGCAGTGCCACCCGGGGCAATCTGATGGAGATATTTATGGGCGAAGATAATTATCTTTTGGTGAAAATCCCTAAGCTGATTTGGAACGGCTTTAAGGGTATTGGCAGTAAGCCAGCTATTGTTGCCAATTGTGCCACTCTACCGCACATTAAAGAAGAAATCGGGCGCCTTGATCCTTTTCACAATCATATTCCTTATAAATGGGATTTAATCAATGAATAATCTTAAAGATTTTTATAAGGGCAAAAAAGTGCTGGTGACTGGTCAGAGCGGTTTTAACGGCGCCTGGCTGGCTTATGTTCTCTGGCGCTGGGGAGCGCAGGTGACGGCCGTTTCTTTAGCGCCCAAAACCCAACCCAATCTTTTTGATATTTTTGGTTTAAGAGAGAAAATTACCAACTACTTTATTGATCTCCGCGATTTTCAGCATTTAAAAAATATTATCGCCAATCTTCAACCAGAACTGGTTTTTCATTTAGCCGCCCAAGCCATTGTTTTAAAAAGCTATGATGAGCCGATGGAAACTTATATCAGCAATACTCTAGGCACAGTCAATATCTTGGAAGCAATCCGGACCGCCGGCTGTGTTCGCTCGGGAATCATTGTCACCACTGATAAAGTTTATGAAAATAAAGAAGATTCTCACGCTTTCCAGGAACCGGATAAGTTAGGCGGCGACGATCCTTACAGCGCCAGCAAAGCCGCCGCCGACATTATTGCTAATTCTTATATTCGTTCTTTCCATCTGCCTCTGGCTGTTTGCCGCTCCGGCAATATTTTAGGCGGCGGCGATTGGGCAGAGTATAGGTTATTGCCGGATATTTTCAGAGCTATTTACAGCGGTAGTAATCCGGTGATTATCCGTAACCCGGAGGCGGTTCGTCCCTGGCAGTATATTCTAGAGCCGGTCTCCGGATATTTATTTTTAGCTAAAAAAATTTTTGAGGGAGAAAGTAATCTGGCCGGCGCCTGGAATTTCGGGCCGGATCAGGAAAATTCTGCGGCGGTTGAGCCAGTGGTTCAAAAAACTATTAAGTTGATCGGCACCGGGCAGTATCAAGTGGTGCCAACCGATGATAAACCCGAGAAGAAATTATTAAGATTGGATAACACCAAGGCCAAAACAGTTTTGGGCTGGAAGCCCCGCTTAAATCTGGATGATACTTTAAAATGGACAGTTGATTGGTACCGGCAATATTATACTAATCCTTCAGGTATTATCAGTTTAACTGACGAGCAGATTGATAAATTTTTCGGTGAGAGCGCCAGCCGGCGGGTAACTTACGCTCTGGCGGTTCATGGTGATGAAGAATTGGCGGCTGTGATTGACGTTCTTAGTCGCCATAAAACCATTATGGGAGAAAAAGTTAAGCTGTTGGAAAATAAAGTAGCCGGCCTTTTTGCCAAAAAACATGGGATTGCTGTTAATTCCGGTTCCTCAGCCAATTTTTTGGCCTTAGAGATTATTGATTTACCGCCGGGCAGTGAAGTTATTACCCCCATTATGACTTTTGCCACAACCGTGGCGCCCCTAGTTCAAAAAGGATTGCGGCCGGTTTTTACCGATGTTATTGAAGGTAATTATCAGATTGATGTTAATCAGGTAGAGTCACTCATCAGCGATAAAACCCGGGCGCTGATGATCCCTTCTCTTTTAGGCAATATCCCGGATTACCGCCAACTGCGGGAAATTGCCCGACGTTATAATCTTTTTTTGATTGAAGATTCTTGTGACACTTTGGGAGCAAAATTAGACGGCGCCGCCACTGGTCTTTACTCTGATATTTCCACTACCAGTTTCTATGGTTCTCATATTATTACTGCCGCTGGCGGGGGCGGAATGATTTGTGTCAATAATGACGACTGGGCAAGGCAGTGCCGGGTGTTGCGGGGTTGGGGCCGGTCTTCGGCGGCTGATGAGAGCGAAAGTATTGAAGCGCGCTTTCAGCAAGAACTTGATAATGAGCCCTATGATGCTAAATTTATTTTTGAACGCCTTGGCTATAATTTCTTGCCCAGTGAAATAGGCGCGGCTTTTGGTTTAGCCCAGTTGGAGAAGTTAGATAGTTTTATCGCCATCCGGCGCCGCAATTTCCAAGAGCTAAAATTATTTTTCTTAAATTATCAGGATTTATTTATTCTGCCGGAACAAAATTCCCGGGCCGAAACCGCCTGGCTGGCTTTTCCTTTAACTATTAAAGAAGGGGCGCCTTTCCGACGCAAAGATTTACAGATTTATCTCGAGAGGCGGGGCATCCAGACCAGAACTAATTTTGCCGGCAATCTCTTGCGTCACCCCGGCTTTAAAGGCATACCCTGCCGCACCCGGGCCGAAGGTTATCCAGCGGCAGATAATATTTTCCGC
Organism: uncultured Candidatus Saccharibacteria bacterium; assembly: GCA_964362125.1. Taxonomy (GTDB): domain Bacteria; phylum Patescibacteriota; class Minisyncoccia; order UBA6257; family UBA11618; genus CAYICS01. The sequence continues at coordinate 35,478 of CAYICS010000002.1, forward strand.
AATTCTTTTCTGATTGGCTGTCACCACGGTCTGACCAGTGAGGACTTGGCTTATCTTAAGCAAAGTTTTACTGATTTCTTTAAATCCATATGAGAGTTTGTTATTTTGGGAAGTTTGATCCCAATTACGCCCGCAACCGGGTTTTTATCCGAGGTTTAAAGAAAAACGGCGTTGAGGTGATTGAATGCAACTCGGATCGCCGCGGTTTATTCTCAGTTACCTGGGATTTAATAAAAAAACATCGTCAATTAAAAGACCAATATGATGTGATGGTTGTTGGTTTTTTGGGCCATACCCCAGCCATCTTAGCCAGCTTTATTACAAAAAAACCAATTGCTTTTAATGCCTTAATTTCTCTTTATGACAGCACTGTTTTTGATCGCAAGAACGTTTCACCGAGAAGCTGGCGGGCTCTATATTACTGGTTATTAGACAAACTTTCCTGTCAATTGGTAGATTTGGTTATTTTAGATACAGCCGCTCATATTGATTATTTTGTTAGAACTTTCCGCTTGCCAATTGATAAATTCCAACGGGTTTTCGTCGGCTCTGATGAAGAAATTTTTTCCCCTCTGCCGGCGCCGCCGACTGGTAATAAATTTCTGGTGAATTTTCACGGCACTTTCATTCCTCTCCATGGCGCTGAATATATTGTTGAGGCCGCCAACCTTCTAAAAAAAGAAAACATTCATTTTAATTTGATCGGCCGCGGTCAGACTTATCAAGAAATCCATCAGTTAATTGTCAACCGTCAATTGTCAAATGTCAGTCTTATTGACTATCTGGGCTATCTCGACTCCCCGCCTTTTCAAAAACTAAAAAAATATCTGGCTGAGGCCGATATTTGCCTGGGAATTTTTGGCAATACCCAGAAAGCCCGCAATGTCATTCCTAATAAAGTTTTTGAGATTTTGGCAATGAGGAAACCTTTATTAACCGGCGATTCTCCGGCTAGCCGGGAAATTCTTACTGACCGGACCAATGTTTTATTTTGTAAAATGGCCGACCCGGCTGATTTGGCTGAGAAAATCTTAGAGCTAAAAAATAATCAAGGACTGCGGGAGAAAATTGCCGCTAATGGTTATCACCTCTTTCAATCTCAACTCCGTTCTGATATTATAGGAAAACAGTTAAAAGAGATTCTCAATGAACTCTGCTCTAAAAATTAAAACAATTTTTATCGCCGCCTTTCATACCCTAGCTTCAAGAAATATTTTGGCGACTGATGTTTTAAAAAGTTTAAGCGCTGACCCGGAACTGCGGCTGGTGATTTTTGTGCCGCTTTTTAAGACAGATTTTCTGAAAGAACAATACGGCCGGGATAATATTATTTTTGTCGGATTCAATGAAAGACAATTAAATAATTATTTTTGGTTTGAAAACCTGACGTCACTGGCCTTCTCTTTTTTATCAACTTACACCGCTAAATTGCGTAGTCAGGAAAAATTAAGGAAAGAAAAGTCTTTGCGCGCCTTGGTAAAGTATGGCCGCAACCGGTTTGCCGGCGCTTTCCTTTCCCGCTTAATGCCGGCCCGTTTTCTCTTGCGTTTTTTTGATCGGTTTTTTTCTCCGATTAAACTGCTTAATCAATATTTTGATCAATACCAGCCGCTGGCTGTTTTTGCCACTGATGTTTTTTTGGCGGCCGATGTCTTGTTTTTACAGGCAGCTAAAGCCCGAAGGATTCTCTCTATTGGCATGGTGCGTTCCTGGGACAACACTACCACCAAAGGTTTAATGCGTTGCCTGCCGGACAAATTGATTGTCAATAATGAAATTATAAAGAAAGAAGCGGTGGAGTTACACGATTTTTCGGCTAAGAACATTTTTGTCAGCGGCTTACCGCAATTTGATATTGGTTTTCTGGGGAAAAGAACGCCGCGCCAGGAATTCTTCGGGAAAATCGGTCTTAATCCAAAAAAGAGAATGATTTTATTCGCCCCGGCGGGCCAGTTTCTTTCTGACACTGATTGGCAGATTTGCGAAATTTTAAAAAACGGCCTTGATCAAAAGAAAATTCCTTCTGATCTGCAATTTCTTGTCAGAAGCCACCCCATGGATCCGGCGCCTCTTTCCCAATTTCAGCCGGATGAACGGTTCGTTATTGAACGTCCCGGGACTTATTTCAAAGTTGAGACAAGAAATTTGGGGGTGGTTTCAGGTCGACGGGTGGTGGCCGGCGATCCGGTTGACTTGGGTCAGCTGAACGCCAAATTAACGGAAATGTCGCTTGATGATCTTAACCATCTTTTTGATTCTCTTTATCACTCGGAAATGCTGATTCAGGTTAACTCCACTATTGGTATTGATTCTTTAATTTTTGATAAACCCGATATTATGATCGAATTCGACGGCTGGGAAAAGAAAAATTATCTAGACAGTGTTGAACGTTATCATCATGAGGATCATATGCAAAAATTTCTCAAAACTGGTGCGATTCGGATTGTTCGCAGTCAGGAAGAATTATTTGAGTGGATTAACAAATATCTGGAAGGGCCTGAACTAGATAGCGGAAAAAGAAAAATCGGCGCCGGTCAACAGATTAAATTCCTTGATGGTCAATCAGGAAAAAGAGCGGCAGAATTTATTTTAAAAAGCATCAATGACTGATAAAAAAATTGCTTTAGTGACTGGCATCACTGGTCAGGACGGCAGTTATCTGGCGGAATTGCTTTTAAGCAAAGGATATGAAGTGCACGGCATTATCCGGCGGGCCAGCACCTTTAATACCGGGCGGATTGACCATATTTATCAATCCATCCATCAAGAGGAGCGGCAGCTATTTTTGCACCACGGCGATCTGGCCGATGCCAACACGGTTCGGAAACTGATTCACCAGATAGAACCGGAGGAAATCTATAATCTGGGAGCGCAGAGCCATGTCCGGGTTAGTTTTGATATTCCGGAATATACAGCTAATATTACCGGTATGGGAACTTTAAGGATTTTGGAAGCGATTAAGGATTATCAGCAAAACGGCGGGAAAAAGAAAATAAAATTTTATCAGGCCAGCTCCAGCGAAATGTTTGGTGATTCTCCCCCGCCCCAAAATGAAAAAACGCCCTTCCGGCCCCGCAGTCCTTATGGCTGTGCCAAAGTTTTTGCTTACCACACCGCCGTTAATTATCGCGAGGCCTATGGAATTTTTGCCTGCAACGGCATTTTATTTAATCATGAGTCGCCGCGGCGCGGTGAAACTTTCGTCACCAGAAAAATCACCCGCGGTTTGGCCCGGATTGTCATTGGTCAGATACAAAAAATCTATTTGGGGAATCTGGAAGCGCGGCGCGATTGGGGTTACGCGCCGGAGTATATGGAAGCGGCCCAGCTGATGCTCCAGCAGTTAGAGCCGGACGATTATGTGATCGGCACGGGTGAAAATCATTCAGTCAAAGAATTTGTTGAGGCGGTGTTTAAGCACGTGGGTATTAACAACTGGCAGGATTATGTGGAAATTGACCCCCGTTATTTCCGGCCGACAGAGGTGGAGAATCTGATTGCCGATGCTGGTAAAGCCAAAGAAAAATTGGATTGGCAGGCAAAGACAAAATTTGATGATTTGGTTAAAATAATGACAGAGTTTGATTTAAAAAATGTCCAAAGAAGTTTTTAAATTAATAATGATTTATGGGCCGCCGGCCGTGGGTAAATTGACAGTGGCGCAGGAATTAGAAAAGGTTACTGGTTATAAATTGCTTCATAACCACCGTATTGCCGATGCCTATGGCCCGATTTTTGGTTATGGCACAGATATTGGCCGAAGATTAAATGTAACTTTTCGCGGAGAGATTTATGAGGCAGCGGCTAAGAGCGGTTTGCCTGGATTAATCTCCACATTTACTTATTATGGCGATCAGAAAAATGATGATTTTATGAAAGAACTGATAGAGAGACTTAAGCCTTATAATGGCGCCATTTATTTTGTGCGTCTTATCTGTTCTGAAGAAGAATTGAGGCGGCGGGTAATTGATGAATCGCGAAAGAAATCTTTTAAAATAACTAGTATCGAGAAGCTTCAAGAAATTTTAACTACAACCAATGTTCAAGCAGTCATTCCTGAAGTTATTGCGCAAACATTGACTATTAATAACACTAATCTTTCGCCGCAAGAGACAGCAGTGATAATTAAGGAATTTTATAAACTTTGACAAAATTAGACTGATTGTCTAGAATATCAATCAGGTTTTAGCACCTTGTTTTTTAGAGAAAGGAATTGACGATGGCTGAACCAATTTTAGTTCGCGGAAATGTCGCGGATGCAGTGAGAGAGTTGCTGGCCCGGCGGGATCTCCAGTACTGGCCGTTACTGGCCAGTGAACAGGGGCCGGAGATCCCATACTTTGGCCATGTCCAAATCGAAACTCGAGAAACGAGAAAGGGACCAGATCAATTCTACATGCTGGCGAGGCGCTTTGGCTGGGCAGTGGCTTTGGTGATTACTAATCAAAATCAGGTACTACTCAATATCCAACCCAAGCCCGGACTGGTCTCGGCCAGTTTGGAAATGCCAGCCGGCGGCATTGGCAAAGATCCCAAGCGGACGCAAGACGACATCATTCGTCTCACCTGCGAACAGACGCTCCGGGAAACAGGCTATGGAGATGGCAGAGCTTGTTATCTAGGCTTTTCCATTATCGAGACCGGAAAAATGTATGATCCGGCAGTGGAAGAGCCGTATGAGCCCGGCGTTGGCAGAGGGCTGAAAGCTCATTGCGTACTGATTAAAGGAGCGCGCAAAGTAGCTGATCCTCAACCTTTAGCCACTGACAAAATTCAATCATTCCTCGTTAGCATTCCTGACTTACTAACGTTGGTTCGTGAGAATGTGCTTGTTGAAACAAGCGCTGTCAACTGCGTAGCCCTTGCTTTGCTTCAAGGATACATTACTCCAAATTAGCCAATTGACCGGCGGGCTTGTGAACCGCCGGTTTTTTTAATATAAGTTATTCTATGGATTTAAGAGAGAAAAAGATATTGATTACCGGCGGGGCTGGTTTTCTTGGGACTTTTGTAGTTGAAAACTTATTGAAACGCGGTGTCCTGCAAAAGAATATCTCCATTTTCCGTTCTAAAGACTTGGATCTGCGCCAATGGCCTAATTGCCAAAAAGCCGCGGCTGATCAGAATATGGTGATTCATCTGGCGGCGAAAGTCGGCGGAATCGGCATTAATCGGGAGAAACCGGGAGAATTTTTTTATGACAATTTAATGATGGGCGTTCATTTAATGGAAGCGGCGCGTCAGGCGGGCGTGGAAAAATTTGTGGCTGTGGGCACTGTCTGCGCTTATCCTAAATTTACCCCAGTCCCCTTTTCTGAAAATAATTTTTGGTACGGTTACCCGGAAGAGACTAATGCTCCTTATGGTTTAGCAAAAAAAATGCTGTTGGTGCAGGCCCAGGCCTACCGCCAGCAATATGGTTTCAACGCCATCTATCTTCTACCGGTTAATTTATATGGTCCTAGAGATAATTTTGATCTCCAAGCATCCCATGTTGTTCCGGCATTAATTAGAAAAGTTTGTCAGGCACAAAAAGAGGGCCGGGATTATATTGATGTTTGGGGTACTGGTCGGGCTTCCAGAGAATTTTTGTACGTTGCCGACGCCGCCGAGGGCATTATTTTAGCCGCCGAGAAATACGATAAACCCGATCCGGTAAATCTTGGTTCCGGGAAAGAGATTACTATCAAGGATTTGGCGGGGACAGTCTGCCGCCTGATGGATTTTAAAGGGGGGATTCGTTGGGACCATTCCCGGCCTGATGGCCAGCCGCGGCGAATGCTTGATGTTTCCAAAGCGGCCAAAGAATTTGGCTTTCGCGCCGCCACCAGTTTTGAGGACGGTTTGAAAAAAACAATTGACTGGTATCTTAAATCTCTTGTTTAGTAATTTTGATTTTCGGATGATGTTTCCAAAGATGAGTTGAGGGCGGCGCATAATAATCGTTTTGATTGCTCAGATAAGCGGCCCACCAAGCATAAGTTGAACCGCCGCCGATGACAGTTTCGGCATTTTTAATCAGCCAAAAATCAAAAACATTTTGAGGAATATGATGAAAAGGATTGATGATAGTGGTCGGCCCCGCTTCTTTAAAAAGTTCTATTGTTTCTTTCTCATCGGAAAAAACAAAAAGATGGCGGTCGCGGCGGACAGCTCTTAATACATTTTTTTGTTCCTCGATGGGAAAGGTTAATCCCCTTTTGACAAAGTCGCCGCGGCGAACATGAACCGCCACCCAAGGCCGGAAACTGGCGGTTAGGGCCTGCATTGAATCCTCAATTTCTTTTTTAAAAACAAACCATTTGATAATCAAGTGTTTATATTTCTTGAGCAGATCATAGGCGAAATCGCTGTTGAAGTAGCCAAGAAGATTAATGTTGTCTTCAGGATGGCGATAGAGATTTTCCAAAAAAACAGTGTGGGGAAGGCGATAGCCGAAAAGCGCCCATTTAATTTGTTCCCAGTGGCTGAAGCCGGAAAAATCAGTTAATTGGCGGGTAGGTAAAACCAGAGATTTCAAGTACTCGGTTCTGGTATAGGGTCTGATATTTTCAAAATTATTACAACCATGCCAGTCAGGAAAAGCATAACGAAAGCCATTTAGTTCGGCGTAAAGGCGGGTATGGGCATATTGGTGGATCTTAGCGGCGAAGCGCCCCATCTTGCCTAATTTCCGATAAGTTATCATAATTTACCCTATTATAATGACTAAAATCGCTTTTGTCGATTTAAAACGCGGTTATCGGCAGGTTAAAAGTCAGGCGTTAAAAAATATCAAAAGTCTGCTGGAGCGGCAGGATTTTATTTTTGGCGAAGAAGTCACCAAATTTGAAAAAGATTTTGCTAAGTATTTGGGAGTAAAACATTGTATTGGGGTTAATTCCGGCAGTGATGCTCTTTATTTTATTGTTAGGGCTTTAGGGATAGGACAAGGCGATGAAGTTATAGTTCCTTCTCATACTTTTCCTTCAACCATTGACGCCATTATTCTCAATGGCGCCCGGCCGATTCTGGCTGATATTGATGCTGATACTTATAATATTAATCCCGAAAAAATTGAGAAAAAAATTAATAAGAGAACCAAAGCGATTTTACCCGTTCATCTTTATGGTCAGCCCTGCGAGATGACTAAAATTATGAAGCTGGCCAGTCGTTATAAACTAAAAGTTATTGAAGATGCTTGCCAAGCTCATGGCGCTGCCTATAAAAGGAAAAGGGTGGGGAGTATCGGCACTGCCGGAGCTTTTAGTTTTTATCCAGCTAAAAATTTGGGCTGTTTTGGCGATGGCGGAGTGGTTTCCACTAATAATGATGAAGTTAATAAAAAAATCAGGATGCTGAGGGATTTTGGCCGGCCCGATAAGTATCATCATCAGTTTATTGGTAAAAACAGTCGTCTTGATACTCTTCAAGCGGCGGTTTTAAATGCCAAGTTAAAATACCTGAATCAGTGGAATCAGAAGCGGAGAAGTTTTGCCGCCCTCTATACCAAGTTACTTAGAGGCGCGTCGGGGATAATTCTGCCTAAAGAAATCCCGGGAGTTTACGCTGTTTATCATCAGTATGTCATCAGAACAAAAAAAAGAGATCAGCTTCGGGATTACTTAAAAAAGTTTGACATTCCCACTATTATCTATTATCCTATCCCTACTCACCTTCATCAGGCTTATCAGAGTCTTGGTTATAAAAAAGGTGGTCTGCCTGTAACGGAAAAGTCTGCTCAAGAGATCTTATCGTTGCCAATGCATCCTTGGTTAAAGGTCAGTGAAATTAAAAAAATTTGTCAGTTAATCAAAAAATGGACTCAATTGGTTTACTAGCTTATGGCGAGATGGGCTTGCCGGCCCTTAAAGGGCTTAAGAAAAAATTTGATGTTTTATGGATAGTAACTCCGCCAAAAGATGATGGCGCATCTTCTTTGTTGCCGGTTGAAATTTTCTCCCGCAAAAACGGCATAAAAATTTATCAAACCAACAATAATAAAGAAATTAATGATGTTGTTAAAAAAAGTAAACCAAAAGCGGTAATAATTGCCACTTACAATAAGACAATTCCAGCGGAGACCTTAAAACTTAGCAAGTTTATCAATATTCATCACGGCGATTTGCCGCGCTGGCGGGGCCGAGCTAATATCAACTGGGCAATAATACTCGGCAGGAAAGAAATAGGACTGGCCATTCATCAAGCCGTTGCTCAATTTGATGACGGGCCGGTTTATAAAATGCATCTCATTCCTATTACGGAAAAAGATACTGTGGCGACTGTTTATAATAAAGTTAATAAGATCCTTGAAAATCAGCTGGGTGGAACTGTTAAGAAAATTTTATCCGGAGAACTTAAGGGAGTAAAACAAATTGGTCAAGCCACTTATTGCTGTACCCGCTTGCCTCAAGACGGTTTAATTGATTGGCAAAAGACCAGTTTGGAAATTGATCGGCTGATCAGAGCTGTAACCAAGCCCTATCCCGGCGCCTTTACGTTTTTCGAAGGTAAAAGAATGATAGTCTGGACCGGAAAAATTCCTAAAAATCCCAGAATTTTCGAGGGCAGAATTCCCGGCCGGGTGGTGGGGCTTTATCCTGATGGCGTCGAAGTTTTAAGCGGCGACAGCTCAATAATTATCAAAAACATCAATTATGAAAATCAAGAAAAAAACGCCCGCGATGTTATTAAGTCAGTTAAAAAAACATTAGACTTCCCGTGGCGGCACTGGGATTAAATAACGATATTTATTGCCGGTTTTTTCTTTGATACTATCGAGATACTCGTGGGCAAATACCACCAGCACAGCCGGCGCTGAATTTTCCAAAAAACTTTTGGAGACAATGGGGATATGCGTTCCCGGGCTGAATTTATTTTGTTTCAAATGGCTGTCATCAACAATAAACTCGATCAAATCCGAGTCAATATTGCCGTAATTACAAATAGTAGCCACCCGCGCCGGCGCCCCGTAGCCGGCAACTTTGATCTTATCTTTTTTATATTCAAGAAGTTTGTTTCTAAAGGCGGCAATCTGGGTCTTCACTTGTTCTTTAAATTTTTTAAATCGCGTCGGATTTAGATTTGTTTTTTCTTCCTCGAGCAGCTGCTGAACCGGCGCCGCTGTTATTTGGTTTTGACCGAGACGGGCCGTTACCCGCAGTGATCCGCCATGGGGCTCTATAATTTCCGCCTCGGCGATATGCATACCGTGCCTTGCTAAAAGCGACTGAAGCGATGTCAGAGAATAGTAAAATATTCTATCCAAATAAAATCGCTCAAATTGGACATCTTTTAGAATATTACCGATATATTCCACTTCAATAATGAATCGGCCGTCATCGGTCATTAGATTTTTTACAGCTCCGATGAATTGATGGGGGTCCTCAAGGTGAGTAAAGACACTGCTGGCAATAATCAGATCTGATTTTTGATATCGTGCCTTAATCATTTCTGCGGTTTCGGTATTGAAAAAAGCGGTAATCGTTTCTAAGCCGGCATCATTGGCAATTTTAGAGACATTAATCGAAGGATCAACGCCGATAGCCCTAATTCCCAGTTCTTTAAGCGGTTTCAGCAATACGCCGTCGTTAGAGCCGATATCAACCACAAAATTGGCGCCCCGAACAGCAATTTCCTTGCCAAATTGCTCAAAATGGCGCAGTAATCCCGGATTGACCGAGGATAAATAGTAATAGTCCTCAAACATTATCTCCCGTGAGATCAAAGTTCCCAACTGGACGTTGCGGCAGTTATTGCAGAAAAAAACAGTTAGTGGAAAAAATTTCTCTGTTTTAAAGTCCGCCTCTCCCCGCGGATATTTATTAGCAAGTGGCTGGTTGCCAAGATTAAGAAATTCAATTAAGTTTTTTTTACGGCAGAGAAAACAAACCATTTATATATGAAGAAAACTATGCTGTTTCTGTAAATCAAATTCCCGGCAGGCCTTCTATCTTAATCCTTCAGCTTGATTATTTTCAATTGGATAATATAATAATTAGAGTTATGAATCAAGTTATTGCCAAAGATCTTGAAACAATAGTAAAAAGGATTAAAAAAGAAGCGCCGGCCTTATCAGGCCGGACCTTGCTGATTTCCGGCGGCGCCGGCTTTCTTGGTTCTTATATTATTGGGACAATCCATACTCTTAATAAACAATTTTTAAAAAAGCCCTGCCGGGTTTTATGTATTGATAATCATATTACCGGTTCCAAAAACAGTTTTATTCACCAATTAAAAGACCCATCGCTGAAGTTTATCAAAGCCGATGTCGCCAGACCATTGACAGTTAAAAGCAAAGTTGACTACATCATTCACGCCGCCGGCGTGGCCTCGCCGTTTTATTTCAAAAAATTTCCTATGGAAACAATCGAGGCGGCGGTTTTAGGAGTGAAAAATCTTCTCGAATTGTCACGAAAACAGAAAATTAAAGGATTCTTATTTTTTAGCTCCAGCGAGATTTACGGCAATCCTGATCCCAAATTTATCCCCACCCCGGAAACTTATAAAGGTAATGTTTCTTCTATCGGCCCCCGGGCCTGCTATGACGAATCAAAGCGACTGGCGGAAACAATTTGTATTACTTATCACCAGCTATATAATGTTCCCATCAAAATTGTCCGGCCTTTTAATGTTTACGGACCGGGAATGAAACTGACTGATTATCGGGTTATCCCTACTTTTTTCGCTAAAGCTCTGGCTGGTGATTCTCTGCCGGTTCATGGCGGGGGTCGGCAGACCAGAACTTTTTGTTATGTGGCAGACGCAGTGGTGGGCTTTTTAAAAGTTTTGCTTAAGGGTCGGGTAGGAGAGATTTATAATGTCGGGACTAACCAGCCGGAAATGACAATGGTGGAATTAGGCGAAGTGATTAGTAAATTATTTGATAATTCTATCAAGGTCCAACTAATCCCCTATCCCAAAACCTATCCTCAAGATGAGCCGGCCCGGCGCTGTCCTGATTTAACTAAAATCAATAGTCAGCTGGGATATAAAACGATTTTTAATCTGGAAAAAGGCCTGAAACAGACTTTGGATTGGTATCGGTCTCAGTAATGCGGTTTTAAATAATTTTCAATGTTCAATGATCAATTTTCAATTAATGACTCAATGATTCAATTTTCAAACCCGTTGGTTTGTTTCATTGCTTCATTGAAAATTAAATGAAAATTGTCCGCCAAAGGCGGATCCGCCTCTGGTGGAAAAATTGGTAATTGAAAATTTATAAATATGAAGATTTTATATCTTTCTCATCCAACGCCGTTTAATTTTGATCTGATAGCCGGCTTAAAAAAACTGGGAGTAGAGATTTTTTATTTTAATGATGAATCAGGTTGGTTTATAAATTCATTAAGGAGTCGTTTTTCTTTTGTCAGGCAGCTTAATAAAAAATTGCTGAACAAAAGATTAATCAAGACCTGCCGCCAATGGCAGCCCGATGTTTTCTTTACCACCAAAGGGATTACTATTAACCCGGAAACTCTGGCTCAAATCAAATCTTTAGGAATTAAGACCGTCAACTGGAATCTGGAGAATATTTATCACAAAGACTATTATCAGTGGTTTTTAAAAACAGCTGCTGCTTATAATCTGTTTATCAAGATGGATTCTTCCCGGGCAGATTCGATCAAGACCGGTTATCTGGCAGTGGCCATTAAACCAGAAAGATACCAGACACCGGATTTAACCGAGGATGAAAAAAGAAAATATCAATGTGATATTTTTTTCGCCGGCAGTTTTGATAAAGACCGGGAAGAATTGCTGTTATCAATAAAAGATTACGATTTGAAAGTTTTTGGTGATAAAAAATGGCAGGAGTCGCCATTAAAAGATTTTTATCACGGCGGCCCCCTGCCGTTAGAAGAATTTATTAAGGCCTGCTCCTGCGCTAAAATTTGTATCAATATTCAGCTTAAACCTGATACCTGCCGCGGGCTTAATCTTCGCGATTTTGAAGTGCCGGCCACCAGTAGTTTTTTACTCTCCCATTATCGGCCGGATATGGAAGAATTATTTGTTATTGGTAAAGAAATTGAAGTTTTTCGAAATGAGCAGGAGTTAAAAGAAAAAATTAAATTTTATCTGACAAATGACGATTTAAGAAAAAAAATAGCCGCCGCCGGCCAAGAACGGGTTTTGCGGAATCACACTCTGGAGCGGCGGGCTAAGGAGCTTTTAACTTTGATAAATTCTTAAAGCGGATTTCCGCCAATTGCCATTCTTCCGGGGTATTGATGTCAACTTCGTAAATAGGATTAGTGACATAAAGCTCAACTTTTTGGCCGTAGAGGCGGGAGGGTTTTTCGTAAAGATTTTTTGGTTTGAGAAGATAGATTATTTCATTGCGGGCATAGCATTTTTCCGGAAAGTCCTGTCGGCGGTTAATGATTTTTTTTAGAGGGATTCCGCCGAATAACGACACCTTTCCTTTTTTGTCTTGTGTAAGAGTCCAATAGGGCGTGTGATTAGCCGGGGTTTCGTTGACAGCCACCACCGAATCGCATCCTGTTTTCTTCATAATTTTAATGGCTTCATCAATATGCCAGCTTTGACGCAGGGGGTTGGTGCAGAAAAGCAGGGCTAGGGCGTCGGCAGAGTAGCTTTCTTTAGCTTTTAACCATTCGTAGACGTGTTTCATTACCGGCTCGATACCTATGGTAGCGGTGGCCAGCTCCGGAGGTCTTAAAAACGGCACTTCAGCGCCATAGCGCCGGGCAATTTTGGCAATTTCCGAACTATCAGTAGAAACAATCACCCGGTCCAGTTTTTTGCTTTTTAGGGCGGATAAAATTGTCCAAGCGATTAGGGGCCTGCCGCAGAAAATCTTGGTGTTCTTTTTTTTCGTTCGCTCGGAATTCCCCCGAGCTGGAATAACGCCAACTATTTTCATTGTTTTTTAGACTTAATTTTCACTAGTGTCACTGTATAAATAGTGACAGCAACAAGAAAAATACTTTGACCAATAATCAAATAAATATCCTGAACTAATAACATTTTTATCCATAAAATAAAAGTAGCTGCCAATCGGATGATTACTTCCCGCAAAACGATATCTTTGGCGGATTTTGTGATGTAGATATGCCACCACTGGGCTAATACACCATAACTTAAAAAGGCCAAAGTGCCCACAGAGAGATAATCAAACACTTTCAAGAAATCCATTTAATTTGATTAAATATTAACAGAGTTTTTAGCTATTGTCAAAAAAAAATCGACCCTACCTTGTGGGCAGGGTCGTGGGGTCAATGCCCCGGGCTTCGAGGACCAGGTTGGCAAAGTCGCGCAGGGCGCCGTTGCCGCCGGGTCGGGGTGTCACCCAATGTGCCATTCGTTTGACCACTTCCTCTTAGTCCGCTGGGAATTACCCTTGGCCGGGATGACGCCGATTACCTTCATTTCAAAAATTATATAACCTTTTTTTTGATAAAGCAATAAATCTAGACAGAATTACGATAGTTTGTTAAAGTTATTAGATATTATAAATGATAGAAAATTTTGAGAAATTAAAGAAAATTAAATTACTGGCCCTTGATTTTGATGGAGTGTTAACGCCGGCCAAGGTTATTGTTAGCGCCAACGGTGAAGAATCGGTGGTCTGTAGTCATCGCGACGGACAGGGCATAGAGTCAATTCGTAAGGCAGGGGTGCCGGTGGTTGTTATATCCGGTCAGCGCAGTCTATATGTTGAGAAGCGCTGTAATAAAATGGGCATAGATTTTTTTCAAAATATAAAAGACAAGCCAGCTTGTTTATTGGCATATCTAAAAGAAAAACATCCGTCCGTTGCCATTGAAGATGTTTGTTTTGTTGGCGATGACGCCAGCGACTTGGCTGTTATGAATATTGTCGGGGCGCCCATAGCAGTCGCTGATGGGACAGAAGAAGTAAAACAGCGGGCTTTGTTGGTTACTAATCGTAATGGCGGAGAAGGAGCGGTGCGGGAGGTGTGCGATATTATTATTAAGGCCAAAAGCAGTGATATTGATAATCACGCCTTTCTTAAAATTCTTATTACCGGCACCGGCGAAAGAGCAACAGAGGAAGTGCGGATGATAGCAAAAAATATTGCCGCTGTCTTTGGAAGAAATGGTGATATTATTTTAACTAACGGCGGCCCCAATGGGGTTCCAGAGGCGGCGGCGACCGGAGCTAATGAGGCCGGCGGCCATTCAGTCGCCTACACTTTTATGCCCGGCCGAACGACCGAATACACAAAAACCAAAGAAATTAAATCTTTCCCGGATTATGAACAACGCAATGCCTATCTTTGTTCAGATTCGGATGTAGCTATTTTTTTCCAGGGGGGCTTGGGCACCGCCACTAAATTTTTTACACTCCTCCATCGTCTGGTCCATATTAATGGCGAATTGATGAAAAAGGGCTTCCCCTCGCTCCAAAGGCCCAAACTAATGATCGTTCATTCCAGTTTTGCTCCCAATGATTTAATAAAATGCCAGGAGTTATTTGGACGCAATTTTAAACCAGAACACTTTGCGGCTGTACATTTCGCCGATACGGCGGAGGAAATTATTAAGATAGTTGATGGCTGGCGGGGAAAAGACAAAACCTTGACACCGGAGGATTTTTTATTATAGTATCCCGGCTATTGCCGAAGATGTTCTTCGGCGCACTTTGACAAACACAATTGATAAAAATAGGAAATTTCTATGGATGTAATCGCAGTATCTCTTTCCCTGACGGGTGTTTTGTTCATTGCCAGTCACAATATCGTTAAACGAATATCTCTTCGTGACGGTCAGTTAACTCCCAGCGAGTTTCTGGCTGTATCTCAAGGAATTGCTGTTCTTTTCCTGGCGGCGATGATTTTATGGGAAGGATTTGACGCGCCATCCCATTTTAATTCAAGAATTTTCTGGATGGCGGTTTTTATCACCGCCGTCATTAACATCTTGATTCAGTATGCCAATGCTCGGGCGGCCCAACTTGCCGAGGCCTCGCTGATTGCTCCCATTCAGGCGCTCACTCCGGGATTAGTTACCATCACTGCTTTGACTTTAGGAGAGCAACCTACCCTACAGGGAATTGCCGGAATTGGTTTGATCGCCTTGGGTACTTATATCCATGGCCGCGAGAACGCCACTACTCTGCGGGAGTATCTTTATCCTTTTGCCTTTCTCAGGCTTCCGGCTAATTTCAAAGAGTTGCCATTAATAGCCCAGCGACAGGCATTAAGTAACCGGACCGCGCTTCGTTTCGCTTATGGTTCGGCAGTGGCCGGCTCTGTGGCTTTGGTTTTTGACGGTTTGTTAGCTCGTAATGGCAATGTAGCCTTAGGTATGATGGTTAAGTGGCTGATCTTAACTCTATTTTTCGGCTCGGCGGCGATAGCGGGGTTATTCCGGAATGACGTCTATTCTCAAAAAAGAAAAATCTTCGGAAAATGGCGCTTGCTTCTTGGAGCGGGAATTTTTTTGGGTCTTAATGAGGTGTTGATAGGAACAGCTTTTCGGGTGGCGCCCATAGCCTACATCGGCAGTCTCAAACGTCTAAGCATCATCTTTATTACTCTTCTCTCTTGGTGGATTTTAAGAGAGGCAAAGGCCAAGCGTCGCCTTTTCCCGGCTTTATTGGTAACAGGCGGCGCAATCCTCTTGGCAACAGACGGCAGTATGGCCCGCCTTGTGAATTATCTTGATTTTGTGTTATAGTAAGCCCAGCAGCTCTTCTTAATCTAAAACTCTCAGGAAAGGAGCAGTTTCTATGTCTCAACAGACAGTGCGCCGTCAGTGTCAGGTGGTGGATAAAGAGAAAATACAAAGTATGTGCGATTGGCCCAACCAGACAGGGTGTTTGGTGGTAGAACCATCACAGGAGTTGTACAAACTTGGTTTCCCGGTAAGGGTGGTTCATGATTGTGATGCTATCCTTCCCATGGCCGAAGCGCATCCTCATCAAGATGATCTCTGGCTTTGTGTTTCTGGCAGGGCTTTATTTTGTATCGGCGGCAAGCTCGACGGCGAACGAAAAATGGGTGATGATGGCAAAACAGTGCTGGCCCCGGGTATTGTTGGCGGCCGAGACATTGTTTTGGAGCCCGGCCATTGGCTGCACATCCCGGCTGGGCAGCCCCATCGGCATGGCGCTCAAGGATTGGCCTGTCTTCTCATCATCAAGATTCCGCCGCCAGAGGGAGAAGTCTCTATTGAATAACTTGGGTGTAGAATCCAAACGGAGGCGTATCAGCCGCTGATACGCCTTCTTTATTAAAATATGAAAACATTGGAGAAATACTTAAAAAGAAAAAAAATAATTATTAGAAATCGGTTAATTACTGTGAATTATTTTTATCGTCCTGGCAGCGCAGGATTAATTATTTTTATCCCCGGATTAGGATGCTTAAAAGAAGAATACAGTGGGGCATTCCAATCAGGATTATTGAAGCGATTCGCTTTATTGGTTTTTGATTGGCCGCAGGAACAGCTTAATCTAAGAGATATTGCTTATATTACTCATCAAATTGCCGGGGGTTATGCCAAGAAATATATAATTGTTAGTCATAGCGCCGGAGGCGCCGCGGGATTACTTTGTATTAAAGAAAAACCGCAAAATGTGGTTGGCTTCGTAAATATTGAAGGCAGTTTAATTGCCGATAATGCCAGATGGTCCCGTAAAATAGTGAAGATGGGGATTAAATCGCTTCGTGAAAAAAACTTCGGTTCGCTGGTGCGATCTTTACAAACTTCAAAAAACCCCGGTTTCCGGAATTACGGCAAAGAGCTCGCAGGTATTTCAATAAAATCTTATTTTAGTTACAGCCGTTCTCATGCTCGTTATGTTCAGGGAGAGCGATTGCTTAATCAATATATTAAACTTAATATACCTAAAATTTTTATCTATGGCATTCAAAATAAAAGCTGGAAAAATACAATTAAGAAACTTAAAGAGGGGAAATGCGCCGTTGCCAATATTCCCAAAAGTCATCACTTTCCGCACATAGATAATCCCCGATATTTTTATAATTTTATATATAAGTTTGCCCGGAAAATTTTTATTTCTTCCACTGGTGTTTAACGTTAAGATGCTGTTGGGATTTTACTAAACTAACTCGACGATCGTCAAGTTAGTTTAGTGGATAAAAAATTCATCAAATCACAAAGTTACAATATTGACTTTTATCACTTTTTAAAATATTATCGTTATATCGTTATCAAGATTAGCTATGGGCTAGTCCTTGATGTTCTTTGGTAAACTTTTAGGAGAACCAGTAATGTCCATGAATGCCGGCGAGAAACAGCATGCTCACGACCCACAGGGGACACTTTTTGAAGGTCTGTTTCCAGTAATGTATGCAATGGAGGGCTTGGTTAAAGGCGGCTATCTGCGTCAATCGAGGTACACTGCTTTACTGGCAGATACCCACAGCGGCGGCTTGATAGGGAAAAACGTTCTTGACCTTGGCTGTGGATATGGCACAACCACTTTTGCAGCGGCCGGGTTTTATCCGGCGTCGATTACTGCCACAGACCGTTCTCAAGCAATGATTGAGATGATGCGGCTGGTATTGTTAAGCTCCGGAAGTATCGAGGACTGGTTATTAGCGCTTGGCGCTGATCAGCTATTAAAAGAGAAACTAAGTGATTTAACCAAATTCTTGGGACAGATGCGTCAGTGTTTCCATTTAAGCAGTTTTTGGAAACATCATCATCCGCTCGAGATACTCAATTATGGACTCTTTGAGTTCCCCACCCCAACAGATCTTTTTGATGTGGTAGTAGCTAATAATGTTCTGCATTGGCCCATCAATCAACTTAAGGCCGATTTAGAGAAAACCGGTCAGCAGACAACAGTTGATCGTTGTACTGCCGAGGTCTTGAATCAAGCGCGGCGTTTGATAAAACCAAAGGGTATTTTGGTGATAATGGAACCCAAGGCCCTGACTGTCTTTGATACTCACCCGCTTCTGGAAGCGAGTTTTTCGGAGTTGAACGACGGTAATCACCCGGTTTTTATCAAACTCAATAACTTAATCAACCAGATTCTCCAGCGAGATTATAACATTACCCGGAATACACCTAGAAATCCGGATATGTTTAGAGTTAGTCAGATGGATGGATTAGCTGTTGACGCCGGATTTAGGTTGATTAAGACGACGGCAGTGGAAGAACTCACAATGATGCCGGCGATTGAATTTTTCCCTATCAATGTGCCGATCAACTTAGGCGCCATCAACCTACCTCTTCTGGAAAAAATGAAAGTAGTCCAAGAGGCAACGGTTGGGCTGGAACCCCTACTGTCGGAAGAAGAAAGGACGATGCCGATGCGGGGGCAATCGTTTTATTTTACTTTCCAGGCAGTTGATTAAAACGGCTGGCTTTAAAACCAGTCCTCAGAAACCCGCTTCGAAGGAGGCGGGGTTTTTTATAATAGACAAAAATCAGATAAGCGTGCTAATCTAATGATTAATAATGATTTCAAAAAAATTAAGCTTAAAATTAAAGAAAATTAAATTACTAGCCCTTGATTTTGACGGCGTTTTTACCGATGGCAAGGTTTATCTTAATCAAGACGGCATTGAGACTGTGGTTTGCAGTCGTCGTGACAGTTTGGGCTTGAATCGATTAAAGAAATTAGGCATTAAATTGGCGGTGATCTCCATGGAGCCCAATCCGATTGTGGCTAAAAGATGTGAAAAACTTAAAATTGAAATGCTTTATAGTCCTGAAGGAAAAGGCGAGTTGCTTAAGCAATTGGTAAATAGAGAAAAGCTTTCACCTAACGAAGTTGGTTATATGGGAGACGATCTTAATGATCTTGATTGTTTAAAGTACGCGGGGGCGGCTTTCACTGTGGCTGATGGAGCTTTTCCTTGCTTAAAAACAGCTGATTATGTTACCAAAAGAAAATCAGGAGATCATGCCCTTCGTGAAGTATGCGATCTGATTTTAAGAGCTTATGGACAAGAAACATAAAATTGGAAGAAAAACCGCCTTATTAACCGGAGCATCTGGTTTTTTCGGCAGACAATTCACTGAGGCCTTATTAAACACCGGATTAAAAGTGATCGCTATTGATCAAAATAAAAATGGACTGGAGTCGATGAGAAAAGAATTAAACGGGAGATTTGGTCATAAACTTTTCACTTATCAAGTTGATCTTTATAATCGTAATCAAACCAAAGAATTATACAGAAAAATTATCAAAGAGCATAAAAAGATTGATATTTTAGTCAATAACGCTTTTGATTTTAGCAGTAAAACCGGTTTTAACACGCCAGAAGGCAAGATTGAAAAAGCCACCCACGATCAATTTTTAGCTTGTTTTGAAGCTGGTGTTTATTGGGCTTTTGAAACCACTCAAGTTTTTGGTTTAGCTATGAAAGGCAATGGCGGCGGCTTAATTGTCAATATCGGAACAATGTACGCCCAATTTGTGCCTAACCCGTCTCTTTATGAAGGAACGCCGCAATTTAATCCATGGGGTTACAGCGCCAGCAAGGGAGCTTTATTGCAGTTCACCCGCTATGCGGCGGCTTGGTTGGCTCCGGAAGTACGGGTAAATATGATTTCCCCCGGCGTTTTTCCTCATCCGCCGAAAGGAACCAAGAATCCGCCCAGTTCGGCGGTGTTAGATCGCCTGCAAAAAAAAATTCTTTTGCGGCGGGTGGGCAAACCGGAAGATTTAGTCGGGGCGCTGTTGTTTCTGATTTCTGATGCTTCCAGTTATATCACTGGCCAAAATTTTTGTATTGACGGCGGGATTACCGTGACTGTGACTTAACCGAGACTTAAATAAAATCAACCCCACCTTATGAGATGGGGTTGTGGTTGTGATGGGTTTCATAGTCCCTGCAAACCAGCCCTATTGAGGCGGCAGGGTTAAGGGATTAATCCCCCAGGCTGTCAGGATGAAATTGGCAAAATCGCGGAAGGCGCCGTTGCCGCCGGAACGTTGCGAGACAAAGTCAACGATGCTTCTGATGGCAATATCGGCGTTGGCTGGGGCGGCTCTTAAAAGCACCTTTCGTAGAATTTCCACATCTACTAAATCGTCGCCCATATAGGCGCAATCACTAAAAGTCAGGCCAACTTCTTTAAGCCACTCCTCGGCTTTGGCAACTTTGCCGCCGCCGTAACTGCCTTCGTAAAGCCGGACAAGCTCCCAGCCGCCATCACCCGGGGCCTTGGAAGTAGAAGATAATTTGTTCCACTTCTCAACCACATCCCTGATATGCCGGCTGGCCTCGTTTTTTTCAGAGGTGATCAGGCAAACACGGACACCGATGGCTCGGAGTAAAGAGACGCCTTGGCCATCGTAGTAACTGCGCCTTTTGGATGGACTAAGTGGATCAACGGTATTATCAGTAAAGACCCCATCCACGTCCGAGATGACAGCCCGAATGATTCCGGCTTTATTCCAGACCGCCTCAGAAGATTCGCCTGTCACCATATCTATGAAATGGTCTCTCGGTATGATCATTTTATTCTCCTTATTCTCCTCTTCAACAGTTTCGTTTGTCAAAGTGCGCCGAAGAACATCTTCGGCAATAGCCGGGATATTATCATAAAAAATCCCCCGGTGTCAAGGACACCGAGGGGGGGTTGGTTAGCCGGTCAGATCAAGAATCTCGAGAGTCCGGCCGCTGTCAACCAGTTCCCGAGCCCGCAGGAAAACATCCATTGGCATGTCGCTGTAGTTGAGCGGGTCACCGGTCTTGGGATTATGCAAGAGTTTGGTGGCGTCGTCTAACTCCAGAACATACTGCTCGAAATTCTCATCGCAGATCGGCTGGTCGAACTGATCAAACTGGATGCCAAACACTTCCCAAAGCATCTGGCGAACCTTGGGATGGTTGCCCATGCTTGTTCCCGGATACCAGGTGGCAGTGAACATCCGTTTGTTGACTGTCTCCGGCCCCTTACCGCATTGGGCATAGAACTGCTCTTGCCAGCGCATAAAGGCCACACTCTGCTTGAGGTTAGCCAAGGTCTCGGTGGGGTAGGCCATGATCCAGGTGCAGTTGGCATGGATTCCGGCATACTCACAGTTCTCTGTGCCCTCCACCATACTGCGGGGGAACTCCATTTCCCGGCCATCAACTTTGACAGTTACCATCCCGTTACTCAGGATAAAACCGCCTTTGTGCATGGCCTCCAGGACTGGCGGTGAAGCGCTCTCGGCTCCAAAGCCGATGTAGACACAGCCAGCTTTAGCCATTGAATCAATGCGCTTGGGATCTTCCACTAGCCCTGTTTTGGGATGGCGGCCGGCGGCCTCATCCATCCGGGTATGAGTCCCCCAACGCATCTTCAGGGGCGCCAGCCACGGCTCTATATCCTGAACAATCCGTTTCTGGGTAACGGCGAAGTTGTCATCAGGCATGCCGATGAAATCCACCCCATACTTATCGATATGGGACAGGAAAATCCTCGCCAATCTTTTACCAGAAAACACACCATAAGTACGTTCGCCTTGCGCTCCCCTAAAGCAGAAATCGCAGGCATGGGGACAACCGCGGCTGGAAACAAAAGTAGTACTGCGGCTCATGGCGAAGGAAGTGGCCGAGCTGTTATTGGCAGAAACTCCCCAGTTGGCATTGCCGATGTAACACTCCAACAGTCGGTTGCCGTTGACATCTTCCCGCAGTAGTTCCAGATCGGCAATGGCTAGACTATCCAGATCTTTGGGTCGGCCGCCATCATAAAGAAAGCGGTGCCGGCCATTGATGAAGCCGCGGTAGTAGGGTTGGACTTCGCCCCAATTGACAGCGCTTGTCCGGCCTCGATCTCTAATTGCCTTGGCATCATAGGCAATTTTGAGAATCACCTCGTCGCCTTCAGAATGAGCCACGCCATCCAGTTCAGGAATGTAGTTGAACAAACCTAAGCGCAGTTCAGTAGCCAAGCCATTGCCGCTGACCAGAAACACATCCGGCAAAAGCCGCCGGATGAGCTTGGCTACTGCTTTCTGCCACGGGAGAGTGGTGATGATGCCGGAAAAGGCGACTAGATTCGGTTCGCCGTGAAAAAGAATGTGTTTTTTAATCAACTCCTCGGCTTCAGCCAGTGTCAGATGCCGGCCATTAGGCAGGCCGCGCTCCTGAGCCAGCTGGTCTTTGATCCGGTAGGCATTAAGGTCAATAATACTGGCCTCAACGCCGTAGTTGTCCCGGAGATTGGTGGCCAGCATCAATGGCCCTTCCGGCGTGGTGTTGGGCACCGCGCTCTCCCGTAAAGGCATATTGATGAAAACCACCCGCAGACCAGCCAAATCTCTGTGGCTGATAGAACTAACCACCGGGCCCGGGTCAACATACTGTCCCAGCTCCAAGCTGGTTACCGGCAACAGAACTGTGCTCATCTTGCTATCCTCCAGTTTTGATTGATTAGATTGTAAAGGTGCTTTCTATTAATAATATACCACTTGCTAAAAAAATTGCTATATGCTAGTTTAGATAGTCTTTTGGCACCTCGGCAACCTGATAACCGAAAGAAGGGATAGAACGATGACTGGATTGTTTTCTTTGACAGGCAAACTGGCAGTGCTGACTGGGGCGGCTGGCTTCTTTGGCCGGCCTTTTACCAAAGCCCTGCTTGAGGCCGACGCCACTGTCTTACTGCTTGACCGAAAAAGCGGCCAGCTCAACCAGTTGATTGAAGAACTGGTTCCGGGCTACGGCCGGGCACGAGCTATTTCTTATGCAGCTGATCTTTATCAGCCCCAAGAACGTGATCAGGTCTTTAAGCGGGTTTTGGAGGAGTGGGGCCCTCCTGACATTCTCATCAATAACGCTTTTGACTTCACTGGCAGGACCGGTTTCAACATTGAAGCCGGCCGGCCGGAAAATACCACCTATGAACAACTGGAGGCCTGCTTCCAGTCAGCTTTCTACTGGGCCTTCTTCGCTACCCAAGCTCTGGGACCGAAGATGAAAGAACGCGGCCGCGGCTCGATCATCAACATCGGCACGATGTATGCTGACAGCGTCCCTAACATCAACAAGCTATATGCCGGCACCAATCAGTTCAATCCGCCCGGCTATAGCGCTGGCAAGGGCGCCTTACTGCAATTCACCAAGTACAGCGCTGCTTGGTTGGCGCCAAAGGTCCGAGTGAATATGATCTCTCCCGGCGCCTTTCCCCATCCGCCTGAAGGAACGCCCAACCCCGCCACTGAACTGGTATTGAGTCGGCTGCAGCAGAAGATTCTGCTGGAGCGAATGGGTAAGCCGGAGGATCTGATCGGCACCCTGATCTTTCTCGCTTCTGACGTTTCCAGCTACATCACCGGCGAGAACATTGGAGTCGATGGCGGCATCACAGTCACAGTCACGTAATTAATCGGAGAAAAACGATCCACAATGGGGGCGGTTGACACCGCTCCTTTTTTTGTTCATATTAAAAGCTATTATGCCGCGGCGCTTTTTCCCCCAAAAATTTTTATCCCGCTTGGTCAGGTTTATTAAGAATCAGCCGCCTCTTGCCACAAAGGATGTTTTTATTGGCGGCCTGCCTGTTGGCCGGGGCCGCCCCTGCTTTTTTGCGGCAGAAATCGGGATTAACCACAATGGCAGTTTGGAAATTGCCAAGAAGCTTATTGATGCCGCCGCCTTTGCCGGCGCCCAAGCTGTTAAATTTCAAAAACGGACCGTTGCTAAAGTTTACTCTCCTGAAGAACTGGCCAAGCCGCGGGTTGTGGATAGGGCGGTTTTGGAAAATGCCGTTAAGCGCGGCGTCCTTTCCCGGGAAGCGGTTGAGCGGCTTCAACGCTCTGACTTTAAAGACAGCACCAATGGCGATCTAAAATGGGCTTTGGAATTCACTGAATCTGAATATCGGGAATTATTTGCTTACGCTAAAGAGAGGGGCCTGCTTTGTTTTGCTTCGCCGTGGGATTTAGACAGTATTGATTTTTTGGAAAAACTTAATCCGCCCTGCCATAAGGTTGCTTCAGCTATGATTACTAATCATTCTCTTTTACGGAAAATCAGGACTACTGGCCGGCCCATCGTTCTTTCCACTGGTATGAGCACAATGGATGAAATAAAAGCGGCTATTAATATCGCTGGTCTGGATAATCTGATTATTCTTCATACTGTTTCCACTTATCCTTCAAAAGAAGAAGAGCTTAATTTGCAGTTAATTACCCATTTGCGCGGGCTTTTCCCAACTGTGCCTATTGGCTACAGCGGCCATGAAAAAACTCTTGCGCCATCATTAATGGCAGTCAGCTTAGGGGCGCACTTGATTGAACGTCATTTGACACTGGACAAAACAATGTTCGGCACTGATCAGTCGGCTAGCTTGGAGCCGCAGGAATTTGCCCAACTTATTCACGATGTGCGGCTGATAGAACAGGCGGCCGGCGGCCGGGTGAAGCAAGTGATGTCTTCAGAGGTGCCGATTAGAGAAAAACTACGGAAAGTTTAAGAAGAATCTGTTAGTTAAAAATATTAACAACTTATGGTGCGGTCGTTATAAATTTGTTAATATTTTCAACAAGTTTATTGGCAGTACCGCGCGGCAATAAAAGCTTGCCAAGATCTCGGGTTTATTATAATATATAGCCGGTTCTCAATAATCCAATATAGAAATTTGTGTTGACGGCGGGATCACAGTCACTGTTACCTGAAATGGAGGTGGATAGTGTCCAGCAAGCTGTTCGTGTTTGTGGTGGGAGATATCGGCGGCGCCAAAATGATACTGCCGGTGATTCCCCTGTTCAAGAAAGCAGGAGTGGATGTGGAGGTGATGGCCGACAGTGAAGGCGAGGGCTATAAAGTTCTCAATGAGGCCGGCGTCAAGACTTACAACATCACTGAAGCTGATGTTGGCGGGACAAGAGGGGTGCCGTTGGAAGAGGCGAATCTTCTTTTCATCGGCACCTGCGGCACAGCCAATAAGTTAGAGAGAGGAGCAGCTGCTCAGTATTTCAGTCAGAAGCCAATAGTGTTAGGGGCTGATGGCTTCTTCAATCACAACCGGTTGGATTGGCGCGAGGCCAAAGCTGATTACTGGTTTGCCATTACTGAAGAACACACCATTGATATCCGGAGGCGCCGGCCCAATCTGGCGCCGGATAAAGTACTGGTCGTCGGCAATCCGGCTTTTGATAATTTGCCGACGCTCTACAAGCGCAAAGGCGAGGTGCGACAGCAAAGACGGCAGGAACTGGGGCTGACTGATAACCAAATCCTGGCTATCTGGTGGTCGCAAGGCACAGAGTGCGTCTTGAGAGAAGATGTCGCCTATACCTTTGAATCAATTCAATGTCTCTCTTGTCTTGGCCGACCAGTGATGTTTGCGGCAATGGTTCATCCCAAAGTGGAGAGAATTAGGGCTGGCTACATCGCCGAGATCTATAAGCAAATAGAGACGACGGCGATTCAGTGCCGCGTTGATGTTCTTCCAGAGAGCGCCGTTAAAGGCAAAATGCCTTTTGAGGAGTTTTGTCTGGCGGCTGATGTCATCTTTGACATCACCAGCACTGAGGGCATCAAAAGCAATATTCTTGGCGGCCCGCCGCTGATTCACTTCGCTGGCGTTGAAACCAGACGCTGGTTTGAGCAAGATCTGGGATTGGAACCGCCAGACTATCTGCCAGACGTGCGCACTGGCCAATCGTTTACTGCCAATGATTTTATACAGCTGGCTGAAACGATTAGAGCGGCCGTTAGAGGTAATTCTCCTCTGCCTCGGGAAGAATATCTAAAACAATGCAGTTGGCAGCCGCCAACCATCCACAATGCCGCCGAAAGAATCGCCGAGGCGCTGTTGGAGATAGGCGGTGTGTAAGCCACAGTTTTAAGCTATAAGGCATAAGCGGGCGGTTGGGGAGGGAGCTTCCCAACCGCCTATTTTTGTTGTATAATTTTGTAACCATGAAAATTCTTCACTGGAAAATCAACCCGGTTTTACAAAAAACAACAGAAGCTGACTATCGAAATCAACTGGCGGCAAAACTACAAGACCACGACGCCCTGACAATTCTTCGAGATCTAAGTTTAGACGGAGTGGCGCCGAATATAACTTTTCAGGATTTGGAAAATCTGATTAAGTTTACTGAAAAAAAATTCCTGGAGAGAAAATTATCCGGAGTGGGCTTGGAATTGGGTTCGGGGCCGGCGCCTTTTAGTGCTGTTTTAGCCAAACGACCCGAGATACAAAAGATGTATGCGGTCGAGCTTTGCCGGCCGATTGTGGAGATTCTTCTGCCGAAAATGGCTGAGGCGGCGGCCGGCCCGGCGGCTGGCAAAATTGTTGGCTGTGTCGGAGAATTTGATAATTTGGAACTGCCGGATAATTATCTTGATTTTATGATTGATTTTTTTTCTTTGCATCACTCCCCTGACCCGATTAAAACTTTGAAAGAATGCCGGCGCGTCTTAAAATCAGGCGGGGTTATTATTTGTTTTGACAAAGCCCGGCCCGATGACCTGACAACCGCTGATCTTGATCGTCTGCTGGATAAAGAATACGAAGATGATTTTAAAAAGCGAATGGGCATTCCCTTAACCCAAAAACTCACCCGCCGCCAGAACGGCGAACACGAATACCGTTTGAAGGATTGGCAAAATTATTTTAATCAGTCTGGTTTCTCCGAATTTTATCATTTTCGCCTTGACCAGTGCCGCAGTGGACTTTTTCCAATAAAGATGATAAAATATATACTGTCAATTTTACCCGTAAAAATGGAGACAATGATCACCCAATTTTTACCTCAATCACTAGATCAATATCAGCTGGCTTGGGATAATCGCCTTTTCACGCCGATCATTAACAATTTCCGCAAGGAGATGTCATTGATGATTGCTTCCCAGTAAACGGCTTTTCTCAATTTCCCAAATAAAAATATTAATAATAATATTAATAATCCGGCTTATTATGTAAGCGGTCACCATGCCAGCGATGCCCATAGTCAGACCTAAAGTTATATAAAGGATCAGTCTTACGATAGTTCCAAGAATGGTGGATGTATAAATTCCTCTAATAAGTTTTTGTGAGAAAAAGACCGCCCCGATAAAGCCGGCGCTCAAACCCAAAGCCATATCAATGGCCAGCATCCGGGAATAGATAACCGCATCGGGATATTTGGGAAAGATTATTTGAAAAAGAGTAGAAGCAATCAGGGCGTAGACTATGCCAACCGCCGCTCCGATTATAAATGTCTGAAATAATCTTCTATAAAATATCCTGCTTACTTCCGCTGAATTTTTTTCTGAAAGTTTAGGAAGAAAAGTGCCTGACAGCGACTTTAAAAAAGTATAGATGTTGTTAGGGAATGTTTGGGCAATGGCGTACAAGGCCAAGGTTTCCGGCCCCTTCATTCCGAAAAGAATAATACTGTCTAATTGTCTGGCGATAACATTAAAAATTTCTACAATAGTGAGGTGCCGGGCATAATTTTTAAATCCTTCATCGCTGACGGAGGTTAAAGGTTTTGATTGGTATTTTTTCTTTGTTGCCAGATAGAAAAGAAAACTTTGGATTGCTTCCACAAAAGCAAATACCGCTATCAAAAAAATAACATTGTTGAAAATTAGTAAAGCAGCCACCGTTAAAATGGCGGTAGTCAATTCCTCCACCGAGACATAGATAGCCGATTGTTTAAAATCCTTCTTGCCGGCAAGATAAGAACGATAGAGCCGAAAGGCGGTTATTAAAGGAGTGAATATGCCTAAAATTAATAAGGAGATGCCGATAACTAGCGAGTCCTTCATCAAGTAGTAAGAAGCAACGATAAAACAAGCCAAAACGTAGATAAACCCCCATCTTATTTGGTAAGCAACTCCTTTATCAAGAGCGTTGTTATCGCTTTTAGCCACCGCTTGCACAATGGCTGTGCCTAAACCGCGAATGGTAAAAATCATCAATGTCCCGATTAATGAGAAAATAAATTTATAGGTGCCGTAGTCAGCCTTATCAAAAATGTTGGCCAGAGCAATTCCGGAAATAAGAGAGGCGGCCATCGCCGAAACATTTTCCAGCCCTATCCAGAAGCCGCCTTTAACAAAATAACGAACATCTGTCCGCGTCTTTTTTTCCAAAAATAAAAGTGTCTTTTTTAACATTGACGGGTTTTTATTATTGTGTAATAATAACACATTAATAAACTACTGCCAATATGAGGAAAATAAATGAAAGATGTTTTAAAGTTAGGGCATTTTTGAGGAAACTAAAACTAAGAACGATTACTCTTGATGAAAGCATCCCTCTAAATCATCAGGAAGACTGTCCTGCCTGCGGCTCCCGGCTTATTTTACTCTGTTCGCTTTTTAACTCTGATAATTCTCTGAAATTAAGGATTGGCTTTTGTGATGGCTGCGGTTACAGCGGCTATCAAGACCGGCCCGCCGAACAATGGCTGGAAAAATTTTATGCCTCAAAATGGGATAGGGCCCGCCAGCCATTTTTAAATCTGTCCCAAAGCCATTTTCGGGCTTTGGAGTTAATAGAAAAACTGGCCGTTAATAAAAATCGGGGCGTTTTGGAAATTGGCTGCGGCTACGGCGCCGCTCTTGATTATTTTAAGAAACAAAATTTTAGCAGAGTGGTCGGCTTTGAGCCGTCGCTCCATCGGGCCGAAGCGGCCATCGAACACTTTGGCGCCGTTATTATTAATGACTTAAACCAAGCCAGCCGGCCCTTTGGTTTAATTTTTAGTCATCATGTTATTGAACATGTTTATAATCCTAATCAATTTATCAAAACAGCCGCTTCGCTTCAGGAAGATGGCGACTTTTTAATTTTATCCCTGCCCAATGTCGTTGGCGAACATAGCGGTTATAACATCTTTTACCTCCCCCATCTCCATGCTTTTTCTAAACAAGCTGTGGAAGCTCTTTTAAATAAAAACGGCTATGAGATTTTAATTGATCATTCGCCCAGCGATCTTAATACTATTATCGGGGCGGTTAAAAGAAAAAATCCAAAAAGTATTTTCCGGAAAGACACTGAATACCAAAAATTTTATATTGAGAAATTTCAGAAAGAGCTGGCTTTAAACCGGTTAATCGGGGGCTTTTATTTATGGCGTTGGGATCCGCGGGACAAAAAGGGCGGCGGCGCCTATATTTTTATAGTAAAATCGCTTAAAAGAAGATTTTCTGATTCTCCTTTTGAAATTCAATTCACCGGGGAAATTAAATTGCTGGTAAAATAAAAAGATGCTGGAGTTTTTTGATGAAAAAGCTATTGGAGAATTAAAAAATAAAAAGCAGACGGCGCCGTCAGGTTTTCATTATGGTTTTACTGAAAATATTTTTAAAGAAGATGTTTATCAGAAATTAACTAACACTTTTCCTGATATCAAGAGCTTTAAGCTGGTTGATAAAATGTCCGGCGGCGGCCACAAACGTTTTTATGTCGGGCCGGATTACTATAGCGGCAAGGACTGGGGCTGTATTTGTCATATGAAAAACCTGCCGGAAATCTGGCAGAAAGTTCTTTTAGAATCAGCCGCGCCGGAATTTATTGAAATGTTGAGTACAGCCACCGGCATAAAATTTAATTCTCTTTGCAACTTTGGTTTTGCC
This sequence comes from uncultured Candidatus Saccharibacteria bacterium, assembly GCA_964362125.1. Taxonomy (GTDB): domain Bacteria; phylum Patescibacteriota; class Minisyncoccia; order UBA6257; family UBA11618; genus CAYICS01. Next base: position 64,948 of record CAYICS010000002.1, read on the forward strand.
TATGGCAATGAGGGTTGTGTTCAGGAGCCGCATATTGATGGCGCCGCCCGGCCGGATGACCCATCGCCAGTCCATTCAACCATCGCCTGCCTGCTTTATCTAAACCAAAAGCCCGACGGTTTTACCGGCACTTGTATCTATGCTCCAGACCGGAAAACAATTATCTTCCAAGTGCCCAATCTGCGTAACTCTATGTCATTTTTTAAACAACACCCTTCTGCCTGGCATGGTTTTCCTCAAGTGCCAAAAGGCGAAAGTCGACGAATAATCAGTTTATCTTACAGTCAGGAAGCCGCCCCAATTGCCTTAAAAACATTTAAAGAACATAATCCTTTGCCTTATCTTGGTGACCGCCGGATACTTCAATGCGGCAGCTGCGGCATTGTTTTTTTATCACCCGAAATATCTATGAAAGATTCGGAGAGTTATTACCGTGAAGGCGATTATTGGCGGGATAAATTAAACGATCCTCTGCAAAGAGAAATGTTGAGTCGTAACGCCCGGGCGATGCTTTCTTTAATTACCTTACATAAAAAACCTGATAAATCTGTTAAGTTACTGGACATCGGCTCTCACGAAGGAACTTTTGTGGAAGAAGCCCTTAAATTTGGTTATCAAGCCCAAGGCATTGAGCCTAATAAGAGAATCGCCGCCGAGGCCCGGGCCAGAGGCCTGCCCATTACTGAAGGCGCTATTGAAAGTTTAGCCGGTGAAGAAAAATTTGATATTATCACCCTCTTTCACGTTCTGGAACATCTGCCCGATCCCCAATTGGCTCTTGAAAAAATAAAAAATCACTTGAAGACAGACGGGATTTTAGCGCTGGAGATTCCCAATATCGAAAGTTATTTGGCTAAGCGCCACGGACTTTCCTGGAAATTTATTGCTCTGGAACATCTTTGGTATTTTTCGCCGCTGACCTTAAAGCATCTTTTAAAAGAAGCGGGATTTGAAATAACTTTTTCCTTAAAAAGAAACGGTGAAATTCCTTACTTGAGCTTGGGGGATATCCGGCAGTATTTCCGGCCTAATCCCAATTATTATAAAGACCGCTTTAAGATGAAAGTTTCTGCTCCGGCCGCCGGGCTGTTAAAAATAAGATTTAAATTATTAAAAAGATTTTTAGCTGCTATTATTTATATCTTAGGCCGGGCTGATCATTTTTTTGTAATCGCTAAAAAAATATTGTGATTATACTCAAAAGTTGCACGTGCAACTTTTGAGTATAATCGAAAAATACTAAATTTTAATTTTTCTCAACTACAGCAATAGAACCGTAGCCGAAATTTCTAATAATTGGTTTGGCTTTGAATTGATCCAGCCATTTAATCAGCGTCAGGAACCGATTAAAGTAGGGCAGGCAAAGCGACGAGGCCTCAAAATGAATAATCTTAAAGCCGGCCTGTCTCAGTTGACTGCGCATTACCCAGGGATAACGCCAAAGATGAGGCAAAACCGGGTTGCCGCTGTAGGCCTCGTCAACCCCGGCGCCCCCCAAATTCAGAATAATCCTCACCAAACCGACGAACCAGGCAAAAAGCGACCAGCGGGAAACAGCCCAAAAATTATCTCCGCCCAAAATCACGGCGGCGCAAGGATTAAAGCAGGTAGGCATAGCAATGATGGCCCTTTTTCTGGTTACGCGGTGAATTTCTTTTAATCCTTTCCTGAAATCAGGCAGGTGTTCCAAAACATGCGAACTAACCACCAGATCAAAAGAATTATCCGGGAAAGGCAGGTTCTCGGCGTCAGCTGTCAGAAATTCTATTTTTCCAGCCAATCCTTCTTTCTCCGCGTATTCCCGGGCGCGCGCGATATTAGGCGCAGAGATGTCGCAGGTGGTTAATTTTATTCCCTTGCCAGCCAACATTATAGCCAGAGCGCCGTCACCACAACCATTATCCAACACTGTTTCTTCCGGGTTAATGAAAAAAATTATTGATTCAAACTCTGTTTGATGGGCATAGTGGCGAAGCGGAAATTTTTGAGAAAGCCGGCCTTCTTTTACCGATTCTTCTTTAGTTTGATAAATAATTTTAATTTTTTCTGAAGCCACAACTAATTCTTCTTTTTTAAAAACCGCCAGCATCAAAAAAAAGAAGGTGGCCAAAATCAAAAGATAAGAAAGGGCCTGTGATAAACCAGCGCCGTTTAACAAAGAAATTATACCTAAAGTCGGCTGATACCAGATGGTGACAAAGATAATCAATAAACTGCCGGCGCCGACAAAAAATAATTGTCTAAAGCGTGAGAAAAAAACATTCTCAATGCGGCTGACGGTCTTTTTTAATCCTCTATATTTAATCTGGTAATAAACTTCAATAAGAATGATGGCCAAAAGATAATAAATAATACTCCGGCCGGGGAGGCCGGCTTGGCTTAAAGATCGTTCGCTTAGCCAGTCAATAATCAGGATGGTAACAATTAAACCGACGTTCCACTTAAAACTGGCGTTATTTATTTCCAAAAGCAGCCGCTCCATTTTATTGGTAAACAGCAAAACTGCCCAATTCTTTTCTCACCGAAAATTTATCGTATAACACTTCTTTTTCCACTAAAGATCCTTCGGCTATTTCCCCCACTATCGCCAGCTCCGACTGAAGATTGAAGAAATCATAACTTTTAGGCAGGAGAGGTTCCTGTAAAACGCAGGAACGTCGGCTGCATTCTTTATAATTAAGCAAAACTGTCCGGGGAGAAAAAATCCACTGCAGATAAGGTAAATCAAATGGCGCCGAAAAATTCAGCACGGGGTTATCTCTGTTTTTCGGTAAACTTTTATTGAAGGCGAGCAGGTTTTCTAAATTTTTCCTTTTCTCCAAGTTAATTACACCTTCATCCCGGCCTTTAATCATATCAAGGAAAATAAATGATTGCTGGCGGTGGGCCTCAGTTAAAAAGACCGGCGTTAGAATAATCATAACAATAAAGATTATAGCTATTCCCAGTTCTTCGGAAATAAATTTTTTTATTAATAAAAATACGGCGGAGATGGAAAAAAGAGCCAAAATCGCTATCGCCGGATACATAATCAGGAAATAACGAAAGGGCTGCCAGCTGGCGTAGAAAGCGTGATAAGCAATAATTGACGATGTCAGATAAAGCCATGGCATTAACAAAGCAAAGGCCAGCGGCAATGCTGCTGGAGATAATTTTTTATAAAAAACTGATCCCAAAACCGCCAGAAAACTGCCGACAATACCTGACCAAATAATCATATTTTGTTTAAACCCGATATACGGCTGGCTCCAAAGATTCCAGTTTTTTGAATAATCCTCATAATAACTGATGAGATTGGGATTGTAGAATTCCAAAAAATTAAATAGGTAAAGAACATACAAAATTGCCACTATTACCGCCGGCAGAAAAGAAACTTTTTCGAAATTATGCCAAGACTCCTTCTTTCTTGTAATCAGGGCAATCGCTTCTTTAAAAATTTTACTGCTGCCGACGATTAAAACAAACATTGTTAAAGTCGCCAGATGAACTAAATAAAAAATAATCAGATAAAGAGCGGTGAAGGCCGGCGTGGTTTTCTCATTGAGAAAAATAAATCCCGCCATAAAAAGAAATAATCCTAAATTCTGCGGCACGACAGCAGTGGAAAGCAGATAATAGTTAAACCAATGAAGCGAAAAAACAGCCACCGGCGCCAAAATAGCCAATGATCTAACCGGCAGAATAATCAGCGCCAGCCGGCCAATAGTCAAGGATAAAATAAAATAATTGAAGAAAATCCAAAAAAGAATAAAATTCTGATAGGCGTCCAGATTCTTAGGAAGAAGATTAGTATAGTGGGAAATGATTAGAAAAAAAGATCCCCGATCAATACTGGCGGTTGTCAGGAAATGAAGCGCCAGCCGGGAATCGTGCGCCGACCTTTCTCCGTAAGCTAGCCAATAATACTGGTCGGTGGCCGGATTAAAATAATCAATACCTAATTGGCGCAGATGATTGTTGATGAAAAAAAGCAGAATGATTGAAATGAAAATAATAGCCCAGTCGTAAACAGAAAACTTAATCTTAACCAAGTTTATTTTACTCCTTAAAAGAAAAATAACGACGGCTAAAGAAAAAATCAGGCCGGGCAGAATTGAGTCGCCGATAAACGGCAATAAAAAAGCGGAAATAATAGCGAAAGCAATTCCGAAAATAACCGAATGAATCAGAAAAAAAAGCAGATCAATTTCTTCTTTTTTAATAAAAACCAAAGATAAAAGGAGGCCGGGGATAACAAGGGTTGATAGAAACGGTAAAATAATAGCCGCCATTATTAAATAGGCCGGGCAACAATCTCTAATTCATGGACGCCAATCCAATCCTTTTCTGATTCAGCCCTCAAGCGCAGGCCCCGGGCAGGAAAAATTTTATTAATGATGGTTTCCGGAGTTGCGGGAAACCCGCCGCCAGCCACTTCTTTCCAAACAACTCCATCAGTGGTCGATTCCAAAATCCATTTCTTAATGTAATAATCGTTTTGTCCGTAATCACCCCAAGTAATAATCACCTGCTTCACCTCCTGATCAGCGGTAAAATTAATAATGTAATCTATTTTATTAGAAGCCGGGCTAGCTGCAGTATTTTTAATACCATCCATCAACTTATCAGCTCCCCGACCCTGATCTAAACTGTGCTCTTTCGACTCGGTAATATTACTGGTGACAAAAATATCGGCGCTGGTTAATCTTTTATAAACGGACTGGCCGGCTGACAGATTGCGGCCGCAAATAAGAGAACTTATGGATAATCGGGCTGATTGCTGGATATTAAAACAAATTCTTACTGTCGCCAGCGACAAAACATAAGATATAACCACTGCCGTCAAAATGACGTAATAATAATTCTTTTTCATTGTTTATGAGTATAACTTTTATAAACGTCCCAGTCAATTTTGAAGACTTGAATCCGCCATTGCGGATTAGGACGGCGATTAGAATAAACTTCCTGAAAATAAGAAGGGATTTCTTCGCCGGAATAAACCAAAAGATTAATCCTTCGCCAAGCAGTTTCATTAAGAAAATTATCATCAACCGCCAGATGAGTTACCCCGTTCTTTTTAAGCCATTTCATAGCTGAATCCAAATTCGGGATTAATCCGGGATAAATAATGCTCAATCCGGAAAGCGGCGCCGCCAACTCAAACATCCCCCGACCGCCGACAGCCGTATCGGGAAAATTCATCATAATTAAATCCGCGCCCGTGCCAATAGCCAATTTACCGCGGATTTTTTGAGAAATCTCCCGAGCCCACTGAAAATTATCCCGAAATAATTTTCTTTGGTTAAAAATATTAAAGAGATCATAATTTAAATAATAATAAGTCCCCACCACCGCCTCCCCGAGAAAAACCAATAAAATCAACCATAATAATATTTTCCTGCCGGTTATTTTTAAAAAATCAATAATGCCGGCTGTTGCTAAAATAATAACCACCGGCAAAGTATGATAAAGATAGCGATAAGTGCCAAGAACGGCGAAAACCGGAATAAAAATTATCAGCCAGATTAATAAAAACCAGGAAAGAAAAACAGCCGGCCAATCACGATTTCTTAAAACGCCCCAGAAGAAAAACAATAAAAGCACCGGGGAGATGATAAAAAGGATATAAAAGGCCAAAATTTGCAAAAGACCGTAGAAGAAAAATTTATTAAAAAACTTCTGGAAAAAACCGCTGGAAAAAAAATCAGTTAAGGTTGGCGAAAGGAACATTTTACCCCAAAGCTGTTCGTAATTATCAACGAGGAATTTATCGTTTTCTCCATAACTAAAGGCCGATCCGAAATAAATATATCTTTGATAAAGAAAAGGGGCGGCAATTAAAAAAAACAATAAAATAATATAAACAAGATAGCGCCAACTTAGCGGCGGCCGCATTTTTTTCAAAAAGAAAAATCCCAGAAGGACGATTATCAGACTAACCAGCCCTTGTGGTTTTACCCAATAAGAAAGACCGGCAAAGGTTGCCGCCAGCAGAATATAATTAGGATTCTCCTTTGCTTTAAAAATAAAACAAATGGAAATTAACAAAAATAAAGTAAAAAGCGGCTCGGCGAATCCCAGCCAAGGCAATTTAAAAAAGGCGTCGCTGATTATAAAAAGAAAAAGTGACAGCAGCCAACTTTTTTCGCCGGGCAGAGTCTTCTGACTAAGATAGGCCAAGGGGAAAATAACCAGACCGGCGGTAAAAATATAAAGGAAGGTAACCCAGAGCATATTTTCGTAAATAGAAGGACTGGCGAAAAAATAAAAAAATGGTGCCAGAAAAATCGGCCAGCCAATAGCATGAGTTTTAATAGGCGCCCAATCCCCCTTGGTTATTTCTAAAGCTTTTAATAGGTAAATGTAACCATCGTATCTTATAACAAAGCCGTTGCTTTCATTGAAATAAACCATTCCCCACTTCAAAACCAGAAAAACCAGAAATAAAATCAGCAGAACCAGCAGACGACGTTTATCCAAGATTTCTGAAAAAGCGGCTAATGACATATAATGTCTTTATGAAAATAGAAGAAATCAGTCAATTTGTGAAGGGGGTAGACGGCTGGTTGACTGATAAAGAAGGGCGATTGCTCTACCATTTGGCCAAAAACTGCCGCGGCCATGGAGTGATCGTGGAAATCGGTTCCTGGAAAGGCAAGTCAACGATTTGGCTGGCGGCCGGCGCCAAAGCCGGCAAGAAAATCCCCGTCTATGCCATTGACCATCATAAGGGCTCGCCTGAACACTATCAATGGTATGGCGCCAAAGACATTTGGACTTTTGATGAATTTCAAAAAAATCTGGCGCTGGCCGGAGTGGCTGACATAGTGATACCGGTGGTGAAAACCTCGGCGGCGGCCGCTAAAGATTTTAATCAGCCGGTGGAATTAATATTTATAGACGGCGCCCATCAATATGAGCTGGTTAAACTGGATTTTGAACTTTGGTTTCCCAAACTAATTGAAGGGGGGGTAATGGTTGTTCACGATACGGCCGGCTGGGCACCCTGGCCCGGCCCTATAAAAATGGTCAAAGAAAAAATTTACCACTCGCTTTATTTTAAGGATATTGGTTTGGTTCACTCCATCACTTTTGCCAAAAAAGTCAAAATCAATAGCCCCCAAGACCGCTGGAAAAATCAATTAATGTCTTTTATCAGATTTCCTTCGGAAATAATCGGCAAATTAAATTTAAAAATTATTCTCTTGATTAAATCAATTAAGATGAAGAAGAAAGGATTGGACGCTCCAGCCGCAACGATAGAAAGACACAGCCAGCCATTGTGAGTTTTGGCTTAGCCATTCATAGAATCATGGCCCCTGATCATTTAATCCAGGCGAAAGTCGCGTGTTTATGACCCCAAAAGCTCCACCACATTACTATAAAAACTGAAGCTGCTTTGGCTAAAAGATAATGCCAACCGGCAGTCTCCACGAGAAAATAAAGAATTAACTGGTTAATCCCTAAACCAATGACGGCGACGCCGGCAAAAATGCCAAATTGAGAGAAAACGCGGCGGCTTTGATTGTTAAAATTAAACCACTTATTGAGAGAAAAATTGATAACCATTCCGGCAAGATAAGAAACGACGGCAGAGAGAAAATACCAGATTTTAAAAATATCGGTCAGTACGAACAAAATCAGAAAGTCGACGATGGTGGCGATGCCGGCAAATACTATGTAAAGAGAGAATCGAATATCCACTTTAGGCAATTCGCCCTTAATATGCCCCCTTTCTTGATATTCTTCTTCGGCGCCGATCTCATTCAGATCGTATCTTCGACCATCAACAATTGACCGGGCCGCCATAAAACCCATTTCCAAAGAATGATCCTGATTGTTATAACGAAATCTTCCCGGCCGACCGATATAAAAAAGATTCTCAAATTGATCCAGATAATTCTTGACCAAACCGATGTATTCTTTATAGTTTAAATCGTAAATCGGATAAACTTTTTTCTGTTTAATCAGATAGCTGTTTCTCACTTCCGATCTTTGGATAAAACCCAGCGGTTCCAAATAACTGACAACCAATTCCAGCAATTCTTCTTTGCTTTTATTCCAAATCTCATCGCCTTCAAAACAAAAAAATTCCACAAAGAGCGATGTCTTGCCGTGAGGGCTCATTTTTTGGCTGAAGTTTTTCATCTCGCTGATGCGGCCGATGGGAATGTGAATTTCCGGAAAATAAATCCACTGGTCGCCAGTAACATAATCTTTATCCAAAGTCATAAAAAGATAAACCTGATCGCGGTAGTTTATCTTTTTTTGGGCTGCCAATATTTCTTTTGGCGGCGAGGGATCCAGTAAATCTAAAAATTCCTTGATGGGAATAGATTCAACTAAATACCTCGGGGAAGCAAACAATTGTTGTCCGTTATTGTTCAAAGCCACCTCTGTGATCCGCGGCCCGTTGTGTCTAATCCTGACCGGATAACTATTGAGATGAATCTGGTAGCCCATTTTTTCAAGATTTTCCTTGATTGTTTCGTAAATCAAGCCAGTGCCCTGCTCCGGATAATGAAAAACATCAACCAATGTCCGCAGCGGCTGGGTTTGAAAAACTCCCAGAGCGCTGCCCAGGGCGGCTTTAATCAAAAAACCGATGCTCAAACCTCGGATTCTCTGTTTGGCCCAATCAGGATGAATGGTTGAAGCCGGCACTCCCCAAACCTTCTCGGTGTAATTGATAATATTAAATCTACCCAAAGAGCGGCCAAAATTAGCCACAATATAATCTTCAAAACTGACAATCGGTCGGCGCAAGATCTTGTATTTTATCTGGGCGGTCAGCCAGTCAAAAACCATCCGCGCCGCCCGCCGGGGCCCGACGCTGAGTAGGGCCTCCAGCGGCCGGACAGGATAGTGGTAAAATTTCCCGCCAATGTACTGGCGCGTTTGCCGTTTTACCTCAGTCCATTTTTCCTGAAGCAGTCCTTCAATAAAATCATAAAGCTTGGGATTTTTTGAATAAAAGCGGTGTGGTCCGTTGTCAGTCCTGAAAATCAAATCCCCTTCTTTGAAAATATAAGTTTTGGCCAATCCCCCCACCTGATTGTCTTTTTCCACAATCAAAAAATCACGCCCGGCTTTAGCCAATTCCATCGCCGCCGCCAAGCCGGCTGGTCCCGCGCCAATTATTAAAATTTCAGATTTAGTATTTGGGATTTTTCTAGTCTACCACCTCGATTCCCATATTTCTAGCGGTGCCTTCAATAATTTTTGCAGCGGCTTCGATGTCGTAAGCATTAAGATCAACCATCTTTCTCTGAGCGATTTCCTGAATTTGTTTTCTGGTAACTTTGCCAACCTGTTTCTTGGCGCCCTCGGCTCCGCCTTTTTCAATGCCGGCAGCCTTTTTCAATAAAGCCGAGGCTGGCGGCGTCTTTAATTTAAAATCAAAACTGCGGTCTTCATAAATGGTAATTTCCGCAGGAATAACATCACCCATCATCTCTTTGGTAGCATCATTAAACTTCTTGCAGAAATCCTGAATATTAACTCCGTGCTGGCCTAAAGCTGGCCCCACTGGCGGGGCAGGATTGGCCTGTCCGGCGGGAATCTGTAATTTGATATTTGCTTTGATTATTTTCATAGACTTCGCTATGGCTTCGATGCTAATATACGAATGATACTAATTATACTAATACCGATTGCGATTCGTAACCCCATTCGTATCATTCGTATCATTCGTAAATTCGTAGATTCGCATCGATACTTTATATTTTCTGCACCTGCAGTGAATCCAGCTCCATCACCGTGTCTCTGCCAAATATCGGCACCAGAACTTTTATTTTACCTTTCTCTTCATCGACTTCAGAAACTTTAGCGTCATAATCTTTGAAAGGACCGTCGATAATCTTTACCAAATCATCCCGGCGCAAGTCAATTTTAAAACCAGTGCCGGCGCCAGACATCCGGGCCATCAGGATATCGATTTCATCTTTAGAAAGCGGGGTAGGCCTCGTGGTCTCGGCTCCAACAAAACCAGTAACCCGGGGGGTGTTGCGCACCACATACCAAGAGTCATCGGTGAGAATCATATCTACCAGAACATAGCCGGGATAAATTTTCTCCTCAATTTCTTTTCTTTTGCCGTTTTTAATTTTAACTTTCCTTTCTTTGGGAACGATAATATTAAAAATTTTATCTCCCATTCCCAGAGATTCCACCCGCTGGTTCAAATAACGAACCACAGCGTCTTCATAGCCGGAATAAGTGCGGATGGCATACCAATGTCTTTCGCCTGTTTGTCTTTGTGCTTGCGGCATAGTGAGCTTGTCGAATTATTGGAACAAAATAAAATTATTTAATATCTGGAAAAAACCATAATCAACCGCTCCTAAAAAAATTGCCATTCCCAGCGACATAACAATCACTATAATAGTCAATCTGATGGTTTCTTCAACTGCCGGCCAATTGATCCGTTTAAACTCTTGCCTGGCCTCTTGAAAGAAAGAATTAAGATTAGCCATTTTTATATTATAACTGATATTCTTATATTGGTAAAGTAAGGGTTTAGGATTTAGAGTTTAGAGCTTATAACTTACAGCTTATTATCAAATATCTAAATTCTTCACATTGAGGGCGTGGGTTTGAATAAAATGTTTGCGCGGTTCAACCTCGGTGCCCATCAAGACGTCGAAAAGATGATCGGCTTTAACAGCGCTTTCAATGGTTACCTGCTGCAGCAGCCGGCTTTGGGGATCCATAGTAGTTTCCCAAAGCTGATCTGGATTCATTTCTCCCAAGCCCTTATAACGTTGGACACCGACATCTTTTAATTCTTTAAGAATTTTATCTTTCTCCAGATCATTGTAGGCGTAACGAACATCCTTGCCTTTTTGAATTTTATAAAGCGGCGGCTGGGCAATGTAGAGATAGCCATGCTCGATGATTGCGGGAAAGTAACGGAAAAAGAGAGTTAAAAGCAAAGTTCGGATATGGGCGCCATCAACATCGGCATCAGTCATAATCACGATCTTGTGATACCGTAATCGGCTTAAATCGAAGGAATCGGCAATAGCAGTACCTATGGCCACGACCAAGTCTTTTATCTCCTTAAACAGCAGAATTTTGTCAATTCTGGCCTTTTCCACGTTCAAAATCTTACCCCGCAGAGGCAAAATAGCCTGAAACCGCCGATCCCGGCCGGATTTTGCACTTCCGCCGGCGGACTGTCCTTCTACAAGAAATAACTCTGATTCAGCCGGCTCGCGACTAGAACAATCAGCTAGTTTACCAGGCAGGGTTAACCCCTCAAGCGCTCCCTTGCGCAAAACAGTTTCCTTGGCGGCCTTGGCGGCTTTGCGGGCCTTCTGGGCCAAGAGACATTTACTGATAATTCTTCTGGCATCGGCCTGCTCTCTTTCTAAAAACTCCTTAAGTTCTTCTCCAACAACTTTTTCCACGGCTGTCCGGGCTTCAGGATTGCCCAGCCGCGCTTTTGTCTGACCCTCAAACTGCGGCTCGCGTAATTTCACCGAAATAATACTAATCAAACCCTCACGGACATCATCGGCAGTCAAATTTTCCTCTTTTTCTTTAAGATACCCGCCGGCGCGGGCATAATCATTGATAACGCGGGTCAGGGCGGAACGAAAACCAGTTAAATGCATACCGCCATCCGGGGTATAAATATTATTGGCAAAACTTAGTTCTTTTGCCTCTAACTCATTACTGTAAGCAAAAGCCACTTCTACTTGAACGCTCTCTTGAGTCTTTTCCAAATAAAAAAATTCCTGCTGAAGCGGCTCTTCTTCTTCAGCCAGATGTTTAATAAAAGAACGGAGGCCGCCATCAAAATAGAAAGAAAAGTAATGTTGGGGATGGAGCAGGTTGGTTTCCCGATTGTCAATAATTTCAATCTTCACTCCCTTGGTTAGATAGGCCTGCTGACGAAGATGATCAACAATTCGATTCCAATCGTATTTTATTTCCGGGAAGACTTGGGGGTCGGCCTTAAAAGTAACCCGAGTACCGGTTTTGCTAAAAAACGGCGCCTTGGTATTAGGCCCGACTTTTTTAACTTTGGTCTCGGGAATACCCCGTTTGTATTCCTGAACATAGAGATTACCATCGCGGGAGACTTCGACAATTAATTGTTCTGATAATGCGTTAACTACTGACACGCCAACGCCGTGCAGGCCGCCGGAAACTTTATAAGACTCGCCGCCGAATTTACCGCCGGCATGGAGTTTGGTCATAACTGTTTCCAAAGCTGAAAGCTTTGTCTGGGCGTGTGTCTCCACTGGAATACCCCGGCCATCATCAAGCACCGACACCCGATTTTCCGGCAAAAATTCCACCCGAATGTTCTTAGCATAACCAGCCATGGCTTCATCAATTCCATTATCAACGACTTCCCAAACCAAATGATGCAGGCCATCTACACCCGTGGAACCAATATACATCCCCGGCCGTTTTCTGACCGGCTCCAAGCCCTCTAAAACATAGATATCTTTGGCTGTGTAATTGTTAGAGGTTTGGGCTTCTTTTTTACTTCGGGCCATAGATAAATTTTAGCACATTTTAGAAGCAGAAATCAACCCTAAATTATCCCCAGAAAATGAAGGAATTTTAACGGCTCAAATGTTTGGGGGTCTCACCCCCAAACATTGCCTAAATATCTCATTACCGGGAAAGGCCCCTGATTTTATCCTGAAAGCCACCCCTCCCGCCAGCGCCTGTATCGCCACCGGTGCCTGTATTGCCGCCGCCATCTGGTTTCCCGCCGCCAACGCCGCCGCCGCCTCCGCCTCCGCCACTGCTTGAGACTGCGGCTCCGCCGCAAGTTTCATTATCATCACTATTGCTACTGCCGCCGTAAGTCACACCAGCCGCTCCGTTCGCTTGAGCAACTAAATCACCAATTGATCTCATAACAAGGCGAGCTGGATAATGTGGATTTACTTGATTGCCTTGAGTCCCTGGAGAAACGGTATTGGTTATCGCACATTCGTTTCTAGACCCCACTGGATCCTCCTTCTTAGTCTCAAGGGCGATTAAATGCATAGAATTTATCCAATCAGTACCAAAATTATAAAACCGACCTATTCTACTGTTAGCACCAGCAATCAGATAATCTATAAACCGATTGCGATTGAAACTAATAATATGAGAGGGCGGATCATCAGCTAAGGCTACTAAGTGATAAGAACCGTCCACAGTCGAAGGCACAACTTGGGCGCCAAAAGAAAGAAAGTGATGGGGGTAGTCTGCGGTGACATGGGCCGCGGGCACAGTTTTAACTGTCTCACCACCCGGAACAGCATGTTTACAAACCCAACTAACATGGCCTGCCTCATTCCGATAAGAATCACAGCCTTCTTCGTCAGGATGTTTATTTCGGACACCAGCGATCACATGGACGGCGGGCGGATCAAGGTGGCAGATGCCTTTGGGTTCATCCACTCCCTTTTTGGGGGCACTGCTTGTTCCTAAAAGCGGGGCCGCTGTTTTGGGTTGGTCTGGACAAGAGTCTCCGGGAACATCCCCATGGGCGGCCGCTAAAACCTTAACATTGGATTTGGTTCGACCGATAGCAGTGAAAAAAACATTTTTTGGATCAACTTTTACTAATAGCTTTTGAATACCAGGATGAGGACCGGGTATTTCCCACCAATCATCATCAGCTTCTTTCAAAATATCTAAAATTAGCTGAACTACCTCCGGAGTCATGAGATGGAATGAAAATGAAGCAAAGCCGCGCCTTTTATTTCCTAGAGGATCAATCGTTATGACCCGAAGCCCATTAATCTGAAGCGGGATTAAACCATGCAATTCCTTAAAAGGGAATATCTGAGTGACACTGGGATCATAAACCCGCTCGGTTTTTAACTGCTTACCACCGCTTAATTCGGTTTCCCAGAGGGGAGCAGTCACTACTAAATCTAGATGAAGGCTGGAACTAACTCCCAACTGGGGACCCTGACCGCTCCCATCATAATCCTTAAAATTTTGAACTTTTTCGCCCCGAGCTAATTTTTTCAAAGCCCCTAATATATCCTTTGATTTTTCAGGTGTCGCTGCCCAAAAACCTGGGACCTCAGAATTCACGGGGACTTTAAAGTTAACTTTAATTGGTTCGGTGTCAGCCCGTCTCTGCGGCTGGGAGCTGGTGTTAAAGCCATCCGCGCCCCGGCCTTCTAATTTCCGTCCCAAGTCTCCTCTGACATCTGTCTGGGGGGAAGCGCCTATTGTTGGAGAACCAATTTGTAAATCGGTCGACGCCCCAGACTCATTAGTTAAATTTCCCGGATCAAAACCAGTGAAAGTCTGCCCCGGTGACCGTTGCGGACTGAGGGTCGGCGCCGGCCCGGCTAAAGAAGCAACTAAAGCAATTAAAAACAAAATAATAATCCAGGTAAGCGCCTCCTGTTTCATAATTGAATTTTAACACAGCTAGCGGATCTCGGCCTCAAACTTATCCACAACAACCGCCCCAATCTTCTTCATCTCCTTATCAACTTCCGCATCAGTCAGGGTGCAGTCTTCAGCTTGGAAAACTAGGCGAAAACTTAGACTCTGCAGATCCTCACCAAAATCCGGACTGTCATAGATATCAATCAGATCCAAATCAATCAGGTGATTGGGGATGTTTTCTATAACTTCCATCACCTGACCAATTCTTATTGTCCTAGAAACCAGGAGCGAGAGATCGCGGCTGATCGAGGGAAATTTCGACAAGGGGATAAATTCCCGCTCTGACTCAACCAGCTTTAGTAATTTGTCTAAGCCAACCTCGCCCACTGCCGCCTTTCCCAATACCGATAAATACCCCAATACGCTGTGATTAATTTCTATTCTTAATTTCTCCCCATCTTCGCGGAAAAAGTATTCCTCAACTCCCAATCCCTCCAGCAACTGATCAACAATCCCTTTTAACTCCAAAAAATCATCCAGCGCCAACCCCAACATCAAAGTCTCTTTATTGACATCGGGCCAGACTTTGCCAATTTCAAAAATAGCCACTCGATCGAAAAAACGATGATTGTCTATAAAGTTCTTCTCCAGAGCCGGCAAAAGAGAGGGACGCAGATAAGCCCGATCGCTGCTGACAGGATTTTCTAATTTCACCTCCCCTTTGGCGATAAAAGAATAATTATAAACTTCATCTAAACCAAAACCGGTGAGCAGTCCCCGAATCTTGTCTTTTAAAACAATCTGGTCTTCCCCGGCACCGGGCCCTAAAACCAACTGCGGGGGGGCGGCGGGCAGATTCTGATAACCATTAAGGCGGCAAACTTCTTCAATTAGATCTTCGAAGCGTTCAATGTCAGTCCGATATTTAAGGTCCAAAAGATTTAAATATTTAAGCGCCTGTTTCTCAGTCAGATTAAGTCCGGTTAGCTGATTAAATTTCTTGAAATCAAATTTGATCGGGGGCCTTTTATAGGGCTTGGGGTAAAGATCTTTAACCAGTCCGATTTTTCCTCCGGCCAACTCTTTTATCAATTCAACCCCCCGGCTTAAACCTAACTCCACCAAATCAGGATGAAGATTGTGAGAAAAACGGAGGGAGGCATCGCTGACTAATTTCAGGCGGCGCGATGTCCGATAGATGGCGCCGCCATCAAAATTGCCGGCGGTTAATAAGATATTTTTAGTCTTATTGGTGATCTCCGCCTTCCGGCCGCCTTTAATGCCGGCGACATCGAGGGGAGATATTTTATCCGCCAGCACCAAAATATTGCTATCCAGATCAAACCGCTGGCCGTCAAGCGTCTCCAGATCTTCGTCTTTGAGCGCCGGCCGCGCCATTAACTCCCCACCTTCCATTTTATCAAAATCAAAAGCATGAAGGGGCTGGCCAGTTTCAAAAGTTACATAATTGGTGATGTCCACCAAGTTATTGATGGGCCGCAGGCCGCTGGCTGTTAAAGCATCCTTGAGCCACTGGGGCGACTCGCTGATTTTAATACCTTCAATATAAACCGCCGCCAACCGCCGGCAGAGATTAGTTTTCACGGCAAGCTTAAAAACAACCTTTGACCCCTGACCTTTGACCTTTGATAGTTTTGGAATTTTTACGGAAACACCGAGAATGGCGGCCATTTCTTTGGCTAAACCAAAATATGAGGCCGCGTCATAACGGTTGGGCAGAATTTTAATGTCAAGAACATCGCCGCTGACCGAATCAACTGCAAAAAGATAAGATTCCAGCTTGGCCGCCAGATCCTCAATGCTCTTAATCTGCGGCACCAGATTTTTGAGAAGTTTGTAGGAGAATTTCATCCCGTTAGAGACAGGGTCCGACTACGGTCGGACCCGTAGCAGACGGCTTTATGGCTATCGCCTCTTTTATGGTTACCATTTAGATTATCATATTAACAAAATCTGGTTGTCTCTAACGGGATTAAAATTGTCTGATAAACCTCAAATCACTGGAATAAAACAATCTGATATCCGGGATTTTATATTTAATCATCGCCAGCCGCTCAATACCAGCGCCAAAAGCAAACCCCTGCACCCGCCCTGAGCCCGTCGAGGGGTATTTAACCGCTTCAAAAACTTTGGGATGGACCATACCGGCGCCCATGATTTCCAACCATTGACCTTTTCCGCCAGAGGCGGATCCGCCTTGGGCGGAAACATTTGACAATTGCCCAAAACGAACATCAACTTCGACGCTGGGTTCAGTGAAAGGGAAATAACTGGGACGAATCCGGAATTCTATCGGCTTCTTAAAAAATTTCTTGAAAAATTCCATCACTACAAACTTAAAATTAGCCAGTGAAACATCTTTGCCCACCATTAATCCCTCAAATTGATGGAAGTTGACTTCATGAGAAGCGTCGGTGGCTTCGTGACGAAAGACCCGGCCCGGCACAATAATCTGAAAGGGCGGTTGGTGTTTTTCCATATAGCGTATTTGCACCGGACTGGTGTGAGTGCGCATTAATAATCCTCCTTCATTTTGATTTTTGATTTTTGATTTTTGATTTTTTACATAAAGTGTATCCCACATATCCCGCGCCGGATGATCTTGGGGGATATTAAGAGCGTCGAAATTATAATATTCAGTTTCCAGTTCCGGTCCCTCCACTATGGAAAAATTTAGATTGCGGAAAATTTCTTTAACTTCGTTTTCAACCAGAGTCAAGGGGTGCAAATGTCCGCGCGAGATTTTACGTCCCGGCCTCGTTATGTCAAAAGCTTTTAGCTGATAGCTTTTAGCTTTTAGAAGAACGGCCTTTTTATCGTAGAGTTCTTCTAATTCTTGTCTTAAACCATTGGCTTTCGGGCCTAGCGCCCGCCTTTCCTCTAAAGATAAATCAGCTAAAGAGCGCAAAAACCGGCTCAGTTCACTTTTCCGGCCAAGATATTTAATTCGCCAGATCTCCAGCGGGGCCGGGTCTTTGATTGTCTTTAAATCTTCTAAAGCTTGATGCCGCAGTTTTTCCAGGTCCATTCTTTTGATTATAAAAAAAAATACCCGGGCCCGCAATGAGGTGCGAGCCCGGGCCCTGACCTTTCGGTCAAGCGGGAGCTTCTACCGAACTGACACTCCCTGAATCGGGACGCCCGGCTCGAAGTACTCGCGGGTGCAGCCGAGAGGCGGCACGTCGCAGTAGTACATCATACAGCCGGAGACCACTACCGCCAGCACGATCACCAGCAGTAGTCCCATGATGCGACTGGCCCGGCGACACTCGAAATCCCCGTCATCAACCCAGTCTTCTTTCCTAAACATCGTCTTCTCCTTCCGGGAAACCCCTAGAAACAATTCTAGAGGACTTTTCTAAGTATATCATAAAAAAACAGGCCTGTCAACCCCACACAACCTATGGATGGGTGTGGGGCGACAGGCCTGACGGGAGGATGTTGCCCGGCTATCTCCTAGAGAAACTCTCTTGGGTAGAACCCGATCGCCACGAAGTGACTCTCGGATTTACCCAAAATTGTTTTGGGTCGTCAAGAGAGTATGACACAGTATGGCACTTGGCGCAGTTCTCACGCGCCACGGCCTTGGTCAGTCCGACGACCTTGGTTTTCCCGCACTCCTTGGCTGGAGTACTGAGCTTGCTCTTGGGCTGAGCTGGCTGAGGTTTTGAGGGCGGCGCTTGAGGTCGCGGCTGAACTTCCGGTTTGGCCGGCTGCAGTCGAAATGCACCGGGCGCCAACTCCAGCTTGAGATCGATCCTGATCGGATCGCTCTTCGACGGATCCACCTTGAGATGAATCTCTTGGGGCTTAGGTTCAACTGTGACATTGACCCCCGCCTCTTGAGACTGGACCTTGGCTTCGCCCCCAGAGCCCTCCGACTCCTTGGGTTCATCCTTGGCCTTCTTCATCTTGTCCGCCAGCTCCAAAGCGTACCTGTAGACCTCCTCGTTGTATCCGTAGAGGTCTTCCACGTCCGCAATGAAACCCCGGTCATTACCCACTGTCACCCGGCCTTCCCGGGCATCAACAGTCAGCACTGACCGCTTGGTGAACTCTGGTCCCCGCTGTTCGACTGGAACTGCGGCTGTCGGCTTCTCTTCCCAAAAGGTCTTGTAAACCGAGAGGGAAATAGCAGCGACCACTACAATTCCAACCAAGCACGTGCCCGCCCACGCAAAGTCAAAATTTCCTCCCCCTCCCGACTTACTCATTACCGTAGACATGCGTATGACTCCTTTCTACGGAAAACTGGGCAAAAACTCGATTTTCCGGGTTTCCCCGGATGCTGGTGCTTATTGTAAAAGATCGTTAATATTTTGTCAAGTGGTTGCGGGGGTGGGAATTGAACCCACTGCCTTCTGATTATGAGCCAGACGTGCAAACCGTTACACTTCCCCGCGCTTGAAATTATAACAGAAAATGATAAAATAATTCAATAAGCGGCCGACGTAGCTCAGTGGCAGAGCAGTCGTTTCATAAGCGACGGGTCGCAGGTTCGATCCCTGCCGTCGGCACCATGTCAAAAATTGCCATTCTTG
>CAYICS010000003.1:0-44025 GCA_964362125.1 uncultured Candidatus Saccharibacteria bacterium
GCATCCTCGCCGCCGCAGGCGGCGAAAACTGTTCGAACTATCTTTAAAATACAGCGCCAGAAGGGGAAGAAAATTTTTTAATCATATGAGTTAAGAAATGAAAAACGCCAGAATGGGAGAAAAGAAAAAAACAAAAACCGCCCAGTCGTAAAATCCGCTCTGATTTTACGGCTGGCGCGGCTTCGGTTTCTTAGCCAGGCGCTGGAGCCAGGGCTTAAGCTGACCAATCTCCTCTTTTTCTCTGAGGATTTCAACTATTCCCCTTATAATTTCTTCTCTGGTTGGCGGCGTCCTTCTATCCCACGAGGCGCTGAAAGTTTGGATTCCTCTTCCCTCCCATTGGAAGCTGCGGATATAAAGTCGCTTGCCTCTACTTGGGCCATTGGGAGTGAGCTCAATAGCGGTAGTAGTGACTAAGAAGAAGGATTTATAGCGGTGCATATCCAAGCGGCGGAATAACTTGATGGTTTCACGCTGTTGATTTTCAGTGCTAATAGTGGTTGAGTAGACGCGGCCATAGCGATGCATATCCAGGAAAAAGTGGATTCGGGTTACCTTGATGGCTTGTCTCTGTTGGTTTTCCGGAATAACCACCTCTTTGAGCTGAAAGCATCGCTGCCGCAATCTAACCTGCTGGCCTTGCAGTTGGTCGTGAAAGTGATTGGTGCAACTACAGATGCCGATCCGCAGAGTTTCAGTCCGAGGCATGACTCTTTTCCTTCCAGCAAATGGTTTTTTGGAAGTTCTAGATTAAAGGATAGCAGAACTTAATTCTTAATTCAAAAAAAATACCCTCAACGCGCTTGGCGTCGAGGGCGGAGCAGGCTTGTTAGCCACCGCTTCAATTCTTTTGGTCGCAGGCCTTTCAAGAGAGAACTAATGGCCCCTACCACCTCTGAGATCGGCACCGGCTCATCCTGCTCCCATTCGATTTCTGTTTTGATGTCTCGGTCGTGAGGCAAACCCTGGAAGTTTTCTAAAATCACCTCCACCAGATAACTTGGCTGCATATCGTGATCATAGTGGAGGTCAAGAAAAAAGTGACAGTTCCTTTTTTTAATCTGCTCAGTTTGCAGTTCTTCTGGTATATTGACTTCCTTGAGGCGGAAGTTTTGGCCAGCATGCTGAAAATCGAGATTCTGGAGGCGGTGGCGGTAGTAGCGGCTGCAGCTGCAAATCCCGACGCGCAGTTCGATGGCTCGTTTCACGTTTCACCTCCTCTTAGTTTTTAAATAGTGGAGAACTGGGATTATTTATAACATGTGTTTGATAACCCTTCAATCCAGCTTGATTCTTAATTCCTAATTCATTATTCTTGTAATGAGCCGAGGTAGCTCAGTGGTAGAGCTTTCGCCTGAAGAGCGAAGAGTCGGCAGTTCGATTCTGCCCCTCGGCACAATCTGTTTAATATAATAAAGAGGGTTGCTACGGCGGGTCTTTTTGTTTATCATTAGACAAAATGGAGCTCGTGGTGTAGCGGCAGCACAGCAGTTTGTGGCACTGCTAGCGGCGGTTCGAATCCGCTCGAGCTCCCAATGTTTGAGTCACTGCTCGCAAATTACGGCCTAATCGGAATCTTCTTAGCCGGATTTCTTGAAGAGATTATCGCCATCATCCCCTCTAGTTTGGTTTTTTTGGCGGCCGGAGCCCTCTTGGTTAAGTCCGGCGGCGATATTTTACTCTTTGGGATATTAGGCGCGGCTGGAGTTACTTTAGGCAGTTTTCTTATTTATGCTCTTGTCTATTGGGGCGGTGAGCAGGTGATTGTCCGATATGGCAAATACTTTGGTCTGCGCTGGCGGGATGTTGAGAAATTCCGTGATTGGTTTGTTGCCAGTCATTTTGATGAGGCCATTTTAGTGGGGACCCGAGCCATTCCGGTTTTTTCTAATACTGTCATCTCCGCCTTCTCCGGTTTAATCCAGCTTCATCCCTGGCCTTTTGCCTGGACGACTTTTATTGGCAGTGTGGTGCGGGTGGGGATATTGGTTTGGTTGGGCTGGACTGCCGGCCGGGAATATCTCAAATACAGTTTTCAGTTGGAAGAAATGGAAAAATACTTAATTATCGCCTTCATTGCCGCGGTTCTGGTTATTACCTTTTATATTTATGAAAAACGGAAAAAACGACCGGCGGCTCAGTAAACCTCGATGGCTAGCGTTAGCTGGTTGTCGTATAGATTTTCGAGGATGGCTTTACTGCTGATATTATAAACCTGCAGTGTCCGGCGCTGTTTGACTGTGTGCAGGCCCGCCACATAACCTTTCCAGAAAAGGGGCGAGCCGAAGCGGCCGCCGGCTGTATCTTCTGTTTCCAATGCTGTTTCAATTAAGAACAAGTCTTTTTGATAGCGTTTGTCACCAGCCCAGTAGTTGGTGACTTTACTGATCAGGCCTTGTAGAAACAAGGTGCGAATATCAGCTCGCTGGCCAACGGTGGTGCCGCTGGGAAAACCAAAGCTGAGCAAGGGTTCATTTTGAGGAGGCACGGTTGAAACTAAAAGAGGGGCAGTGGGGAAGTTGTCCGGCAGTTGGGCGGCTCCGCCGAAAGGCAGGGCATCGGGATTAATGCCGGTGATTTTTAGCAAAGCAAAATCCAGCCAACGCTGTTCGTATTCACTCAGAGCCGTGGTTTTGGTTGGGTCTTCCACAATTACCTCCAGTTCTTCTTTAGAGGCAGTCGGGGTTGATTCTTGTTTATCAGGCCGGCCAATAACCGGAATGTGAACTACAGCGGCGGTGTAGTTAAGATAGGGCAGGCGGAAAAAGGCATTGCTGCGGCGGATAGTTTCAAAAGTGGGTAAGTTGTTGTCGGGAGGCAGTTGACCAACCAGACAATGGTCCAGTTCATAGTTTTCAAAGCCGCGGTTAATAAAGGTGATGTCAGCCACACTGCGGCTGGTAAGGAGGTGGCCCTCAGTAGTGACAATCACTCCTGAGCCGCGGGTGAATTTTTTAAGAGCGCTGTCCGGAGGCGTATCAGGCAATCGAAATTCACAGACCACTCCCACTAAAGCGCCCGGGTTAATGGGCCTTGGTTCAATCTCTCCCAGTTTTAATTCTTCAAGCTCGACAACGGTATCAGGCAAAAGGTCTGGTTCCTGAAGGCCGCTTAGCAATTCATTAACTTCCACCCAACCAGCCGCTGGTCCAGCCAGCGGGTCGGGCCAGCGCACCGGCAGCCAGTCGGCCTCGTCGGTGACATCGGCATTGTTGAACATAATTTCTGCTCCAGCTTCAAAGTGGCCCAACAGCTGACAACCGATTTCCGGACACTGGCGCACCTGAACCTTGGTTTCGATAGGGACGGTAAAAAAATCTTGGTTGAATTCTTCAGTTAAAAATTCTTCGGGCAGGGTTTCGGCAGGAATAGTAAAGTCTTCTCCGTCAGCCGGCAGGCCGCCGCCCTCCAATTCTTCCACCAGTTCCACCCCGCCCTTTTGAAAAATAAAGCCGCGCTCACCCAAAAAGATCGCGGCCGAGGCCACTAAGGCAATGATGAAAATAGGGATAACCAACCGCCAATTTACAACCAGCATATAAGTTAAGTATAATATTAAGCAATTATGAAAGACAGGCTTTTGGAACGAATCATTAAGGCCGAAACTAATCGTCAGCAGGAAACAATCAATTTGATTCCTTCGGAGAATTATGTTTCCCCGGATGTCTTGGCGGCCCTTGGTTCGCCTCTGACCAATAAGTATGCGGAAGGTTATCCGGGACGGCGCTATTATCCGGGCAATAATCTCTATGACCGGATTGAGCTGTTAACCCAACAGCGGCTGAAGAAACTGTTTAAGTTGAAGGATTGGCGGGTTAATGTTCAGCCGTACTCCGGGACGCCGGCAATGCTGGCGGTTTATTTCGCCCTAATGGAGCCGGGGGAGAAGCTTTTGGGAATGTCTTTGGCCGCCGGCGGCCATTTGTCCCATGGCCACCGGGTTAGTCTCTCTGGCCGTGTTTTTCAGGCGATCCAGTATGGCGTTGATGCCGACAGCGGCCTGATTGATTATGACGAAGTAGAACGGCTGGCACTGCAGCACAAGCCGCGGGTGATTGTTTCCGGAGCCACGGCCTATCCCCGGGTGATTGACTTTGCCCGCTTTGGCGCCATCGCCAAGAAAGTGGGGGCTTTTCATCTGGCGGATATTTCTCATATTGCCGGTTTAGTAGCGGCCGGTCTGCATCCTTCGCCTTTCCCCCACGCCGATATCGTCGTCACCACCACTCATAAAACTTTGCGGGGGCCGCGGGCGGCGGTGATTTTCTCCCGCGACGAATTAGGCGACCGCATTGACCGGATTATTTTTCCCGGGATGCAAGGCGGCCCTCATAACAATGTCATTGCCGCTATGGCGGTGATGGCCTATGAGGCGCTCCAGCCGAAGTTTAAAAATTATCAAAAACAGATTATCAAAAACGCCGAAGCTTTAGCCCGGGCCCTGAAAGAAAAGGGGTTTGAGTTAATCAGCAGCGGCACTGATAATCATATGATGTTGATCAAAGTTGGTGACGGGATGAAGGCCCAGAAAATTCTGGAGACAGCCGGCATTACCGCCAATCGCAATTCTTTGTCCGGCGACAGTTCGCCTTATTACCCCAGCGGTTTGCGTCTGGGCACGCCGGCAGTCACCACCCGGGGAATGAAAGAAAAAGAAATGGAGCAGATTGCCGAGTGGATTTATCAATTACTGATAAAAAAAGAAAAGCCGGAGAAAATCCGGCGGGCTGTTAGGGTATTTTGTAAAAAAACCCCGCGCACCCCGATCTAAATCAGGAGGCGGGGCGTTGGCTGCCGGCTGCTGCCAGCAGTTTTGGTTATTTTTCCGACATCGGACCAGACCAGGTATTGGTTTCTTGGTTTGGGTTAGCCAAACCAACTTCGTGGAAGCTGAGCCGCTCTTCGTAGCTTTTAATGTCCTCTAAGGCCACAGTCGCCGTCTGATAACGATAGTCTGGCTCGAAGGCCATCATTCTTTCGATGATCATAGTCAGGGGCCGGGGCAGGGTTGGGCTGATTTGACTGAGGAGCGGCGGCGGTCCCTGCCGGATCCAATCCATAATCGCCAACTGTTCTGATTCCCGCATCTCTAAATCTGTCAGCCCCTTACCAAAGGGCAGTTTGCCGCTGAGAACATGAAAGAAGGTGGCGCCCAGAGAGTAAATATCAGAGCGGGCATCAAGGGGGGCGCCCCGGGTTTGTTCTGGAGACATAAAGTAGATCGTCCCCAAAACACCGCCGGGTTTGGTGAGACGGGCCTCACCTAAAAGACGGCGCGCCAGACCAAAATCCGCCACCTTGACCTGTTCGCTGTTGGTCAATATCAGGTTGGCTGGTTTGAGATCCCGATGGAGCACGTTGGCTTGGTGGGCGAATTGGAGAGCGGCCAGCGACTGCCGCAGCCAGCGCGTTGTCGAGCGCAGTGGCGGCCGGCGTTCGGCTGAAATCCACTTGCCCAAATCGCCACCCGGCAAATACTCCATTGCCAACCAGCAGAGATCGTCTTCCTGACCCGAGGCATAAACAGTGACAATGTTTTCATGATCCAGTTGGGCTAGCAGTTTGGCTTCCTGATCAAAGCGGCCGAGCAATTCCCGCAACTCATCTTTTTCAAAAAATGAGTGGGGAAGGATCTTGACCGCCGCTTTTCTTTGCAGACTTTTCTGCTCGGCCAACCAAATGACACTGAGACGAGTGGCTGCCAGTTCTTCTGCTAGTTGGAAGTCATCGCCCAGGAGGCGGCCGGTGAGGTCAAGCTTGGATTTTTTTGCTCCGGAATCAATGTCGGTATCAACCTTCGCCTGGCTGGCGCTGCTAGTAGCAAGGGCGATGGTGTTTTGACCTATTCTCCCGATAGCCCTAACGAATCTTTGGGGAGTGAACTTTTCTGAGATTGGCAGGACGTTAAAGTTCTGGCACAGGCATTGATTGATCGTTGCCTCCAGAGCCGTAACGTTTTTCACCGGCGGCAGAGATTCATCTTGACGGATCAGACAATCAAAGACGAACCATCCTTGTTTTTCACCAGTCAGTCCCCAGCGAAAGCCATAGGCCCGTTGACCGCTGATATCAAAACCCAAGGCGGTCAGAGAAGTGTAGAAACAGGCTCCCACCCCCTTCTTATCAAAAGAAATGATGGTTAGCGCAAAACTGTGATTGCTAAGGGCGTTGAGTTTGGTAATGAGCGGCCAATCTTTTTGGTGCATCACCCCCACCAATCGCAGGTGTCGGGAAAAATCCCGGGCAGAAAACCGTTCCCAGTATTCCTCTTCCATCGAGGCCAGATGTCTTTCCACCAGCTCTGGAGGAACTTCCAGACATTGATCTTTGATGTTGGCGATAGTCGAGGCCGGCAAAATATTGGACATAAGCAGTCTTTCCTTATTAGAAGGTTTTTAGTTGTCAAGGTCCGCTAGCGATATGGTAGAGTGAATTTATGATTCGAGTCAATGGTCAGGAAATCGCCCGTCGCCTAATTGAAGAACTTAAAAAAAAGCCGCCGCCGGTCAAAAAACTGGTGGCAGTGTGGGCGGGTAATGATTTGGCCAGTGAAAGCTTTCTTAAACAAAAAGAAAAAGTTGCCCGCGAGCTGGGCGTTAATTTTGAGTTGATCCAGCTGGCAGAAGTGATTTCCCAGGAAGAGTTGGAGGATAGGGTTCGTGAGCTGGCCCACGATCAAACTGTCGGGGGAATTATTGTTCAACTGCCTTTGCCCAAACGGATTAATCGCGACGCCGTCTTAAAATACATCCCGTCGGAGAAAAATGTGGACGAGGGGTTGGCGGTAGGGGCGGTGAAAGAAATTTTGCAAAACATCGGCTGGTTAAATGTCAATGGTCAAATGTCTCCGCCCATGGCGGATCCGCCTCTGGCGGAAAATGTCAAAGTAGCGGCCGTGGTCGGGGCTGAGGGGTTTTTGGTGGGGCGGCCAATTGTTAATTGGCTCAAGTTAAAAATTTCCGCCCAAGGCGGATCCGCCTCTGGCGGAAAAAGTGAAAAGTTAAAAATTAAGGAAGCGGATATCGAGACCGAGAATTTACAGGAATTTTTGAAAGACGCCGATTTGGTGATTACGGGCGTCGGTAAAGAAAATCTAATTGATCCTGATTGGTTGAAAGAGGGCGCCGGGGTGATTGACTTCGGCTTCCCCGCGGATTTCGCTGTTAATAAGCTACAACCTACAACCTACAACCTCGCTTTCTATACTCCCACTCCCGGCGGCACCGGCCCAATTCTTGTGGCTAAACTATTTGAGAATTTTTACTCCCTTGCCCGGTAGTGTTTTTTATAAACCGGCGGCTTGAAGAGCGGCCAATAACTGCTTGAAGTTTTTCAGGACGATCGGGAGTTTTTTGTAAACTTCTTCAGCAAATTCCTCATTATAGGTATGAGAGGTTTTATTTCTCATATCAGCGGTCTTCAGCCATTCTTCATCATATTCAATCAAACCTTGCCGGTAGGCCTCGCGAAAACAATCAGTGGGCGAATTGCAGACAACCTTCTTTTTTTCTTCAAGAAACACCTTAATACTTTTCCAGGCAAGGTCAAAACAGAATTCAAAACGTTGAATAGCTGAGTCGCGGTGGATAGCGGTTTTTTCCAATTCTAACACCTCCTCCAGTCGGAGAGCGGCTTTATTCAGATCATCAAAAATCGCTTCAAGTTTGGTCATTTTATTTAATTTCTTCCAGATATTGCTTTGCCACTTCTTTGAATTTTTCAGAAGCGGCCGCAAAATCCACTATATCAATTTTGTAGAGAATGGGCAATTTTTCTATCTCTTCTTTAAGGCGGACCACGACCGAGGCAGGGACTGGTTGGGGGCCTTCAATCCCGATATCAATATCCGAACGGTCGCTGCCTTTGTTTGTTACCCGTGAGCCAAAGAAAAAAAGGCGGTATTTTTTTAAGTCCAGATGCCGGCCGGCGATTTCTAAAATCTCTCTTTTTAATTCTGCCGATGATTTATGTTCCAGCCGCATTTTCTAAATCTATCATGGGCTGTGGATAAATTAAAGTCGGGTTTGTGTTATAATTTAAGACAATGAACCAAGGGCTAAAAATAGGATTGGTTCTAATATTATTGGTTTTATTAGCTTGGCCGGATTATAGTTGGGCGATAACTCTCAGGCAGAGACGTATTGGTCAGACAGCTGATTCTGCTCAATCAAGTCCACAACCAAGTCCACAATCAAATCCACAACCACCTTCTCCTTTAGATTATTTGCTTTATTTTTTAATTCAGGAACTTCAAAAACAATTAAAGCCGCAACAACCGCAGGTTGATGCCCCAGCTTTTACCCCGCTGCTCCAACCCAAACCTCAGCAACCAGAACGCCAACCCCAGCTTCAAAAACCAGAGAAATTACCGCCAGAGGTTACTTCTGAGGCCAGAGAATTACCACCACCACCAACTGGTCAGGATTTAGCCGAAAGAATCGGTTTACCACCAGGACACCAAGTAATCAATTGCATCAAGCAGTCACCAAATCCTGATGACCATCGTTTCGCTTGTGTGGTGGATGATGGCAGAGGTAATCGATACCCAATACGCCTTCGAAATACTGATCCTAACACAAAACTTGAACCAGATCTCTTGAATAGTTTAAAAGATTTTATATCTGCTCGGGAAGAAAAAATGAGAAAAGAAAAAGAGAGAGAAGAAAATATAGTCTATGCCCAGTTAGTAAATCGTTGCGTGGGTATCTCTAAGGCAATTGTTCGGGTAAGCTCATCAGAGGAACAGTGTCAGCGGGCAGACAACGCATATGTGATTGCTGATTGTGCGAAATTTGAGAGAATTTATAATAGTTCCCAATGTAATTTAGAGCCCTGCAAAAGGTGTTGGAATCGGGCTAAAGCAGTTGATTATGTTTGTGATCGGGCGGATGAGCGCGAGGATAAACAAAAGCAATTTTTCTGTGACTTGAAATGTGATAAGATTTTAACTTCACCGCCGGTAGAGGTCAATTGTTAAAAAAGATCATAAGATATGACTTGGGGTGTGGATAACTTGATCTTGCGGTCAATCGGAATATGCTAAAATAAATTTATGAACGAGAAACAATATCAATACTTAGTCGGCATAGCCATCATTATTTTATTGGTGCTGGTGGTCTATGTCAGTGGTCGAGTCAGTGAGTTGGAGGCGACAGTTTTTGGTACAGGCGAGGCGCCCGGAGCGGCTTTGGATGAAGGCGATTTACTGGGTTACACTTACGGCGCTTATGACCCTAATTACTACTACGGTTACGACCCCTATTATAACAATGATTATACGGCTGATGTCTACAATTCTTACTACGGCTCCGATCCTTACTCCTCCGACTACTCCGCCGATCCCTACGACGCCGGTTACTCCTACTAAACTTCCACCGATTTTAATTTCTTAATTATTTCCCGGAGCAGTTTTTTGTCTTCTTTCAGTTTCAGCCGGGCGTTGTCAAAACCCACGCCCAGTTTTTCGCCGGCAAAAGTGAAAGTGGCGCCGGCCCTGGTTACCACATTTTGATTGACAGCGAAATTCAAAACATCGCTTTCATAAGCAATCCCTTCGCTAAAAATAATATCAAACTCGGCCAGCTTGAAAGGCGCCGCCACTTTATTTTTAACCACTTTCACCCGCACCCGGCTGCCCACCACCTGATCGGATTTTTTGACTTGGGCAATGCGCCGGACGTCGAGGCGGACAGAAGAGGCGAATTTCAAAGCCCGGCCGCCGGGAGTGGTTTCGGGATTGCCCCACATCGCCGCCGCCCCCACCTGCATCCGGATCTGATTAATAAAAATAATTAAGGTGCCGCTCTTGGCGGCGATGGCGGTCAGTTTGCGGAGAGCTTGGGACATCAGCCGAGCCTGCAGGCCGATGAACTGCTGACCCATCTCACCTTCTATTTCCGCCTTGGGCGTCAGCGCCGCCACCGAATCCACCACCACCACATCAATTACTCCAGAGCGCACCAGACTTTCTAAGATATTTAAAGCTTCTTCGCCATTGTCCGGCTGGGAGATGAGCAGTTCTTGGGTGCGGACGCCGAGGCGGGCGGCGTAATCAGGATCAAGGGCGTGTTCAGCATCAATGTAGGCGGCTTTGCCGCCGCGGCGCTGGGCCTGCGCCACCACATTTAAAGCCAGAGTGGATTTACCCGAACCTTCAGGACCGAAAATCTCCACCATCCGGCCCCGGGGAAGACCGCCGACGCCCAAAGCCCGGTCCAAGGAAAAAGAACCAGTGGGAATAATATCAACATCAACTTTTTTGGCTTCGCCCAGAGTCATAATCGCCCCCTCGCCGAACTTGGAGCGAAGATTTGAAATCAGCTCTTCAATCGAAGGTTTATTCTCCTTCTCTGATTGGGTTTTGGACATTGTTGAGGATTGCCGGAGGCGGCGCCGGCTGATACATTATCTGCCGCACCACCTTATTCTCTTTACCGAGGAATTTTTTAACGCTGAACTCAATGGTATTGAGACCAAATTGCAGTTGATATTCTTTTTCAAAATTTCCGTCTTCTTTAACGTACACTTCCTCGCCGTTGATGGTCAATGTGTAGCTGGGGTCGGTGCGGCCGGTTAAAATAATTCTTGGTTGAAAGGTGTTAAGAGTTTCGCCGGCAGGGTTGGTTAATTCGATTTCCGGCGCTAAAAAGAGACTGAAGACATTGGGGATGAGGTAGGCGATGATTAAAATTATAATCAGGCCGGCCAGCAGCCATTTTTTATTGAGATAGTGGACGGCGAAGCGATTGCTGGGCAGGCGGTCAGAGGGACCAGAGCGCTGTAAGGCAACGGCTTCTTTTTGATAAAGCCGCCACATCGAATCTTTATCAAAATTTAAGATCAGGGCTAATTTAGTCAGATAGCCATGGACATAGGCCGCTGGCGGCAGAAACTTGTCGTTGCCGGTTAACAGCGCCTCAATATAACGTTCCGGCACCCCGGTTAGTTCGGCGGCTTTTTTCGGAGTCAGGCCTTTCAGTTCCAAATGCTCCCGCAGCAGGTCTTTAAGAGAGGTATTCTCCACGCCCTCTATACTACATCGGCGTCATTGTCTGTCAACTCAGGCGCGCCTTCAGGTTTTGATAGAAAAACTTCCCGGGGTTTGGCGCCTTCGCCCGGCCCCACCGCTCCCCGTTCCTCCATAATATCCAAGAGTCGGGCGGCCCGGGCATAGCCCACTGACAGGCGGCGCTGTAAAAGCGAGGCCGAGGCCTTCTGGGCTTGCCGGATGACATTGACCGCTTCTTCATAGAGCGGATCTTCTTCGCCAGTCTGGGCGAATTGTTCAAATTTATCCGGCTTACCGTCCCCGCTTGCGGCGGTTGGAGCCGAAGATGGGGCTGGCGGCGGCGCCGGCACGAACTCCTCTTCTTCCCGCGGCTTATTATTTTTTTCGATGAATTCAGTGACTGCCTGCACTTCTTTTTCGGAAATATAGGCGCCTTGAATTCTTTTGGGCTTGGAGTGTTCCGGTGAAATCAGCAACATGTCGCCGCCGCCCAAAAGTTTTTCCGCGCCGGCTGTGTCTAAAATAGTTCGGGAATCAATTTGGCTGGCCACCTGCATCGCCAGCCGGCAGGTGATGTTGGCTTTGATTAAACCAGTGACCACTTCTACCGACGGCCGCTGAGTGGAGAGCAAAAGATGAATGCCGGTGGCCCGGGCCATTTGCGCCAGCCGCACCACCGCTGTCTCCACATCTTTGCCATAGGCAGTCATCAGGTCAGCCAGCTCATCGACTACCACCAGCAGATAAGGAATGGGCTCTTTGGTATTTTTGATATTGTAACTGCTGATATCCCGACTGCCGGATTTTAAAAGCACTTCATAGCGCCGCTCCATTTCCGAAATGGCCCAGCGAAAAACGCCAATGGCCTTTTTGCCTTCGGTGACCACCGGCGCAATCAGATGAGGCACGCCATTGTATGAAGACAGCTCAACTTTCTTGGGGTCAATGAGGATCATTTGTAAGGTGCGGGGAGAATTTTTGTACAAAAGAGAAGTGAGAATGGAATGGAGGGCGACTGATTTTCCCGAGCCGGTTGAGCCGGCCACCAAAAGATGGGGAAGGCGGGCAATATCCAGCGGTATGGGATTGCCATTGACATCGCGGCCGATAAGAACAGTCAGTAAACCAGATTGATTGAACTCCGGATAATTCATTAAACTGCCCAAGCGGACAGTGGCGGCGGTTTTGTTAGGCATCTCAATGCCAATCAGCGATTTTCCGGGAATGGGCGCCTCAATACGGATGGGATGGCTGGCTAAAGCCAGGGCCAGGTCTTGATTGAGAGCGGTGATGCGGTTGAGGCGGACGCCCTCAGCTGGTTTGAGAGTATAGCGGGTGAATTTGGGACCGATATTAATTTCCCCCATCTCTACCGGAATGCCGAAGCTGTCCATAGTGCGTTTGATGATGTTGGCGTTGGCCCGCAGGTCGCCGGCAGTCGGTTGTTCGATGGCGGCATTCAGTAAAGACAAGGGGGGAGCGACATAGTCTTTGAGAGCTGGAATTTTTTTTGGTTTAAGTTCCGTCTCATCTTCTTTTTTAGCCGGCTTGGGTTCAAGGGGGGGCGGCGCAGCGGCGACGGCGGCAGCCATCACCGGCTGGGCCTGCTGTACCGCCTTATCCACATCTTTGGTATCCAATTTTTTCTCTTCTTTGGGTTTGGGTTTGATTTGGATAGGGAGATTAATCGCCACCACCAGCGCCGCCAGCATCACTGCCCCAACCGTTACCAAAGCAGCGGTGTAGCCAAGAGGTGTTTCTATGACTCCAATAACTTTGCCGACCAATCCGCCCTTTCCGGGAAAAATAATATCAATCAATCCCAAAGAGGCAATGATAAAAATCACCGCTCCTAAAAAGGGCGGCCCCAGCCATTCCAGTTGCCGGTTGGCTAAAAAGACCACGGCCAGAACAAAAGCCATCAGGGGCAGGAGATAGTAGCCCCAGCCGAAGATGTTCCATAATCCCAAATATAGATAGCGGCCGGCTGGGCCAGCGTGTTGGAGACGGGCCAGGATCAGCAAAATGCCCACTCCCAAAAGGAGGATGGCGGTGACGCTCCGCCGCAGTTCATGGCTTAACTTGTCTAAAAAACCGGGTTTTTCCCGATAGAATTGTTTTTTCCGGCGCCGTAATTCTTCGTTAATGCCCATTAATTCAATTTTGTATCAAAAGAGACTGGCTGGCAACTCAGCCTCGCGGACATCAATAGTCACTTTGTGCATTTCATTAGTGTTGCGGTCAGGAATTTGGAGGAATCCTTGTTTTTTTACCAAGTCATAAAGCTCTTTGGTGATTTTCACATCCTGCAGACAGTAGTCAGTGAGGGCCTGCCAGTTGCCCTGCCGGTAGAATTCAATGGCATCAAGGCCATGGCCGCTTTTGCTGATGCCCAGATTAGCTCTGGCTAAAATATCCAGTCCCACCCGCTTGCCGAACTTCAACTCGATTTCCTCAAGCAGATCAAAGCGGGGCAGGGCGGTTAAGTTAAAATTAAAGTATTTATTAAGAACCGGAATATCAAAACGATTGATGGAAAAACCGATGATTAACCGGGCGTTTTGTAATAATGGCGCCAGCTTTTCCCACTCACCCTCTTTAAAATGGAGGTATTTATTTTGGTCGTAGGAATAGACCCCGACTAGCGAGGCATCCAGTTTTTCCACAAAATCGCGGCCGCCGACATCGTCAAAAACATTTTTAGTTTCAACATCAATTACCAGTTTATCTTTCATTAGACATGCCGGTCAGCCACTTTCGTGGCGGCGTAACTGTCGGGTTTGATTTTCGGCTCCAAATTATTAGCTCGGACAAAACCCACCAGCTCCTGAATTAATTCATGAGTGTCGCCATTAGTCCCGACATCAATATGAACTTCAAAATCAAAATCCGGCATCTGGTAATTTTTCATCAAAGCGATAAAATCCCGAGCCAGATCAAGGGAGGCGATCACTTCCTGCCAGATGCGGTCTCTCAGAGTGTGTAAATTATCCTGCTCCAGCCGGCGCCAGAAATAGCGGCCGCCGTTGCCGATGCGGTGAATGACAATGGCTGTCACAAAATCGGCCTCGCCATTGCCATTGTCTTTAGAATCAGTGCCAATGATGATTTTGTATTTCCGTTTCTCATCAGCCCGCATAAATTGAATCAGTTCATTGACAATCTGCGGGGGAGTAAATTTAATTCCTAGGGAGCTATGAAAAGTCGTTTGATTAGTCATCTTGATAAGAGAATAAACTATTTCGCCGAGCCTGTCAAAGATAAGCCCCCACACCTATTTTTCTCTCTCTTTTTAATTATCTATTAATCCAGTACGTACGAGATAATTGTATAATATAAAATTAAAAAAATAAAGTTGTTTCAGAATTGTAAAAAGTCTATAATAATTGGGTTAATAAAGTCAAATGAAAAGAATCTACTTAGATTATGCCGCCACCACGCCGGTGGCGCCGGAGGTGGAGAAGGCGATGCGGCCCTATCAGACAAAAATCTTCGGCAACCCCGGGTCAACTCACTTTTTTGGCCAGCAGGCCTCGGCGGCTGTCTTCAAAGCCCGGCAGATAGTTTCCAGAGCTTTAAATTACTCGCATGAGGAAGTTGTTTTTACTGGCTCGGCGACTGAGGCCAATAACCTCGCTTTGCGAGTGGTCGTGGCGGCTGTCCTTCGGAACCAGAATACTTTTGCTCCAGCGGCAAAAGTTTCTTCTCCCTCAGCGCGCCACTTTTTGTTAAGAAGTGATTATAACAAAAAGACCAAGCTGGCGCGCTTCCGGGATGTTCCTCAGGACAGCCGGCCACTCCCTAAACTAATTATTTCCGCGATTGAACACGAATCAATTTTGGAAACGGCGCGCGATCTAGAGCGGCAGGGCGTTGAGGTGGTTTATTTACCGGTAGATAAAAATGGGTTGGTGGATTTGAAAAAAATAAAAGCGGCTGTGGACGAGCGGACAGCCCTGATTTCTATTCAGTACGCCAACAGCGAAATCGGCGTCATTCAGCCGATTAAGGAGATTGTGTCAATTGTCAAAAGTCAAATGTCAAATGTTTTGGTTCATACCGACGCAGTCCAGGCCTTACAGTTTTTGGATTGCGATGTGGAGAAGCTGGGCGTGGATATGATGACTTTGTCAGCTCACAAAATTTACGGCCCCAAAGGAATCGGTGTGCTTTACATTCGTTCCCTAAACCCTAAACCCTACACCCTAAACCCTTTTATTACCGGCGGCGGACAGGAATTTGGCTGGCGTTCCGGCACCGAGAATGTGGCGGGGATTGTCGGGTTTGGAGCGGCCGCTGGCCTAAATGAAAAGTTTAAAGTTAAAAATGAAAAGTTAAGGAGCTTACGAAATTACTTATGGCAAGGAATCAAGAAAATTGTGCCGGAGGCGCGGATTAATGGACCGGATATCAAAAGCAACAGTCGCCTGCCTAACAATCTCAATATTTATTTTCCCGGCCGGCCGGCGCAGGACTTGGCTATTGAATTGGATCTCTGGGGGGTTTCAGTTTCGCCGGGCACCGCCTGCTCCAGCCGCAGTGCCAATCCTTCTTATGTCATTGCCGCCTTGGGCTACAGGGGCGATCGGCCCAAGAGCAGTCTGCGCTTTACTTTAGGCCGGCCCACCACCAAAGTAGAAATTAATCAGGTTCTGGCTATCTGCCGCAAGCGCTTTCTCCATTGACTTTCCTAAATTTTTTTGTTATGTATTTTAGTATATGAAGTCGTTTTACCGTTTCACCATCAAAGCCCAGGAAGCATTGCAGAACGCCCAAGATTTGGCGACGCGGGAAAACCACGGCGAGTTCAAAGCCCTCCATCTTTTGGCGGCTTTGGCGGCTGATGAGGGGTCGCTGGTGCGGCCGATTTTGGTAAAATCGGGAATTAATTTAGATCACCTCCAGCCGGAGTTGGAGCGGGAGCTTAATCGCCTGCCCAAAGTTTTTTCAGCGGCGCCGGTCAGCCAGCTTTATTTGTCTCAAGAGCTGATGCAGGTTTTAGACCGGGCTTCGCGGGTGGCCTTGTCTCAGCGGGACGAGTTTATTTCCTGTGAACATCTGCTCTTGTCTTTAATTGAGACGCCGTCGCTGGCCCAGACAATTTTGGAGAAATTGGGCGCCCGGCGGGAGAATCTTTTGCGGGTTTTTACCCAACTGCGCGGTACCACCCGCATCATTGACGACGTTCCCGAAACCAAGTTTCAGGTTTTAGACAAGTATGCGGTTAATCTCAGCCAGAAAGCCCGCGATGGCAAATTAGATCCGGTGGTGGGCCGCAATGATGAGCTGCGGCGGCTAATGCAGGTCTTGTCGCGCCGCACCAAAAATAATCCGGTGCTGATTGGTGAGCCGGGAGTGGGCAAGACGGCCATTGTTGAGGGTTTGGCTCAGAAGATTATCAGTGGCGATGTGCCGGACATTTTGAAAGAGAAAGAGATTATTATGATGGACATTGGCGCTTTGATTGCTGGCACCAAGTTCCGGGGAGAATTTGAAGATCGGCTCAAGGCTTTTATCCGCGAGGTGCAAAGCGCTCAGGGCAAAATCATCCTTTTTATTGATGAGATTCATATGATTGTCGGAGCCGGGGCGGCTGAAGGAGCTATCGATGCCGGCAACCTGCTCAAGCCGGCCTTGGCCCGGGGCGAACTCCATGCCATTGGCGCCACCACTACTAAGGAATACCAGAGGTATATTGAGAAAGACGCGGCTTTAGAGCGGCGCTTCCAGCCGATTTATGTGGAAGAGCCGAGCTTGGAGAACGCCGTCGCCATTTTGCGCGGTCTTAAGGAAAAATATGAAATTCATCATGGCTTGCGGATCGGCGACGAGGCGGTCTTGGCGGCGGTTAATCTTTCTGCCCGCTATATTACCGACCGCTTCCTGCCGGACAAGGCCGTGGATTTAATTGACGAGGCGGCCGCCGCCCGGCGGCTGGAGACCGAGAGTCTGCCTCAGGAGATTGATCAGGTGCGGCGGGAGATTACCCAATTGGAGATCGAACGTTCTGCCAATAAATCAGCCGCCAACCTCAAGCGGCTTGAGAGAAAATTGAAAGAGGCAAAGGAGAAGAACGAAAAGCTGAGCGCCGCTTGGCAGGCAGAAAAGGGAATTTTTGAAAACTTCAACAATCTGCGGCGGCGGCTGGATGATCTGCGGCGCCAAGTGGAATTAGCGGAGCGGGCCGGTGATTTGGAGCAGGTGGCTCATTTAATCTATGGCGACCTGCCTCAGGCTGAGAAGGATTATGTCATTTTTGAGAAAAAGTATTTCCGGGGCAAGACTAAGTTCCTTAAAGAAACAGTCGATACGGAAGATATTGCGGCTGTGGTGGCGCGTTGGACCGGCATCCCTTTACAGCGGATGCTGGAGTCAGAAGCCAATAAGTTATCCCGGATCGAGGAAGTGTTGGGACAGCGGGTGGTGGGTCAGGATGAGGCCATTGGTGTCATTGCCGATGCTCTGCGCCGCGCCCGCGCCGGCTTATCTGACGACCAAAAGCCCTCTGGCTCTTTTATGTTTCTTGGCCCCACCGGTGTGGGCAAGACAGAATTGGCGCGGGCGCTGGCCGAGTTTATGTTTAACGATGAGAAAGCTCTGATCCGGATTGATATGTCTGAGTATATGGAGCGGCATTCTGTCGCCCGAATGATTGGTTCGCCGCCGGGTTATGTCGGTTATGAGGATGGCGGTCAGCTGACGGAGTTGGTTCGGCATCGCCCCTATAACCTGATTCTTTTTGACGAGATTGAAAAAGCCCATCCCGAAGTCTTTAATATTCTTTTACAGATTCTTGATAACGGCCGGTTGACTGACGGCAAGGGCAAGACGGTTAATTTCAAAAATTCCATCATCATTATGACTTCTAACATCGGCGGCCATTATGCCCGGCAGATGTCCAGTCTCGGCTTCAGCACCAGCAGCCAATCAGAATGGGAAGCAAAAGAAGAAGATTTAAAAGACCGCATCCGGCAGTCTCTCCGGGAACGTTTTCGGCCGGAGTTTCTCAACCGGCTGGATGAGATTATTGTTTTCAATCCTCTCCACAAAGAAGCCATTGCCAAGATTGTGGCTATTCAACTGGCTCATGTGGCCGGGCGGCTGCGGCAGAAAAATATCGAGTTGGTGGTCAGGCCGCCGCTACGGCAGTACCTGACAGAGAATGGTTTTGATCCGGAATACGGCGCCCGGCCCATCAAGCGGTTGATCCAGCGGACGATTCTTGATAAGCTGGCTGATAAAATGATCCGCGGTCAGGTGAAAGATGGCAACAAAGTTAAGCTGGACTTTAAGAAGTCCCGGGTGGAGATTAGCGTTTAAGGCGCTGATCTTCGGATTACTCCTT
The DNA here is from genome assembly GCA_964362125.1 of uncultured Candidatus Saccharibacteria bacterium. Taxonomy (GTDB): domain Bacteria; phylum Patescibacteriota; class Minisyncoccia; order UBA6257; family UBA11618; genus CAYICS01. The sequence goes on from CAYICS010000003.1 coordinate 18,354, forward strand.
TATTTTTTTTATCTGGATCCCAGCTGGTGGCGGGCTTTGATTTTTTTAATTTTTACTTTTTGGGCCTACAGCCAGCCCTTGTTTAATTTTTTGGCCTTATTACCAATTTTTTTGGTGATTTTGATTCTATCTTTTTGGTTGGTCTGGCTGCCCCTGGCTTATCAATTGCCGGTGGTTTTAATCTTAGCCGCCGGCTTTGCCGTGCTCTTGGGAGCAAAAAATTTGATTTTAACTCACCGCCAGAGCTGGTTGTATGGCTTGGCGATTTTTTTTAGTTACGGTCTCATACTTAATTTTTTCCTCCTTGATCAAGGCGGCCTTTTTTGGCTGCAGTGGCTGTTGACCATTTTGCTGCTGCTGCTGCTTTTTAAAAATGTTTTTGGCGAATGGCTGTTGGCAGTGGCGGCGGCTTTGTTGTTGGGGGAGTTTTTGTGGGTAGCGGCTTGGTTACCCATCGGCTTTTTCAGCTCCAGCAACCTGGTGTTTTTGGTCAGTCTCCTCTTACTGCAAAGTTTCCATCAGGAACGGCTGCGCTGGCGCGACTTGGGCCTCTTTGCCCTGCTGACCCTGATAGTCCTGGTTAGTTCTTATTGGACAATTTGAGAAAGGTGTGGGGATAAAATCCGAACTTTTCCCAAGAGTAATAGGGCTTGCCTTCAGGAAACAGAATAGTTTTCTTCCAGCGAGAAAACTTTCTTCTCCCTCGGCCAGCGGCTTTTTGTTTCCGCCTGAGGCGGACGATTATAACAAAAAGACCAAGCTCGCTGGCCTCCGGGATGTTCCTTCAGACAAGCCCTATTACTCTTTGATTTGCTCATCAATATCCAAATCCGGCCTTAGTTTTTTAGCCAGAGTCAGGAGTTCAGTTTCGGTTTGGGAATCTTTTGTCAGTCGGGCGAGTTTGATGCCCTCGATGATGAATTCCAGCCGCTTCGGGGCGAGGCGGCGCCCCTCACTGATTAATTCCCGGGCCTGCTCGGCGTATGGCTGTTCCCGGGTTGAGGCGAAAACTTTCACCAAGGTCAGAGTCTGCAGATAAAGCTCTTTTACTCCCACCAGCTGTTGCTGTTCCTGCCGGAACCAGCGGTCGGTAAACTCTGTCAGATTCAAATAGTTATAATTGTAATTTAAGAGCTGCTGCAGCAGTTCTGGCTGGCCGACAATTGATGGGTAGCGGAGCGCCTGATCAAAATCCTCGGTAACTTTCTCAATTGGTCCTTGCGCCAGCGCCAAGCTGTAGATGAGGCGGTTTTTTTGAAGAGGGCGGTAGATGGTGTGATAGAAGGAAAAGCCGAGGATGACCAAGCCAATCAACCCAGCCAATCCAACAAGTTTTACCGGTCTGATCAATAGCGGCGGCGACTGGGGAAAATGGGCGAGGTTATTGCCGGCAAAAGCCAGAAAGAGAAACAACATTAAGTAAATTGGCAGGACTTCAAAGAGCACTAAACCATTGACTAAATAAATCAGGGGAATAATGGCCAGATATTTTTTTGGGGAAAGCAATGTCTGTTTAAAGAGAAAATAAAAAATTGAGAGATAGGCCAGTAGCAGTAGGATACCGCCGCTAGCGGCATATTCCAGAAAAATGTTGTGGGCCCGGTCAAAAAAAGATTCTCTGCCAAAATGACGAGGGTTATAGTATTTATCAAAAAGGATGGGGAAGTTTTCTATGCCCCAACCCCAGAGCGGTTTTTCCTGAAAGCCCTGAAGAGCCGACTGCCAAGTCCAGAGGCGGGCTTCCATCGCCCGGAAGACATCACCGCCTTTGATGAAGCCGACGAAAGCGCCGGCAGTCAGGGCCACTACCAAAACTATTAACAGCGTCAGTCCTGCCAGCCGGCGGCGCTGACTTTTAAAAAACTGCCAACTTAAACCCAGGAGAAAAATAATTACCCCTAAACTTAGGGCTAGAATCGAGGCCCGGTTTCTGGCCAGCAGCAGAATTAAAAATTGGAAGATTCCTAAGCCGGCCCAAAACCAGCGCCAGCCCCTTTCTTTTTCTTTCAGCAGCAGCCAGCCGATAAAAAATAAATTGAAGATGAGGTAGAGACTAAGATAAGAAGGATTGCCTAAAGTCCCTGAGGGCTGACTGGGAGGAACAATCACCCAAGGCGGCGGCGGATTAAGACTTTGGAGAAGGGCATAAACAGCTGCCAAGGAAGCCGTTGTCGCCTGCCAGCCCAATAACTTAGTCCAGTCTTCCTCAGAATTAAAAAGAAGAAAGGCGAGGAGGAAGAAAAAATAGTAGTGGAGGATTTGCCAGGCGCCTTCCCCCCGCTCGAAGTTGGACCAAAAAGCCAGTTGGGGATTAACAGCGGTGAGACTGGTAATCAGGAAAATTAAGACAAAGACAGTGACTGCCGCCACCAGGGGATTTTTTAGCTTTTTTAAGGCGGGAACTCGAAATTCCGGCAGGAAACAGAGCAGTATCAAGGCCAGCAGACCGATTTCTACCGCTATCCGGAAAAATAAGGCCTTGCCTGTAATAAAGGGGAAGAATAAGAAGCGGTTGACCAGCAGTGGGGCTAAAAGGGCGGCATAGACCGGGATTTTAGCTAGTTGTAACAACATTGGCTCAAGCTTCGTTATAATATAGTGCCACAGGGCTGTGGATAATTAAATGTTTGACAGTCCTAGGCCGTTAGTTTAAGATTAAATCAGATAAATATATGATGGTTCAGGGTGAGGCTGAGCCTGCGTGTGTTCAGCCTCGGATGAAAAGTCCGGGTTTTTTCTTAATTCATTAAGGGATCAGCCCTTAGCTAATTACAGGTCGATAGTTGAGGGGGTGGTCTTTAAAAAAATTAAAAAGTCGTAAAAATTAAAACAAAATAAAATGGGAAAAACGTTAAAGAAAATCTCGTCAGTCTTAGTTTCCACCGTAACGGTGGTTTCTCTTTCTGGCGCTTCTTTATTAGTCCCAGCAACAGCTTTAGCGCAAGTTGACCAGATTCAAGCTTTGCTAGCGCAAATTGCCCAATTACAGGCACAGCTGCTGGCTTTGCAGGCTGGCGCAGGTGCGACTGTAGCCGCTGGCGGTTGTTCTTTCACTCGCGACCTCACCGTGGGTGCTAAGGGCGATGACGTCAAGTGTCTGCAGACTCACCTCACCGGCACTGGTCACTTTACCTTTTCCGGCGGCGCCACCGGTTACTTCGGTTCTGTTACCAAAACAGCCGTAGCGGCCTGGCAGGCAGCCAACAGCGTTTCTCCAGCAGCTGGTTACTTTGGTGCTAAATCGCGCGCCAAGTATGCCTCTGCCGGCGGCACTGTCGCCGCACCAACAACTCCGGGTCAACCGGTAATTGTTCCGGGTGCCGGCTTGTCAGTGATGAACGCCATTTCTCAACCCAGTGGTAGTGCTATTGCTGGCGCGGGACAGATTGATGTTGCTCGGTGGACCTTTACCGCTTCTGCTGCCGGTGGTGTGAGTATTGCTGATTTGAAACTCACCCGAACCGGTGTGGTTAGCGACAGTAACATTTCCAACCTTTACCTAGCTGATGAACAAGGAGTGATCTTCGCTCAATATTCGTCCTTGAACAATGGTCTTGCTCAATTCAATGGTGTCAACCTGAATGTGGGCGCCGGCCAGAGTCGGACGGCTACTTTGAGAATGGATCTTAGCTCCAGCGCTTCGGCTGGCAACACCTTGGGTTGGCAATTGTCGGAAGTGAAGTTGGCTGGCGGCGGACCCGTCTCGGGCCTGCCTCTCAGCAGTCCAACTCTGACCGTAACCAGTGTCAGCAACCCCAGTTTAGCCACTGCGACCTATACCTATGTCTCAACTGGCTCGACTGTTGATGCCGGCACCAACGGCTTCCTGATTCACTCGGCAACTCTCAACGCAGTTAACAGCTCTCAGAACTTAAAGAGTGTTAAGTACACTCTGGTTGGTTCAGCCAATAAATCTGATATCGCCAATGTTACCCTGAAAGTTAACGGGAAAATTGTGGCGACAGTGGCTTCGACCGGAGGTTCGGAAACATTGACGATTGTTCCGACAGAGACAGTAACTGTGGCTACCGGCAACTCCAACATCGATGTCTATGCGGACGTTATGGGCAGTCCTAACCGGACTATTGGCTTCAACGTCTTGCGGCCATACGATATGGTGCTGACCGATACTCAGTACAACGTCAACATCACTCCGACTGTCTCCGGCACCGCCACCTCGGTTACCATTAACCAAGGTCGGGTGACTGTCTCCAAAGCGACTGACACTCCAACTGGTAATGTTCCGGCTGGTTCGTCCAATGTCACTTTGGCTAAGTTCACCTTATACGCCGGTGGTGAACCGGTGAAGATGCGCTTCCTGCCGGTACGGATTACCGCTACTGGCACCAGCTTGGACACTGAAGTCTCTGACCAGCTGCGCAATATCTCGGTTGTTGATGATGTCGGCAATCAGGTGGGCTCAACCATCTCCACGCCTTCGGGCAACTGGGGCTCGGTTGACAGCACCGCTGTTTCCTTTGCCGCTAACTTCGGTACCGACTCTTCCTACATAAACTACGTGGTGCCAGCTAACACCACTCGGGTTTTGGCAGTGAAGAGCGATATCCGAGCTTCCTCGGCTTGGGACACTGGTGACACCCTATCTACTTTGCAGGCGATTCTGCGGGTAGTGGATAACTACAGCAGTACCAACAACTTGGAAGGCCAAATTTCCTTCCAGACAGCTGACAGTGGTTCAGCCAGTGGTAACTCGCTGACCGTGGTCACTAGTCCTTTGACAGTGCGGCTGAATTCCTCTGTTGGTACCCAGACCTATGTGGCTGGTGTCAACAATATCCGGATTGGCGCCTTTGTCTTCAACGCTTCTTCAGCTGAAGCAGTCAAGGTGAGTTCCATCACCTTTGACAAGGACAGCAACGCCAACTTCGATATTCAGAACTTCAAAGTAATGATCGGTGGTACTCAGTTTGGCACCACTCAAGCCATTGTCAGTGATGCTGAAACAGCTATGGCCTTCTCTGGTTCTCAACCATTAGTGGTACCAGCCGGAGGTTCATTAAACATTGATATTTTTGCTGATATTCTTACCACCAGCAGTACTGCCGGTTGCAGTGCTTGTATTGACGTAACGACTGGTTCGGCTATCGGCGCCAGCTCCAACAGCTCGGTGACCTGGCCCGCAGCCGTTAGTGGACAGAGTGTCACTATTGTCAGCGCGCCGACCCTAACTGTTACTCAAGACTCGGATGACACCCCGGCTCGCTACATCACCATGGGCTCAACCGACAACACTTTCTTCAAAATCCGGATGACTGTTAACGACACTGAAGATGTTCGGATAACCGATCTGACCTTCAGCGACACCGTGGCTATGGTCACTGGTGTCAGCGGCACTTTGCCGACCGACCGAATGAGCTTGTCTAATGTCCGGCTCTATGAAGGTGATACGTTGCTGGCTGGTCCGGTAGATGTTCGACCGGGCAGCGACGCCAGCACCACGGCTACCATCGTCTTCTCTCTAGGCAATGCTTCACCCTTGATCGTTCCTAAGAACAGTTCTAAGACATTAACGGTGAAAGGAGATGTGGCTACCCTGACTGCCGGCGCTGTTTCTAACCAACAGCACACTCTTAGCTTGGGACCCGGTAACGTCACTGCCTATGGCAGTGGTTCCAGCTCAACGGCTACGATCTCTCGAGGCACACCAATTCCCGAAGGTCGGGCGCAGGTTGTCTACCGGACTACTCCAAGACTTAGTGCTAGTGTCCTGGGTGCGGTTCAGAACCGTATTCGGACCACCAACGACGAAGTCTCCAGTCTTAACTGGTCAGCCGCTGCCAGCGACGATGTGATTATCGGCACCGTTTCGCTTAACTTCTCTGGTGCCGCTGTCTCATTGACTGCCGGCAACGCTAACTTCGCCGTCCGGTTGATTGACCCAGCCAACAGCAACAGTGATTGGGGATCTTCGGTCTCAACTAACTGTACTGAGGCGGCCACAGCCGGTGGTACCTGTACTCTGAGTATGGCGCCTTTGGCTACGGTTTCGCGGGGCACCACCAAGACGATTAAGGTGAGAATCAACTCTACCAACTTCGCTAATGCGGCTAACTCTCAGGATGGTATGTCCGTCAGTATCGGGTTAGGCGCCCACGCGCTTTGGGAAGATCGAACCTCGACCGCTATCTCTTGGGAGGCCGGTCAGATGCCAATGACTCTGATCAGTCTTGGTTACGAATAGTCTGATCTGATTGTCTAATTCCGCCCGCCTGCGTCCCGATGACAATCGGGACTGCGGCGAGGCAAGAAAAGACCCCGTCTTGAGCGGGGTCTTTTCTTTTGCCCCGCACCTTTTCTTAATTGTGCTAATCCAGTTGAGAAAAGGTGCGGGATTTGCTAGTCTAATATGACCTTATCAATCTTGATGCCCTATAAACCGTATCTGGAAAAAATTTTAATTTTTGGCCTATATTTCTTGCTGTTAACGCCGCTTTTTTACCAGCGGTCGCTGATGCACCCCTTGGTGACTCTGAAGACAGTTATTTTTCAGGCGCTGGTGGAAATTTTGTTTGCCATCTATCTTTATCTGGCAATTTTTTATAAAGAGTACCGGCTTCGTTTCCGCCCTTTAGTTTTGCTTTTAGGACTGCTGGTAGTTTGGCTTTTTATCACCAGTTTTTTTGGAGTTAATTGGCATCGCAGTTTTTGGTCAATTCCCGAGCGCACCACCGGGCTGGCGCTTTGGCTGCATCTGCTGGCTTTTCTGGTGATGCTCACCAATGCGCCGATTAATTGGCGCAATTATTTTTCTTTTTCAGTCGTCGTCAGCTTTTTTGTGGCTTTATTCCCGGTAGTGCATCAGTTTTTCCCTAATATATTTTTTGATGCAGTCGACAAACGGATCGGCGGCACCATTGGCAACGCCCTTTTTCTGACTGCTTATCTTTTACCCCATATCTTTCTTGGTCTGTGGCTATGTTGCGGCGAGGGACTGAGAGCGGGAATTTTTCGCTCTTGGCGCTGGATTTTAGGAGTGATTGCTATTTTTGATTTAGTAGTTCTGCTTTTAACTCAAACTCGCAGCGGCCTGGTGGCTTTAGGGGCGGCCTTTTTAGTTTTGGCTTATCTAACTTTCAGATCGCATCGCCTCTACCGTTCTTATGCGGCAGTGGTCTTAGTGCTGTTAGTGCTTTTTGCCGGTTTCTTTTGGCTGACCAAAGATCTCTATCCTTTTTGGCAAGAGGTGCCTTTCCTGAAAAGATTTACTCAAGAGGAGCTGGCCTTGGCTGGACCGCGGCTGATTGCTCTCCAGTCCGGCTGGGCAAGTTTTAAGGAAAGGCCCCTGCTGGGTTGGGGCTGGGAAAGTTTTTATATTCTCCAAAGCCGTCACTATCGACCCGAGATGCTGGGTTTTGGTTTATCAGAAACTTTTTTTGACAAACCTCACAATGTTTTTATGGAATACGCTGTCACTGGCGGCTTGGTAGGTTTATTACTTTATCTGGCCTTGGTTTATTTATCCTGGCGGCGCTCGCCTAATATCTGGTTTCAGGCGCTTTTTGTTGGTTATTATGTTCAGGCCTTTTTTGGCTTTGATACCTTAAACAGTCTCCTGATCTTTATTCCTTTGCTGGCTTTCCTCGACAAAAGATCTACAGATTACCTGCCCGCCAACGGCCTGGGCCGTAGGCACTGGCAGGCGGGCGAAATTAGTACGAATATACAAAAAACACTGCCGGCTTGGTCGCCGATAATACTGGCGGGACTGCTGTTGGTTTCTTTGATATTGGTCGACCGGGTTAATTATCGTTATTGGTTGGGGAGCAACCGGCAGTATCATGCTTTGAATTATTATCTCAATAAATTACCTGAGGAAGGTCTGCTTTTCTACAACAAAGCTTTGACCACTGATACTTTTTATATTGATTATATCCGCCGCGATCTGGCGCCGGCCTTGGTGCAGTTCTGGCAGCAGGGCTTGGTTAAAGAAGAAGGCGACAGGGAGGTGAGGCGGGCAGTGGCCGAGTTCCAAAAAGTGATTGCCCATCATCCCAATATTTATAATTTTCGGGTGGGCTTGGCTGATATGCTAAATTGGCTTCATGATTTTGATGCCAGCTATGCTGATTTGGCCGAGACTGAATTGAAAGCCGCCACCGAGCTCAGTCCCAGTCGTCAGGCCACCTATCATCTCTGGGCGAAAATTAAGCGCAATAGGGGAGATCTCGAAGCCGCTCTTAATTTGATTAAAAAAGCCATTGCTCTTGATTCGAAAATCGCTCTGCCCCATTTTTATCACGCTCTTTTACTTTTTGATGGTAATCAGGCGGAAGCGGCTTACAAAGAATTAAAAGAGGCTGAAGCCAGAGGCTGGCAGCCGCAGAATAATGATGAAGCCAGGGTTATGGGCGGTTTTTTGGCTGATGCCGGCCATTACGCCGAGGCGGTTGATTATTTCCGGCTGGCCATTGCCATTGACGAAGATGATCAGGAGGCACGGATGAAATTAGGCTTAACTTATTTTTTCCTGGGCAAGAAAGATTTGGCTAAAACTTACATTGGCGGAGTCTTGCAGAAGACCGACATCACCCAATCGCCGCAATACTTGGAGATTAAGGCTATTTTAGAAGAATTAGGATTATGACTCTGGAGAAGATTTTTAATGCCGGGCTTTATTTATTACTGCTGACACCGCTTATTTATCTGCCGCAATTGGCTTGGGCCGGCACTGTGGCCAAGACCGTTTATTTTCAGGTGTTGGTGGCAGTCTTGGCGGCGATTTATATTTTTTTGGCTATTTTTTCAGAAGCTTACCGGCCTAAACTGACAGCCATCAGCGGGGCTTTGTTGGTTCTTTTATTGATTTTATTTGTTGCCAGTTTTTTAGGAGTTGATTGGCCGAGGAGTTTTTGGTCAACTGTTGATCGGCAGAGCGGTTTATTTCTTTGGCTGCATCTGGCGGCTTTTTTCCTGATGTTAAAGAGCGCTAATTTAAATTGGCAAAAATTTTTTACAGCCGCTGTCCTGGTGAGCGCTTTAGCAGCCATCGCCGCGGTTTTTTTGCCGACTCTCGATCGTTTTTCCGGCACCTTAGGCAATCCTTTGTTTGTCGCTTATTATCTGGTACCTAATGTTTTCCTGGCTTTATGGCTGGCTTTTGCTTTTACTGCCAAAGGTTCTCGGCGCTGGCTGTTTTTGGCAATCGCCGGCGGAGAAATTTTGTTGATTCTGATTATTGGCAGTCGCGGCGCGGCTTTGGGTTTAATAGCCGGATTTTTGGTATTGGCCTTTCTCAAGCATCGCTCCCATTACTTTCTGCCTCTGTTGGCAGGGCTGATTATCGCCGGCCTCTTTTTTGGTTTTAATCTTGAGCGGCTGGCTCCGGAAAAAATTTTCCGGGACGCCCAGCCGCGGCTGATCAATTGGCAGATTATCCTTGAAGCTTTTCTGGAGAAGCCATTTTTGGGCTGGGGTTGGGAGAATTATTTTCACGCTTTTAATCAGCATTATCAGCCTCAACTGCTTCAGTATGGTGAAACGGAAACCCGTTTTGACCGGCCCCACAATCTTCTTCTGGAATTTTTAGTCACCAGCGGCCTGGCTGGTTTACTGCTTTACCTGATTTTATTATTTTTTGTTTGGCGACGGGCGCTGCTGGTTTCGCCATACCTGGCAGCTTTAGTCAGCGCCTACTTTATCCAGAATCTTTTGGCTTTTGACACCATCAACAACTATTTAACCTTCTTTGCCCTAATGGCTTTCCTTTAATGAAAATACTCTGGCTGATTATTTTATTGGCGGGCGCCGCCGCTCTTATTTATTTTTTTAACTGGCCAATTCTGGCGGTGAGCCGACTGCAGTATCAGGCCGACCGTTATTTCCGGCTGGGATTGATGGCTGAAGGTGATCGCCTCTGGCAGAGGCTGTTAGATTTTCCCTCGCCCTATATTAATGCCAGCCGCAAGACCGCGGCTGTCAGCTGGTTAGAGCTTTTGGGCACTGACTTAATTGCTGATTCGGAAAAACAGGATTTGGCCAAGCGGGCCCTGGCCGAGTTACAAGCTCTGACTATTGAGGAATCCGGCAACTATGCTTACTGGGCCGCTTTGGCTGATGCCGCCACCATCACTGCCGGTTATGATGAAAGTTTTTTGGCGATGGCCGCCGAGGCAGTGGCCAAAGCCCGCCAGCTTAGTCCCCGGCGCCAGACGCCCCTTTATATTCTTTTTCGAATCAGACAGCTTCAAGGCGATCGTCTGGGAGCGATCCGGGCGCTGGAAGAAGCCATTAACTTAGATCAGATAGTAGGCGATCCCTATTTCTTATATGCGGTCACTTTAATTGAGAATGGGTTTGTCAAAGAAGGTAAAGAGGCCTTGGCCACTGCTAAAAAACTGGGGCGGGAAGCTCGGGATTTTAAAGAGCATCGGGCTCTGGCTATTGTTTTGGCTCAGGCCGGGGAAAAGGAGCTGGCTCAGCTTTATTTAGAGAAAGCTCTGGGGTTTCGGCCGGGCGACAGTCAGTTGCAGCAATTAAAAAAAGAGTTAATGGGAGAGTAGCTGCTGGTATTGACTTATCATTTTCCTTAAGGAGTATTTAGCTACTTCTTTTCGGGCGTTGTTCGCCAGTCGCTGTCTTAAATCAGAATCATTAAGCAGCCGCTCCACAGCCGCCGCCAGTTTTTCCGGGTTTTTTGGCGGCACCAATAAACCGGTCTGACCGTCTTTGATAATTTCCGGGATGCCGCCGACTGTGGTGGCGACAATCGGCAGGCCAGCCGCCATGGCTTCCAGCAGCACATAGGGCACCCCTTCCTTGACTGAGGGAATGACGAAGATATCCACACTCTGTTCCAGGAGATATTGCCAAGGGTCGTCTTTGGGGCCGATGGGAGTGCCAGTGCCAACTATAATAGCTTTTAGCTGATAGCTTTTAGCTTTTAGAAGCTTAATGGCTTGGTGGAGATATTTTAGGCCTTTGGCCGGATAGTCGTTGGCAATACAGCCGATCTTTACCTCCTTAATTGAAAATTGAGAATTGAAAATTAAAAATTTATCAGCATCAATGCCATTGTAAAGCAAAACCAATTTTTCTTTCGGACAAATTTTATATTTCAGAGCTTCATCATAGCCGCGCTGTGAATTGACGATTATTTTATGCTTCAAAGGGGCTGATATTTTTTCCAGCCACAAAATAATTTGATTTTGCCAAGCCGGCCGGGGATCATTAAAAGCCCAGCCGCCGATGCGGTAGAGAATTTTTTTAATACCAGCCAATTTGCCGGCCAGCGCCCCTAAGAAGCCGGCCTTGGAACTGCAAAGCTGAAGAATCTCCGGCTGTTCTTTTTTCAACAAAGAGTAAATTTCCCAAAAGGCGAAAATATCCCGGAGAGGGTTGATATTTCTTTGGAAATTTTTTATTTCTCTTGTTTCAATACCGGCAAGACTTATCCGGTCAATCAAAGGGCCGGCGGGAGCGGCAGTGATAATCTCAAATTGGTCTGAGTCGAGATTAGTGACTGTATCAAAAAGCCACTTCTGGGCGCCGCCCAGCTGGGATTGAGTAATTATGAATAAAACCTTCTTTTTGGCCACAGTCTTTACTTTCTAGCAAAAAATCAGTATATTTTCAAATCATGACTAATTCCCCCAAACGGGTTCTGATTTTCTCTACTGATGATTTTCTTCCCCCAGCCGGCGGGGCGGAAATAGCTATTGGCGAGATTACCAAGAGATTGCCAGAGATTGATTTTGATTTAATTTGCGCCCGGCAGTCGCCCCAGCGCCTGAGGCAGGAGAAAGTCGGCAATGTCACCATTTACCGCCTTGGCCCAGGCATTGATTTTTTAGATAAAATCTGGCTGGCGGCCCGGGGCAGCCGTAAAGCCCGGCAGCTGCACCGCCAGCGGCCTTATGATTTGGTTTGGGCGGTGATGGCCTCCTATGGCGCTTTGGCTGCGGTTGATTTTAAACGACAAACCGGCGTTCCCTATCTCCTGACTCTTCAGGAGGGTTATTCTATTCAGGAAATTATTAGAAAGAGCTGGCTGGCTTGGGGCAAGTTTAAAAGGGCTTTTGCTGAGGCGGACGGCTTACAAACTATTTCTAATTTTTTATACAACTGGGGTTTTCAAATGGGCTTCCGGGGCCGGCTGGCTCAAGTGGTGCCCAATGGCGTTGATCAGGAGTGGTTTAGCCGGGAGATCGGGGCTGATAAGATAAAAGCCGAACGCGATTCCTGGGCCTTTGGTCCGGATAAGAAAATCTTAATTACCGTCTCCCGGCTGGTGGAGAAAAACGGAGTGGCAGATGTAATTGAAGCTTTGGCGCTTCTGCCGGCTGATATTTGTTTGGTGGTTTGCGGTTTTGGTCCTTTGGAGGGGCGGTTGAAAAAGAAGGCGGCTGATTTGGGACTGACCGACCGGGTGCGTTTTTTGGGGCGGGTTGACCATGATCGGCTGCCGCTGACCTTGAAGGCGGCGGATATTTTTATCCGACCGTCGCTGGTCGAAGGTTTGGGCAGCGCCTTTATCGAGGCGATGGCTGCCGGCAATTTGGTCATCGGCACCAATGTCGGCGGCATCCCTGATTTCCTGGTTGATAATCAAACTGGTTTTATTTGTCAGCCAGCCAATCCTCAATCAATTAAGGCAGTGGTGCTCAGGGTAAAGTCTCTTAGTCCGGCAGAAAAAAATAAAATTCTTCAGACAGCGTCTGCTTTAGTCAGGGAGCGTTATCACTGGCCCATTATCAGTGAGGCGATGCGGGCAATTTTCCGCCAGCTATGTCATCGTCCGCCGGCTGCCTTTATTCTCTCTTTAGATGTGGAAGGCAGTCTGGGCACCAAGGGTGATAGTCGTTATCTGCCTTTTCAGTCCCGGGAAAAAGAGATGGTCGAGCGTCTGGCCGCTTTATTGCGGCGTTATCAAATTAAGGCCACCTGGGCTATTGCCGGCGCCCTCTGGCCGGATTATCAATCCTTAAATTTGCCGGGAGAAATGGCCTATCATACTTTTAGCCATTTAGACGCCCCCACTGCCACCCCAGAGGCTTTTGTCGCTGATCTCAGCCAGCGTCCCGGTCAGGTCAAGTCTTTTGTTTTTCCAGAAAATAAAGTTGCCCACCTGCCGCTTTTAGCGGCTAATGGTTTTTTGGTTTATCGGGGGCCTAACCAAAACTGGTATAAAAATTTTCCTGGAATTTTGCGCAAGTTGGCCCACGGCCTTGATAACTATTTTTTAATTCCCGCTCCGGCCGTCAGTGTCAGAAGAGAAAATGGTTTGATCAATATCCCCGGCAGTTACTTCTATGTTCATCGTCAGGGCTGGGCTCGCTGGCTGCCGCCTTCTTTTCGGGTGAAGAAAGTGCTAGCTGGTATTAAGCAGGCAATCAGAGAGAGAAAAGCTTTTCATCTTTGGACCCATCCTTTTAATTTAGCTACTGATCCGGAAGGGTTACTATCCGGTCTTGAAGAAATTTTTCAGTATGTACGGGAGCAAAGAGAAAAGGGCGTCTTGGATAATTTAACTCTCGGCGATTTTGCCCAATGGCTATGACCGCTCTCATTCTTGATGCTCATCTGGCCAGCGCGCTGGCGGCGGTGCGCTCTTTAGGCCGGCGGGGAGTGACAATTATTGCTGGAGGCGAAAGAAAGACCGCGATGAGTTTTTACTCCAAATATTGCCAACGGTCTTTTATCTATCCCAACCCGCTTAAAGATCCAGCCGGCTTTGTTAAAAAAGTGACTGCCATTGCTAAGCAGTCAGGCCAGCCGGTTATTTACAGTTTCAGCGATAATACCTTTTTGCCTTGGGCGCGAGCGCAGGGGTCAGCCGCTGGTGTCGAGATTGCTTTTGATAAGAAAAAAACTTTGGAGCTGGCAGAATCTTTGGCTATTCCAGTGCCGAAAATTTTAAAAGAACCAGCCCCATCGGATTTTCCCGTGGCTATCAAGCCGCGTCACAATTGTTCATGGCTCAAGGGCCCAGCCACCTTTGAAACCACAGTCTTTGCCCATTCTCCGGCTGAACTAAAAAAGAAAAAAGAAGCAATTTGGCAGAGAACTGGCGAAGAACCGATTGTTCAGGAATATGTGAAAGGCGAGGAGCGGGGATTGTTCTTTCTTCTTGATCAGGGCCGGCCTTTGGCAGTTTTTGCCCATCGTCGCCTCCGTTCTATTAGTGCCAGCGGCGGCGCCAGTTCTTTGCGTGAAAGCATCTCTCCTCCCCCGGATCTTAAAGCTTATAGCTTAAAGCTTATGGCTAGTTTAAAATGGCACGGTCCGGCCATGGTGGAATTTAAAGGAGATAAACTAATGGAGATTAATGGACGATTTTGGGGCTCTTTGCCTTTGGCTATTTTTGCCGGTGTTGATTTCCCCTGGCTTTATTATCAGTTAGTCACTGGCCGGAAGGTTGAGGCCGCCAGCCAATATAGAATCGGTATCAAGTCGCGGCATCTTTTGGCTGATGTTCGTAATTTCTGGCGCTGGCCTTGGGGCCGGAATTTATATTATGATGTTTTTTCCTGGGATGACCCCCAACCGTTTTTTAGGGAATTTATTGATGTCTTAATACGCAAATGGAAATAAAAGGCAGCAGCCGAGTTAGACTCGGCGCACTTCATCTTCATACAGACTATTCTCACGACGGCCGGCTGAGCTTAAAGGAGCTGAGAGATTTATTTTTGGTGCGGGGTTTATCGTTTCTTATTTTGACCGAGCACGCTGAGGATTTTGATCAGGCCAAGGCGCGGCGATTTTTGACGGAGTGCCGCCAGCTCAGTACGGATAATTTTTTATTGATCCCGGGCTTTGAGGTGGTCAGGGAAGGACAGCATATTTTAGAAATCGGCAATGGCGCTTTGCGGATTTTAGCCCATCCCCACCGGGGGCGGTTTAAAGTTTCTCCAGAACTGGCAGCCGCTCTTCACGGTATTGAAATCTGGAATGGCCATTATGATGGTAAGTGGGCGCCCCGGGCCAGTTCTTGGCAATTATGGCGCCGCTTGCGCCGCCAGCATCCCCAACTTCTGGCTTTGGCTGGTTTAGATTTCCATGACCAACGGCAGAGCAACGGGCCCTTGTTAGAGGTGGCGGCAGAGGAGTTAACTGCCGAAGCGATTTTAGAAAGCCTGCGGGCCGGCCAGTTCATTATTAAAAGTTGGTTGAGACTAACCTCTCTGGCTGATGCCAGTTGGCTAAAACGGCTCGGTTTAGGAATGCTCAGCGATATTTCTTTGCTAATTCTTTGGTTGGGTCGGTTGGCGGGCGCGCCGCCAGCTCTAAAAAAGCTGGTGAGAAAATTCATATGAAAATTTTAATTGCTGCCGGCATCTTTCCGCCCGACATCGGCGGTCCGGCTACTTTCAGTAAATTACTGATTGATCAACTGCCCCCGCAGTTTGAATTAACTTTATTGACTTATGGCCAGCCGCGGCCCCTTGATGATCCCCGGGTCAATCGCGTTTCCCGATCCTGGCCCAGAGGCCTGCGCCATTTTATCTATTTTCTTCGCTGTCTTCGTCTTGGTCAGAGGGTGGATTTAATTTTTGCTCTTGATCCTGTCAGCGCCGGTTTGCCGGCAGCGGCCGCCGCCAAATTATTAAGAAAAAAGTTTTTTGTCCGGGTAGCTGGCGACTGGGCTTGGGAACAAGGTTATCAGCGCTGGGGCGTTCAGGAACTGCTGGATGATTTCCAAAAAAGGCAATACGGTTTTCCGGTGGAATTTTTTCGTTATCTCGAACACTTAATAGTCCAATTAGCTGATAAGATTGTTGTTCCTAGTTTTTATCTAAAGAGAATAGTGGCGAATTGGCGGGTGCCGGAAGAAAAAATTAAAGTTATTTACAATGCTTTTTAAGAAAGAAAAAATTATTATTTCCGCTGGCCGGCCAGTGCCTTGGAAGGGTTTTGCTTTATTAAAAGAAGTGGTGGAGGAACTGCGGGCTGAAGGGGAGAAGCTGCGATTAGTGATCGCCACTGATCTGTTTCAGGAACAGCTTTGGCGTCAGCTTCAGCTAGCTGACATTTTTGTTTTAAACAGCGGCTATGAAGGCCTCTCCCACCAGATTCTTGAGGCAATGAGTTTTGGTTTGCCGGTGATTACCACTGATGTCGGCGGCAATCCGGAAGTGATTAAAGACGGCCAGAACGGTTTGCTGGTGCCTTATAACGATAAAGACGCCCTTAAGGAAAAAATAAAGCTTCTGCTTAATGATGAAAATCTGGCACAGCGGCTTGGCCAGAATGGCAGGAATAGTCTGGAAAAATTCTCTCGGGAACGAATGATTAAAGAATTATCTTCTCTCTTTAATCAGGTTTTTTAATTCTATCACCGCCGGCTCTCTGACCAGAGCCAGCCCGCCAAAATAAATAATAATGGCCGCTCCCAGACTGACAAAGAAGTTGACGTTCAGTAGAGCTAAACCAAAAACAATCAGCCCCATGACCAAACTGACGGCCGCTATTTTCGGCAGTTTGCCGACGATACTAAAAGCATTGACCTGTTTCATTTTCCTCCAGATAAAGGCATTGCTGATGATTTGGGTAAAAACAGTAGAAATAGCGGCGCCTTCAATGCCCCAGACAGGGATGAGGAGGGCGTTGAAGACGATGTCACTGCCGGCGCCGATTATGGAAAATTTAATAAATTCTTTTTGTTTGTCATAGGCAAAAAGAGCGTTGCCGATAATTGTCGCCGGATAGTTGATTAAGAGACTAACTAACAAGATGCGGAAAGCGGTGATGGCCGGCAGGTATTGGCGGCCGTAAAAAATGCCGATCAAGTCGTGACTGAGAACAATACCGCCGATCATTATGGGGAAGGCCACCATAAAAACCAGCTTCAAAGCTCTCTCCAAGAGGTCGCGGAAAGCCGCTTGGTCTTTATTGGCCATCCGGGTGAGGCTGGGGAAAACAGCGGCGCCAATCAAGGCCGGCAGGACATAGAGGGTGAAAATAATTTTTTGGGCAGAAGAATAATAACCAATCTCTGCTGGTGTTCTCAGCCAGCCCAACATAATAATATCGATGTTCAGCATAATGCCTCCCAGTAGTCCCAACAGAGCAAAGGGCCAGGCGGCGGAGAGCATTTTTTTAATTAGTTCCCGGTCGAAGATTAAAACAATTTCTCCCAAGTGCCGCCGGACAATCCAAAAAGAGAGTAAAGTACCGATGATACTGCCGCTGACATAAGCCATGGCTAAATTTTCCAGCCGGCCGGTTTGGTAAAGGGCCCAGGCGCCAAGACTGACCAAAGCGATTTGGGTAACGATATTAACCAAAGCCTCAAGGTGCATTTTCTCCATCGCCCGGTAGACTGAGGTGGCGAACAGGCGCAGGTTATCAGAGATAACCAGCAGGGCCGTGGCCAGCAGTAAAGTTAAAGAAAGGGAAATGTTGGTAATCAAGGGGACGCCAAAAACAATCAACAGCCCTGCCAGCGCCAATAAAACAATTTTTATAATAAAAGCCGTAGAGAGATAGCGGCTTTCTTGATTTTCATTTCTCACCAACTCCCGGGTGAGAACAGCGCCTAAGCCGATGTCAGCCACGACCGTGAAGAGAGCCGCCAGCCCCAGCAGATAGGAAAAAATTCCCCAATCAGCCGCTCCCAAAACCCGGGCTGAGTATAAAACCAAAATGATTCGGAGAAAGCGGCCGCCCACTTCCCCCACTGTCAGCCAGAAGGTGTTTTTGACTACCCGTTGCCACATCTTCTCAATTCTTCACAAAAAACATCTTTATCGTCTTGATAATAATTCCCAAATCCAGCCAGAGGGAACGGTTTTTGATGTAGTAGAGATCGTACTGCAGTTTTTCGAAGGCGTCTTCCACTGAGGCGCCGTAGCGGTAATTAAGTTGGGCCCAACCAGTGACCCCGGGTTTTACCAACTGGCGCAGCTCATAATAAGGGATAGTCTTTTTTAATTGCTCCACAAACTCCGGGCGTTCCGGCCGCGGTCCGACAAAAGAAGTTTCGCCTTTAATGATATTGAAGAGTTGGGGCAGTTCGTCGAGGTGGGTGTGCCTGAGGAAAGAGCCGAAGGGAGTGATCCGGGGGTCTTTTTCTTGAGCCCACTGAATACCCTGGGCCTCGGCACTGCCATCGGGATTATTGGCGATCATACTGCGGAATTTATAGAGAGTGAAATCCTTACCCAGTTCCCCGGTTCTTTTTTGTTTTATCAAGATCGGACCAGCTGAGGTTAACTTTATTAAGAGGGCAATTAAGATTAGTAGAGGTGATAAGACGACCGCCAACGCAAAAGCCAAGATGATTTCTAAAGGCAGGCGGAAAAAATCATAAAGGCGGCGGCGGTGGAGGATAGTTTCGAGAAACCAGTATTCTTCCAGTTCGGCCACCGGCACTTTGCCTAAAATATTTTCGTACAAGGTGGCGGTGTCTAAAACTTCCACTCCGGCGGTTAGGTATTTATAGACAATAGCCGCCACCCGGGGGTTTTGTTTTAATTCTGGTTCAATGGCAATCATTTCGATGCGGCGGCCGGGGACGACACTGACAATTTCTTCAATCTCGTTACAAACATCCGGATTATAACCGTATTGAGGATTTTGTTTAATGAGGTTGAGCAGTTGCTTAGTGGTTTCGCTTTTCCCGACCAGCAGTACCTTGGTTTGGGGGAGCTGTTGGCCTATAAAATTGTTATAGGCGCTGCGCCAGATGTATTCGAGAATGAGCACCACCACTATAAAAATTAAAAGGTTGGTTTTGGGGGTGATGCCGTAGTTAGTGATGAGATAAAAGAAGATCACCGAGATAATGGCGCTAATGACCAAAGCGGTGCCGAAATTTTTGAAGAAATCCAAATTGTTTTTCAACCGGCGCAGTTCGTAGAGACCGACAATATAAAAGACGAGGATCCAAAAGAAGAAAAGAATAGTGAAAGGCCGGAGGTGGAGATTAATGATCTCGGCTGAGGGCATCTGTTGATAGCGGATAATCAGGGTTAGGGCCAGGGAAATGTAGAGGATTAAAACATCCCCGATAGCCAGGATTATTTGTTTGACTCTGGTAGCAGGTTGCATTGAGAGTTGACCCCCACACCTAGTCAGCGCATGCCTTTGGCATTTACGAGCGATAGCGCGCTGAATAGGTGTGGGGGTTGACAGCTTAATATGCCCTATGCTAAGCTTTTTAGCAAGTTTAGTTCAAAGCGCCCTTTGGGGTCGTCAGGACTAACAAAAGGGCGTTAATCAAAAAAAATCAAATGGAATTTAATCGTGATCGTGGGCCGCGCCAGATGTACAAAGGCGATTGGTCTTGTGCTCAGTGCAAAGGCCCGATTACCGAGCTGCCCTTCCAGCCTGATCAGGCTCGACTGGATCAGCTTTTGTGCCGCGACTGCCATCGGGAGAAAGTAAAGAGCTTCCGCCGGCCGTCGTTCCGGTAAGGTAAACAAAACCGCCCCGAGATCGGGGCGGTTTTGTTATTGACTTTCTCGCTATGATATGCTTTAATTATATATAGGACACCGAAATCAATTTCTTTTGAAAGGAGTTGCTCGTGGCTGAAAAAGACGTGTTCGTGCTGGGAATCAACGGGTCGCCGCATAAGAACGGCCATGGCGTGAAGTTTTTGCGTCGAGCCTTGGCCCAAGCGCGACTAGAGGGCGCCCGGACCACGATCAGGCACCTGGTAGATATTAATTTGGCCTATCACAATGGCCAATACACTACCAAGACGCCACCCGGAGCTGACGAGCTCTTTCGGATAATTGCTGGGGCTGACGCGCTCATTTTATCCTCACCCACTCGTTGGTACAACGTCAGTGATCTGATGAAGAACTTCTTAGATCACTTGACGGTTTTCGAGATGCGCGGTTTTAAGCTGGAGGGGAAAGTTTTTGGTTTGATTGCTACTTGTGAGGATGATGGGGGTCAGGCCTGTCTAGAGAAAATGACTTCCATGCTTTACCACCAAGGCATGGTGTGCGTGCCTTATGGGATGTATTATCACAACATCACCATGGCTAGGCATAGCGAAGATCGTTGGCAAGAAATTGACAGTACGTTGTTGGGAGGCAACGTTGTCCGTTTTGCCAGACGAGTACGTGTTGATCAGCCCCAACCTTGGGATTACAAATGGCTGGTCAAGCTCTAGCCCAAGCGCCGGCGGCGCCAGTAACGCCTCCGGCTTTTTTATAATAAATCAGGCATACCGACCGCTGGTTTGACCAAAGTCTTGCGGCCGTTGGTCTTGGAACCGTTGGTTATCATCGTCGTTGCTTCTTCAACTTTGACTGGGGCCTCAACCATTTCGTCGCCATTAATTAATTTGCCGTTTTGATAAACTAGCAGACCTCTTTGCCGGAGTTCTTTGTAAAATTCTTCGACTGGCACCAATTTTTCGGCTTCCGGTGAAAAACTACCCCGCTGGCTGATGCGGCCATCTTTAATCATCTGGGCAATAATAGCAGCCGGAAAACCAGTGTCAATGTTGCAGCCCGCATCTTCCCAACCGGGTAGTGGTGGTACCAGACATTCCATGACGATTCTTTTCATCCGGCCATCCCCATTCTTCCCCCAAATCTCTACCCAGAGATTTTCCGTTTCGGTATAACCTTCAGGATAAGGGATGGCTTCCATCACTTTAGCAATAACATCGGCTGGCCAGATTTTTGCTTTCAAGCCGTTTTTGTCGTCGATGATTACATAGTCAGGTAAAGTCATGTTGGCTTCGATTAAAGCCAGCACCACTTTGACTGTATGTTGGGGGAAGCCGGCGAAGAAGCGGATATTTTTCAGGCCGCGGTTTTTGAAATAATGATGGAAAGTTAAAGTTTCAGCGTGTTCCACAATGAAACATTTTTGCCGGCCCACCCCCCGTAGTTCCATTTCAATTATTGTCTCCAGTGGTTTTTTCTCAAACCAGCGGCCATCTTCGATAATCGGTGCTGGCTGGATGAATTCCCAAAGGACGGTAGGGATGCAAAAAGGCGTAACAAATTTTTTGATATTAGAATCCCAGGCGAAACCAGCATTGATGGTTTCAATGGTGTCAAAGAATTGCGAGGCATAGCGCAACATGACGTTATTAATGCCCGGCGTGGAGCCGCAGCCAGTGATAGCTGTTAAGTTCCGGCGACGGAAATCGTTGTCTAGAGCTAATTGAATTTTGGTTGTGGGAAGGTCAGAATCTAAATCAATTATATGGCGCCGCGTTTTCAAAGCAGCTTTATAAACATTTAAATTCCAGTCACATTCAGCGCAGTTGATGACAACATCGGCGCCGGATTTTTTTATTAACTCAACTGTCTGCCCGATTCTTCTTAAATCAATAAAAGAAAATTTAGCCTGATTAGGAAAACGTTTTAAATTTTTTAGAGATCCTTCTTTATAAAGATCGGCCAATAAAATTTTATAACCGCGTTCTAAAAGATCGCGGGCAACAATTTTGCCCTGCATGCCGCTCGCTCCCAAGATTAAAAAATCATACTTCATAATAATAAAATTTTTTCTTTATAAATTAATCATCGCACTTTTTCTGATTTTTCCAAGAGAAAATTGTGGATAACTTTTCAAACTTGACAACCGTGTTATAATAAAAATTATGAAGAACATAATCATCTACACCACACCCACTTGCGTTTACTGCAAGATGACTAAAGAATTTTTGGCGAAGAACAATATGCCTTACACCGAACATGATGTAGCTTCGGATATGAAGGCCCGGCAGGAGATGGTTGATAAGTCGCATCAATTAGGCGTGCCGGTGGTGGATATTGAAGATGAGATTTTTGTTGGTTTTGACCGCGCCGGCATCGCTAAAGCCCTCGGACTTTAAATATTTAAACATTTAAATGTTTTACGATTTAGTAATTGTGGGCGGCGGGCCGGCTGGCGCCGGAGCCGCTGTCTATGCCGCCCGTAAGAAAATGAAAACCCTGATAGCCACTGACAGTTGGGGCGGCCAGTCGCTGGTTTCAGCTGATATTCAAAATTGGATCGGTACTCCTCACATCTCTGGTTTGGAATTAGCCAAGATGCTGGAAGCCCATGTCCGGGCTTATCAGCCGGATGTGGAAATTTTGGAAGAGAGGATTGAGAAGATTGACTCTAAAAATGGGGGATTTGTCTTAATTAGTCAGTCGGGTCAGACCATTGAGGCGAAAACAGTTTTAATCTGCACTGGCAGCCGGAGGCGGCGCTTGGGTGTGCCCGGCGAAGACAAGTTAGATGGCAAGGGCATTGCCTGGTGCGGCACCTGCGATGCCCCCTTGTTTAAAGATAAAGTGGTGGCAGTGATCGGCGGCGGCAATGCCGGCTTGGAAACAGTTTTGGATCTTAATCCCTATGCCAGTCAAATTTATTTGTTCCATCGCCGCGATCAATTAAAAGGCGATCCCCTAACCCAGGAAAAAGTTTTGAGCAATAAAAAAGTAACAGTGATTTATAATGCCGAGACCCAGGAAATTTTGGGCGATCAGTTTGTTTCTGGTCTGCGCTATAAAGATTCGAAAATCGGTGCCGAGAAAACATTGGGATTAGAGGGTGTTTTTGTGGAAATCGGCAATGTGCCTAACAGCGATATTGTTAAGCATTTGGTTAAAACTGACGAATGGGGACAGATTGTAGTTGATCATAAAACCCAGCAGACTTTAGCTAAAGGCATCTGGGCCGCCGGCGACGTCACTGATGTTTTGAATAAGCAAAACAATATCTCTGTCGGCGACGCCATCAAAGCTGTCCTTAATATCTATTCCTATGTTTGGGGGTGAAACCCCCAAACATAGGTTTGAGCCGGCTTTTTCAGGTTTTTTTAAGATCATTCTAGTAGAAATGGCCTTACAGTTTCGATCTCGATTTTTTTCAGAATACCCCATGTCTCTTTTTTATAATTGCCTGGACCACCCAGAAATTCCATTAAAAAATCACGTTGGGTAACAGAAGGAAAGTTTTTGATACCGATATAATCCAGGTAACTAGACCAGCGATAATCCCCCAAAACCCCCATTGCCCGTCCGGCATTTTCTATTATACCCTCACGCCACTTTGGTTCTTCTCGATCAAGGCAGTTTAGATGGATATAATGAGGGATAAAAAGAAAATGATCTTCGTTTTTTATCAGAGCCATCTTAAAGACTCCTTGAAAAAGGGGGCCAACTCTTTCGTATTTAAGATTAAAATAGTTAGTATAACCGGCCCCTATTTTTTTCATGAAAAGAGAGGTTCCTCCATCGATTAACTGTCTAACTAATAAATGGTAGTGATTAGGCATTAGGGAAAAAGTCATAAGTTCCACTAATAATTCCCTTCGTTTTTTAATGTTTGGGGGTCTCACCCCCAAACATTGGTTTAGACGTTTCGAATCTACTTCACCTGGTCGTCGCAGAAGGAGTCTTATATTGGATTGAGGTACTGGTTCGGTGTCATTGAATTCAAAAAGATCGTGAATAAATCGGAGATAGTCACATTCAGATAAAAAAACCGTCCTTTTTTCTACACCACGATTATAAATGTGGTAGATTTCACCGTTTGCAAGCTTGGGTCTGAAAACAGGCATCAATTTAATTAAAACACATGTTTGGGGGTTTCACCCCCAAACATGTGGAAAAGTGGGGTTGTTGTTAGGCTGGTGGGGATGTATGATGGTTTTGTGAACCGGTTCTGGGTTATTCTGATTATTATTGTGGCGGTGGTATTTGCGGTCTGGCAGACTTGGTTGGCCGGGCCGGAGAGCGAGGCTGAGAAAAAAATAAAGGCCTGGGAAGCGGCGATGAGGGCGGATAATTTTGGGGGCAAGACGCCGGATGAGACTTTAAAAATGTTTGTGGCGGCCTTGCGGGCTGGCGATATGGAGCAGGCCAGCCGATTTTTTTTATTGGATGAAGAGGGAAGTAGGGAGAAGTGGGTGGAAGAGTTAAATGAAGCAAAAGAATTGGGTAGAATAGAAAAAATTATCTCTTTTTTATCGAATGTCACCTCCGCACCTGAAGAAATTACAAGCGAGAGTGACTTTAAATTCAGATTTAACGATGAAGGTAATATAGGCTTCTTAGATTTGGAGCTCAATACGTTTTCAGGAGTATGGAAGATCGAGGATTTCTAGCGCTTTTGATTTTCTTTCTTCTATTTCAGTCGGCTTTTGCTTATGAAAAACCGACTCATACTGATTTAACTTCAGCTGCTTTTGATTTTTTTAATAAGAAGTTTCCTGACAGGAAAATTGCTGAAGAATTTCGGGAAGATTTGATTGCCGGTGCGGTGGAAGAAGACGAGCCGCCCCGCTGGCTGTTTCATTTTTATGACCCGGTTAATAACCGCGGCCTAAGTTTAAAAACCGCCGCTTTTGTCAGCGCCAAACAATGGGCGCAGGATAAAGTAGGCCAAGCCCGCTTAGCCAGAAATTTCTTCGCTTCTCTCGTTAGCGGCGATGAGCCTGTTGTTTATACCTGGGGGCAGGCCATCAAAGCTTATAAAAAAGGCGACAGAGAAAAAGCTTTCCGGATCTTAGGGCACGCTTTGCATCTTATTCAGGATATGGCTGTGCCTGAACACGTGAGAAACGAGTATCATCCTCAAGGCAGTCCTTATGAAAAATTTGCTAAAAGCCAAAAATCGGCAATTGAGGAGTGGCGCGAGCCGGTTGTTTTGGAAAATTTAGAAGATTATTTTGATCAGTTGGCGACTTACACCAATAAAAATTTTTATAGCCCCAAGACGATTCCGAAAAATATAAATAATTTTATTGGAATTAGCCCTGAATTCGGCCAGTATAATTTGGCTATAAAGGATACTGATATTTCTACTGGTAGAAGCATAATGACCATTAATTCTCCTCCTGTTCTCTCCGACTACTGGCGCATCCTTTCCCGAAAGAGCATTGTTTATAGCGCCGGCCTGATTGATTTATTTTTCCGGCAGATAGAGCAGGAATTGGCCGTAGAGTCCCTTCGGCCTCAATCAAAGCAGGCGGTGGCGCAGGTGGCGGCGGTGTTGGACGAGAAAGAACCTGACAAGGGTGGCTTGAAAAAGCGGACGGTGATTCCCTTAGATGATAAGAAAAAAGTTTTGCCGCAGCCGAGTCAGACTCGGTCTCAGCCGAGTCAAGCTCGATCCCAACCCAGTCAGACTCAACCCGAGCCAATTAAAAAGGCCTGCGCCTTCAATATCATCGGCGGTTCCCAGCGTTTTCCTGTAATCATCAGTGAGGTGGCTTGGATGGGCTCGTTGACCAGCGCTAATGACGAATGGATCGAGTTGAGAAATATCAGCAGCAGCGCCGTTGATCTTGCCGGTTGGTCGATGGTGGACAAAGATGAAGATATTAAAGTTGTTTTAAGCGGCCGGCTCGAGGCCGGCAGTTTCTATCTCTTGGAAAGAACCAATGACGATTCAGTGCCCGGCGAAATAGCTGACCAGATTTACACCGGCGCCCTAGCTAATCAAAATGACGGTCTGCGCCTTTTCAATAAACAGTGTCAGTTGATTGATGAGGTTTTAGCATCATCTGATTGGCCAGCTGGCAATAGCCAAGGCCGACGTACTATGGAACGGGGTACTGATTTGAGTTGGCATACCTATTCTGGCAGTCAGAGCGTCGGTCTCTACGGCACTCCCAAAAAAGAAAACAGTCAGCCCAGCAGTTTGATTGTCAGTGACAGCGGTGAAACCGGCAGCAGCGGCAGTGGCGGCAGTGGCGGCGCCCGCTATTAGCCCGCGGCCCCCGCACCAGCGCCGCCCCCCGCCC
>CAYICS010000003.1:44035-73450 GCA_964362125.1 uncultured Candidatus Saccharibacteria bacterium
GGATGTTTTTTTTTGTGTGACGGGGTTTAACCGGTTTCGTCGGCCTTGGGTGGCGGGGGGGGCGGGGTATATCCGCGGCCGCGGCCGCCACCCGCGCCGCCGCCCGCCTCGCCGTCCAGTCCACCACCATCAATCATCAGCATCAGCGGCGCTTATTTTTATCCTGACTCCACTGCTGGCAACACTAATTATATTGAAATAGCTTTCAATCAGTATCCCTTTATTGAAGGCGCCCCCAATTTTTGGCGATTGGTTGTTTTTTATTTAGACCGCGATCCGGAAACAATCCAGTCGCTTTCAACTGAAACCAGCTGGGCGCCGGCCAGCGGCAGTTCCCTGACAATTATCTATCCGATTTATTATGGCGAAGGACCGCCCCGCGGCTCGCTGGTTTTGCCGGATATCGCCAGTCGGGTTTTTGACGGCAGTAGTCTGGGTTATGCGGCTTACAACTACAATGCCATTGATTTTTCCAATAAGAAATTACGAGTGAAAGTGACTGGCAATTTTACCAGCAGTGACTACATCACGCTTGCCTACTACGGCTTTGCCGGTGGCGGAGGCGGCAGTCAAGTTTTTGAATTAAAATTGGCTGATACAACAAGGTATTATTTTAAGGAATGACCCCAGCACTAATAAAACGGGGGCGATTGTCTTGGATTTGTCATCCTTGACTCACGCCCCCTGCCGAGTTTGACTCGGCCCCAGCCGAGTTTGACTCGGCTTCGCCTCTCGGACCTCCGTTTCCGGCACCCGCTAGGATCAAGCGGATTTCTCTCTGTTCTCCTCCTCAGGCTTTTCCACAACAACCTTAGGCGCCAGCCCCCGCTCGCGCTGAATGGCTTCGTAGACCTCCTGACGGTGGACCGTGATGTTAGTGGGCGCGGCGATTCCGAGCCGCACCTTATCACCCCGGATATCGATGACGGTAATTTTGATGTCGTCGCCGATAATGATGCTCTCATCCCTATGCCGTGAAAGAACTAACATCTGATTCTCCTTGATGCCGATGATGGGGAAAGGCATCCAGATCCTTCCCTCTTGGCTATTTTAATGTTATAATAAAAATTGAATGTTTGTCAAGGGGGTGGGGATAATTGGGATAATCGTGGTTATTGGACTGTTTTTTTGGTTCAGTTCAGCGCCAGTTGGTTCGACAATCACAATTAATGGCCACAGCTGGCAGGTGGCGTTAGCAGATGAACCCAAAGAGCAGGAGCAGGGCCTGTCTGGCCGTACCGGACTGGCGGCTGACCGAGGCATGCTTTTTATCTTTCCCGATTCGGCTCAGTACGGCTTTTGGATGAAAGATATGAAATTTCCTTTGGATATTGTCTGGATTAAAGATAATCAAGTGGTTGGCATTAGCGAAAAACTAGCTCCAGAAACCTATCCCTCGCTTTTTTACCCGCCTGCGCCAGTGGACAAGGTATTAGAGATCAACGCCGGCCAAGTGGAGAAATTCAACATCAAAATTGGGGATGTGGTAAAATTTAAGATGTGAGGAGAAAGCCCAGAATCGCCATTAACGGCTTCGGTCGGATCGGCCGCCTTTTTTTCCGTCAGGCGCACAAAAAATTCCAGATTGCGGCTATCAATGATTTAGGCGACCTGGAGACTCTGGCCTATCTTTTAAAATACGATTCGGTCTATCGCCTCTTTGATTACAATCTTAAGCAGGCGGTTGAGCGCGGCCAGATTGAATATCTGCAGGAAAAAAATCCAGCCGCCCTGCCTTGGACTGAATTGAAAATTGATATTGTGGTAGAGGCCACCGGCTTTTTTGAATCGTTCAGCGAAGCCCAGCCCCATCTGCGGGCGGGCGCCAAAAGAGTGGTGATCACTGCTCCGGCCAAAGATCAGGAGCGGGGCGATGCCAAAACAGTTTTGCTGGGAGTGAATGAAATAGAATTCAAACACTGCACCATCACTGCCAATGGTTCCTGTACTACCAATGCCGTTCATCCGGTGGCGGCGATTATGAGCGAGACAGTGGGAGTGAAAAAAGCCAGTATGAACACCATTCATGGCTACACTGCCACCCAGGCCTTGGTTGATGGCACTGCCGGCAGGAGCAAAGATTTGCGGCGGGGTCGGGCAGCCGGCATCAATATCGTCCCTGCTAACAGCGGCGCCACTAATTCGGTGATTCGCGCCCTGCCGGGCCTTGAAGGTAAATTTGATGGTCTGGCCAGCCGGGTGCCGGTGATTACCGGCTCGCTGGTTGATTTTACTTTTATCGCTGAAAGAGACACTAGTGTTGAGGAAATCAACAGTATCTTTCGTAAGGCAGTTCAAGAAAAGAGATGGCGGGAAATAATGGCGGTGGTGGAGGAGCCGATTGTTTCCAGCGACATCATTGGCCAGCCCTATGGGGCGATTATTGACTTAACTTTGACTAAGGTGATAGATGGTGATTTAGTGAAGGTCTTTTCTTGGTATGATAATGAGTGGGGATATGTGACAACTCTGGTGAAGCATGTGGAGAAAGTCGCACAAGAGTTATAAAACTCTAAATCCAATAAAAAGGAAAAGGGAAAAATGAAAAAGGAAAAACGACAACTAAAAATTCAAATTTCAAACCCGTTAAACCCGTCTGTTTGATTCATTGTTTCATTGAAAATTAAATGAAAATTGAAAATTGGTAATTGAAAATTTCTTTGTTTAGAGCTTAGGGCTTAGAGCTTAGAGTTTAGAGTTTTATGATTATCTACATTGTCGCAGATCATCGCGGCTATGATCTAAAAAAACAAATTAAAGCTCATCTGGGCAATAAGGGCTATGAGGTGGTTGATTTGGGCAATACTGTGCTTGACCTCAAAGATGATTACCCGGACTTTGCTAAGCTGGTGGCTGAGGCGGTTAGTAAAGAGCCGGAGAGCCGGGGGATTTTAATTTGCGGTTCCGGCGCCGGCGTGGCTATTGTCGCCAACAAATTCAAAGGCATCCGGGCAGGGCTGGCAGTTAGTCCTGAACATGCTCGGATGATCCGCAATGACGAAGATAATAATATTCTGACGCTCTCGGCTCAACTAACTGCAGCTGACGAAGCTGTGGCTATTGTTGATATCTTTTTAGAAACACCTTTCTCCATTGAAGAACGCCACCGGCGGCGGGTTGATAAAATTGAGTAAATTTTATATAATTAGCCTAGTTCTCCCACTAACTAAGATGTCGCTTTCAGCCGCTCCCATCAAGACCCAGCCAACCTTCCTCTCAGCAATACGCTTCGTTTCGCATAAATTCAGTTCGTCCCTCGTCAGAAATTATCAGAAAAACAGAACTCGCCGTTAATATTAAGGAATATAAGGGTTCCCCAGCAGAGCTGGGGCTCAAACAACTGTTTTTCTTAGATTTCTCTCCTCGGGACTCACGAATTTACCCCCACACCTATGCATAGGTGTGGGAGTTTATAAGCTCCACTCCGCTAAATATTGCTTCGAAGAAGATTGGCTGGGTCTTAATAATGATGCCAGCGACCGAAAGCTCTTTAGTGACCCCACCATTTCTTAAGGAGAAGGTTATGGACGATATCAAACGAGTGAAGTTTGTTTTTAATGTGTTTGAAGATCTAACTAGACTGCGTATCTGTTTGTTTCTGGCAGAGAAGGGGCAGCAGAACGTTACAGAAATCTGCAATTTTTTAGAGATGAATCAGTCAGCAATCAGTCATCATCTTCAATTGTTACGATTGGTTCGACTAGTTAATCTGGAGAGAAGGGGAAAGTATCACTACTACCACTTGATAAATTGCGACAGCTTTTCAGTTGCTGTTCGATTATTAGAACAAATTGAGCAGGCGGCCAAGGATGGTGGAAGATTAACTAAGTCGCCATCTCAAGTTGAGCCGCCTTTGGAAAATCATCAATCCCAACTACCAAAGAGGGTCAATTCTCCTAGGGGTTAGCAATCGGCCGCCGTCATAAAAGATGAGCGGCCGTTTTTTTGCTATACTAAAAAAATGACAGTTATTCCAGCGATTAACACTGCCTCCCAAGAAGAAGCAGTAGTTTTATTAGAAAAAAACACTGAAGAACGCCACCGGCGGCGGGTAGCCAAGATTGAATAGATATTCTATAATTCTTCTTAGCTTTTTTACGAAAGGAATAAGAGATGATCAGAGAACAACAGCTGGCAATGGCGGCCGGGGTTTTTAGAACTCTTAGCCAAACCGTCAATCTGGAGCTTTGTCAGTGGCTATTTCATCATCAGCCGACAACCCAAGGGGCCCTTACCGTTCAATTCCACACCAGCCAGCCGACAATTGCCATGCGTTTGGCAAAATTACGGGAAGCAGAGTTGGTGGACTTTCAGCGCAAAGACGGCCTTCAGAGGCACTTCTTGGTCAGATCAAGGACAGTTGAGGCAGCCCGCCAATTTTTGCTGGGGATGATCAGGGCCCTGCCTAAAGGCAAAAATAGTCCCTGCACTGACCATAACCAGGGACGGCTTCTGACCACTACCTGCGCCGCTCTGGCTGAAGGCAATCGGTTGCGTATCTGTGCCATTTTATCTCAACAGGGAGAGCTTGAGGTTGGTAAGCTGGCAGAAAAAATGAGAATAACCGAAGCTTTGGTTAGCACTCATCTGGCCATACTGGCTGGAGTGGACTTAATCAAACTTCGCCGTGACCCCGCTAATCTCCGCATCCACTACTATTCCCTGGTCAAGTCAGCACGGTGGTTTCAGATGGAGGAGTTTTTAGGGGAAATCAGTCGTCGGGGCCGGGCGCCAACCAAGAAGGAAAAATCGGCGCCTTCTCTCTCGGGACCTATTCCACTCCCGCTTCGTCGCAAAGATCCCAGAGAAGACATCTTCATCTGCTATAAGGCGTTTTGCCGTGACGCCAGAGTTGATGGACAGGAGATGGCGGATAGGAAGAGAGAACAATTTTTCGGCGAGCGCGATCAAC
Organism: uncultured Candidatus Saccharibacteria bacterium; assembly: GCA_964362125.1. GTDB lineage: Bacteria > Patescibacteriota > Minisyncoccia > UBA6257 > UBA11618 > CAYICS01. Next base: position 48,948 of record CAYICS010000003.1, read on the forward strand.
TTGATTATCGCGATCGGCAACGTTGGGATGAATGGTATGCTCGCGGCTACTTAGCAGTCAAAGATGAAATGATTAGGCTTGGTTACTTGGAATCTGCAGACATTAGCTCTGGATAGGGGTACTTCCGTGTGCCCCTATCCGGGCAATCCGCTCCGGCGAGAGGCGACTCGCCGGGGCGGTATTTATTTAGTAAAATAAGTTTGTGCAGGTTATTCCCGCCATTAACGTTAAATCGCAGGAAGAAGCGGCAGTTTTAGCAGAAAAAACCAAAACTTTTTTAAAAGCCGGCGACTGGATCCATTTTGATATAAGCGATATCAATAATTGGTCTTCGCAAGACCTAAAGCGGTCTTGCGAAGACCTTAATATCGAAGTCCATTTCATGCGTCCAGATTATGAGGAATTGCTTTTGTTATGGCTGGAAGCCGGCGCTAAGCGGATTATTGTTCAGGTGGAAGTTTTAAAAGATCTGGAATTTTTACTGGAGACAGCCCGCCGGTTTGGGGTGGAGGCGGGGCTGGCAGTGGCGCCAGAGACGCCGGCAGAAGAACTGAATGTTTATTTTAATAAAATCCGATTTTTTCAGGTGCTGGCAGTGGCGCCGGGCGCCTCGGGCCAGCTCTTTCAGGAAAAAGTTCTCCCCAAGATTAAGTGGTTACGGGAGCAAAAACCAGATGCTATAATTGAAGTTGACGGCGGGATCAATCCCGAGACGGCAAAATTAGCCAAGGATGCTGGCGCAGATATCCTTGTGTCCGCAAGTTATATATTAAACAGCGTCAATCCAAATAAAGCGTATGAAGAATTAAGTCGTCTCTAAGTATCGATACTAATATACGAATGAATACGAATATAACGAATAACAATAAAATTATTCATCCAGAACTTTCTTATAAAATTAATGGTTTGTGCTTTAATGTGCATAATCAGCTTGGGAGATTTGCAAGAGAGAAACAATATAGTGATTTAATAGAAGAAAGGCTTAAGGAGGCTGATATTCTTTATGTAAGAGAGTATAGGATTGATAAAACAGGTAATATAGTTGATTTCTTAATTGATGAGAAAATTATTTTAGAGGTGAAGTCAAAGAGATTTATTTTAAAAGAAGATTACTACCAACTTCAGCGGTACTTGCAAGCATCAAATAAAAGACTCGGAATGTTGGTAAACTTCAGAAATCGGTATCTAAAACCATGGCGAGTCGTTAAAATTGATTCGTATCATTCGTAAATTAGTAGATTTGTATCGATACTTTTATGGAAACCTTGCACGATAAAAAACTTAAAAAACTTGAAGAGAAAGCCGCCGAGATTCGTTATGACACCATTGAGATGGTGATTAACGCCGGCTCGGGCCATGTGGCCGGCCCCTTGGGCATGGCTGATATTTTTACAGCTTTATATTTTCACGTCCTCAATCACGATCCTAAAAGACCGGATTGGCCGGAGCGCGACCGCCTGATTTTATCCAATGGGCACATTTGTCCAGTGCGCTATGTGGCTATGGCTTATGCCGGCTACTTCCCCAAAGAAGAACTAAAAACCCTGCGGAAATTAGGAACGCGGCTGCAGGGCCATCCTCATCGCACCGCTTTACCGGGATTAGAAACCACTTCCGGCCCGCTGGGTTCGGGCTTGGCTCAGGCCTGCGGTGTGGCTTTAGCCGGCCGGCTCGATAACAAAAAATATCGCGTCTACTGCCTGATGTCTGACGGCGAACAGCAAGCAGGCAATACTTGGGAGGCAGTGATGTTTGCCGGAAAAAATAAATTAAACAATCTGACAGCGGTTATTGACCGCAACAATATCCAGATTGATGGCATGACAGAAGACATTATGCCCCTTGACCCGCTTAAAGCCAAATACGAGGCCTTCAATTGGCACATCATTGAAATTGACGGCCACAACATTGAGCAGTTTGTCGATGCGGTGCATGAGGCTAAAGCCATTTACGAAAAACCGACAATGATTATCGCCCATACTATTCCCGGCAAAGGAGTGAAGTTTATGGAATTTGATTTTCATTGGCACAGTAAGGGATTTAGTAAAGAAGAGGCAAAAAATGCTTTACACGAGTTGAGAACATTAAAAGGTCGAATTAAAAGTGAGCATGAATAGGATTTGGCAACTTATTTGTATATGATATGAAGCGAGGGGGCGGCGCAGACTTGCCTTCAGGAAACAGAATACTTTTGCTCCAGCGGCAAAAGTTTCTTCTCCCTCAGCGCGCAACTTTTTTAGTGCGCTGCGCATTTATACCAAAAAAGAACCCAGCTTGCGCGCTTCCGGGATGTTCCCTCAGACAAGTCTGCGCCGCCCATCTGACTTACTCCATTTAAGTTGCTAATCTTGCTACTCTCCTACTCTATGAATTCGGATATTCGGATGTTATTCGGGGCATTCGGATAATATTCGTAGATTGGGATCGGTTTATTCCTAACCCTGCTACTATCCTAAATTTATGAACAAATGCGAAAATTGCGATCAGGCGCATTGGGCTTGTTGCATCAAGCCGACCCTGGGCGCGGTCTTGTGGTTTGGAGCGGCTTTGGCATTAATCGCCGCCTGGCTGACCCGGAGCGGCGGCAGTGGTCTCTTTCTTGGTTTGGATGAGACTCATTGGTATTTTGATTCCATTGCCTTGGCCTTGCTGGCTTTGGGAGCCAAGATGCACTGCGGCAATGCCTGTAGTATTTGCGGAACGAAACAAGTTTAGCAACTTAGCAACTTAGCAACTTAGCAGACCTAAGTTGCTACTATCCTAACTCTATGTCATTAAACCCAGAGGCCAAACTCAACTCCAAGATTTTTACCGGCAAAGTTGAAGAGAAGCCCACCAGAGATGGTTATGGCGACGGTCTTGTGATTGCCGGCGAACATGACCCTAATGTGGTGGTTTTGTGCGCTGATTTGACAGAATCAACTCGTTCTCAGAAATTCGCCGAAAAATTCCCCGAGAGATTTTTTGAAGTGGGCGTGGCCGAGCAAAATATGGCGGCCATCGCCGCTGGTTTAGGCATCAGCGCCAAGGTGCCGTTTATTTCTTCCTACGCCGCTTTTTCGCCGGGCCGCAACTGGGAGCAAATTCGCACCACCATTTGTTATAACGACAGCAATGTTAAAATCGCCGGTTCTCATGCGGGCGTTTCTGTTGGGCCGGACGGCGCCACTCACCAGATGACCGAAGACATTGCTTTAATGCGCGCCTTGCCCAATATGCGAGTCTTTGTTCCTTGTGATGCCCTTGAAGCGAAAAAAGCAACCATAGCGGCGGCGAAGCTCTGGGGGCCTTGTTATATCCGATTGGCCCGCGAGAAAAGCGCGGTCATCACCAGCGAAAGCACGCCTTTTGTGCCGGGCCGGGCAGAAATTTTTTGGGAATCAGATAAGCCGGAGGCGGCCATCATCGCTTCCGGCCCGCTTTTATATAATTGTATTTTGGCGGCCCGGGAATTGGAGCGGGAGAAAATCCGCACCGTGGTCGTTAATTGCCATACAGTCAAGCCCTTGGATACCCGGACTATTCGCCGGCTGGCAGAGCAGTGCGGGGCAGTGGTGACAGTGGAAGAGCATCAGATTGCCGGCGGCTTGGGCGGCGCCATTGCCGAATACCTTGTCACCCAATCACCGGTGCCAATGGCCTTTATCGGCCTTTCTGATACTTTTGGTGAATCCGGCCCGCCCGAGGAGCTGATTGAGAAATACGGGATGGGCGTGGATTCTATAAAAGAGGCGGTGAGGAAAGTTTTAAAAAGATCCCGTTAGAGACAATCAAACTTCACTATATGACAATCAAAACCCTTCTTCTAAAAATATTGATATCAAATAAGACCGTCTTCTACGGGTCTGACTACTATCAGACCCTGTCTCTAACGGGATGAGAACTCTTTTATTAATTTTAATAATTTTACCCACTCTGGTTTTGGCTCAGGGAATTTTTTCCAGAGTTATTTCTCAAGGGTCTCAAGAGCCACAGCCGCAACTGGTTGAGCCGCCGGAAGCAAAAGATCTGCTGTCGCCGTTGTCACAGGGGCCGTTAGCCCGGCCGAAGGTGAAGGATAAACTGGCTAAAAAGCCGGCGCCATCAGAAAATTTTAATAAATGGCTGAAGCTGATTGATGAATATAAAAAAATTATTGATGAATTGCGGAATGGAATTAAGAAGATCCCCGGCTATAGAGGGGATTTTGAGGAATTGGATCAGTTGTCTCTTCACCTGTCAGACCAGCCCGCTTATGAACGCCGTCAGGAAGGCGGGGCGATAGTGCGGCGCCGCGTTGACATCTATGATCTTCAAGAACAGCTGGGGGCAGCGATTAAAACTGGAAAGCTTTCTGAAAAAGACCTTGTTAATATCATCGAAAAATATCTTATTCCTTATATTGAAATTACCCAAGAGGATATTAGGAAGAAGCTAAAGGGAAAAGGCAGAGTGACTTTTGGGATGCCGGACACGGAACATATGTCAATCGGGAAACTCTATAACGAAATAGCCAATTGGGAGGATAAAAATCCGGCGTTGATTTTGGGTTATCTTGATTTTGTCTTAGCCAAACTGAAGAAGGATTTGGAGAAATTAAGGAAAACAAAGGGGCAACAGCCGCCGCAGCCTGTGGAAAGAAAACGGCGTTCTCGGCGATAATTTATGTTATAATAAAAAAAGAACCCGCTGCCCCGGTTGAGATCAGGGTGCGGGTCCAGCCATTCACCGATGGCCGGTCGGGTCCGGGACGGAGCGTCCTTGTCAATGTCGACGCTGATGGGGTGGGTATAATTCCACCATCCCAGCCCGGCGACAGCCAGGCCGACAATGATGAAGACTACTACCACCACCCCGACCTTAATCAGATTCTGTTTCTGAACCGGGTGCATGACGCCCTCCTTTAGATTGGGTCACTATCTATAAGTATAGCATATCAATGAATAATTGTCAATACTGGCGAAGAATAATCGGTTTACTGGCCATTTTTTCAATTATTGCCAGTAATTTGGTTCTGGCTCAGATTAATCCTGGGGTTCAATTAATGCCGGCGCCGCAATCAGTCAGGCAGCAGCGCCAGCCAGCGCCTTCAAGAGAGCCGTCGCCGCCACCCAAAACAACTGAGACAGTTTTTGAAGAGTTTAGCGAAGAGTTGCGGCGAGTTTTTATCAAAGAGTTGCCTAGCGGTCTTTTTCACGGGATCAGTGAGGCGGTTGATAAATTAAAACAGCAGTGTCAAGAGCTTAACTGTGATTTGAAAGAGTTGATGAGAAGATTAGGGTTGGCAGGGCGGATAGAAATTACCGCTAACATCCTCAATGATTTTGATAACGGCTTGACAGAAATTGAAGCTGGCGTGTCCGAGGTGGAAAGAGCGATTGGAGAAATAAAAAACAAACGAAGCCTTTGGTATCGGGAGGTTTGGGATTTTCTCTGGGGGGATACTGATGTAGATCGAGCCAAGGTGGTCGAAGGCGGATTTGGCCAGATTAAAACTCAACTTATTTATTTAAAAGAGGATGTAACTGAAGGTAAAAAGATTTTCCTGGCCGGCACTTTGGACGAGAAAGAAGCCGAAGAAATTTTACATAAAGTAATCAGCCACCTGGTTAAGATTGTTAAGTTGCTGGAGTTGATCGAGAGATTTGGTGGAGTTTTTACTACTGAAGAACTCGACCGGATAAAGGAAAGTCGGCAATATCTAAACCAGATATTAAAAAATCTGAATTATTACAAAAAAATCATCCCCTTCATTGTTACTTTTCAATTCCCGGCTGGCCTGGAGGATTTAGAGCGGTTAAACAAAGATTTGGATCAGCTGCTAAAGGATCAGCCGCCAAAGAAGAAAGAGACGCCGGCCGGACAATTTCGGCAAGAAATTAAAAATCAGCTGCTAAAAGGTCAAGTGCGAGATACTTTGGGCGGAGCTGCCGTCCAGCAACCGGAGCCAAATTCAAAAGCCGACGCATTAAGAAAGCAAATTGAGGAGAAGTTGAAGGATTTAAGAGCGAGAGAAGAAGCCAATCAGCATCAGCAGACCCAAGAATTTTTAAAAGAGATTTGGCGGATGACTCTGGAAGCATTAAAAGGAGCCGGGATTGGGGCCGGGGCGACAGCGTCGGCCATGATTAATGAGGCCATCTTGAAATGTAAAGAAGCGGGGCAGGCGCTGTTGAAGTGCGTGCAGGGTCAACTCAAAGATCAACTGGTGAAGATCAAAGGTTGGGAGGAGCTGGTAAAGAATTATCAACAGTTAAACAAAGCCATGAATGTTGCTATCGGTACTAGAGAAGAAGTGGCTGGGATGATTGACGAGGGATTAAGTGAGCGCGGCCCATTAGTCACTTTTTTTGGATTATTGATCAATTTTGAAGGCGCTAGAGACAAGCTGGTTTTGTCAGAAGACATCATCGCCTTGCTTAGTGGAGTCATCAGGGATTTATATCACAGCCAGATTATTTTCGAGAGGTTAGTGAAAGATATATTTGTTAAATCAGGCCCCCTCGTCTACAATCAGAAATTCCGGGATTGGTTAGAGGCGTCGGAGAATGAGTGGTTACTTCAATTATTCTTGCGGGAATATTCGTTAGCCCAGCAGGATGGTAAGGTGACTAAAGAAGAACGGGATTTAATGATTCGGCGGGCCTACCTCCGGTACGTCGCCGATTATTTAACTTTGACCTTTCTGGATTTAGAGAATTTTTTGAAGACGATCAGGGAGAGAGTGGCGTCGATCGGCTGGATTGATGAGAGTCGGGGAACAGTAACTCTAACCCCAGAACAAGAGTCTCAGATTATCGATTTGATTGATAAAGAATTGCGGAAGTTGGAAGAGGCGAGAAAGAAGATTGGGGCTATCTTAAAAGACAAAGAGTTACTAGAGACAATTATCAAAGCCAGCCGCGATCCATTGGGGCCGATCAAAATTCTTTTCCCCAGCCCGGATCCAATCGTCAAGCCAGAAGTAAAGAAAGGAGAATTAGTGCCAGTTTGGCCGCCTAAGCGTGATAATCGGCATGGCCACGTTGAAGGCGGGTTTTTGGTGCCTGATGATGGCCGGGGAGAAATCAGGCCCGGCGATATGTTCCGCTTCACTGATGGCAGTGGTCTTTTGGCAGTGGAGGAAAATGGGAAAATTAAACTCTATTGGATTTGGGCAGTTGAGGAGAGTGCGAACGGCTCCTGGATGATTGATCCGCAGTTTATGAAAGTTGGTGATTTATTGCTGACTCCTCAGGGAAAGCTGGTGATTATTGTCGAGATTGGCAGCGATAGTCGTGAAATAAAATATCGTCCCTACCCAGAAAAGATAAGAAGCCCAAGTAAAAGACTCTGGCCTTGAGTGTGGATAAGTATTGCTGTAAAATAGAGGCAGGGCCGAGTTTGACTCGGCAAAATAGATGCCCAAGAAAATTACCGTTCAAAAAATCGACACTGCTAAAGATATCGTCACTCAATTTATTGAAGACGATACTGAAGAAATCACCCTCATCATCCCCAAGTTCTCTCAACTGGCTCAGTCCGAGAGCAGTTTTAAGCTGATTAGTAAGGCGGCGGCGGCCACGGGCAAGAAACTGACCATTGAATCAGTAGATGATCAGGTGATTCAGTTGGCTAAAGCGGTTAATTTAGAGGCCAGCAATCCCTTTTTTGCCGGTGAAAATAATAAACCCAAGAGCTGGCAGGAGATTGAGAAAGAATTGGAGCTGGATGGCGAGATCGAAGAGTTTAAACCGACTCTGGCTCAAGCCCCGGTCTTGGTTAGGGGTAAGGGGCGGGGCGGGATCGGGCGCTATCTTTTATGGCTGGTGATCTTGGCGGTGATTGCCGTGCCTCTTTATTGGTTGGCTTTCAATGTTTTGCCGCGGGCGGAGATTAAGATTGTCACCAAAAAAACTGACTGGACTTTTAATGATTTAGCGGAGATTAAAAAAGATGGCGAGATCCCCAGTGCAGTGGTGGTTGAGACAAAAAATGCCCAGCTGACTTTTCCGGCCACCGGCAAAAAAGTGGTTAGTCAAAAAGCCAGCGGCAAGATCACTGTTTTTAATGCCTATAGCTCTGATCCCCAGCAGTTGGTGGCCACCACCCGCTTTGTTACTAAAGAGGGCAAAATATATCGCTTGGTAAAAAGTATTACTATTCCCGGCGCCAAAGTCGAGGATAATAAAATTACCCCTTCCTCGATTGCCGCCGAAGTTCTGGCTGATCGTCCCGGGCCTGATTATAACATCGCCGGCGGCGAGAAACTGACCATCCCCGGTTTTAAGGGGACTAAAAAATACGCCGGCTTTTATGGCGAGAGCAGTGAGATCGGCGGCGGCAAAATTGGTGAAGTGGCCTATCCCAATGATGACGATATTAAGGCGGCCAAAGAAAAAATTGCCAAAGTTTTGGAGGATTCTTTAAATGTGGAGTTGCCCAGCCGCCTGCCGCCTGATTTTAAATTGGTTGAAGGAGCTAAAGAGTTTAGTCTGGTCAAAGCCACTGTCAATCCCGAGACCAATGCCGCTGGTGAATTCGCCGTTATTGCCGAGGGTCAGGTCCGAGTGGTTGGTTTTCGGGAGAGAGATTTAATAGCTTATCTTTCGGCTAAGATGAGGGGGAAGTTGGGTGATGATTATGCTTTTAAAGAAAAACACCTTAATTATGATATCGCTAAAGTTAATTTTGATAAGGAAGAAATGAGTTTGCCTGTTGACTTTGCGGCGGTGGCTCACATTCCGGTAGATGCGGCTAATTTAAAGAAAACTATCGTGGGTAAGTCAGAAAAAGATTTAAAAAAATTCATTTTCCAAGTACCCGGTCTTAAAAGCGCTGAAGTAGCCCTCTGGCCGTTTTATGTGAAGAATGTGCCGCTTAAAGCCGATCTGGTTAGTATTTTAATTGACTAGTAAGAGATGATTGTGATACTCTTTTTTAGCCGATTTATGGTGAATCAGTCGAACTATGGATAAAAAGACGGCCATTGGCCGGGTGGAAGAAGCCCTGCCAGCCACGACTTTCCGGGTGAAAATGGAAGATGGCAAAGAAATTCTGGCTCATCTTTCCGGAAAAATGAGGATTCATTATATCCGGATTCTGCCCGGCGACCGGGTGCTGGTGGAGCTGACGGAATATGATGAGCGGAGAGGCCGGATTATCCGGCGGCTATAGCCGCCGGGCCTCGATGCTAATATACGAATGAATGCGAATGATGCGAATGATGCCAATAGGATCACGAATGATTCGTAAACCCCATTCGTATCATTCGTAAATTAGTAGATTCGCATCGAAACATTTATGAAAGTTCGGTCTTCTGTTAAAAAAATCTGCGGCAAGTGTCAGATTGTCCGTCGTCGGGGCAGAGTTTATGTTATTTGTAAAAATCCGAAACATAAGCAGAGGCAGGGGTAGAACTCAAAATGCAAAACTCAAAAATCAAAACTACAAATCAAAATTTAAAAATAACGAAAGTTTTGAGTTTTAAGTTACAGTTTTGCGTTTTGACTTTTGACTTTTGATTTTAAGACAATGAGATTATTAGGCGTCAACATTCCCGATAATAAAAGAGTGGAGGCGGCACTGCCGTACTTTTATGGTATTGGTCTAAGCCGAACCCGGCAGATTCTTAAAGCCACCGGCGTCAACCCTGATAAGCGCACTAAGGATTTAAATCCTCAGGAAGTTAATGCCATTAAGGAATTTATCGAGAAGAATTATAAGATCGAAGGGGAGCTGAGGCAGTTATTGCGGCAGAACATCAATTTATTAAAAGAAATATCTGCCTATCGGGGCCTGCGTCACATGCGGCGCCTGCCGGCGCGCGGCCAAAGAACGCGGACTAACTCGCGGACTGTTCGGGGCAACATCCGCAAGACTGCTGGCAGTGGTAAGAGAAAGGTTGAGTTGAAATAAAACAATGAAGGGCAGAGTTTACATCAAATCCACATACAACAATACTCTGATCACTGTTACTGATGAGCAAGGCAATGTTTTGGTTTGGGCCAGCGCCGGCTCTTTGGCTTTTTCCGGTCCCAAAAAAGCCACACCCTTTGCCGCCCAGAAGGTTGTCGCCGCTATTGCCGAGAAGGTTAAAAAATCAGGGGCAACGGATGTTCAGGTTTTTGTTAATGGTTTTGGCGGCGGCCGCGATTCGGCCATTCGGTCTCTGATTAATCACGGCTTTAATATTTTGTCGATTACTGATGTCACACCCATTCCTCATAATGGACCGAAGCCACCCAAGATCAGACGAGTCTGATCTTGGACAATTAACATTTAACAATTAACATTTGACCAATGTTCAACACCAAAGAAAAAAGAGAAAGAAGTTTAGGGGTGAAGCTGGGGTTAAAACCGGAGCGTTGTCTTAGCCCGAAATGCGCCGCTACCAGAAAACCTTATCGCCCCGGTGTCCATGCCAAGCGCCGGGCCGATACGCCCTCAGAAGTCAAACTCCAGTTGCGGGAAAAGCAGATTATTAAGGCCACTTATGGTCTGCGGGAGGCGGCCATGCGGCGGGCAGTTAAGAGCGGCAATTTAATGGCTTATCTGGAAAAAAGGCTGGACAATGTTGTTTATCGTTTAGGCCTGGCCCTTTCCCGGTCTATTGGCCGCCAGTTAGTCGGCCACGGTCATATTTTGGTTAATGGCCGCAGAGTCACTATTCCTTCTTATCAGGTTAAAATTGGCGACATCATCGCCATCCGCCCTCAATCCCGGGACCATTATCTTTTTAAAGAATTAAATCTTAACTGGAAGAAGATTGAAGCGCCGGTCTGGCTGCAGCGGGATGAGGAAAAAAACGAAGGCAAGGTAGTTTCTGAGCCCAAAGACCCATCTATGCCTGTCGATTTAAACCTGGTAATTGATTATTATTCAAAGTAGTGTTATTCTAGATAATTATGTTCTCAAATTTATCTGAGACAGTAACCATTAAAACCGTTTCCGAAGACAGCAGCAGCGGTGTTTTTGAAATTGAAGGCCTTTATACCGGCTATGGCATCACTTTAGGCAACGCCCTGCGGCGGGTGCTTTTATCCTCTTTGCCCGGCGCCGCTGTCACCCGGGTCAAAATCAAGAATATCGCCCATGAGTTTTCCACTTTGCCGGGGATGACAGAGGATGTAGTGGAACTGACGCTGAACCTAAAGAAAGTTCGCTTTCTTCTCCATACCAATGAATCGCAGACTGTTTCTTTAAAAGTGAAGGGCATTAAGGATGTGACCGGCGCCGATATTGAAACTAATGCTCAGGTGGAGGTGGTCAATCCCCAAATTCATATCGTTAGTCTCACTGCCAAGAACGCCGATTTAGATATGGAATTGACAATCGAGAGAGGGTTGGGTTATGTGCCGGTAGAGGCGAGCAAGACAGAAAAACTGCCCATTGGCACCATTGCTCTTGATGCTATTTATTCGCCGGTGATGAGGACTAATTTTGAGGTAGAGAATATGCGGGTGGGCGATCGGACTAACTACAACCGTCTCCGCATCTACATTACCACCGACGGCAGTATTAGTCCTTCAGCGGCCCTGAAACGAGCCACGGAAATTCTCCAAGAGCATTTTGGAAAATCTGGTCAACTGGAGGTCAAGGAGATGGCCCAACCTCCCTTGGTTAAAGCCCCGGATGCTAAGCCAGCTAAGGCCAAGAAAGCCGCCACTAAAACCAAAAAGAAATGAACCAGCCGAAGTTTAATCGAAAGAAAGGAGCGCGGCGCTCCTTTTTAAAAAACTTGATGCAGAATCTGATTATGAAAGAAAAGATTGAGACTACGGAAACCCGAGCCAAGGCTCTGCGGCCTAAATTAGAGCGGCTGGTGACCATTGCCAAGAAAGGTCAGTTGGCTAATCTGCGGATTTTAAACTCCCGGCTGGATAATAAGCGGGTCGCCCAGAAGCTCTTTTATGAAATTGGCCCTAAATATAAAGATCGGGCGGGGGGTTATTTAAGAATTATTAAGTTGGCTGGAGGCCGCAAACGGGACGCGGCTAAAATGGCCAGGATTGAATTTTTATGAACTACACTATTGACGCGACCAATAAAAAACTAGGACGGTTGGCTTCGGAAGCGGCTCAGATCTTACAGGGCAAGAAAAGTCCGGCCTATGAGCCGCGCCTCGCAGGCACCGATTGGGTAGTGGTTAAAAACGCTTCTAAAATTATCGTTACTGGCAGAAAAGCTCAGCAGAAAATTTATTATAGGCATACCGGTTATATGGGGCATCTTAAAGAAAAGACCTTTGAGATGATTTTTGCCAAGTCTCCGGAGAAGGTTTTGTGGCTGGCAGTTTATAATATGTTGCCCAAGAATTGGTTGAGGCAAAAAAGAATGAACAGATTAAAAATAGAAAGATGAGCAACAGCGACACCAAAAAATCGCGAATACACGCGAATGACGCGAAATATATCGAAGCGCGAGGGGCGAGGAAAACATCGGTGGCGAGGGTAAGGTTGATTAGCGGCGGCAAGCCGGGAATTATTGTTAATAATAAAGATTATAAACAGTACTTTAAGACTGATGTGCAGAGGGCGGCAGTGGAGGCGCCTTTGGCGGTTGTTGGCGGTTTCAAGGAATTGCCTAAACAGACAATTACCGTCCGGGTCTCGGGCGGCGGCTTAACCGGCCAGTCCGAAGCCATCCGTCACGGCCTGGCCCGGGTTTTGGTGAAATTAAAGGAGGAATGGCGGAAACAGTTAAAACAACCGGGTTTCTTAAAGCGCGACCCGCGCATGGTGGAAAGGAAAAAATACGGCTTAAAGAAAGCCCGGCGGGCGCCTCAATGGGCGAAACGGTAAATGAGGATTTCTGTATTTCTGGCTATCCTCATCTGGCTGATCGCGGCAGCTAATTTTTTCGTGGTTCTCTACGATCTTGACTCGCCGGGAGTGGGGCTTGATGATTTGCTTCATTTTGCCGGCGGCCTGTGGCTAGCCGGACTTTTGATTTATTTATTTCGGAAATTTGGAATTTCATTGGTAATTGGTAATTGGATATTGGTAATTGCTATCGTTTTAGCCATTGGTATTTTTTGGGAGCTTGGAGAGTTTATTATAGATGTTTATTTTGAGGATAAACTCGAGACATTACACGATGGCAATCTTGATACTGGTCTTGATTTGTTTTTTGATTTACTGGGTGCTACCATCTTTTTACTGTGGCAGAGGCGTTTGTTATTAAAGGCGGCAAAAAGTTAAAAGGCGAGGTGGAGTTGGTGGGCGCCAAAAACGCCGCCACCAAACTGATGGTGGCCTCTTTATTGACGGATGAGGAGGTGGTTTTGGATAATTTTCCGGATATTGGCGATACCAGCATCACTGCCGAGCTTTGCCGGACGATTGGTACGAAAATCGCCGGCAATCCTCACAGCCGTTCCCGCAAAGTTCGCCTCCACACTCCTAAAATAAAAAATCACCGGGTATTGTCTTTGAGTCGGCGTAACCGTATCCCCATTCTCACTCTGGGGCCGCTGTTGGCGCGGGTGGGTAAGGCCGAGGTGCCGATTGTTGGCGGCGATCAGATCGGGCCGCGGCCGGTTAATTTTCATATCGAAGCCCTCATCAATATGGGGGCAATTATTAAAGAAAATAATAACAATAGTTATCAGGCCGAAGCGCCCCATGGCTTGCGCGGCGCCCGGATAGAGTTGTCTTTCCCCAGTGTCGGAGCCACAGAGAATATTATTTTGTCAGCGGTCTTGGCCAAGGGCAAAACAGTCATTCATAACGCCGCCATTGAGCCGGAGATTATGGATCTAATTAAATTTCTGCAAAAGATGGGAGCGATTATTGGTTTGGGAGCTAACCGCGTCATTTATATTGAAGGTGTGCCCCGTTTGCGGGGCGCCAGTCACCAGATTATTCCTGATCGCAATGAAGCCGTCTCTTTTGCCTGCTTGGCTGTGGCCACCAATGGCCGGGTATTGGTCAAAGGCGCTCATCAGGAGGATCTAATTTCTTTTCTTAATGCCCTGCGCCGCATCGGTGGCCAGTATCAGGTGACCAAAGATGGCATTGTTTTCTGGCGGGAGCAGGAGCTGGTCGGGGTGGAATTAGAAACTGACACCCATCCCGGTTTTATGACTGACTGGCAGCAGCCCTTTGTGGTTTTACTGACGCAGGCCAAGGGTGTTTCAGTACTGCACGAGACAATTTGGGAGGACCGGTTTGCTTATACCCAAGATCTCAATGCCATGGGCGCCAATATCCATGTTTTTTCCAAATGTCTTGGTGAATTAAAATGCCGCTTTAATGGTTTGGGTTATCACCATAGCGCGGTCATTAATGGACCGACGCCCTTGCGGGGAGCCAATTTAGTCACCCGCGATCTGCGGGCAGGGATGGTCAATGTGGTGGCGGCTTTAATTGCCCAAGGGCAGTCGTTGGTGGCTGGGGTTGAAGAGATTGACCGCGGCTATTATAGTATTGATACTAGATTGAGGAAGCTGGGAGCAGATATTCGACGAGTTCGCATATAGCGAATATGGAACACAAAATAAAATTCGTGGATAGAATCCAAAAAGTCGCCGTAATCTTAAGACCAAAAGTCTAGAAGGCTGGCCTCAATGTTTATTCGTCAAATCGGCATCGATCTCGGCACAGCCAACACCGTGGTTTTTGTGCCGGGCAAGGGTTTTGTCATTAATGAGCCGACCATTGTTGCCTTAAGCCATCCTGACAACAGCGTTTTGGCAGTGGGTAAAGAAGCCAAAGAGATGCTGGGCCGGACGCCTGATGACATCATCGCTTATCGGCCGCTCAAAGACGGCGTCATCGCCGACTATTACATCACCCGGGCGATGCTCCAGTATTTTGTGGCCAAAGCCGTTGGCCCGGTTAATGTTTTTAAACCCGAGGTGGTGATTTCTGTGCCGGCCGGCATCACCCAGACCGAGAGACGGGCAGTAATGAACGCGGTCCGCGAATCAGGCGCTAAAGAAGTTTATATTGTTAAAGAACCAATCTTGGCGGCCTTGGGCGCTGACATTCCAATTAACAGCCATTCCGGCAATATGGTGATTAATATGGGCGGCGGCACCTCGGAGGTGGCGGTGGTCTCGCTGGGCGGCATTGTTTCCTGGTCCAGTCTCCGGGTGGCGGGCAACAAATTCGATCAGGCGATTATTGATCTGATTAAAAAACGTTATTCGCTTTTTATCGGCGAGCAGACTGCCGAGCAGGTAAAAATTGAGATTGGTTCGGCTCTGTCCACCAAAGAGAAAATGGAAATACAGTTGCGGGGCCGCGATTTAATCAGCGGTCTGCCTAAAGATATTGTGATCAATTCCAACGAGGTGGCTGAGGCTCTCCAGCCTCATCTGACTGACATCGCTTCTTCAGTGCAGAGTGTTTTTAACATTACCCCGCCCGAGCTGGTAGCTGATATAATGGATAAGGGGATTATTCTCACTGGCGGCTCGGCCCAACTGCGCCATATTGATGAATTTTTCAAGCGGATGCTGGGGGTGACGTCTTTTGTGGCTGACGAGGCAATTTTCTGCGTGGCCAAAGGCACCGGCTTAATCCTTAGTCATCTTGATGTTTATAAAAGAACTCTTGAAGCAAAACGGTGAAGAGGGGCGGTTGGCTCACTCTTATCTTTTTTGGGGCTATGGCAATGGCAAGCTGGAGTTTGCTTTGGAACTGGCAAAGTTTTTGGAGCAGGGAACCGGACCTTTAATTGATTGTCTGCTGTTATCCCAGCCAGAGGTGGGTATCGATGAGGTGCGGCAGATACGAAAGTTTTTGTGGCAGCGGCCGTTAAAATCCAGTCGCCGGACAGTGATTATTGATAAAGCGGAAAATTTATCTCTGCATGCCCGGCCGGCGCTTTTGAAAATCACTGAAGAGCCGCCCTCCACCAGCTTGATTATCTTAATTGTCAATGAGCCGGGAGTTTTGCCGCCGGCCTTGGTGTCGCGTTTCCAAAAAATCTATTTGCCGGGTAAAATGGAGTTAGAGAGATTATTGCCGGAAGCCAAAGAGTTTCTTCCGGCAACAGCCGCCGCCCGCCGCCAAATCCTCAAGCAGATTAACGACAGCCAAGAGCCGGAATTATTGGATTCATTTATTAAGTCATTATTTTGGGAATTGGATAAGGAGCCGATAAAAAATTTTCCTGTCCTGAAAGAGTTGTCAAGCCGCTGGGTTTTGATTAATCAATTTAATTTGAATAAAAAACTTCAACTGGAAGCTGTATGGAGCAGGATTTAAAAAAATTAGAGCAGGATTTTAGTCATTTAGTCAGTCGTTTCAAAGACGAACTGGCGACTATCCGCACCAATCGCCCCACTACCAAACTGGTGGAGGATATTAAAGTGGAATATCTGGGCAGTTGGCTGACGGTGAAGCAGTTGGGGGCGATCAGTGTCGTCCCGCCGCGGGAAATCAACATCAGTGTCTGGGATAAAAACGCTTTGGCGGCCGTGGCCAAAGCTATTGAGGCGTCTAGTTTGGGTTTGTCAGTGGCAGTTGACCGCAATATCATCAGGATTGCTTTGCCGACTTTGACTTTGGAGCGGCGCAAGGAGCTGGAGAGGTTGGTGAGGGGGATAACGGAGAAAGAGAGAATTAAAGTGCGGATGATGCGGGACGACATTATCAAGAAGGCGCGCCAGCAGGAGGACGAGGACTTGGAGGAATTTATGAAAAAGAAAGTGCAGGCGGCAGTGGACAAGACTAATAAGCAGTTGGAAGATCTCCTGACAGCCAAGGTGAAGGAGATAAACGAATAAGGAATTGCTTTTAGTACCCGCCAGCCAGCCCTCCTCACTACTTCTTCACAACAACCACTCGGACTCGAGAAAATTAAGGAGCTCGGGAGGCTCTTTTTGAAGAAAATTGAAGAAAATTAAGGTATCCAGTATTTCTCCTTTTATAATTTTACCTTATACACTTATCTCGTACGTACGAGATAAGTGTATAATAATAAAAAGTAATAAACGTCAATGGTACACTTGTACAAATGTACAAACATACTCATACCCGGGAGATATTGTTCAGAAGAAGTGGGGCGGCTAGGCAGTGACCATAAACTGGGTTAGTCCTTCGCGACCAAAAGCGGCTGATGATGGTTGAAAGATATAAGAAAACCTGATATATTATGTTTTAGTACCAAAACTCTATTTGGAGGATTCAGTTATGGCTGACGATTTGGGGCAAAATCTGATCGCTTCAGAGTATGCACTTGTGAAATTGGAGCAACAACTAGCCGTTCTGCGAAGATGTGGGGCTAAGTGTCTGCCCGGTCAAGTTCAGCGACGCCGACGTATCTATATCGCCGGTCCATATACTAAAGGCGATGTAGCGGTGAATGTTCGTAAGGCGATAGAGGCAGGAACGCGACTCCTAGAAAAGGGCTACGCCCCTTTCGTGCCTCATCTGACACATTTCTGGCACATGCTTTTCCCTCAAGATTATCCAGTTTGGATTGATCTTGATGCTCAGTTTGTGCCGGTTTGCGATGCGGTTCTTCGCCTGCCGGGTGAGTCGAGCGGCGCTGACGAAGAAGCGGCTTTAGCCGAAAAGCTGGGCATCCCCATCTACTATAATGAAGAGGAACTGATCGTCAAAGAACCACCGATGGTTTGTCTCACTGTTCCTGATCCAGGCCATACTTCCCAGGGGACTTGACATTGTTTTAGGTAGGAGCTATACTATGGATAGTCCAAGGAGCCGTGATGTAACGACTCCGCTAAGTAAGAGTCCTTGGAAAAGGAGGCTGTCTCTATGATTGCCCGCAAGCACTTGGTGCTTTTTTAATTTCAGCACGTGATCACCGGGGTCTGACACAGGACTGCTCTGAGTCCTGACCATCAGACAACCCCTGTAGCCGGAGATTGGCGAATGAGCCGGCTACAGGGGGCTTTTTTTACCCCTCTTTTCTAAATTTGTCTTTTATTCGTATCATTAGTAGCATTCGTATATTAGTATCGATACTTTATGCTTAGCTTTCTCATTGTCCTCATCGGCCTCTCGGTTTTAATCCTCGTCCACGAACTGGGCCATTTTTGGGCGGCTAAGTGGTTTGGGGTGGGGGTGGAGGAGTTTGGTATTGGTTTCCCGCCCAAGATTTGGGCAAAAAAGATCGGGGAGACTATTTATAGTTTGAATTGGATTTTTTTAGGCGGGTTTGTGAAATTGTATGGCGAGTTTGGTGACGCCGGCCCCAAATCTTTTGTTACCCAAGCCGCTGGTAAAAAGATAATTGTCATTGTCGCCGGCGTGCTGATGAACTTTATCGCCGGCTGGCTGATTATGTCAGCTGTTTTCTGGCTGGGCGCGCCGCCGGTGATTATGATTAGTCAGGTTTTGCCCGGAAGTCCGGCGGCAGTGGCTGGCCTTAAGTCAGGTGATTTGGTTTTGGGTTATCAAGGCCCTGATAAGTTGGTGGAGTTTGTTAACAGCAATAGAGGTAAGGAGATTGAAATAAAAGTCCAGCGCCGCTCTGACACTTTGAATTTCAAAGTTACCCCCCGTTTAGAAACGCCGCCCGGAGAAGGGGCCTTGGGTATTGCCTTGCAGGGAGGCGGTCTGCCCCGGCAGGGGTTTTTATTAGGTTTAAGTCAGGGATTAATAAATTCAGCGGCGATTGTGGGAGCGATTTTCAGCGGTCTTTATCAGATCGTGCTGGCGCCGGAAAATATTGTCGGGCCAGTGGGAATTTTTGACATCGCTGTCAGCACCGGCCAGATCGGCTGGGTTTATGTTCTCCAGCTTTTGGCTTTAATCTCTTTAAACTTGGCTGTGCTCAATATCCTGCCAATCCCTGCCTTAGACGGCGGTCGTCTGCTTTTCATTATTATTGAGAAAATCCGCGGCCGGGCTTTCACCCCCTACTTTGAAACTAAGGCCAATACTTTTGGTTTCGCTTTTCTTATCACTCTCATCGTTATTGTCACTTTGAAGGATATTGCCAGTTTGCTCTAGCTAAACTAGACTAAATTCGTGCGTCAATCAGAGCTTTTCACCAAAACCCGGCGGGAGGCGCCGGCTGATGAAGTCAGTGTTAATGCCCGCCTGCTTTCGCGAGCTGGGTTTGTTTATAAAAACTCTGCCGGTATTTATAGCTACCTGCCTCTGGGTTGGCGGGTGATTCAGAAGATCGCCGCCATTATCAGGGAAGAAATGAACGCCATTGCCGGGCAGGAAATTTTTATGCCGGCCTTGGTGGAGAAAAAATATCTGGACGCCACCGGCCGCTGGGATGTGCCTATAGGGTTTAGGGTTCAGGGTTTAGGGGTTAGGGAAGCGAGCTTTGTCTTAGGCTGGACTCACGAGGAAATAATTACGGAGATCGCCTCTCATTATATTCAATCAGAGAAAGATTTGCCTTTGGCGGTTTATCAGATCCAGACTAAGTTCCGCAATGAGCCCCGGGCCAAGTCGGGCCTCTTGCGCACCCGCGAGTTTATTATGAAAGACCTTTACAGCTTCCACGCCGACCAAAAAGATTTTGAAGATTATTACCAAAAAGTCCGGCGCGCCTACGAAAAAGTTTTTGAGCGCTGCGGTTTAAAAACTGTCTATACCGTGGCTGGCGGCGGCGCTTTCACTGTCACTAACACCCACGAGTTTCAGGTGATCTCGCCCGTGGGCGAGGACACGATTTTGATTTGTGATAAATGTCAGTATGCAGAGAACGCAGAGATCTCCAAATTAAAAGCCGGCAGCAGCTGTCCTCAGTGCCGGGGCAAGATTAAAAAAGAGAGCGCCATTGAAGTCGGCAATATTTTTCCTCTGGGCACCAAGTACTCCGACGCCTTTAAAGTTAAGAACCGGCCGATTATGGGTTCTTATGGCATTGGCTTGGGCCGGGTGATGGCGGCGGCGGTGGAAGTCCATCACGATGATCAGGGAATCATCTGGCCGTCAAGTATTGCGCCTTTTGCCATTCATCTGTTAGAACTGGGGAAGGTCTCGGCTAAGAAAGTTTATCAAGATTTACAGAAAAGAGGGGTGGCGGTACTATACGACGACAGGCCGGTTTCCGCCGGCGAGAAACTGATGGACGCGGACTTGCTCGGCTTGCCGGTCCGGGCTATTGTCAGCGAGAAGACCGGCGAAAAGGTAGAGTTGAAAAAGCGTTCAGAGGCAAAAGCCGAGCTGGTGAATCTCAGCTACCTACGGACTTTAAGCTCTAAATCCTAAGCTCTAAATCCTAAACAAATGATGAAACTCAAAATCCAAAATCCAAAAACATTTTTGAGTTTTGATATTTGAGTTTTGAGTTTGTTTAGAGCTTAGAGCTTAGAGCTTTATAAAATACCCTATGTTCAATTATTTCGGCAAAAACATTGGCATCGATTTAGGCACAGCCAACACCCTAATTTACGTCGCTGGCCGGGGAATTGTAGTCAATGAACCATCACTGTCAGCAGTCAATATGAAAACCGGACAGGTGTTGGCCATCGGCAATGAGGCCAAAAAGATGCTGGGCCGGACACCGGTTCACATTAACGTCATCCGGCCGCTGATCAACGGCGTCATCTCGGATTTTGATATGACTCAGGAGGTGCTGAAGAGTTTTTTAAAGCGTCTAGCCACCGGTTCGCCATTTTTTAATATCCAGCGGGCGGCCGTCGGCATTCCCAGTAACCTGACAGAAGTGGAACGGAAGTCAGTGGAAGACGCGGTTATTGGCGCCGGCGTTCATCGCGCTTACTTGATTGAAGAGCCGCTGGCGGCGGCTATCGGCGCCCGCCTGCCCATTCACGAACCCACTGCCAATATGATCGTGGACATCGGCGGCGGCACCTGCGAGGTGGCCATTATCTCAATGGCCGGCACTGTCAACTCCAAGAGCTTAAAGATTGCCGGCGACAAGCTCAATGATGATATTATCCGTTTTATTCGTGATGAGTTCCGTTTGATTATCGGCGAGCCGACAGCTGAAGAACTAAAAATCACCATTGGCTCGGCTATTCCCCTTGATGACAAAGCCGAGTTGGCCATTCGCGGCCGCGACTTGACCACTGGCCTGCCCAAAGAAGTGATAGTTAAAGATTTTCAGATCCGGTCAGCCATTATCCGGTCTTTGAAAATTATTGTGGAAGCAGTGCGGGAGGTGGTGGAGATGGCGCCGCCGGAGCTGGTGGGCGATATTTTGCGCCGGGGGATTTTTCTCTGCGGCGGCGGCAGTTTGTTGCGGGGCCTTGACCAATTGATTGCCAAAGAATTGTCGATCACGACGATGGTAGTTGATGACCCTTTGACCTGCGTTGCCCGCGGCACGGGTGTGGTGGTGGAGAATTTCGAACGCTACGCCCCCATTCTGAACCACCCGTTGATTCCGAGGGACATTAAAGTTTAGAATCTAGAAACTGGAAGCTAGAAACTGGAAACTGGAAACTGGAATGCGGAAGTTTTTCATTTTACTGATAATTTTACTGGTACTGCTGGTCGCCTCTCTCAAAAAGGGCCTGATTGGTTTTTTGGCAGACTTAACCGCTGACAAAAGCGACTTTAACCAGCTGCGGTTGGAAAACGAAAAACTGCGGGCAGAGGTTTGGGAATTGACCAATAACACGCCCGTCCCAGTCAGAGAGGTTCTGCGCGGCCGGATTCACTCCAGCTATCCCTTTAACAACAAAAATATTTTGAGCGTTGATATTGGCGAAGCTCAGGGAGTAAAGCCAGAGATGCCGGCCACCATTGACGGCCATACCATCATTGGTCAGGTCAGCGAGGTTTTCAAAAATTATAGTTTAGTCAAAACAATTTTCAGTCCGGATTGGGATTTGCCGGTGCGCTTGGGCCGGCGCCGGGTGCCGGCCCTGCTCCAAGGCGGGCCCTCGCCTAAACTGAAGATGATTAGCCAAGATAAGAAAGTGGAGGAGGGCGAGGTGATCTTTGCCGCCAGTCAGGATTTACCCTATGGCTTGAAAGTGGGCGAAGTGACAGCCATTGAAAGCGACGAGGCCACCGGCGTCTTCAAAGGAGCTTCGGTGAAGCTGGGTTATGAAATCAATGACCTGACCGAATTGATAATCCTGCCCTGGACAGCTGAGTAAAAGGTACGCGCCTCGGTAAACTCACCCATCTCCCTTTAGTTAAAAAACAGAGCCGCGACTAATTTGACATAAGTTTAACTTAAGTTAAACTTATTATTATGCGCCAGACGGTTGGATTAAAAGAATTGCGTCAAAACGCCGAGAGGTATATTAAGCGGGTTCGACGGGGAGAGTCTTTTATTGTGACTAGGCGAGCCAGGCCCCTTTTTAAAATTTCTCCTCCAGAGGAAAAATGGGAGATGGTGGCTGATTTTACTAAAATAAGAAAGGGTGGAGTATCTTTAGATAGTTTAATAAAACGTCTTTAGTCTATGGACGAGTTTGATCGTCTGCTGAAGAAATTTTCTGAAAAGGAGAAATTAGTTATCAAGGATATCCTCCAGCAACTAAAGACCGGTCGGCGATTGGGACTGCATATAGAGAAGTTATCAGGTTACGCCAATCTTTTTCGGGTAAAGAAGAGCCGAATTCGGATTGTTTATACAATTGACGAAAGAAATAAGATAAACATTATTAGAATTGAGCGTCGCTCTGAGAAAACTTATCGAAATTTATAAACACTTGACTCCCTAGGGGGGGGATGTATATTCAAATGAGATTAAAAATATCAGTAATTACCCCGGCGCCTCGCTGGAAAGCATCTCTTTTAACGAAAAAGGTTTTATGATCACTCCTGAAGATGTTTTTGAAATGCAGACGGTGAGAGGCGGGAAGTTTGTCAAAACAGAGTAGTTGAAAGTAGAATGATTGAATGACCAGCCGACTAATCTGGCTTCTTCTTTTTGTCGTTACTGCCGCCATCTTACAGCAACTGCCGGGTTTGCAGTTGGCCGGGGTGCGGCCCAATTGGACGCTGGTGGCCTTGCTCTTGGCCGGTTTTTTAGTGCGGGACTGGGTGGAGTATTTGCTGTTGGTGGCGGCCGCGGCCGCCCTGCTTAATGTTTGGGGGTCTCACCCCCAAACATTAGCGGCCGCGGCCTTGGCCGCGACCGCGGTCGCGGCCAAGCTCCTTCGGTCTATCCTGCCGTGGCAGTCGTTTCTTAATTATCTCCTGCTGGTGGCTCTGGCCACACCCGCTTTTTATCTGCTGATTGACCGCGCCTTCCTCATCAGCCGCAGCCCGTTGTTTTTCCAAGAATTATTATATAACTTGATACTAGGCGCGGTGCTTTTTCTGGCAGCCACACGGTTTTATCACAAAAAAACCGGCATCCGCATCTAAAGAAACCCTAAACCCTAAACGCTAAACCCTATACCCTAAATATTCTGTTTAGAGTTTAGAGATTAAAAAATTTTGGCATCGCGTCAGCTTCTATGAAGAAACAGGAACTAAGCTTTGAAGAGGCCATCTTTGACCAGTGGGCCGGGGATTTAAAGCGGCTGGAACTGCCCATTACCCGCAGTACTTTTTTGCTGGTGGCGGGCGTGGGCTTGATCTTGGCAGGGGCTGTTATTGCCCGACTGGTTTATTTATCAGCGGCAGCGGCTGATTTTTATCAGGCCCGGGCCGAGATTAATGTCAACAAGGAATTAGTCGTCCCTGCCTACCGCGGCATTATCACCGATCGTTTCGGCGAACAATTGGTGAAAAATATCCCCAGCTTCCGTCTTAGTTTGGATAAAAGTGAATTACTGCGGCTCAAAGAAGGCCGGGACGATTTACTGGCGAAGGTGGCAAAAATTCTCAGCAAAGAAGTGGCAGATTTAAAAACAACGATCCAGAAGATTGACTTGGAAAAAGGCACTAAGGCCATTGTCGCCCGGGATATTACTTTAGAGCAGGCCATTGATCTGCGGGCTTTGCAGAGCGATGCCGTATTAGTAGAGGATGACTTCCAGCGCCAATATCTTGACCCACTTGTCTTTTCTCATATCCTCGGCTTCACCGGCCTGGTTAATTGGACTAATACTGTTGATGGCAAGACCGGCGTGGAAGCGGTTTA
The DNA here is from genome assembly GCA_964362125.1 of uncultured Candidatus Saccharibacteria bacterium. Taxonomy (GTDB): domain Bacteria; phylum Patescibacteriota; class Minisyncoccia; order UBA6257; family UBA11618; genus CAYICS01. Next base: position 72,864 of record CAYICS010000003.1, read on the forward strand.
TGACAAGCAGTTGCGGGGAGTGGACGGAGTGAAAATTTTTTATCGCGATGCCGGCGGCAATACTTTGCAGGAGAAGATTGAAAGTGAATCCCAGCCCGGCTTTCCTTTGCAGCTAACCATTGACGGAGAATTTCAAAGATTTTTTCACGAGGCCTTTCGCCGACATCTGGCCCAGCTTAATCGCAGTTCCGGCACCGGCATTGCTCTTAATCCCAAGACCGGAGAAATTTTGGCTTTGGTCAGTTTCCCTTCATACAACAATAATCAGCCAGAGGAGTATCTGGAGGGCCGGCAAAACCCGATGTTCAACCGGGCGGTCTCGGGGCTTTATGCGCCGGGCTCGATAGTCAAGCCGCTGGTGGCCCTGGCCGCTCTCCGGGAAGGAACAGTCACTCCTCAGACGACTTTTTACTCACCCGGCTATTTGGAAATTCCCAATCCCTATAATCCCGAGACCCCTAATCGCTTTTTGGATTGGGCCAAGCACGGCGAGGTTGATTTGTATTCAGCCCTGGCTCGTTCCAGCAATGTCTATTTCTATATTGTCGGCGCCGGCGTTCCCAAGGGCGCTGAAAGCCATCAGCCCT
>CAYICS010000004.1:0-62611 GCA_964362125.1 uncultured Candidatus Saccharibacteria bacterium
CTCTGCCCTCGCCTGAATGTTACTACGGCGACAAGATGTTTTTGGTAAAAGAACCGAGAAGGGCCATTTGTCAGGCCCCGACAGTTGTTTGTCCCGGTGATCCGGATTACGACAAGAAGCGGGGCGGCCAGAAAATCTGCCCGGCCATGCCCACGGTTACCGACTGCCCGGCCGGAGAATTTAAAGAATGCACCTTAATTGATGGTTGCGGGGATTACTGTAGCTGCAGTAAACAGCTTATTTGTCCGACGGTGATGCCTCGTTATTGCGAGATAGATCCCTTGACCGGAAAGAAAGAAATACCGATTCCCGGCCGCTGTGGGCCATTTTGTATTGAAATAACCGAACCAGTTATCAAAGTGGAATTCCCCTATACCTTCAGCGGTCCCGGCCATCTGACTAAAAATAGCCGCACTGTCCGCACCATCAGCGAAGCCAAAAAGTTCTGCGATACTTATGGTAGTGGCTACGGCTTATCTGCCGAGTGCGCCAAAGTTATGGCCTCGGCCGAATTGCCGCCAGACCTGCCTAAAAATCCGGTCGAGTGCGTCTTTTATAAAACTGGAAAAAAACAACCTTACACTATTGAGACTAAAGAAAAGATCAGTTTTGTCTATGATTCTGTCAACGATGCTCTTTCTGCCTGCGGAACCTATGCCAACTCCTTAAACACCGCTTCCCAAGCGCTCTGCGGAGCTATGGGCGCCTGTACTTCCCCTCCCAATCCTATTCCTAAACCAATCGATGAAGTCGAAGTGATGCTGAAGCTGACAGACTGTATGGTAAGAAACGGTTCGCCTCTGCCGGTTTTCTTTAGCGGCAAGAACTACAGCACCATTTTGGAGCTGGAAGAATTGGCCGGAATCCTGCCGGCCGGTGATCCCCTGCGGCCGGTTATTTACTCCTGTCTCAGTGTCGCCCATGGCGGCAAGCCAACGCCCATCCCTCCTCCCGTGCCCATACCAGTCCCGCCCGCCGGTCAGAAGTATAAATGTTTCAATGCTCTGGGCCTCTGCTCTAATATCCTTGATACCAAAGACCCTGATTATTTAGCCATGATTCAGGAGGCGGAAACTGAATGCGTTAATGTGCCTCCTTCGGCGCCGGGCATCTGGCGTCAGGGAGCGGGTGATCCTAGGAATACCAAGGCCTTTGGTTTGCCGGATACTGCCCAATGCAAACGTTACCGCTCTCAGGGTCAGGTGCCGCCCGGTGGAGACAAAGAGGCGGCGGCTCGGGCTTATCGCGGCGGTCTCTATTATATGAATAGTTTTGAAAGCTGTATGAATGCTAAAGGCAGCGGCGCCGCTGTCACTAAAATCCGATTCTGGCTGGAGCAGGGGCAGATTCCGCCGCCTTGGCAGCAGTTAGTTGGTAAAGAAGCTGATGATACTGCCAGATGTGAATCATCGGGCGGCGGCACTACAACGCCGGGCGCCAACTGTCCTTCTGATAAACCCTATCCTTGGAAAGATCTTTACGGATCTTGTATGTCATCTAGTGAATGTGCCGCAGTTCCCGGCTATATCAGCGGCGGGCTTTGTCTGCCATCAAGTGGTTCTAGCGGCGGCTACACTGCTATTTGCAGTGACCCAGCCATTAAAAGTCTTTTCACCAGTGACGCTGCCGGCGCGCATCAAATGTCTGATACCCGTTATTGCTTTAATGGAGTTATGAGTGAGGCGGTGGAGGTTGCTAATAAAACTTTGATTAAATGTACTAGTCAGGATGTTCCGGCGCCGGGTTGTTCTTCGAGCGGCACTTATAGCGGAGGCGGCGGCACCGGATCTACTGGTTGCGGTCAGTATGATAGTAACGAATCGCAATGTAGGGCTGCCGCTGGTTGCGAATGGCGCTGGTTCTCTGAAGCTGGACGAAACTACTGTATGCCTATTGGTTCTCCATCTGGCGGAGGCGGCACCGGCACCGGCACTGGCACCGGCACCGGCGGCTCCACTACTGCCTGCAATAACAACAATGTCTGTGAAAGTGGTGAAAGCACCGGCAGTTGTCCTTCGGATTGCGGCAGTTATACTGGCGGCGGAGGTTCTGGCGGCCCTTGCAGTGCCGGCACCACTGAAGCGCTCTGTACCAGTTACTCGGCCTCTGGTTGTTATTGGAATGCGGCTGCTAATACTTGTATGAGCAGTGGTACTTATACCGGTACCGGCGGAGGCGGTTATGCTCCGGGTTGCGGCGGCTTGAGCCAAACTACTTGTGGTCAAACAGACGGTTGCTCCTGGTCTAATAATTACTGCACGCCGACAGGCGGCGGAGGCTATTCAGGATATTCCACTGACCCGGCTACTGGTTGCGTTCAAGCCGGCGGTACCTGGACCAATAATTATTGTCAGATGCCCACTTGTCCTTCTGGTCAGTGGTGGGATTCAGGCACTAAGGCCTGCCGTTCTTCGACAACGACAACCGGACTTTATCGGCCTAATCTTCTCGGCCAAATTATCCACATCTTGCGTAACCTGTTTTTGAGGTAGAATTAGAATATGAATAAAAAAACCTGGATCATAGTCATTGTCATAGTCATAGTCATTGTCGCCGGCCTCTGGTGGTATTCCCAGCAAGCTGGCGGACCAGCCGCCCTTGCGCCTGTCGCCGCCCCAAGCGGCGCCCCAACTCCGACTGCTCCCAGCATCGTTCCCATAGTCGAAAATCCTTTTGAAGATGTAAAAACTAACCCCTATGAAGGCGTCAAGCTTAATCCTTTTGAGTAGTACACGAAAAGCCTGGGCAGAGCCCTATGCGAAAAGGCACACACGAAAATTTTTGTATCATTCGCGTGTATTCGTGTGCGCATTAGTGTCGCTATTTATTATTTTATCCGGCGTGGCTTTTGCTGAATTTGACGACAGCCACATTATCTATCCGCTGGCCGAGCTGGGCAACTGTAAAGACAAGGCCGTCTGCTTTGCTTATTGCGATAATCCTGATCATATAGTTGAGTGCGTGGCTTTTGCTGAAAGAGAGGGCTTGATGTCTAAAAAAGAAGCTAATTTAGCCCGGGCTATGGGCACTGGCAGCGGACCCTTGGGTTGCCGCGGTAAGGAATGTGAAATTGTTTGTAGTGATCCCAAAAACATGGTGGCTTGTATGAATTTTGCTTTGGAGAATCCGGAGATTCTCTCGGCCATTGCCGCCGAAGAGGGCGTTGCTCCTGAACAAATGCGGCAAGAGATGACCATGGTTCAGCAGGCCTTAGCTAAAGGAGCTAAACTGCCGGGTGGCTGTGAGGGTCGGGAGTGTAAAGATTTGTGTATGGCGCCGCCCAGCGAAGCGGTGGCTCGCGATTGTTTTGCTTTTGCTAAAGCCGCCGGATTTATGGAGGACGTACCGGAGGGAATGTCTGAAGATGTGATGGTTAAAATAATGATGGGCGGGATGAAAGATGAAGATGGCAATATTATTTGTCGGGGAGAGGATTGTGAAGAGGTTTGCTCTGAAGACCCGGAGGTTTGTATGGAGGCTATGGGGCGATTAGGAATTGATATGACGCAAATGATTCCTGCCGGAGACAGAGAACAAATAACTCAAGGTATGAAAATGATGGAGCAGGCCTTGGCTCAAGCTCCGCCGCCGGTTTTGGAGTGTATTGATAAAGAATTATCTTCGCAGGGAACATCTCTGGCGGCGCTTCGCGGCGGCGATATAAAAGTAATGATGAAAATCGGACCGGAAATGCAGGATATTATGGAAGGGTGTTTTTCAGAAGGTATGGGTGAGATGATGGGCGGCGGTTTTGGTCCGCCGGGAGGAATGATGGATGGGGGATTTGGTCCGCCGGACGGTTTTGGCCCGCCCGGAGCTGGAGATGATTTTGATGAAATGGGCTTGCCTCCCGGTATGTCTCAAGAGGAGATGATGGAGAAGATGAAACAGGCCGGTCAACTACCTGAAGGACAAGAATATCAGCGGCAAACCGGAGACATAATAGCTCGATGTCAGGAGGAGATCACTTCAATAATGATGGCTGGTAGCGACCCATCGCAAGCATCTCCAGAATGTCTTGAAGGAATGAAGATGATGATGGGCGGTCCGGTGTCCTATCAGCCCTACGGCAATAATCTGACTGCTAAAATTTTGGACACCATCGCCGACTTATTGGGTTTCTAAGGTTATCCACACCCTATAGCTGGCTCTCTTTGCTTATGTTATAATTAAATAAAGGTCGAATAAATTCCGTACCTTTATTAAAAAAATATTATGGTTAAAACCTATTTGACTTGGGTTGGTTGGATTCTAGTCGTTTTGGGACTTTTGGGCTTTGTTTGGCAAGGCATCGAAGGAACTTTCGTTCTCAGTGACGGTGAAAACTGGGGCCACTTGGTTCTCGGTATCATCGCTCTCATCGCCGCTTATTGGCTTGATGGTCAGACCCAAAAATGGCTAACCGTAATTTACGGTCTTGTCGCCCTTTATGCTGGCATTTGGGGCTTCAAAGATCCGACTTTCTACGGCAGCGCCAGCTTAGAAACAATTGATCACGTCGTCCACCTAGTTCTCGGTATTTGGGGTTTGTGGGTGGCATGGGGTAAGAAAATTTAATAATTCTTCCAACGAAAATAAAAAGCATCCTGCGGTGAGGTCGCGGGGTGTTTTTTTATAAGGAACCGCTTTTGGTTCCCTCAGGCATAAAGGACAGCCAACTGCCTCCTCTCGCAACTATTCCGTTACAGATAAATTCAATCTTCGCTTCTCCTCCAAAATAAACCCAAAAATCAGAACTCGCCCTCTCCCTCGACCCGGCTCGGGATTCAGAGCTCAAACAGCTGATTTGTTGGGTATTTTGTTCGGAGAAGCTCAGGAATTTATCCCTTCCACTACACAGGTTGCTGCGAAGAGGCAGTTGGCTGTTATCCCTCTTATAAGGGAATGCCTGAGACCAATAAAAAATCCGACCCCGCCTCCTTTCAGCAATATTTAGCGTAGTGGAGCTCTAAATTCCCGAGCCCTTCAGAAAAAAATCTAAGAAAAACAGTTGTTTGAGCCCCAGCTCAGCTGGGAAATCCTAGTATTCCTTGATGTTAACGGCGAGTTCTGTTTTTCTGATAATTTTTGATGAAGGGCGAGGTGCCTGCCTGCCGGCAGGCAGGGAATTTAGGCGCAACAGAGCGTATTGCTGAAAGGAGCGCGGGGGAGGTTTTTTTATCCACAGCCATCGTGGCCACCATCTGTTATAATTAAAACAAATGCGTCATGAGTTTTTTTCTATCTTAATTGCTGTCGTTCTGACTTTGCTGACGGTCAATTATATTGTTTTGGCTTTTAGCGAGCCGGCTGCGCCGCCGCCCAACGAGAATGCGCCGGCGCCGATCAATGTCGGTCCGGATGCTCAAAGCAAGACCGGTAATCTTCAAGTTAATGAGCTAAGCGCCGCCGCTATTAGTTTGGGCGGCGACCGCCGCACTGTCTGGCCCGGCGGCGCTGGAGGCGGTGGCGGCGGTGATGCCTGTACTTGGCAGGGAGTCAGATGCGAATGTTTTGAAGATAACGGCGGCGCGGTGGAGGGCAAAATCATTCTTGCCTTAGCCTGCCTGGAAAATCCCAACACTCATTTCCGCCAGATTGCCGGTTTTGACATCATTGATTTCCACGTCACCGCCGGCAACGACTCCTGCCCCAACACCCCTCCGCCCGGCTGTGACTTTTATGTCCATAATTGAAAAATCCCAGTTTTTTCGTCTATTTTTTTGGATTTTATTATTTGTGATTTTGAATTTGTTTAGAGTTTCGGATTTAGAGTTTAGAGTTTTATCGGCTGAGGCCGCCGGCTTGAGCGGTTATGCTTGGTCAGAAAATATCGGCTGGGTTAAGTTTAATGGCGCCAACTACGGCGTCATGGCTGATACTGCCACCGGTGAATTGTCCGGTTTTGCTTGGTCAGAAAATATCGGCTGGGTCAGGTTCGACCCGCCCGGCCCTTACCCATACAACCCTGCTTACTCCGGCCGCTATGATGTCAGTGACAACAAGTTCAAGGGTTGGGCCCGGTCTTGTGCCGCCACGGCCGATCCCCGCCACTGCGGTACCGGCAATAATCCCGATGCCGGCGGCTGGGAGGGTTGGCTGAAGCTTTCCGGCAATGGCTATAGCGTGGAGCAGGTGGGCAATGCCACTGCCGGCTGTTTTCTTAATGGCTATGCTTGGGGCGGGATGGTGATTGGTTGGCTGAAATTCAGCGGCCAGAACTATCAGGTGACAATTAGTGATTGTTTAACCGGCGGCTCAGGGCCGCCGCCGCCGCCCGGCTTGCTTAGTTGCGCTTTCACCGCCTCACCGACAAGAATTTTATCCGGCAATAGTTCCATTCTTGACTGGAGATGCCAGAACGCCGCCAACTGCTCCATTGCTCCGGGCATTGGTTCTGTCAATAGAGCGGGCGGTTCCCGTTCGGTCCGGCCTTCGCAAACCACCACCTATACTTTGACTTGCGACGATGGCGACACTCAGACAACAGAGCTTTCTCAAACTATTGCTGTTATCCGCTCGACCATCTGCGAAGTCATCCCTTGGTTTCCCGGATGCCCTTAGCGAAATTTTCAATGTTCAATGATCAATGATCAATTTTCAATTAAGGTACATTAAATGAAAATTGTAAATTGAAAATTATTCTGCTACCATAGGAGCCATGGAGCAGCTGCTTTTAGTTTTGATAGTTATTCTTTTAGCCGCCTTAATTTTTCTAACTTTGCGCCGGAAGCCAGGAGAAACAAAGCCAGACTCATTGCTTTTACTGCAAAACCAGCTCAATGATATTCGCGGCTCGATGCATCAGGTTTTCAAAGAGGTGGCGGCCGAGCTGGTGAAGTTGGGTGAGGGCCACAAGCAGGTGGTGGGCTTTGCCGACCAACTGAAAAACCTTCAGGATATTTTAAAAAATCCCAAACAGCGGGGGATTCTGGGGGAGTATTATTTGGAGACAATGCTTAAAAATGTTCTGCCGCCCGGCCAGTATCAGCTCCAGTACGGCTTCAAAGATGGCGCCAAAGTGGATGCCGTCATTTTTGTCAAAGACAAAGTTATTCCCATTGACTCCAAATTTAGTCTGGAGAATTACCAGCGCGACGACAAAATTTTCTTTCAGGATTTAAAAATAAGAATTGATGAAACTGCCAAATATGTCCGGCCCGAAGAAAAGACTTTTGATTTTGCTTTTATGTTTATTCCAGCCGAAGCCATTTATTACGATTTACTGGTGAACAAGGACTGGCTCAGTTACGCTTGGAACAAAAAGGTGATTGTGGTTTCGCCCAACACTTTTTATCACTCACTGCAGATTATTATGCAAGGATTGAAGGCCTTGCAGATTGAGGAGTCGGCCAAGGAAATTATTAAGCGAGTGGGAGATTTGGGTCGGCATATCGGCACTTACGAAGAATATATGAAGAAGCTGGGCAATCATCTCGGCACCAGCATCAACACTTACAACGCCGCCTATAAAGAGTTGGGGAAGATTGATAAGGATGTCTTACGGATCACCGGCCAAGCCGCCGGCATCGAGCCAGAGGCCTTGGACAAACCGCGGGAAGATGAGGAAGGGCTGTAATGAAACTCAAAAGTCAAAAGTCAGAAGTCAAAACTATAAATCAAAAGTCAAAACTAACGAAAGTTTTAAGTTTTGAGTTTATGATTTAGAGCTTTATAAGTACCCTAAACCCCCCGCCTGCAGACGCCTGGAGCGTCAGCGACTGGCGGGCAGGTAAACCCTATACCCTATACCCTAAATTTTTTGTTTAGAGCTTTAGTAATCCTCCGGCGGCATCTGGGGGCCGTGTTTTTCTTCTTTCTTCGGCAATTCTGCTACCACTACTTCGGTGATGAGAAAGAGGGAGCTGATGGAGACGGCGTTTTGCAGAGCCGAGCGGGTGACTTTGGTCGGGTCAATGATGCCGGCTTTGATTAAGTTTTCGTATTTGCCGCTGGCGGCGTTGAAACCAAAATCCTCGCTTTCCCCCAAAACTTTATTTAAGACAACCGCGCCGTTGAAGCCGGCGTTTTCAGCAATTTGTTGCAGGGGAGAATAAAGGGCTTCCAGCACAATTTTAGCCCCAACCAGATCAGCTAATTGTTCCTGAGTATAGCCCTTCATTAAATTCTCAACCGCCCGGGCCGCCCGGATTAAAGCCACGCCTCCGCCCGGGACAACCCCTTCCTCAATAGCGGCTTTGGTGGCGGCTACCGCGTCTTCAATCCGGTGCTGTTTTTCTTTTTGTTCTATTTCTGTGGCCGCTCCCACCCGGATCACTGCCACCCCGCCGGAAAGCTTGCCGATTCGTTCCTGTATTTTCTCGCGATCAAATTCCGAATCAGTAACTTCGTATTGTTTCTTCAGCTGCAGCAGCCGTTCTTCAATCTTCTGCTTGTCGCCTTTGCCGCCCACTATTGTGGTGTTGTCTTTATTGGCAAGGACGCGGTGGGCCTGACCCAGATCAGTAATATCCACTGAGTCCAGTTTTCGTCCCACTTCTTCCGAGATAAAACTAGCGCCGCTGACAATGGCAATATCCTGCAGTATTTCTTTGCGCCGGTCGCCAAAGCCCGGCGCCTTGACTGCCAGAACATTAAAGATACCCCGCAGTTTGTTGACCACTAAAGTGGCTAAGGCCTCGCCTTCCACATCATCGGCAATAATCACCAGCTCTTTCTTGCCGCTCTGCACCAGTTTTTCCAATAGGGGCAGAAGATCGCTGATGCTGGAAATTTTTTTGTCGGTTACCAAAATATACGGCTCTTCCAGATTGGCCTCCAGCCGTTCGGGGTTGGTGATCATATAAGGAGAGATGTAGCCGCGGTCGAACTGCAGACCCTTGACCACTTCTTTGGACAGACCAAGAGTTTGGGCTTGCTCTACTGTCACCACACCGTCTTTGCCCACCTCCTCAATAATGTCAGCGATTAACCCGCCAATTTCCGAATCGCGGGCCGAGATAGTAGCCACATGAGCGCTGTCTTCTTTGCCGCCGATGGGCCGGGAGATGCTTTTTAATTCTTCCACTGTCACTTGAGCGGCCCGTTCAATACCCCGCTTCATCGCCACCGGATCAGTGCCGGAAGCGATATTTTTCAAACCTTCGCGAATTAAAATCTGGGCTAAAAGGGTAGCGGTGGTGGTGCCGTCGCCAGCCACATCATTGGTTTTGGAAGCCACCTGTTTGATCAACTCGGCTCCTATATTTTCCACCTTATCTTCTAGTTCAATATCTTTGGCTACGGTTACGCCATCAAGAGTAATAATGGGTGAGCCATAACTTTTATCCAAAACCACCGCCCGGCCCCGCGGCCCCAAAGTCACCCGGACGGCATCGGCCAGTTTATCCACGCCCCGCTTCAGAGCCAGCCGCGCTTTTTCGTTAAATAATATCTGCTTAGCCATAGGATTTATGATTTAAGATTTATGATTCAAGAATGGCGAGAATATCGTCTTCGTCGGCGACCAGATATTTTTTGCCGTCAATTTCAATCTCATCCGGTCCGTATTTTTTAAATAGAACAAGATCTCCGACCTTGACTGCCAGCGGCAGTAAGTTGCCTTGGTCATTGCGCTTGCCCGGGCCCACAGCCACTACCCGGCCCTGAATTGGTTTCTCTTTTTCCGCTGTATCCGGCAAGACAATCCCGGACTTAGTTATTTTGTCTTCGGCAATCGGTTCCAGAAAGACCCGATTGGCCAATGGCTTCAAATTCATTGTGGAGAGTATTATAACCCCCGCCCCCCGCCATTGTCAAATGTTTGGGGGTGAGACCCCCAAACATTACCTCTTTAGCATAGTCAACTGTCAGAGGTTAATTGTTTTTAATTTAAAGCAGAGATGGACCTCTTGGTGGTTGACGATAATCCGTTCCGGCCCGCCGTTGCGGAACCGGGCAATCTGTTTATCAATTCGTCTCATCTGCCACCAGCATAAAATTTTTTCAATTATGCGTCCAACTTCACGATCGTGAAGTTGGACGTCTTTTCTATAGATTAATCTGATATTATCCCAGAGTTTTTTGGAATACTGGTCGTCGCCAAAAGGCCGCAGTTGACCGGCAATAAAATGATTGAAGCAGAAGCCGTCGCGCGTCCGTCGGCCGGCAATATTAGTCCGCCAGCCGAGGAAGGTAAAGATCAGCAGCGTAAAAAAGCGGCAGGTCCAGAGCCGGCCCGGTTCGGTAACGACAATCACATCAAAATCCGAATGCTCGCCGGCATTGCCCAAGGCCATCGAGCCGGCAATATAAACCTCGTTTAATCCCGGAGTAAAGCGAAAAGGCCATTTGCGCTGTAAAAGACGGCGCATTTTGTGATCATAAATGATTGTAGAATCCATAAATTTAGTGTATAATAGAGCCGTGCCTAAAACCATTATTTTATTCACAGTCTTCCTGATTATCGTTATCGGCTTTGGCTATCTGCTTAATCTTTATTTTAATAATCCGGTCATTCTCTACTGGGCAGTAGGTATTAGTGTTGGCATGGCGCTGATTAGTTATTGGTTTTCCGATAAATTGGTTTTAACCATGACCCGGGCTCAACCAGCCAGCCGCGCCGACTATCCGGAATTTTATGAAATTATTGAGGAATTGACAGGCAAAGCCAAATTGCCTCTGCCTAAACTTTATATTGTCAATGACCCGGCGCCCAATGCCTTTGCCACTGGCCGCAATCCGCGCAAGGCCGTTGTGGCCGTCACCAGCGGTCTGCTGAGCCGGCTCAATTATCAGGAACTGGAAGGAGTTTTATCCCACGAATTATCTCATATTAAAAATTACGATATGCTGGTTTCTACGGTGGCGGTGATTTTGGTAGGTTTTATTTCCATTGCCTCGGATATTTTAATGCGCTCGGCAATGCTTGCCCCGCGAAGCTCCAACAATAGAAGGAGCGAAGTGGGGTTCGTGACTCTTTTAATCATTGTCGGCGCTATCTTGGCGCCTCTAGCCGCCACTTTAATGCGTTTGGCCATTTCCCGACAGCGGGAGTTTGGCGCCGATGCTTCGGGAGCGCGGCTTACCGGTCATCCGGAAAACTTAGCTAATGCTTTGGTTAAAATTTCTCAATTCCCTCAGGCTTTGCGTTCGGCTAATAACACCACTGCCCATCTCTGGTTTGAAAATCCCTTCGGCGCCGATTCTAAAAAAACTCCGTGGATTGTTAGAATTTTTATGACTCACCCCCCGGTGGAAAAAAGGATTGCGGCGCTCCATAGTCTTGATTTATAATTTATATATAGGCGATGAGGAAAAATTTATTATTTATAACCATTCTTGCTGTTTTTATTTTTTCTCCTGTTTTTGTTTTAGGAAGAAGTCATTGTGCCTCTCTTAATAAGGATGAGTGTAAAAACCAGCTGAAAGATAACAGATGTATTTGGAAGCCAAAGAAAGGCGGGGGAGGTAGTTGTCAGAATCCCGGGATAGTTTCTAGAACTCGATCCTCTCAAGTCTTACCCAAATCCAAATCTAAACCTCCACAGTGTTCAGGAAAAACATTGGAGCAATGTCTTACTAATAGTCTTTGCCAATGGGTTTTTGATCCTAGTACTAATACTGGTAAGTGTCGTCCCAAAGTTCGTCCCAAAGTTGGTGTTGGTCAAAGTTTATTTGAGGTTTTACGCGGCGACCGGGCGCCGGGCCAAGCAATTAAATCTATCCGGCCCGGTCAGGCAGTCTTTGATTCAGATGTGGCGCGTCTTAAAAAATCATTTAGTCCGGGGCAAGCCGTCCGCTTCCGGCTTAAATTACAAATTCTGCACTATCTTAATCGCCGTTAAGGGTGCTATAATATGGTTAATTAGGAAGGGTCGCATAGCGGTCTATTGCAGCGGCTTGGAAAGCCGCGCCCCGCAAGGGGCTCGTGGGTTCGAATCCCACCCCTTCCGCACTTCGGCAAGCTCAGTGCAAGCAACTTCGGCAAGCTCAGTGCAAGCAACTTCGGCAAGCTCAGTGCAAGCATAGGGAAACACCAAAATAACTATGACTACGTGGCACGTGTATATGCTTCTTTGCGATCAGAAAACTTTTTATGTAGGCATTACCGATGATCCTAAAGAACGATTTGCAGAACACCAAGCGGGTAAGTCGCTTTTTACAAAAAAGTTTTCTGACATTCAATTTGTCTACTGCGAAAACTATCCCACAAAGCGCGAATCAGCATCACGCGAAAAACAAATTAAGGGATGGTCGCATGCAAAGAAGCAAATGTTGATTGATAGAAAGCTGGGATATAATTTTTGTACTGAGCTTGTTGAAGTTTTGGGGGTGGGATAACTTGCTCTGAGCCTGCCGAAGAGAATCCCACCCCTTCCGCCAGTTAGTAAATGAAGTTATTGGCTCGCCCGCTCCCACTTCGCCCTTCGGGCTATAAGGAACAAGTCGTGGGCTCGCCAGCCGTTTTTCGGGGAAATTTCAAGCCGTTTTGCCTGCCCGCCGAAGCCTTGGCGCAGGCAGGAATTCAAGTAAGGCCAAAAGCGGGCTTTTCTTTTCTGAATTGAAAGAAATCATAATTTTTGATAGTATAGTATAGAAGATTTGTTGAACAAATAATATGGAAACAATCAAGGAGATAAATTTTTCTGTCAAGAAAATCAGACAATCGCTTAATCAATTTACTTCGGTAAAAATTATTGACACCGACCGGAAAAACCCATCAAAAAAATCAGACCGCTTGTATTTTATTTGTAAGAAATAGATTATGAAAATAGTTTTTTCTTATGATCTCAATAAGGACGTTGAAAATATCATCAATGGAACAAAATCGGTAAATAGTAAAAAACCGACAAAGTTTCAGAATCTATTTACCGAAAAATATGGCGACAATTTTGAAAAGGAAAAGGTCAAAACCTTTATAGAAGAACAAGACAAAGTAAATGGTTTTGACGCAAATAAAGAAATTGTCGCCATTGAAGAAAGATGGAAAATTGTCGAGCCGATTTTTATTGAACGGGTAGAAAAAATATTCGGAATTTCTTATCCAGTTTCGATAATTACTGTTTATTTAACCCATAACGAGCGTTGCACCTACAGTATCGAAAATAATTATTTTTTCGTTAGGATTGGCTCGCAATTTTCCAACAATACGATAATGCACGAATTGTTTCATTTTTATACATGGTACGCTTTTGGTAAAAAATCATTAGACGAGGGACTTCCAAAATTAGTGTATAATGATGTTAATGAATCTTTGACAGAACTACTCAATCTTGAATTTTCCGACCTCATGAACGGGAAACTAGACAAAGGATATCCACAACATCAAGAAATGAGGCAAAAAATTCCTGCTATCTGGTCGGAAAATAAAGATATCTTCGATGTTTTTCAAAAGTTGAAATCTTAAAAACTTCTGCGGCGCGCCAGTTTTCAACTGGCACGAAATTCGGCGGCGGCGAAAGCGAGGGCGCGGTGGAAGGGGGTCTGGGAGGAATTCCGCCCGCCGACCTGCCCGCCGAAGTTTCAACGCAGGCGGGGGCCAGCCAGTTCCGTTCGGATATTTTCAAACAGACACTGCCAGTTGGGAAATGTTATTATTAATCTGTGTCTGGAGTGACGCTGGTAGAATTAATTTTGGTTATTGGCCTGATTGCCGCTGTAGTTTTTATTTACCTGCCCTATCTTCGTTCTTTCCAGCAGGCCAATGATTTGAATGTGGCGGTGGAGACGGTCAAACAAGGCGTCAGCCGCGCCCAAGCCCGGGCTTTGGCCGGCGAGGAAGACAGCGGCTGGGGAGTGAAAATAGAGAACGGGAAAGCGACAATTTTCAAGGGCAGCGGTTTTGCCGGCCGCGATGCCAGCTTTGACGAGGTTTATCGTTTGCCCGGCTTGGCTGTTTTAGGCCAATCAGAAATTGTTTTTGAGAAGCTTACCGGCAAACTTTTAGCCGGACCCGGCCAGTCAGCCGCCAGCTTCAGTTTAGGCGACCAGAATTTAACCGTTGACCTCTATGGCACGGTTCAATAACGGCTTTTCTTTAATTGAACTGGTTGTCTCTCTTGGCTTCATTGCTCTGGTTGCCGTCATTATTTTTGGAGAAATTATTTTTGGTCAGCGCACCAACTTTTTCTCTGATGATGCCACCCGAGCATCTTTTTTAGCTCAGGAAAAAATAGAAATTTTAAGAAATATCCGCGACGCTGATTTTTTTGATCTAACCGCCGGCACGACAACGGAAACAATTGATAATTATTTTGAACGGCAGACCCAAATTACTGATGTTGATAATTTTCGCAAGGAGGTGGTGGTAATTGTTAAAAAAATCAATCAACCGGCAGTGTCGGTGACTTTACGCGCCCGTTTTGCCAACTGGCTGGCGACAGTTGAGGATTGGAGCCAGCCCAATCCCGAAGGCAGTTTTGATTTCACTCCGGAAAACAGCGGCTCTAACAATCACAATGCCAAGACCGTGACCGCTGTCGGCAACTATCTTTATATCGGCAACGCCAACAGCGCCGGCAAGGAATTGATTATTTTAGATATTACCAAAGTCCCGGTCTTAACTATCAAAGGGACGTTAGACTTAGACGGCAGTCCTCAAAAAATCGCTGTCTCCGGCGGCTATATTTACATCGCTTCTGATTCCAACACCGAAGAACTGCAGGTGATTGACGCCGCTGACCCGGCCAATCCTCGGCAAATCGCCAGTTTTAATCTGACCAACGCCAACAGCGGCACTGATAATAGCGATGCCCTCTCCATCGAATCTATTGGGGTCCAACCCCAATATATTGCGCTGGGGAGGAAGGGGGGCGCCGGCGAGGAGTTGTTTATTTTTGACGCGGCGGCGCCCACCTCGCCGCAGTTAATCGGCAAACTTCAATTAGACGGCACCCCGGCCGATCTTAAATTTTTAAATAATAAATTATTTATAGCTTCTGATGATGACGCTAAAGAATTTCAGATAGTTGATTTAGCCAATCCCCAGTTTCCGGTTCTTATCGGCGGCTTTAATCTGGACAGCGGCAATAATACAGCTGATGCTTTGGCCCTTGATATTAAGCCGGAAGGCGATCGTCTCTACCTCGGCCGGGCCGGCAGCAACAATGCTCCGGAATTTTATCTTTTCAATATCAGCAATGCCAACGCTCCCCAGCTTTTATCTATTTTCAATGTTGGCGGCAACGGCGCTGATATTAAACATCTTTCTTTTGCCCTGACCCGCAGTTTAATTTTTGCCCTCACTGACGATACGGCCGCTGATTTTCAGACGATTAATATTGCCAATGAACTTTCGCCGGCGCTTTTCTCCAAGTTGGATGTCAGTGGCTCGCCTAATCAAGCTGATTACAGCCCCTTGGCGCAAAAAATGTTCGTCGCCGGTCAGTCCAATCCGGAAATACAAATCGTCGCCCCAAGGCTAGTTTTCGACTAGCCAGGTTGTAGGTTATAGGGAATAGGTTCTAGTATATGAAAATAGATTCTTACAAAAACCTATTGGAGACACAGTTGGAGATAGCGAAACGTTTCTCATGGACTGAAAGGTCAAATTTCGATAAAGTCGATAAACTTTTAGATGAGGTCATGCGAATGTTAAACAAAATAATCAGAGAATTAAATGATTAAAAATCTACTACCTACAACCTACCACCTACAACCTGAAAAAGGATTCACCTTGATTGAAGTTTTGATTTATTTGGCGGTGATGGCGGTGGTGGTGCCGCTCTTGTTGAATTTATTTGATGTAACAGTCAGTTCGGGCGCGCTTAATCGGGAAATGCGGGAAAGCCGGGCCGAAGCCAGTCGCGCTTTGCAGATAATGATCCAGATGGTGCGCAACGGCTCGGAATTAAAGAAGCCGGCATTAGGCGCCGGCGCCAGTGAACTGCAAATTGACGATAAAAGATTTTTCTTGGAAAGCGGCCAGATTAAAATTGAGGAAGGCGCCGCCGCCGTTCAGCCGCTAACCGCTGCCGGTTTTCTGGTTTCTGATCTTCAATTCTCTAATTTTTCCAGATTCGGCACAGCCGGTTTAGTCACAATCCGGTTTAAAATTAAAAGAGGCGACTATGAAAAAATCTATTACGGCGCAGCCGCGTTAAGAAGGAATTAGGATTTATGAATAATGGCGAAGGAAAAAATGGATTCGTTCTTTTGTCTAATATTTTAATCATCGGCTTCGCCGCCCTGCTCATCGGCAGTGTTTTGCTTGTTCTGGGTTTACCGACACTGCGGAGCAGTGTTGTTTATCAAAGAAAAACCGAGGCCTTGGCTTTAAATCAAAGCTGTGCCGAAGAAGCGCTCTTTCAAATTCGGCAATTTCCAACTTATACTGGCAGCGCTAATGTCACTCTTAATAATCGTATCTGCAGTTACAGCGTCACTAATCTTGGCGGCGATAATCGCAAAGTCACCATTAACAGTACCCTTGACAAGGTTGTCACTAAGACCGAGATTTTACTGACTATTGACACCTCCTCCACTATTGCTATATCTTCTTGGAAAGAGGTCGGGGAGTTCTAAAAAATAAAAAAAATGAATAAAATTCTAACGTGGATTATAGTCATCGTCATAGTTATTGTCGGCGGTTATTATCTATTGTTCCGCGATAAGAGCGGGGTATCAGACGAGACTGGGCCGATTAAGATTGGGTTTATGGGATCCTTAACTGGTGATGCCGCTAGTTACGGTGAGCCTCAAAGAGACGCTCTTAAATTAGCTGTTGAAGATATCAATAAAAGCGGCGGTGTCAATGGGCGGCTCATCGAAGTTATTTATGAAGATGGTAAGTGCAACGGCAAGGATGGCGCTAACGCCGCCCAAAAGTTGATTAATGTTGATAAAGTAAAAGTAATTCTCGGCGGTTCTTGCAGCAGTGAAACTCTGGCAGCTGTTCCTATTGCCGAAAAAGAAAAGGTAGTTATCGTTACCGGCTCTGCTACCAGTCCTGATCTTATAAACAAAAGCAAATTCTTCTTTCGTGTCTACCCCAATGATTCTGTTCAAGGAAGAATCTTAGCGGAAGGGGCTTACAATATAAAAGGATGGAAGAAAGTAGCGGTAGTTCAGGAACAAACAGACTATGCTCTTGGTGTTTATAAAATCTTTGCCGCTAAGTTTGAGGAATTGGGTGGTAAATTAGTAAGAGAAGAGTTTCCTTCGACAATCACAGATTTTCGTTCGGTTCTGACTAAATTGAGAGGGGAGAAGCCAGACGCCTTATTGGTTTCTGTCCAGACAGCGGCCATGGGCGAGAGAGTATTTAAACAATTGCGAGACTTGAATTGGAAGCCGGCCTTAATAGTTAACGACGTAATTGGAGGAGATGTGCCAACAGTAACTAATAATAAAGATATTTTAGAGGGTGCTTTGGCAGCCGACTTTCTTCTTGACGAGAATAATGAGAAATTAAAGAAATTAACAGAGACATTCAAGATAACCTACAATTCTGATATTCGTTACCCAACCTACACCAGCGCTGTTTATGACTCTTTGTATCTAATTGTCGATGCCATTAAAGCCGTCGGTTATGATGGTGAGAAAATTGCTGAATGGGCTAGGACTTCGCTTAAAGACTTTCCGGGAGCTTCTGGTTTGATCACAGTGGGGTCAGACGGAGAAAGAGTGGGCGGTCACGTTCTGAAAGTCGTCAAAAACGGCAAAGTAGAAATCTACCAGCCATAACCAATCTATTGAAGGTTACCTTCAATATTATGGCTTTCGCAAAGCCATATATTTGCCAAAAACTGCCCCGCGAAGCCTCTGGCGAAGTGGGGCGGTTTTTGTTATAATAGATTCATGCCTTGGGATTACAGCAAAACCGAATACGAAAAGCAGGCCAAGGCCGATCCGGTGTGGCATCTGGAACGGTTACTTAATTATGGTTTACAGGGAGAAAAGTTGGATAAAGAATTGTTAAAAAAATATCTTCCTCAATTAAAGATTCCGGATAATACTCGGGCCTTTTTAGAGTTGCTTTTATGGGAGAAACCATTTTAACCGTTGCTGAATTAAAAAAGTTTTTCGGCGATCTGGCTAGAGAATTAGGAGCTGGAATTTTTTGAAGCAGAGAAATTAAGGCGGTTGTAAGTTATTCACAGGCAAGCTTGCAATGTGTGTGTGTGTTCTTTATAATTTATATGTGAATAAAAATTTGCTGTTGCTGTTAATTATTGTAATTTTGGTTGTAATCGGGCTGACTTTTTTACAGGACAACAACCGAAATAATCAAAGTGGCGGCGGCAGATCGCCGGGGCTTGCTATCGGCCCTCCAACCCCAAGCCCCGTTCCAGAATCATCTTTTATTCCCATTAGTATTTTCACAGGGCCTAATCCTCATTTGTTTTCTGGAGAACAATATTGTAACATTTATGAGCGAACAGATCCTACTGGAGGAACTGGTTTCTGTACTTATACTATGACCGCCTCTTCTAAATATCTTGGAGATTTAAGAGGATCCAATTGTACATATAAATGTCATGGACTTCTGGCATCCTCAAGTAGTAACCCCGGTAATTGTCCAAAAGATTGCGAGCCGATGAGTTTTTCTTGTCCTGAATCTTTAGAACTCACAGGATATTTACAAAGTGATCTTGTTGGAAACAACCTATCGGCTGCAAATGCAGTGGATTGTCAAAAACAAGCTAAAGAAAAATGTGGTCCTCAAGCTACTCTTGAATTTCCACTTGCTTGTGTGAAATCCTAGAGCTCTTAAGTGAATTAAAATTGAGAGACAGTAGTTGATTCAGGATGCACATTAGCCAAGGCGCGGTTTTTGCTTTTTGCTATTCAATGCTACAATAAAAATTGATGAAAAAAGCCGCTAAGAAAAAGGATTTTCCGGCCAGAGATCGTTATTTCGGTGTTTTACTGGAAAAGATGGAATCAAATTTCCGTCAAGTTTTGGAAGGACACGCCGCCCTAGATAAGAAAATAGATGATTTTCGTGAGGAGTTTATTGATTTTACAAATGAAGCTAATTGGAAATTTAAAGAGATTTTAGATGAATTAAAAGAGTTTAAGGAGGGAAGATTTGCCGAATTAGAGAAGAGAATTAATCGGTTGGAAAAATGGGCATCCTCCCGCAATTAGTCGTTAATAGCATCATCGCCGGTTCTATCTACACTCTGGTGGCGCTGGGTTTCAATCTGATCTACGGCGCCACCAAGTTTTTCAATCTGGCTCATGGAGTTTTGGCGGCGGTTGGGGGATACACGGTTTTTTTCTTTTTCAAAGAGTGGGGCTGGAATGTTTATTTGGCGATCCTTCTGGGCGTCGCTCTGGCCGGTTTCATCGGCTATCTCTTGGATAAATTCATTTACTTTCCTCTGCGTCGGCGCGGCGCTTCCGGTATGGTCTTGCTGGTGGCGTCACTGGGCGCCTTCACCGCCATCCAAGCCATTATCGCCATTTTATTCACCAGTCAGTTTCAGACGCTGGCTCAAAATGTCGGCGGCCAGACAATTTATGAGGTTACCTCGGCTGTCATCACCCAAACTCAGGTAATCATCTTTGTTCTTGGTTTATTGATTATGGCCGGCTTGATGCTTTTGCTCAACTACACTTTATTTGGCAAAGCGGTAAAGGCCATTAGCGACGATGAAGAAGTGGCGCGGATTGTTGGTATCAATACCGACAAAATAATTGGTTGGGTATTTGGCATCGGCTCTGGGATTGCGGGATTGGCCGGGATTATGGTGGGTTTTGATACAGGCATTGAACCAACTATGGGCATGGCCTTGTTGCTCAAAGGCGTGATTGGCGCCATCATCGGCGGCGTAGGCAACATTTACGGCGGCGTGCTTGGTTCTTTCTTGCTGGGTTTTGTGGAGAATTTTGGAATCTGGAAAATAAGTGGAGAATGGAAAGACGCGATAGCTTTTGGATTATTGATAATATTTTTACTATTTAGACCCAAGGGAATAATCCAAAAGTAATTTCTAATGACTAATTTCTAATGTCTAATGAAATGATTAATTCCCAATGTTAAAAAGTCGAGAGCTAATATTGTTTAGTCATTGGACATTTCATTAGGAATTAGACATTAGAAATTAGACATTTATATCATGGCTTATCTGATTCATTTAGCGATCTTGATAGCGATTTACGGGATATTAGGGTTGAGTTTGAATTTAGTCGTCGGTTTCACTGGTCTGTTGTCAGTGACTCATGCAGCTTTCTATGGTTTAGGCGCCTATGCCACGGCTATTCTGCTGACTAAATTCGGGATGAACTTTTTTCTGGCGTTGATTATTGGAATGGTTTTATCAGGCATCCTCGCCGCCCTGATTGGTCTGGTGTTGAGCCGTTTCCGGGGCGATTATTATGCTCTGGTTTCTTTTGGTTTTAATATTATCGTCTTCAGTATTTTTTTAAACTGGCAGGCATTGACTCGCGGACCCTTGGGCATTCCCGGCATTGCCAAGCCCAGTTTTTTTGGTTTTGATTTTAATACCAATGTTTTATTTTTAGTTTTAACAGTCGTATTTTTGTTGCTGGCATGGTTACTGTCATCGTTTATAACAAAATCCTCTTTTGGTCGCGTCCTCAAAGCTGTCCGTGAAGACGAAAAAGCTATTCAAGTTTTCGGCTACTACACGCCCGGATATAAACTGATGATTTTCGCCATCGCCGCCATGATGGCTTCAGTGGCTGGCTCGCTTTTTGCTTCTTACATTTCCTTCATTGATCCCTCCACCTTCACTCTCAACGAATCTATCTTTATTTTGGCCATCATCATTTTAGGCGGCTTAGCCAGCCACCGTGGTTCTTTTTGGGGGGCCGTGGCCTTAATTTTACTGCCAGAACTTTTGCGCTTTGTCGGTTTTCCTTCAGATATTGCCGCTCAGATGCGTCAGGTTGCCTATGGATTGATTTTGGTATTATTAATGTTGTACCGGCCCCAGGGCTTATTTGGGGAATTTAGGTTCTAGTATGCGAATAGCCAGACTAAAGTCCATGCGAAAAGGCACACACGAATAAAATGACGATTCTTCAGACAAAAAATTTAATTAAGAAATTCGACGGCGTTCATGCGGTTGATAATCTTTCCATTGAGATAGAGAAGGGCAAAATTACCGGCATTGTCGGGCCTAATGGTTCGGGCAAGACGACTTTAATCAATACTTTAAGCGGCGTTCTGCCCATTGACGGCGGCTTGGTTATCATCAGCGGTTCTAGATTTCAAGCAATCCAGCCATACCAGATACCAAATTTTGGCCTCACCCGGACTTTTCAGGATATTCATCTTTTTAATCAGATGAGTGTTTTAGATAATATTTTGGTGGCGCTCACCGAGCGGCCGGTCTTCTCAGCGCTTTTTGAAAAACACGGACAAAAGCATTTGCGTCAAGCCGAGGAGATTTTGAAAAAAGTGAATATCTGGGAGAAGCGCGATGTTAATGCGGAAAATCTCTCTTATGGTCAGCGCAAACTTCTGGAAATTGGCCGGGCGTTGGCGATGAATGTAAAGATTTATTTACTGGATGAACCCTTTGCCGGTCTTTTTAAAGAAATGCGCAAGGTAGTTAGTGGCATCATTTTAGACTTAAAACAGCAGGGGCGGACGATAATTTTAATTGAACACGACATGGATTTGATTCGCGATCTCTCTGATTATGTTTTTGTTATGGATTTCGGTCAGCTTCTGGCTGAAGGCAAGCCGGACGAAGTGCTTGCTAAACCCGAAGTGATTGAAGCATACTTGGGTTCATGAGATATGTCGGTTGGCTCATCGTCATTATCATAGTTATATTTGGTATTTACTATTTTTGGACCCGTCCTTCGCCTAAAGGCCCCGGGGGGCAGGTTCCTGAAGAGACAAAATCAGAGGCGCTCAAAGTCGGCGCTCTACTGACTTTAACCGGCGGCGGGGGCTTTGCCGGCGAAGAAGTGAAAGAGGGGATGGATCTCGCTTCCAGAAATCCAGAAATCCAGCAAAAACTAGCAATCCAGTTTGAAGACAGCGCCACTGAACCGGCCAAAGCTGTTTCTGGTTTTAATAAACTAAATGAGATTGGCGACGCTGATATTATTGTGGTGACTTTGTCGGCTATGGCCGAGGCGGTAACGCCCATCGCTATTGAAAAGAAAATTCCCATTTTACAAACTTTGGTTTCGGCGCCCAACATCGCCGCCGGCAGTCCTTACACTTTTAGATATTTCCATTCGGCTGATGTTGATACAGCTATTGGTTCGCGAATTGCTTTAGAAAAAATAAAAGCCAAGACCGCGGCTATTTTGTATCTTAATGATCCCTATGGCCGCAGTCATTACGAATTTTTTAAGAAATTCTTCACCGACGGCGGTGGAAAAGTTGTTTCGGAACAATCATTCACGCGTGAAGACAACGACTTCCGCACTCACCTGACCAAAGTTAAAGAAGTCAAGCCAGATCTGCTTTATTTTGTCGGTTTAGAAAAAAGCGTGGCGCAGATTTTGAAACAAGTCCGTGAACTGAAAATTAAATCGGCGCTCTTGGCCAACGCGGTGATGGCCGGGCCGTCGGTGCAGGAGGCATCCGGGGAAAATGATGAGGGCGTGTATCTAGTTTCGCCATCTTTCTATTTTGATCAGCCCACTGATGTCGCTAAAAAATTTATTGAAGATTACAAAGCCGCCTACAACAAACCGCCTTCGCACTACGCAGCCATTGGCTATGACATTGTTAATTTGCTGGCGCGGATTGACAAACGGCAAGGGGATAGAGGCGATGACATTGTCCGCAAGCTCACCGAGATTGGCGGCATGACTGGAGCAATGGGGGATTTGACCATTGACGCTGAAGGTGAAATTTCTTATCCCCTCTATCCCGCCCAGATTAAGGAGCAGAAACTAATTAGGTTGGAATTATAAAGCTACGCTTTTGGCACCCACTGCCATCAAGAGACAGCCAACCTTCCTCTCAGCAATACGCTTCGTTGCGCATAAATTCCACTTCACTCTTGGTCAGAAATTATCAGAAAAACAGAACTCGCCCTCTCCCTCGACCCGGCTCGGGATTCAGAGCTCAAACAACTGTTTTTCTTAGATTTCTTTCCCAAGAGTTCAGGAATTTATAGCTTCACTTCGCTAAATATTGCTTCGAAGAAGATTGGCTGGCTCTAACTTATGGGGGCAAAATCGCTTCTTGCGAAGAAGCGATTTTGATGGGAGCGGTTGATGAAACCGCCCCCGGGATTTTATATATTGACTTTGAAATTGTAAAGATCTATGGTATACTTTCTATATGACCACTAAAACTTATGAGAAAATTAAACAAGAAATAAAAAGAGAACTTGTTGAGGAGTTTATTCTTCCTATTCTAGAGGAAACAAGTGATTCTAAAGGAGAGTATAGAAGTGAATTCGTTAAAAAAGTCCTTAAAACTGCATCGGAAAAACGAGTTCATAAATACAATCCGAAGACCTTTCTAAAAATTATTCATAAATAATGCACTCCCTTGTTTTTGGAGGGCGATTTCTTAACTCCGCTAAAAAGCTCGAAGAGAAATTGAAATTACGACTTAAAAAAAACTTAGATAGTTTATCTGATAATCCCTTTCACCTATACCTTCACACAAAACCTCTTACTGGTGAGTTAAGGGGGCTATATTCTTTTAGATTGGGTAGGGATTTTAGAGTTATCTTTAAATTTCTGGATAACAAAGAGATTCATCTTATTGATATTACTCATAGAAAAGATATTTATCGCTAAAAATTATGGAAAAGTTATTGGAACTTCAAGACATCCATGTTCACTACGGCGGCGTTCGGGCCTTAGACGGCGCCAGTGTTTATCTGGACGAGGGCGAGGTGGTTTGTTAACAATTGGGGTCAGCAGGACTCCCGGGGTTTTTTGTTTTGACAACGGCAATCCGCTTTGTTACTATTAAATTAGATCTTTACAACCCTTTTAGGAGGATTTGCCGTGAAATGCGAGTGTGAGTGTAAGTGTGAGTCTGGTGGTGGAGATTTCGTTGAGGCTCTGATTACAGTTCTCTTTGTTCTCCCCATCATCAGTTCGTTCGAAGTCATCGGCGCGTTGTTTTCCAGAGAAGGGAGGAGAAATTTAAAGGGGCTCGAAGTCTTTTTGGGTCTGTTGGGATTCATAGAGATAGCATTTTTCTCTATGATTTACTTTAGTCTTTCGACAGCTAAAGACACCGCATCTGAAGAGACCTCGTTTGTTCCCTCAAATAATCTTCAGGCCGTTACTCATCAGACAGGTGCTGTAAAGATTCCCCCATTAACTCCACCCCAGTGTCTTCATCTCAGAGCTCGCTTTGAAGAACGTCAAGTCGAGTGGGAAGGGGAAATCTTCCGTCTAGGTATCATCAAGCACTGTGATGACTGCCGGAAGATCCATTTCTCCGATGATCAATGGCGGGACTTTGGGCCTTGGTTTATCGAAGCTAAAGCTCATGGAAGCTTGCCAACAATAAATGCTCCGGCAACAGCCGTCGAGCAAACAACTAAGCCGAAAGTACCGGCGGGTGAATACAAATTACCCCACGATCCAGAATCTCATGCCAAATTCCAAAAATGGATTGATGGTCTGAAAAAGAAAGAGAGGGAAAGACGGCGCTAACCGATTAAACTTCCCAGAAGCTGTCTCGGGCGCGGGTACAAACAACTCCAATCCTAGATTGGAGTTTTTCCTTTTTTGACACAAATCATCAATTTGATTAAAATTAAGAATATGACCACCTCTACTATTTATAAAAAGTTAAAACCAGAACTGCGTCAGTTTATTGTTGAGACTATTCATCAAGTTCTTGATGATCCAGATTTTGGAATGGAATTAAGCGAAAGAGCCAAGAAAAGACTGGAGCAAGCCCGGAAATCAAGAAAAAGAGGCATCCCTGCTTCAGAGATTAGAAGAAAATATTACTAGTTTTATGGCCTTCTGGAGATGGGATTTTGATCCTGACGGAGAAGAGGAATTTAAAGATATAGATCGTTCTGTGAGGCAGAGAATTATTAATAAGCTTGATTGGCTTGTTAAAAATTTCACATCAATTAAGCCATCATCTCTAACAGGCGAGTATAGCGATTTTTTCAAATTAAGAGTGGGTAAGTGGCGGATTTTCTATAAAGTTTATTGGAAGGATAGTTTAATCAGGGTTTATTACATTGATAATCGCGATAAAGCTTATAAATAAAATGGAGAAACTTTTAGAGCTTCAAGATATTCACGTTCACTACGGCGGTGTTCGGGCTTTAGACGGCGCCAGTGTTTATTTAGATGAAGGTGAGGTGGTGGCCTTGATGGGGCCTAATGGCGCCGGCAAGTCCACCATCCTCAAGACAATCTTTGGCTTGGCGCCGATTCATTCGGGAAAGGTATTGTGGCATGGCAAGCCGATCAAGCCAGTGTCCCATGAGGTGGTGGCCCGCGGCATTGCTTTTGTCCCTCAAGGCCGGCGCGTTTTCACCAGCTTGACTGTTGAAGAAAATTTGGAGATCGGCGGCTATACTGTGCCAGACAAAAAAGAAGTGCGGCGGCGCATTGAGGAAGTGATGGAGATTTTCTTAGCGCTCAAAGCCAAGCGCCACGCTAAATCTGGCACGCTCTCGGGCGGCCAGCAACAGCAATTGGCCATTGCCCGCGGCCTGATGACTGATCCCAAAGTTCTCCTGTTAGACGAACCAACCCTTGGTCTTGCCCCGAAGATCATCAAAGAAGTTTTTGAGACCATTAAAGAAATTAACCAGCGGCATAAAACATCTATTATGGTAGTGGAGCATAACATTAAATCATTGCTTAATTTTGTTAATCGCGCCTATGTCCTCAACCGCGGCCAAGTGGCCACTGAAGGATCACCTAAAGAGATTTTGGAAAGCGACATTTTAGAAAAAGTCTTTTTAGGGCAATAGGAAAACAAAAGAGAACAGAGTGAGTCTGCGCCACTCATCTGTTTTGTGTTACAATAAATCTAATGCAACCCGAGCTTCTTATTTTTCAATTAGCAGTTTTGATTTTTTCCATAATGATCCATGAAGTTTCTCATGGGGCGGTGGCTTTTTATTTGGGAGACGACACTGCTAAAAAAGCCGGCCGCTTGACTCTCAATCCGCTGAAACATCTCGATCCTTTTGGTTCGATTATTCTGCCAGCGCTGTTGGCTATTCCGCTTTTGTTTGGCGGTCGCTCCATCATTGTCGGTTGGGCTAAACCTGTGCCTTATGATCCTCGTCAGCTTAAAGATCCGAAAACCGGCGCCGGTCTGATTGCCTTAGCCGGCCCGGCCAGCAATCTGATTATTGCCTTGGTCTTCGCTATTTTTCTACGCTTAGCAACAGCCGTGGATAATATGGCTTTAGCCAGCGCCTTTCAGATAATTATTCTCCTTAATTTGGTACTGGCAATCTTCAATTTATTTCCCGTGCCGCCGCTGGACGGCTCAAAAATTTTATTTTGGCTGATGCCCCGGCGCTGGGCGCCCATCGAGGCCTTTTTGGAACGTAATGCCCTAATTTTTTTATTGGCGGTAATCTTTCTAGGCCTGCCTTTATTACAGTTTATTGTTAGTTTCCTTTATGTATTTTTATTGACAATCGTCGGTCTCTCCTGATATTATTTTTTATTGCAATGCCAACAGTTAGACAGTTATTGAGAAAAGGCAGAAAGGCCAAAGCGCGTAAGTCCAAGGCGCCAGCGCTTTCGCGTTATTTTAATACCATAAAAAATCGGCCGGTGGAGTCGCCATCGCCTTTTAAGCGCGGCGTTTGTCTGAAAGTTTTCACTACTACTCCTAAAAAACCTAACTCAGCCTTAAGAAAAGTTTGCCGGGTGCGATTGACCAATGGTGAAGAAGTGACCGCTTATATTCCCGGCGAGGGTCACAATCTGCAGGAACACTCGGTGGTGGTGTTGCGGGGCGGCCGGGTCAAAGATTTGCCGGGAGTCCGCTATCATGTGGTGCGGGGCGTTTTAGATACCACTGGTGTGGAAGTCAGGAAACAACAGAGGTCGAAGTATGGAGCCAAGCGCCCTAAGGCTTAACCTTTGATATTTGACCTTTGATATTTGACCAATGAGAAAAAAAAGAAACTACAAACGGGAACGGAAGCCGGATTTAAAGTACAGCGACGTCCGGGTCGGGAGATTTATTAATTATGTAATGGAGCAGGGTAAAAAGAGTATTGCTCAGAAGGTTGTTTATGATGCTTTTGAGCAGATTGAGAAAAAGACAAAAAAAGAACCGATGGCGATTTTTGAAAAAGCCCTAGAGAATGCCTCGCCTCAGGTCGAAGTGGTCAGCCGTCGGGTCGGCGGCGCCAATTATCAGGTACCGCGGCCAGTACGGCCGGATCGACAGTTTATTTTGGCAGCCAAATGGATTGTTGCTGCTGCCCGGCTCCGTAAAGGCAAGCCCATGGCCGAGCGGCTAGCTGAAGAATTTTTAGCCGCTTCCAATAACGAGGGGTCTGCTATTAAAAAGAAACAAGATACTCATAGAATGGCCGAGGCGAATAGAGCTTTCGCGCATTTTGCGTGGTAGCAGAGTATCGATGCTAATATACGAATGAATGCGAATGATACGAATAGGAATACGGATTCGCAACCCCATTCGTAGATTCGCAAATTCGTAGATTCGCATCGAAGCCCAAAACCTATGCCCCGTCAATATCCTATTGAAAAAGTTCGCGACATCGGCATCATTGCCCACATTGATGCTGGTAAAACCACAGTTACCGAGCGGGTGCTTTTTTACACCGGCGTTTCCCATAAAATTGGCGAAGTCCATGAAGGGACAACGGTGATGGATTGGATGGAGCAGGAAAGGGAGCGCGGCATCACCATTACTGCTGCTGCCACAACGGCTTTCTGGATGCCGACTTACGCCAATGGTGATAAAGCTTTTGAGCATCAGATTAATATCATTGATACCCCGGGCCACATTGATTTTACGGTTGAAGTAAAACGATCTTTACGCGTGCTGGATGGGGCGGTGGTTGTTTTTGATGGCGTCGCCGGTGTTGAACCCCAATCAGAAACCAACTGGCATTATGCTGATGATTACAAAGTGCCGCGCATTTGTTTTATCAATAAACTCGACCGCACCGGCGCCAATTGGGAGAATAGTTTAAAGGCGATTCAAGAACGGCTTAATCCTCAGGCCGCGCCTATTCAAATTCCTATTGGTCTCGAATCCAATTTCGAGGGCGTGATTGATCTTTTGCGAATGAAAGCTTATTACTTCGAGGGTGAAAAAGGCGAGCGGGTTGTGGAAAAAGAAATTCCGAAAAATCTTCTGGAGGAAGCCGAAAAGCGGCGGCGGCAGCTGGTGGAAAAAATTGCCGAACAGGATGACGAGCTGCTTCATAAATTTTTAGAACATCAGGAGATTTCGCTGGAGGATTTAAAACGTGTCTTGCGCAAAGCCTGCATTGAAGTGAAATTAATTCCGGTGTTGACCGGCGCCGCCTTAAAAAACAAGGGAGTGCAGCTGGTTTTGGACGCGGTGGTTGATTATTTGCCGTCGCCGGTTGATTTGCCGTCCATCAAAGGTATTAATCTGAAAACCGACGCTGAAGAGATCCGTTTGGCGGCTGATGACCAGCCATTGGCGGCTTTGGCTTTTAAAATCGCCGCCGACCCCTTTGTCGGTTCGTTGACTTTCTTCCGGGTTTATTCCGGCACTCTCAAGCGCAGCACCTATATTTTGAATTCTACCAAAAACTCACAAGAACGAGTGGGGCGGATTGTTCGTCTTCACGCCAATCACCGCGAGGAGGTGAATGAGATTTACGCCGGTGAAATCGGCGGCTTGGTGGGAATGAAAGATACCAGCACCGGCGACACTTTATCTGATCCCGATCATCCCATCTTGCTGGAGAAAATAATTTTCCCCGAGCCGGTGATCTCTATGCGTATTTCTCCCAACACCAAAGCCGATCAGGAAAAAATGGGCATTGCCCTGCGCCGTTTGTCAGAGGAAGACCCGACTTTCCGGGTGAGCGGCGATCAGGAGACAGGCGAGACGATTATTTCCGGAATGGGGGAGTTGCATTTGGAAATTATCGTGGACCGGATGAAGCGGGAGTTTACCGTTGAAGCTAAGACCGGCCGGCCGCAGGTGGCTTATAAAGAAACAGTGACGGCTCTGGCTGAAGCTGAAGGTAAATATATTCGCCAGACCGGCGGTCGGGGGCAATATGGTCATGTCTGGCTGAAAGTAGAGCCGCGGGAGCGGGGAGCGGGTTTTGAATTTGTTGATGCTATTAAAGGCGGCGCCATTCCTAAAGAATTTATTCCGGCAGTGGAGAAAGGCGTGAAGGAGGCGATTGATAAAGGTGTAGTGGCTCATTATCCGATGGTGGATTTGCAGGCAACTCTTTACGATGGTTCTTACCACGAAGTTGACTCTTCGGAGATTGCTTTTAAAATCGCCGGCTCGATGGCTTTTCAGGAAGCGGCTAAGCGGGCCCGGCCAGTGATGCTGGAACCAATTATGAAAATTCAGGTGATTATGCCCACGGAATTTTTGGGAGATGTAACCGGGGATTTGTCAGCCAAGCGCGCCAAAATTGAAGCGATGAACGATCGTTTTAACATCAAAATGATAGATGCTAAAGTGCCGCTGTCCGAGATGTTTGGCTATGCCACCTCATTGCGTTCCATGACTCAGGGCCGGGGCTCATTCACGATGGAGTTTTCTCACTACGAGGAAGTTCCGAACAATATCGCGCAGTTAATAATTGAGGGGAAAAGGAAGTAATGATTATTCCTAAATAAAAATATAAATTTTGTTATTTATTACATCTCTTAATTTGTTA
The DNA here is from genome assembly GCA_964362125.1 of uncultured Candidatus Saccharibacteria bacterium. GTDB lineage: Bacteria > Patescibacteriota > Minisyncoccia > UBA6257 > UBA11618 > CAYICS01. The sequence goes on from CAYICS010000004.1 coordinate 29,682, forward strand.
ATTTGTTACATCCCTTATTCGTACGAATAAGGGATGTAACGTCTGGGTGAAAGTAAGGCGCCAGGAAGAAATCAGGAAGACGTCAGGAAAAATTCAGGAAAATTTCAGGGGTTTGTGTTATTATTTAATTTATGAGGGAGATTGAGAGAAGTTTGAAGGCCTTGGCCAATCGGCGGCGGTTGTCGATTGTTAAGTATTTGAAACAGAATAGAGAAGCGCCGGTGGCGGATGTTGCCGCAGCGATCAATCTTTCTTTCAAGGCGACCTCAAAGCATCTGGCTTTGCTTTCGGCGGCGGATATTGTTGATAAGGAACAGCGGAGTGTCCAGGTTTTCTATCGCTTGTCAGATAATTTAAGGTCGCCGGTTAAACATATAATTTCACTACTCTAATTCGAGCGAATTAGGGATATAATAAACTGAGAGAATGAAACCAGTTAATAACGAATATTGGCGTAAGAAATTAACCCCGGAGCAGTATCGAGTTCTGCGGGGAAAGGGGACGGAGCCGGCTTTTTCTGGAAAATATTATAAGACCAAAGACAAAGGTGTTTATAGATGCGTCGCCTGCGGGGCTGGATTGTTTTCTTCAGATGCCAAGTTTGATTCCGGCACCGGCTGGCCCAGTTTTACTGAATCGATGAACAGAGAAAATGTAGAATTGCGCCAAGACCAAAGTCAGGGAATGATTAGAACAGAGGTTTCGTGCAAAAACTGTGGCTCGCATTTGGGTCACGTCTTTGACGATGACCCCACTCCAACCGGTAAAAGATTTTGTATAAACTCCTGCGCGCTGGATTTTGGTAGAAATTCTTTTATAAAAGGATTGAATGATTGTAGCCAGTTGATTATTGAAGGAAAGAGAAAATGATCTCCCACGAGGATTTTCTAAAATTAGACCTGCGCGTTGGGAAGGTTTTGAAAGCGGAGCGGGTAGAGGAATCAAAGAAAATGCTTCGCTTGGAGGTGGATTTAGGCGATGAAAGACGGCAGGTGGTGGCGGGTGTGGGTCTGGTTTATAATCCAGAAGATCTAGTTGGTCGGCAGATTATAGTTTTAGTTAATCTTGAGCCGAAAGTTTTTGTTGGCGTAGAAAGTCAAGGGATGCTGTTGGCGGCTGACACCGTTGGTGGCCCGGTGATTTTGTTGCCAGAGAAAGAAGTACCGCCGGGAACAAAGATCAAATAGTAGATGTTTGGGGGTTTCACCCCCAAACATTGGGAATCCCACTTCCTTCTTGCCTTTGATCACGTCTGGAGTATTATTATTAGTTTAATCATATGGATAATCCGGATAATCAGCCGCGGGCTTTAGATCGCCGTGTCATTATCAAACTCTCCATCGTTTTCGCCTTTATTTACTTTTTCTCCACCAATGGCTTGGCTTCATTGCCGGGGATTACGGTTAGTTTTCTTCTTAAAGACGTTTTGAAGATGACAGCCACCGCCGCCAGCTACTTCGGCGCAGTCACTATTTTCGGCTGGGCCATTAAGCCGCTCTGGGGAATTATTTCTGATACCCTCCCGATTTTTGGCTATCGGCGCAAGTCTTATTTGATTCTCACGGCTATTCTGGCCGCTATCATCTGGTTTTATCTTGGTCAGGTTGAAAACTACACTATCCGCCTGCTTTTAATTTTCTTCACCCTCTCTTCTTTTGCTTATGCCTTTATGGATGTCATCTGCGACGCCTTAATGGTGGAGAAAGGCAAACCGCACAATCTCACCGGCCGGTTTCAGTCAGTGCAGTGGACATCGGTTTATATTGCCTCCATCATCAGCGCTTTGGCCGGGGGCTGGGTGGCGGAAAATTTAAAGCCGCAGACGGTTTTTTCCATCAATGGCGTTTTCCCTTTGATTATTCTGGGTTCGATCCTCCTTTTTATTAAAGAAGAGCGGCTGGTGGAGCCGAGAAGCGAACGCCTGCGGAAAAGTTGGGGAGCCTTGAAGCAGGTTTTTCTCCAGCCGACATTCTGGCTGCTGGGCTTCTTTCTTTTCTTTTGGACTTTTAGTCCGTCGTTTGGCACACCCTTTTTCTATTATTCTGTGGACACTTTGAAGTTTGACCCATTCTTTTTAGGAATTGTCGGAGCGGTTGCTTCGGCCACCGCGGCTCTGGGCGCTATTCTATATTCCCGCTCTTATGAAAAAATTAATACCCGTTCTTTAGTGCGGCTGATGATTCTGGTCGGCATCTTCGCCACCCTTTTTGATTTTGTTTATTTCCTGCCGGCGGTGGTGGAGAATCCGATGCTGGCTCGGGTTATTTATATGGGTTCAGCTGGGATTTTGGGAATTATCGGCGCCATTACTTTTTTGGTGATGATGAATTCGGCGGCTTTGGCTGTTCCTCAATACGGGGAGGGAACGGCTTTTGCTTTACTGGCTTCTTTCTGGAATATTGGCCTGATGAGTTCTGCCGCTATCGGCGGTTATCTTTTTAGCAAGATCGGTCTTCAGCCGCTGATTTTAGTTTCAGCTGTCTTCACCGCCGCCGCCTGGTTTATTCTGCCATTTATGAAATTTGCTGATGAATCAAGAGCAACTAATTAAAGATTTAATTGACGACGGCTATCTGCGGACACCGCGGCTGATTGAAGCTTTTAGAAAAGTTGATCGCAAAGATTTTGTACCGGAGGAGATCAAGGATTTAGCTTATATCAATGAAGCCCTGCCCATTGGCTATGGCCAGACAATTTCCCAGCCGCTGACTGTGGCTTTTATGCTGGAGCGATTACAGCCCCAGCCGGGAGAGAAAATCTTGGATATCGGGACAGGGTCGGGGTGGGCAACAGCTCTCCTGGCTTACGTGGTAAGCCAAGAGGTTGAAAGTTTAAAGTTTAAAGTTAAAAATTTAGGAAAAGTTATTTCGATAGAGACCATAGCGGAACTTCATCAACTGGCGAAAAAAAATCTGGCGAAGTTTAAAGATTTAAATATTGAACTGATTTTAGGCGACGGCGCTGATGGTTATCAGCCGGAAGCCCCTTACGATAAGATTATTTCCGGAGCGGCGGCGGCTGAGGTGCCAGTGGCGTGGAAACAACAGCTTAAAATCGGCGGCCGCCTGCTCACCCCGCTGCGAACCAATGTTTTATTGCAAATAGATAAGATTGCCGAAGATAAATTTGAAGAAAAAGAATATCCGGGATTTGTCTTTGTGCCGCTTGTATAAATTGGTAACCCCGCAGCATGCAAGTATGTGCGGGGTTAATGTTGCTTAACCTCCCCCGACTGCGGTCGGGGTCGGGATGAACCATTAAAAAAACAAAGCCCGCCACCTCCAATCAAGCGAGCCTTGTCTGCGATAGAACTCGCTTGAGTTGCTGTGATGACGGGCCTTACGCTTGAGCTTCCCGTTGCATCTGTTGATGGGCGATTGCTCGCTCCACCATCGGCACCAGGTCGCCCTTGGCGAAAAGGACTTTTTGGAGGTTGTTGTTCCAGATCTGATACCCACATTGCTTTGCTCCCCTGGCAAAGGATTCGACGAAAACTACCAGGGAGTTCATGGTGAGGACATTTTCAGCCTCGCCAAGACTCTCCTTGAGCACAACCATCCCATGACCGACCGCTCTCAGTAGAGGCTCGACCTTTTCCGGTCTGACCTCAAGGTGAAAACAGGGCCTCGACGCTCCCTTCTGAGCAATGTCAATCAGGTTTCTTACCCCATTCAGTTCCTGCCTTTCCTTGAGTTCAGCCTTCAGCTGATCCTTGTTCATGTTAGGATCCCGCTGGCCAACCTCGATTTGGTAGTCCAGGAGCTCGAGGACTGGGGCAATGACCTTCAGGAGTCGCCCCAGCATCAGAGGATCAACTTCGACGTTGATCGCCCTCTTGATCGTCCCACCGGCCAGAATAAAGCTCGCCGAAAACCGATGCAGATGCTCAGCCACTTCCTCGATTCGGGACATGGTGACTTACCTCCTTTCTCCCAATCTATCGAAGAGCTGATGATCACGACACGCTCGTGATCTTTTCTGACTTAATGATAGTCCTCTTGACAGGTTTGTCAAGCCCCTCTATACTTCACTATTGTCGGTCGAATTTTTTTGTCCTAAAATTTAATTAATATGGCAGAAAAAGCTAAATTTGAAAGAACCAAGCCCCACGTCAACGTGGGCACTATTGGTCACGTTGACCATGGTAAATCTACCCTCACTGCCGCCATCACCCATGTCTTGAAAATGAAGGGGTTGACTGGCAAGGAGGTGACTGTCGATGAATTAGATAAAAGCCCTGAAGAAAAAGCCCGGGGTATTACCATTTCTATTCATCATTCGGAATACGAGTCGGAGAAGCGTCACTACGCCCACATCGATGCCCCCGGTCATGCTGACTACATCAAAAACATGATTACCGGCGCCGCCCAGATGGATGGCGCGGTCTTGGTGGTTTCCGCCACTGATGGGCCAATGCCCCAAACCCGCGAGCATATTCTCTTGGCTCGTCAGGTGGGCGTGCCGGCGATCGTTGTTTTCTTAAATAAAGTTGATCAGGTGACTGATCCGGAGTTGGTTGATTTAGTGGAGTCTGAAGTCCGTGAACTCTTAAAGAAATATGAATTTCCCGGCGATCAAACGCCGGTGATTCGTGGTTCTGGTTTAAAGGCCTTGGAAGCTAAATCATTGGATGATCCGGCAGTTAAACCCATTCTTGATTTGGTTGAGGCTTTAGACAACTACATCCCGGAGCCGGTGCGGGAGATTGACAAGCCCTTCCTGATGCCGATTGAAGATATTTTCTCAATCGAGGGTCGGGGAACAGTGGTTACCGGCCGGGTAGAGAGGGGTGTTGTCAAAGTCAACGAAGAAATTGAAATTGTCGGTTTGCGGCCAACAGCTAAGACTGTAGTCACTGGCGTGGAAATGTTTAACAAATTATTGGATGAGGGCCGGGCCGGCGATAACATCGGGGTTTTACTGCGGGGCACCAAAAAAGAAGAGGTGGAGAGGGGGCAAGTCCTGGCCAAGCCGGGCACGGTCAACCCTCACACCGAATTTGAGGCCGAAGTTTACGTCTTAAGCAAAGAAGAAGGCGGTCGGCACACTCCTTTCTTTAAGGGCTACAAACCCCAGTTTTATATGCGGACTACTGACGTTACCGGTGAAGTAGAAATGCCGGCTGGCACTGAGATGGTTATGCCCGGTGATACTGTTTCCATTAAAATTAAACTGATTGCTCCGGTGGCGCTGGAAGAGAAACAGCGTTTTGCTATCAGGGAGGGCGGCAAGACTGTGGGAGCGGGCGTCGTGACTAAAATTATTACTTAAACCTTATAGCCTTACGGCTCATGGCCAAAACATCAGCACCTCGAAAAAAAGAAGAAGAAGTCAAGCAGAAACTGCGGCTGCGCATCAAGGCTTATGATAATAAGCTCATTGATAGCTCAACCAAACAGATTGTTGATACTGCCCGCAGATTTGACGCTGAGGTTATCGGGCCAATTCCTTTACCGACAGAAATTCATCGCTACACCGTCAATCGTTCCACTAACATTGATAAAGATTCAAGAGAGCAATTTGAACTTCGCATCCACAAGCGGCTGATTGATATTGTCAACATCAGCCAGAATCTGGTGGACGCCTTGGGAAAATTAAATTTGCCGCCCGGGGTGGATATTGAGATTAAAATGCTTTAACGCGATTCGAAAAATCCCTGCCCGCCAGCGGCTTGAGCCCCGCCTGCAGACGCCTGGAGCATCAGCGACTGGCGGGCAGGCGCAGGCACTGGCAGGCGGGCGAATCCATCCGAATGATCCGAATAAAATAATTTGGAATTTATAGTTTAGAGTTTTAATAGTGGGGGTGCCATTGTTTGACTTTGAGAATTGTGCTAGTCTTCTTCTTGAAGTTCTTTTTACCGCATCTTTTTATTTTTGTCAAACGAAAGGAGAGTATGCCATGCTGCAGTTTGAACGGATTGATGGTCCCTATGGCATCCCGGTGTATTTTCAGCCGCTGCCGGAGACCATCGGACCGATTGGTCTCCGTTGGCTCGTCTTCGTGGGCAGCGCCGACGACCCGAGCGTCGGACTTCCGGGTCTGTATCACTGGTTTGAGCACGTTCCTTTCCGCGGCACCGTCCGCTATCCAGGCGGGTATGCTGACACTATTGGGCGGTTCAGACGTTATGGGGGGTACTTGAATGCGCATACGAGCAAGACGCGAACGGCGTATTACGGCTTCGTCCCTCGGGCGCACTGGTGGGAAGCGCTGGACGTTCTCACCGATCTTATCGCCCAGCCGCTCCTCACCGAGGACGGCATCAACAGTGAGCGTGAGATCATTCGCGATGAGCAGAACCGCGCCCGCTCGAAGCCGGACAAGTACTTTTGGCAGACGAAGGGAGAGCATCTTTTCTCTGGCCATCCATTAGCCCATCCAGTCCTCGGCACGGACGACACACTTACGCGCATGGGGACTGGACTCCTCCGGCAGGCGCACGGTTGCGGCTACAGCCGCAGCCGCTGCGTACTCCTCGTGTCCGGTGCTCTCGATCGTACAGAGCTGTTCGACGCGGTCGCGGAGCAGGCCGCGCGTATCCCCGAGCTCGTCGTCGCCGAGCGTCGGCTGCCGGCGTGCTATGCGCCGCTTCCACCGTGGCCGGCTGGCCGCACCTTCACGGTGGATACGCCATTCCCTTCTTCACTGGTGGCGCTCTTTTTCCCGGTGCCCGCGCGGCCGCCGAATATGTTTCACCGGGCGTGGGCTTTTCTCAAAGCACTCTTTGAAACGGGGGGACTAAATTCACCACTCCTCCGGATTCTCCGTGAGCAGCGGAATCTGGTCTATTCCGCGTGGGTGACCACCTCTTGGGATCCCGATGGCGGTATCTGGGGTTTCCGAGCTGAGACTCGGCCGGAACACATTGATGCAGTTCTTCGAGGATTCTGGGATGTCCTCTGTGATGCTCATGTCCACTCGCAGGATTGGGAGGACTACGTGCGTGACGCCATCCGGAGTCTGGCGCGCATGCGGGTGGCGCATCCGGATGACTCGACCAAAGACGGTGAGGACCGCTTGGTGGAGTACGGGCGCCCCATGAGCGACGTCGAGCTGGAGGCCGAACTGCTTTCTGTCACTCGGGAAGAAGTACTGTCCCTTCTCGACACACTGACGCCTGAGCGCGCCTGCATCCTCATCTACCGCGGCCTCGACAAGACGTAGGAAGCATAGGAGAAGCCGGATGGTCACGCGGGCCCGCGGCAACTTCTGTTGACAGCGGGCCTTTTTATTTATTATAAAAAAATAAAAGCCCGACATTTCTGTCGGGCTCTATCTCCCCTTTTCCTCATTTCTTGGTTTAAGTGGAGGTGACGGCTGCAGCCTTTGGTTCATCTTGAGAGGCAGTATCCTTTGCTGATTTCCAGAGATAGAGTAGGCCTCGGGGCAGACGAGGTTCATTGTGATATTTGTAGATTTCAGTCGCATCTCCATCTGCGGTCTGGAATCCTGTCTTCTGCCAGAAAGGACAGCTTAATATCTTCGGGCTATCTGTTATGACTTCAATGACTTGTTTTTTGGCGCTGAGTTGGTTTTTGAGATTATCAAGTAAAGCTGTGCCCACTCCCCGGTGACGAAAGTTAGGATGAACAGCAATGTTAGTGAGGGCTATTTTGCCAGCTGATATCACCCACGGCCGGAGATGATATATCAGAAACCCCACTACTACTTGTTTATGAAGAGCCACTTTACCTAATGTGTCTTCTCGTTGCATGAGCCTTGTCACAGTTTCTGAGTTCCAAGGTTCGTCGTAGCTTTGCCTTTCGATTTCAGAAACTTGATCCAAGTGCCCAGGAAGCATCAAGCTAATCTTGATCGGCAATCTTTCTTTACTCATAACCCACTCCTTAATTTGAGGTACAATGTAAGTCACACGACTTACTCAAAAAGATTATAGTTAGCCAAGACTGCTATTGTCAAGAAAACCTCTTTATTCTATAGTTAAAAACTATCATGTCTAAGCTAACCGGCAAAAAAGTTAATATGACCCAAATCTGGAAAGACGACAAAGTCGTTCCGGTTACTATTGTTAAACTTGACGAGAAAAGCGACCCGGCTGGATTGGAGGCCGGTAAATTGGTTAAGGTCAGCGGCACCAGTAAGGGCAAGGGTTTTCAGGGCGTGGTTAAAAGATGGAGCTTTGCCGGCGGGCCTAAGACCCATGGTCAGAAAAATCGGATGAGAGCCCCGGGTTCCATAGGTAGTACCGCGCCCCAGCGGGTTGTTCCGGGCAGAAAGATGCCCGGCCATATGGGTGGGGAAAGAGTGACGGTGAAGAATCTGCTCGTGGTTGAGGTGAAGCCGGAATCAAGAGAAGTTTTGTTAAAGGGAGCGGTGCCGGGGAATAGAAATAGCCGAATAGAAATTCGGCTTTAAATTTTCAATATCCAATACCCAATTCTCAATGAAATGTTAAATGTCCAATGCCACAAATAATTTTAACCATTTATCATTTTATCATTAGAAATTTTGTTGGAAATTGGAAATTGGTAATTGGAAATTAACTATGAAAACAAATATCTACAATAGACAAAATGAAGTGGTAGGCGAGATTGAATTACCAGATGCTATCTTTGCCCGCCCTTGGAATCCCGATCTAGTCCACCAAATCTTGGTGGCAATGGCCGCTAATCGGCGCCAGCCGCTGGCTCACACTAAAGGCCGGGGCGAGGTGCGCGGCGGCGGCAAAAAGCCGTGGCGGCAAAAAGGGACGGGCCGGGCGCGGCATGGTTCTATTCGTTCACCGATCTGGAAGGGCGGCGGCGTCACTTTTGGTCCGACTAAAGAAAAAATCTTTGCTAAAAAAATTCCTAAAAAGATGCGCAAGGCAGCTTTGTATTCGGCGCTTTCCCAAAAACTGCGCGAGGGCGAGCTGAAAATTATTGATACTCTAAGAATAGAAAAACCCAAAACCCGCGAACTGCGCTGGCTGCCCAAAAGCGCGCTTTTAGTGCCGGCCAAAGACAATAAATCCATCTACCGCGCCTCGGCTAATCTGCAAAAAGTAAAGGCCTTAGCCGCTGATTCGCTTAACACCGAGGACGTTTTGAAATACAAAAATGTTTTGATTGAAAAAGAAGCGGTTGCGGCAATAAAGTAAGTCGTTTATAATTAAACAGATGATCCAAACTACCTCTACAACAATTAGACTTCCAAAAAAAGCAGCTAAAGGAGGCTGGGTTATTTTGAGTATTGATGAATACCGGCAAATTATGGAAAAAAATGTGCCGACTTATTATTTAACTGGGAAGAAAGCGAAGGAATTAGATCAGCTGGTAAAAGAAGGATTAAGAGCTTATAGACAGGGTAAGATTAAGAAGCTTGGGTCTCTAGCCGACCTTAGATGATTGAGATTTTTAGTACGCCCCGATTTGATAAGAATTACAAAAAATTACCAAAAGAAGTAAAGTTAAAGGCTGAGAAAAAAGAAGGATTTTTTAAGATTAATCCTTTCGATCTTCGACTTAACACCCACAGACTTCATGGAAAAGACAAAACAAACTGGGCTTATTGGGTAGACTATAAGTATCGAATAAAATTTATTTTTCTAAATGGGAGTAAGGTGCTTTATCTTGACGTCGGCACCCACGATGAGGTTTATTAAATAATACTTGACACCCTAGGGGGGGATGTATATTCATAAGTATTATGAACAAAACGCTTATTTGGGTCATCGTCATCGTGGTTATCGTGGTTGGCGGGTATTTTTTGATAAATAAGCCGAAGCCTGAATCGGGTGAGCCGATAAAAATAGGCGGCGCCTTTACTCTTACTGGCATCGCCTCAACTTGGGGAGAGGCTGATAGAAATGCAGCCACCTTAGCTATCGAGGAAATTAATAATGGTGGCGGTATCAATGGTAAGTCGGTGGAGTTAGTTGTGGAAAATACTTTTTCAGAGAATGCCAAAACATTATCGGCTGTATCTAAATTAGTTGATATTAACGAAGTTATTGCTCTTATAGGGCCAACATGGCTTGATAGTTATCAAAGCGCCGTGCCCTTTGCGGAAGAGAGAAAAATAGTGATAGTCACTCCTAGCGCTGCCATCACCGCCATTCAAAATCCTAAGAAGTACGATTTTACCTTTTCTACTTGGTATCGCTCGGATGTTGAATCAGAAGAGTTGGCTTCTTATTTAGCTAAGACAGGGAAGAAAAAAGTTGTGTTTATGGGGACTAAAGACCCATTTTGGGAGGACGTTTTTAATCATTTTGAGAAACGTGGCCAAGAGGTCGGGATTGTGGCGGCTGAGAAGTTTTTTGTTAACCCAGACCAATCCGATTTTAGAACTCTTATTACCCGCATTAAATTAATTAATCCCGATGTTATATTGGTTGGATTTGCCACGGAGAATAGTTGGCTTGGGTTCTTAAAACAGCGACAAGAGATATATCCACAATCCACATTGTATTCAACAGAATCGATTGAAGAATTTATCACCAAAGAAGGCTATGAAGGATTACTCGCCAATACTTTCTTTATTGCTCCAAAGGCCCTAGAGAATGATTTTCCAGATCTTTATAAGAAGCGATTCAATGTCGATGCTGTATTTTCAGCTCCAAACGCTTATGATGCAACCAAAATGGTTCTAAAAGCTATAAGTGCTGTTGGTGTAGATTCAGAAAAAATCAGAGACTATCTAAAGAATAATGAATTTGAGACTGTTACTTTCGGTAAGGTCAGATTTGATGACCTTGGCGGTATTGGCGGTGGTGATTTTGTTATTAAAGCAGTTAAAGATCGGAAGGCGGAGATAGTTGAGGAGTTGAAATAAATAAAATTACGGCAAATCTTGCCAGAGTAGTTGAAAGGCGGCTTTAAAAGAAATCTTGATCGTGGTAAAATTGAATAATGAGAAAGAATGAAAATAATTACGCCTTTATTGATAGTCAAAATTTAAATTTATCAATCCGTTCTCAGGGTTGGATTCTTGACTTTGCAAGGTTTCGCAGATACCTGAAAGATAAATATAAAGTCAATAAAGCTTTTTTATTTATCGGCTATGTTGGCACTAACCAAAATTTATATACTTCTCTCCAAAAAGAAGGTTATATTTTAATCTTTAAACCAACTCTTATACTTCCTAATAAAAAAGTGAAAGGCAATGTTGATGCCGAATTGGTTTTGCATACGATGATCGAATATCCTAATTGTGACAAGGCCCTAATTATTACTGGCGATGGCGATTTTTATTGTTTGATTGATTATTTAATAGAGAGGAACAAGCTTTTGAAGTTAATGGTTCCTAATAGGTTTAAATTCTCCTCTTTATTAAGAAAATTTATGTCTGATATGGTTTTTATGAATAGTTTAAAAATAAAACTGGAATATAAAAACAAAAGAGATTAAATGAGGGGCATTGACCTTCGGACGAACCTTAGGTGTAGCCCCTCATCGTGATATTCTAATACTAGCAGCCAACCCCCTCGCCTGTCAATAGTGATTTGTCCACAACAAAAACGGCAAGTTTGAGTTGGTAAAATAGAATTATGGTTATCGCAAGACCATAATTATGGTAAAGTTTTATTTTCCTAAAAGTCTGATAAATTCTTTTACAGAAATTCCAGCTTGTTTTAATATGCCCATCATCAGTCCTCTTTTCATATTACCGGAATGCATTGGTATACTTGTGAATTTTTTAGTAATCGGATGTTCAAGAAAATAATGACTGCCCTTTATTCTTAAAACTAAAAAGCCAGCCTTTTTCAAGATTCTTAACAGTTTTACTGCAGTAAGAATTGGAACTATACTCATGCCGCTACGTGTTCCGGAGTTCGTGTCGGACGGCGAGTTTTTCTATGAAGTTGTTTTTCAACTAGACATTCAATACATAATTCCAGGCACTCTTTAGACATTTTTTTAGCCTGTTTCAGATTTTTACCCCAAGTGATCATCCCTTGGACTTCTGGAGCAGTAACGATAAAACCACCTTCTCCATCTGGCTTAAAAACGCAAATATGAGAACCATAATCAGTCTTGATTTTAATTTTTCTCTTTAATTTATTAGCCATGTATCTATTATAATGAAGACGACGGTCACTTATCAAGTGTTGCCGGTATTCTGCGCGATTTCAATAAAATTATGGTTATCGCAAAACCATAAATTCGAGTTAAGGATGGACTGTGATATAATGGCAGGGTGAAAATAGAGGTTATTCGTGATCGCGTAACAAGAGGAGAGTTAAAAAGAATTGCCGAAGCATGGAATCGCGATTTAGTAAAGGCAGTAGTGGATATTGAAAAGGGGATTATGGCGATCGGCGGCGAGCTTCACGCTGATGAAGAAGTTTTTCTTACGGAGCAAGAAGGTTCAAAACGAGAACATACTTGGGGGATTAATTTGTATCCTGATGAATCGGGTGATAAATTTATACAATTTGATTCTATGATTAATCTCAAACCTCATCTTGACAATCGTTCTCGGGGCGTCGAGAATCCGGAGATTCGTGAAAAAATTAAAGAAACAGTTAATAAACTCGTTCAAGAATAATGCGGGTTAGATTTCATAAAGAGTTGGCCGCCGGGAGATGGTTTCAACTATCACTGGAAGAGCAATTGGGTAATATTGGCAGTGAGGTTAGCCGGGCCCGGCATTGGCAGGGGAAGAATGAGAAATATTTTTGGGAGGCGGTGGAGGCAGCTTTAGAACTTTTTGACTTAACTTTAGAAGATGAACGATGGCGGGGGCGGCGCTGGGAGATTGCCCGGGCGCGGGAGGTTTTTGTGGACGCTGTTTACGGCGGCAAAGAATACAACAGCTCATTGGAGGATTTGGATAAGTATTTTACAGATTTTGCTCTTGCCGCCCGCAGCCGGACTTGATTTTAAGTGTATTGATGCTAATATACGAATTGCGATTCGTAACCCCATTCGTATCATTCGTATATTCGTATATTAGTATATTCGCATCGATACTTAACTTATGATTAATAAGTTTATTGTTAAAAATCCTCTAATCACTGAAAAAGCCACGGCTGAAGGGCCGCTGGGCAAGTATACTTTTTTGGTGGAGAAAAAAGCCAACAAGCCCGAGGTGAAAAAAGCGGTGGAGGCGATTTATAAGGTGAAGGTGACTCAAGTCAATATCGTTAATGCCAGACCCAAGAGCCGCCGTCTTGGCCGCACTACCGGCGTCAAACCCGGCTACAAAAAAGCCATCGTCACTCTGGCGGCTGGACAGAAGTTAGATATTTTGCCGCAATAGTTCCATAATTAAATAGTGGGAAGATTTGTTGCTTTATTTATTTTGATAGTGGGTAGTTTACTTGTATTTTCTTTTGGACAATCTCTTGATCATTTAACCGCACAGATTAAAGTGGGTTTCATTCAAAGTCAGCAGGAGAAAGATAAAACCCAAGGAGAAATAGACAGATTAGTCGAAAAAATTAAAAGGAAGGCGGCCGAATTAAAAGAAGATGGCGAGAAGGACATTGCGGCAAAGTTAGAAGAATTAGCCAGCCGCATTAAGAGATCCCCGAGAGAGATTAATAAAAATTTTATAGTTATTTTTACTTGGTCACCACGATTTTTTGGTGAAGGAAATGAGATGGACGAATTTGCGGGGAGGCTACTTGGGATTTTACAAGAAGAGTTACAGAAGTGCATAGATGATTTCAAGTGCTCCTCCAAACCAAAAACTGTTTCGGTCATAGTATCACCTACAAGAAAGGAATTTGAGGAATTAATAAGTGAGCTCGGCGAGGAGTTAGGTTTCGGCGCAGTTTTCATTCCACAACTAAATATTATTCTTATTTCAGCAGAAATTTTCTCTTTAAATGATATTCAACACGAGATTGGACACGTGGTAGTAGAAGCGGAAAAAGCATTGATTAGTGAGAAACCTTTTAGGCACTGGTTATTAGAGGAGGGCTTGGCGATATCGAGAGAAAAACAAGAATTATCTTCTAGGATCCTTCAATCACTTTATGTTCATACTTTAGTAGATACAGAGAAATTTACTCCGGAGGATCTTTTACTAATAAACCGAAGACCTAATTTTAAAAAGGAGCAAGAGCAGCTCGCGAGCGATATTTATGCCCAAGGCGGAGCCATAACCAAGTTCTTTTTAGAAAAAGGCTTAACAGCCAAAGATTTATTGACGCTTGGCGAAAAGCTGGGCCGGGCTAAGACTGTGAAAGAGGTAAGGAAAATTTTACGTGATTTCTTAACAGAGAAGGGGATTAGTTACGATAGATTATATAAAGAATGGCTAGAGTGGCAGAGAGAAAAGGCCAAGGATATGGATAAGGAATGGCGCGAGTTCAGAAAAAAAGAACTAGAGACTTTAAAGAAATATCGAGAAGATGCTCGTAAGGCTGGCCTTTTAGATAATCCAGAAGCGAAGGCAATAATAGAAGCAGAGATTAGAAAAGTAGAGGAGGCGATAGGTAAGATTGATAAAATAGTAGCTGAATAAAAAAGAAAGCCAATCATTGGCTTTCCACCTCCTCCTTGATTTGGTCTAGTGGCTTCAGTCGAGGGGTGTGAAGAACGGGTACGTAGATACATCCTATAAGCCTGTCGTCATGTCTTACTGTTAGTATGGTGTTTGTTTTCTCCTCTCGAATAAACATCAAGGACAGAGTAGCGGCTGCCACTATCAGCAGAAGCAGTCGAAAAAACCAGTTTACATTCATTCTAGGTCCTCGCACCAGGTTGTTATGTGTGGGAACTAATCAAAGTCTAGAACAAAAAAATTCTATTTGTCAATGGCTATTGATGGCACCAAATCCGGCTACAAAAAAGCCATTGTCACTCTGGCGGCTGGACAGAAGTTAGACATCTTGCCCCAATAAAAAAACCGGCGTCACGGGGCTGACGCCGGCGACCGAGAGACTTTAGCTAATTGTTTGTTAGCTGACTCTTCTTTTTCGATAAGAGTCAGGCGGCAGCTGTTGGGGTAGACATTGTCAGCCTTGAGCCACTTGCCTTGGTAGTGGAACTCAACCTCGCCGCCATCGCTGACATAAGTGGCCACCACCGGCCCCCGGCCGTTTTCTTCCTGAAACATCAACCCATAGCCGCCGCCAAGCAGAGGATTGACTTGAAAGCAGAGAAGGAGATTTTGTTTGACACAAGTGGAAAAGCCGTGTTAACTTTATTCTGCCTAGAAGGGGCGCGTCTTTAATTTAATATGGCAATAAAGATTACAAAACCAACCAGCGCTGGGCGGCGGCAGATGACTTTTGTTGATTATTCAACCATCACCGCCAAAGAGCCGTATAAGCCGCTGACCAGAAAATTGAAAACACACGCGGGCCGCAACACCCGCGGTGTTATTACCGTCCGCCATCAGGGCGGCGGCAATAAAAAAATTTATCGGATTATTGATTTTAAACAGGATAGATTTAATATCACAAGTCGAGTCGAGACCATTGAATATGATCCTTACCGGACTGCTTTCATCGCGCTGGTTGTTTATAGGGACGGCCAGCGCCGTTATATTTTAGCTCCAGTTGGTTTAAAAGTGGGTGATGAAATTGTCACTGCCGAAAATCCCCCCCTGAAGTTCGGCAACCGCCTGCCGCTGAAAAATATCCCGGTTGGTTATCAAGTCCATAATATTGAGATGCAGAGAGGCGCCGGCGGAAAATTAATCCGCAGTGCTGGCGGCTATGCTGAGATTTTGGCTAATGCTGATGGCTACACCGATATCAAGATGCCATCAAAAGAAATTCGTCGTGTCCGCTGGGATGGCTTGGCCACTATTGGTCAAATTTCCAATCCTGATTGGAATTTGGTTAATATCGGTAAGGCCGGCCGCAGTCGCTGGTTGGGAATCAGACCGACAGTGCGGGGCACGGCAATGAATCCCCGAGAGCACCCGCGCGGTGGTGGTGAAGGCAGACAACCTCGCGGCACCCGCCGGCCCAAAGATATCTGGGGGAATATTATTGGCGGCCATAAGACCCGGAAGAAAAAGAAATGGTCTAATATCTTAATAATTCAACGCCGTCCCAAAAAACGATGACTAGAAGTTCTAAAAAAGGTCCGTATGTTGATGAAAAACTTTTGAAGAAAGTGGCTAAGTTGAAAGTCGGTCAAATTAAAGAGATTAAAACCTGGTCCCGAGCTTCAGAAATTGCCCCGGAGATGGTTGGTTTTACCATTCACGTCCATCAAGGGAAAAATTTTGTGCCAGTAGCCATTCGAGAAGAAATGGTTGGTCATCGCTTAGGTGAATTCGCTCCCACCCGCAAGTTCGTTAAGCATGGAGGAAAGATTCAGCGCGAACAGGAGCAGAAGCGAGCAGAGGCGGAGAAAGCGGCGGCACAAGCGGCTAAGGCCACCGAAAACCCTAAACCCTAAACCCTAAACGTTATGTCTACTGCAACAGCCAAACTAAAATATCTAAAAATCGCGCCGCGCAAGGTGCGGTTGCTTGCTAATACCCTTAAAGATTTAACAATCAATGAGGCTGAGGCTCAGTTGCTGTTGCGGCCGCAGCGTTCGGCGCCGGCGTTGTTGAAACTGCTCCGTTCGGCAATAGCCAATGCTAAACAAAAAAAGTTATCAGTTAATAAATTAACAGTTACCAGTATTACAGTTGATCAGGGGCCGATGTTGAAAAGATTTTTGCCGCGAGCCATGGGCCGGGCGACGCCTATTCATAAAAAGACCAGTCATATTACCATTGTTTTAACTGAAGCTAACAAAGAATTACCAACAAGGTTTACGATTTTACCGAAAGAAAAGAAGGTTAAGAAAACAGCTAAACCTAAAGGGCGCAAGACTGAACCAAAGGCAGAGGCGAAAATCCAGCCTAAAGTCGAAGAAAAACCCGGCTTTTTCCGCCGCATCTTCCGTCGTAAAGCGATATAGGGTTTAGCGTTTAGGGTTTAGGGTTTAGGATTTAAAAAAGATGGGTCAAAAAATTAAACCATATTCATATCGACTAGGTATTATCGAAGACTGGAAAGCCAAATGGTTTTCCCGCAAGAGTTTCCGTGATCAACTGGAAGAAGATGTTTTAATCCGGAAACTTATTAATAAAAAAATCGGTCAAGCGGGAGTTATCAGAGTTGAGATTGAACGCCACGCCAATAATAATTACCGCGTCAACATCAAAGCCGCCCGTCCCGGTTTAATTATCGGTCGGGGCGGAAAAGGTATTGAGCAGTTGAGTAAAGATATTGATACTGCTTTGAAAACATTAATGCAGGAACGGGGTATTGAAAAACCCACTTTCTCGGTTAATTTGAATATTGAAGAATTGCGGCGATCAGAAATCTCAGCGGTTCATATGGCTCAAAATATTGCTCATGATTTAGAGAAGCGTTTGCAGGCGAGGCGGACGATGAAAAAGTATCTGGATCTGATTATGGCTAATAAAGAAGTTAAGGGAGCAAAAATCCGTTTATCAGGCAGAATTAACGGCCATGAAATTGCCCGGCGGGAATGGTTGGCCAGAGGCAGTCTGCCTCTGCAAACATTGCGCGCCCGAATTGATTATGGAGAAGCGACAGCCTTTAATACTTACGGCACGGTCGGAGTGAAGGTGTGGATCTATAAAGGGCTTGTCTTCGAGAACACATAAATTTGGTATCGATGCTAATATACGAATGATACTAATTATACTAATACCGATTATGATTCGTAACCCATTCGTATCATTAGTAAATTAGTATATTGGCATCGAAGCTCATAGCTCATATGTTAATACCTAAAAAAGTAAAACATCGAAAATGGATGAAGGGGCGTTCGCGGAAGCGCCGACTTGATACCCGAGGAACAAAATTAGCTTTCGGTAGTTTTGGCTTGAAAGCGGAGGGTTCGGCTTGGATTAATTCGAAACAAATCGAAGCCGCCCGCCGCACCATCACCAATTTCATTAAACGCGAAGGTAAAGTTTGGATTAGAATTTTTCCAGACAAACCGGTGACGATGCGGCCGCCAGAAGTAACTATGGGCGGCGGCAAAGGGTCGGTCGATCATTATGTTTTCCCAGTGAGGCCGGGCCGGATTTTGTTTGAGATGGATGGGGTAAGCCCTGAGGTTGCCAAAGAGGCGCTTAGACTAGCAGGACATAAACTTCCCATTAAGACGAGAATAGTTACTAAATAAATTTTCAATGTTCAATGATCAATTTTCAATTAATGACTCAATGATTCAATTTTCAAACCCGTTGGTTTGTTTCATTGCTTCATTGAAAATTAAATGAAAATTGAAAATTGGTAATTGAAAATTATAAAAACAATGGACAAAAAATCTTTTCAGGAGATAAAAAATAAACCAGTCAATGAATTGCAGGCTATGCTTAAAGATTTAAGAGACAAGCTCTGGCAGCTTAAAGTTGATTTGGCTTCAGGGAAGGTGAAGAACATTAAAGAAATTAAAGAGGTCAAAAGGGACATCGCTAGAATTTTGACTATAATTAACAGTCAACGATGACAGTGACTATGACTATGACTATGACAGCCAGAAAATTACAAGGGGCAGTGGTCTCCGACAAAATGAATAAAACACGGGTGGTGGAAGTGGAGTTTGTGAAGGTTCATAAGAAATACCAGAAACAATACAAAGACCACCGCCGCTTTAAAGCCCATGATGAGAAGAACGAATATCATACCGGCGATAAAGTGATTATTCAAGAAACCCGACCATTGTCAAAAGATAAGAGATGGATTATTATCAGTTTGGTCCAAGAGCGCAAGGCGGAGCCGTAGCGCGATTGGTTGCCAAACGATAACCCCGCCCTCTATGCTCATGGTCAAAGTAATAATTTTTATGATGAGAGAGAATGTTAATAAGATTTAGGCGGGGGAAACGCGCTTAGAGGGCGGGGTGTTCGTGATTGATTAATCACTCACATGCTACAAGAACGATCAATTGTAAAAGTTGCTGATAATTCTGGGGCCAAGACTGTCAGGGTTTTCAGAATTCCCGGCGGCAGTAAGAAAAGATATGCCCGGCTGGGCGATCTTGTTATTGCTTCAGTGCAGGGAGCTGAGCCGCGTAAGTTGGTGAAAAAGAAAGATATTGTGAAATGTTTAGTGATTAGAAGTGCCGCCGCCACTCGACGGAACGACGGTTCCTATGTCCGATTCGATGAAAATGCTGTGGTGTTAGTGGATGAAAAGCGCCAGCCGCGGGCTACCAGAGTCTTTGGTCCGATTCCCAGAGAAATTAAAGAGAAAGGGTTTGATGGGGTTTTTTCGCTAGCCGAAGAAATTGTTTAACAGCGACACTAATGCGCACACCAATACACACGAATGACGCGAATATTAAAAATATGAAAATAAAAAAAGGCGACACAGTGCAAATAATGGTTGGTGAAGAGGCGGGTAAAAAGGGTAAGGTATTAAAGGTATACCCGGAAGGCAATAAGATATTGATTGAAGGATTAAATTTGTATAAAAAACACAAAAAGCCGCGGCGCCAGGGAGAAAAGGGAGAAATCGTCAGTGTGCCCCGGCCTTTGAGTGCAGCCAACATCGCTTTATTTTGCAGTAACTGCGGCAAAGGGATGCGAGTTAATAAAAAAAGAATTTGTCAAAAATGCAAAACAGCGCTTTAGAAAAAATAGTTATCAATAGCGGGGTGGGGCGGTTATCACAGCAGGCGAATTTTGAAGAAAAAATTTTGCCGGAGTTGATGAGAGACTTTGCTTTAATTACCGGTCAGAAACCAGCCGCCAGGCAGGCGCGGCAGTCTATTGCCGGTTTTAAATTGCGGGCCGGCACAGTGGTCGGTTTGAAGGTTACTTTGCGGGGCCGGCGGATGCAGGAATTTTTAGAGAGGTTGTCTAAAGTGGCTTTGGCCCGGGTTCGGGACTTTCGCGGCGTTGATTTGAAAAATGTTGATAAAAATGGTAATCTAACCATTGGTATTAAAGAACACACGGTCTTTCCCGAAGTGTCTCCAGAAACCTCCCGCTATGATTTTGGTTTGGAAGTGACGATGGTGCCTAAAGTTAAAGGACGGGAGAAAGCTATAGAGCTTTATCGGGAACTGGGGATACCGCTAAAGAAATCCTAAACTCTAAATTCTAAACCATAAATCCTAAACAAATCCCAATGACACAAATCCCAAATTCCAAACTGTTTGTGATTTATGATTTAAAATTTAGATATTGTTTAGAGTTTAGAGTTTAGGATTTAACAAATATATGGCAAAAAAATCAGTCATAGCCAGGGCTAAGAAAAAACCCAAATTCTCAACCCGCATTGTGCGGCGCTGTTTTCGTTGCGGCCGGAAGCGGGGTTATATAAGGAATTTTGGTTTGTGTCGGATTTGTTTTAGAGAATTAGCCAGTCGCGGGGAGATACCGGGGGTGAAGAAAGCGTCATGGTAAATGTATCGATACCAATATACTAATTTACGAATGATACGAATGGGTTACGAATCACAATCGGTATTAGTATAATTAGTATCATTCGTATATTAGCATCGATACCCAATAACTTTAATGTACATAGATCTCTTAATCAGAATTAAAAACGCGCAGGCGGCGAAGAAAGAAACAATCAAGGTGCCTTTTTCTAATATGGATTTGGCAGTGGCAGAGCTTTTAGCCAAGAATGATTATCTTGATGATGTTCAGAAGAAGGGCCGGATGCCGAAGAGAATAATTGAGATCAAGTTAAAATATAATGATGGGGGAGAGGGGGCAATTGATGGGATGAGAATTAGCAGTAAGCCCTCCCAGCGCGTTTATGCTAAAGCCAGCCAGTTGCGGCCGGTTCGGCAGGGTTATGGGCTGGGTGTTATTTCCACCCCTAAGGGCATTATGAGTTATGGCGACGCTCGCAAGGCCAAGTTGGGTGGCCAACGCCTTTTCGAAATCTGGTAACTATGCTATTATATATAACCCAATGAGTA
Organism: uncultured Candidatus Saccharibacteria bacterium; assembly: GCA_964362125.1. Lineage (GTDB taxonomy): Bacteria > Patescibacteriota > Minisyncoccia > UBA6257 > UBA11618 > CAYICS01. Next base: position 50,507 of record CAYICS010000004.1, read on the forward strand.
AACTAGGCAGAAAACCAATTGCTATTCCCAGTGACATAGAGGCCCGGCTGGCGGACGGCATTTTTTATTTTAAGGGCAAGGCCGGGCAGACCGAACTGAAAGTCCTGCCTTATCTTGAAGCCAAACTTCAGGATCAAGAGATTACTGTTAAGCCGGTTAATAATATCCGGCAGGCTCGGGCTAATTGGGGGACGATGGTTTCTTTAATAAAAAATGCCATTGCCGGTGTTAGTGAGGGTTTTAGCAAAGAACTGCAAATCGAAGGCATTGGTTATCGGGCTAGTATTGAAGGGGACAAGTTAAATCTCAGCATCGGCTTCAGTCATCCGGTAAAATATCAGCCGCCAACGGGCGTGAAAATCAGTGTTGAGAAAAACATCATCAAGATTTCGGGAATTGATAAGCAGTTAGTGGGATTGGCGGCTTCGCAGATCCGTAAATTGAAGAAACCCGAACCTTATCAGGGCAAGGGGATCAGATATGTGGGCGAGGTCATCAGGAGAAAGGCCGGGAAAAAAGCAGCGGCAGCGGCAGGCGCAGCCGCCTAGTATCGATGCTAATATACGAATGAATGCGAATGATGCGAATAAGCTCACGAATGATTCGTAAACCCCATTCGTATCATTCGTAAATTCGTAGATTCGCATCGAAGCCTAAATCAAATCCTAATATGAAACGAGTTAAAAAAATCAATTTAATAAGAGAGCGGCGGGCTAAGAGGACCCGGGCCAAGATCAGGGGCACCACCGAGAGGCCGCGGCTTTCTGTTTTTCGCAGTAATAAATTTATTTATGCCCAACTGATTGATGATGATTCCAGCCGGACCGTAGCGGCGGCGACAACCAAGAAAGGCGTCAAAGCAGCCAGTGAGTTGGGAGCAAAGATTGCTGAGCTGGCTAAAAAGGCCGGCATCAAATCCGCTCTATTTGATCGGGGCCGGTATAAATATCATGGCCAGGTAAAAGCACTGGCAGAAGCCGCCAAGGCCGGCGGTTTAAAAATTTAAATATAAACAATGATTCAAGATTTAAGAAGACAAGAAGAATTTAAAGATAAAGTGTTAGACCTACGTCGAGTGACGCGAGTGGTGGCCGGCGGCAAGCGCTTTCGTTTTCGGGCAACAGTGGTTATCGGCGATTTTAAAGGCCGGGTAGGAGTCGGTGTTGCTAAAGGTTTAGATGTCCAGCAAGCAATCGCCAAAGCTAAGGCCGCTGCCAGGAAAAATATTTTTTATATACCCTTAAAAGAGAGAACAATCACTCACGAGGTCGAGGCAAAGTTTAGTGCTGCTAGAATTAAATTAAAGCCAGCCAAAGAAGGTCATGGCATGAGGGCCGGCGGCGCCGCCCGGACGGTTTTAAACTTAGCTGGTATTAAAGATGTGACAGCTAAGGCCTTGGGAAGAACACCTAACAAGTTGACCAATGCTCTGGCAACCCTGGAGGCGTTAAAAAAGTTAAAAAAACATGCAGCTCCATCAAATTAGACCAACTGATCGAAAATATCCGAAGCCGCGGGTGGGTAGAGGGGGCAAGCGGGGCACTTATTCTGGTCGGGGAATGAAAGGACAAAAAGCCCGGGCTGGCCATCGCATCCGGCCAGCTGAGCGTGATTTTCTTTTGCGTTTGCCTAAACTGCGCGGCTTTAAAAATAAACCGCTTCAGCCCAAATTACCAATAATTAATGTGGGAGATTTAGAGAGGCGCGGCTTACCTGATTATCCGGTAAAAATTCTCGGTAGGGGCGAATTAACCAAGCCGTTTCATATCAAAGGCCGGCCGGTTTCTAAGTCAGCTAAAGAAAAAATAATTAAAGCTGGCGGTTCGGTGCAATGAATCCCGTTAGAGACAACCATGTTCTACTATGTTTATGTCTTACAAAGCAAAAAGGATAGACGCTGGTATACAGGATTTACCGATGATCTACGGAAGCGCTTTAATCAACATAACGCAAATCTACAGGGCTGGACTAAAAATCGTGGCCCTTTTGACCTTATCTACTTTGAGGGTTGTAAAAATGTTACCGATGCAAGGTCGAGAGAAAAATATCTTAAATCAGGCATGGGTAAGCGCTACCTTAAAAATAGATTAAAGCGCTTCCTGTCTCTAACGGGATGAACTTCCTCAACGCTTTCAAAATATCAGAGATAAGAAATAAGATTCTTGTCATCGCCGGCCTGCTGATTGCCTTTCGGGCAATGGCCGCCATTCCTTTGCCGGGCATTGATCTGATCCGGCTTCGAGAATTATTTTCTTCCAACCAGTTGCTGGGCTTCTTAAATATTTTCTCTGGGGGGGCCCTTGATAATCTTTCAATCGTCATGTTAGGGGTCGGCCCCTACATTACTGCCACTATCGTCATGCAGTTGTTGACGATGATTTTCCCGGCATTAAAAGCAATGTATTACGAAGAGGGAGCGCTGGGGCGGGCTAAATTCAATCGTTATTCAATTTACTTAACCGTGCCTTTGGCCGCTTTGCAGTCTTATGGTTTTTTGAATTTACTGAACCAGCAGGGGGTTTTTACTAATTTTAGTTTATTCAATGTTTTAACGATGGTGATTGTGGCTACCGCCGGCTCGATGATTCTGGTTTGGTTGGGCAATATTATTACTCAGCAGAAAATCGGCAATGGTGTTTCTTTAATAATTTTTGCCGGCATCGTCGCCGGCATTCCGCAAGCAGTCCAGGCCGGTATTCTTTCCTATGACCCCTCAATTATTACCACCTACATTGCTTTTGCAGTTTTGGCGGTGATTATTGTGGCTGGAGTGGTGTTTGTCACTGAAGGCGAGAGAAAAATTCCGGTCTCTTATGCCAAACGGATTCGGGGGATGAGGATGTATGGCGGTGCCGCCAGTTACCTGCCGCTGCGGGTTAATCAGGCCGGGGTCATTCCTATCATCTTTGCTATTTCCATTTTGCTTTTTCCGCAGTTCTTAGCCCAGATCAGCGCCATCATCTCCCGAGATTTTTCGGTGACTTTTAATGAATGGGTCAATTACTTTTTCAATAACCAGATTATTTACGGCTTGGTTTATTTTGTGCTGGTAGTGGTCTTCACTTATTTTTACACGGCCGTCACTTTTGATCCCAAGGAAATTGCCAAAAACCTGCAGCAGGCTGGCGGTTTTGTGCCGGGGATCAGGCCGGGAGAGCCGACGGCTGATTTTTTAAGCAAGGTTCTTAACCGCATTACTTTGTTCGGCGCTATCTTTTTGGGGGTGATCGCGGTTCTGCCCAACATCACTCAGATTATCACCGGCATTCAGCGACTGGCGATCGGCGGGACAGCTCTCTTGATTGTGGTGTCAGTGGCTTTGGAAACAATGCGGCAGATTGAAGGCCAGTTGGCTATAAGGGAGTATGATTTTTGAGATCCGAATATGGCTGGCGCAGACTTGCCCCTCCATTACTTTTCCTAAGAGTAATGGGGCTTGCCTTCAGGAAACAGAATAGTTTTCTTCCAGCGAGAAAACTTTCTTCTCCCTCGGCCAGCGGCTTTTTGTTTCCGCCTGAGGCGGACGATTATAACAAAAAGACCAAGCCCGCTGGCCTCCGGGATGTTCCTTCAGACAAGTCCCATTACTCTTTCCAAAAGTAACGGAACAAGTCTGCGCCACCCATATTCGGATATTATTCGCCCGCCTGCAGACGCCTGGAGCGTCAGCGACTGGCGGGCAGGCAGATTAGGATCGGGTTCAATTTTTTGTTGTTTTGTGTTATAATTTTAAAATGTCAAATTTTGCTGGAAAAACTTTTATTTTTCTGGGGATTTCTGGTTCGGGTAAGGGGATCCAGACTGAGCTTTTGGAAAAATGGCTGACTGGTCAGGGTTATTCATTGCTGCGGGTAGTATTGGGCGATAAAGGCAGGCAATTAGCAGAGAAAGATTCTCTCTTGGGTCGCTGGGTCAATGGTATTTTGAAACGGGGAGGTTTCTTTCCCAGCTGGCTGGTTTTTAATTTACTGCTCAACACCATTGATGAAGAATTAATCAGCCCGGAGCAAATTTTAATCATTGACGGCGGCTCGCGGCGCCTGCCCGAGGCGAAAATGATTGATGAATTATTGCAGGAATTGGGAAGGTCTCCCGCCCAGCCCATTTATCTTGAAGTTTCTGAAGATGAGGCACGTCAGCGGCTGACCAAAAGAGGCCGCGATGACGATCAGAGTCCGGCGGCGGTCAATAGTCGTTTCGACTGGTTTAAAAAAGAGACTTTGTTAGTGCTTGATTATTATGGCAACCGATTGATAAAAATTAACGGCCAACAATCAATTGAAGCAGTTCATGATGCAGTTAAAAAAGCCATCGGAAATTGAAATGATGCGCGAAGGCGGGAGGCTTTTGCGCGGCATCGTCGATAAACTAACAGACAGGACCCGGCCTGGTATCAGTTTAAAAGAACTAGACCAGCTGGCGCGGCGTTTGATCAAAGAGGCGGGCGGCCAACCGTCTTTTTTGGGCTATCGGCCAGAAGGCGCCCGGGCCCCTTACTCGGCGGCTATCTGTGCTTCAGTTAATGAAGTGATTGTCCATGGTCTGCCCGGAGATTACCAACTCCAAGAAGGCGACTTATTAAAAATTGATCTTGGTCTTTTTTATAAAGACTTTCATACTGATACAGCCGTCACTATCGGCATCGGCAGAATTTCCTCTCAAGCGGAAAAATTAATTAATGTGACGCGCGAGACTCTGCGGCGGGCGATTAAAGAATGTCGGCCAGGCAAGCATCTGGGCGACATTGGTTTTGCTATCAACAGCCATGTCAGCCGACAAGGTTTCCGGGTGGCCCGGAATCTCACTGGTCATGGCATTGGCCGGGAACTGCACGAGGATCCGACTGTTTTTAATACTGGGGAGAAAGGCAGGGGGATGGAATTAAAGGCAGGGATGGTTGTGGCCATTGAGCCGATGGTTTGCATTGGCTCTGGGGAGGTTCGCCAACTGGCCGATGAGAGCTATGCCAGCAAGGATGGTTCGCTGACTGCTCATTTTGAAGAAACAGTAGCTATTACCAACTCCGGCCCCCTGGTCTTGACAGAGTAAGGGCTATTATTCTAATATAATATTAGCTCCTGTAGTCCGCCTTAAGGAGGCGGGTCGGAACAGGGAGTCGAAAACTCTTTTCAGGAGACCTCTTATGAAGAGGTTGTTGATGTTAGCCAGTCTGGTGGTGCTGGGGATGGCCGGCGGCGTGCGCGCCGGGGATGAGCCCCTTCTCCAGGCCCGCCTGCAGACGCCTGGAGCGTCAGCGATTGGCGGGCAGGCCCGGGCCTGGGCTGAGGAACAGCCGGCGGCAGTGAGCTGTTGTCCGCTCTGCGGCGCAGTTCATACCACCGGTCGGCTTCTCTGCGCCAGTGTCACCACTGTCGGTGACGCCGCTGTCTCGACCGTGAGGTTCACGGTTAAGGCCAGCAAGCGCTTTGGCCAACAGACTGCTGGGGGCGTCAGCGCCTTCTGGCGGCGCACCAAGGCGCGCTTCTCCTGTAGGTAGCAGCGCCTCTGTCCCTGTCAACGCTCTCCGGTTACTCCAATGGGGTAGCCGGAGAGTTTTTTATCAGATTTTTTTATCCGCAGCCCCCTTGACATCTCTGGCCAGCATTGTTCTGCGGGCATTTCTAGCGATAGCGTGCTGACTAGGTGTGGGGGTTTATTGGAAAACAAGACCTAAGCTGCGATTGATGGCGCGGGGGCAGAAATTGGGGTTGGCGTTGGCTAGGATGGGGCCGGCGCAGCCCACAATGTTGACTGTCGAGGTGATATCACCAAAAGCCCGAAAGTCAGACCGGCTTTCAGCACTCATCACTGGCGCTGGACGATCCGGGTCTTTTAATTGATAAAGCTTCCATTCCAGGCCGCTGTCAGCGGCAAAAAAAGCCTGAACCGAATAGCCAAAATTGGTCACTTGGCGCAGTTGGTAAAGCATTAAAAGTCCGGCAATAGTAGTGGCGCCCAAGATAGTCCCAGAGACAATCAAGACTGTGAGCAACATCACCTGACCTCTTTTCATACTTCAATTATAGCATTTTTTCTGGTAAAATACTCCTCATGGGCAAGAAAAAGACCAAAGAGAGAATTGAGAAATTAAAGAAGGAGATTAACCGCTACCGCTATGCTTATCATGTGCTGGATAAGTCTTTGATTTCTGAGGAGGCCCTGGACTCTTTAAAAAAAGAGCTATTTGATCTGGAACAGCAGTTTCCGGATTTAATGACCCTAGACTCGCCGACGCAAAGAGTGGCAGGTAAGCCGCTGGATAAATTTACTAAGGCCCGCCACGAACAGCCGATGCTGTCTTTTAATGACACTTTTTCTGAAGAAGATATGCAGGCCTGGTTGACGCGTCTGAAGAATCATCTAGGCCATTCTATCAAACCTCGTTTTTATTGCGAGCTGAAGATTGACGGCTTGGCTATTGAACTGATTTATGAGAATGGTATTTTGGTCCAAGCTTCAACCCGGGGCGATGGTATTATCGGTGAAGAGGTCACCCAGAATCTTAAAACCATCGAGGCCATTCCTTTGCGGCTGGAGCCGGGGGATTGGCCGCGGCATCTGGTGGTGCGGGGAGAGGTGTTTTTGAGTAAAAAAGAACTGGAGCGAATCAATAAAGAATTAGCTAAAGCTGGTAAGCCCACTTATGCCAATCCTCGTAACTTAGCCGCCGGCTCCATCCGTCAACTCAATCCCCAAGTCACCGCCAGCCGCAAGCTGGACTCTTTTCAATATGACATTGTCAATGAATTAGGCATTAAATATCATTCAGAAGAACATCAGGTTTTAAGCCGGTGGGGCTTTAAGACCAATCCCCATAACAAAGTTGCTAATTCTCTTGAAGAAATTGTTAAATTACAGAAATACTGGAACCAGCGCCGCGACCAGTTGTCTTATGAGATTGATGGTTTGGTGGTGATTGTTGACAGTAATGATGATTTTTCTGCCGGCGGAGTGATCGGCAAGGCGCCCCGGGCGGCCGCGGCTTTTAAGTTTTCCCCCAAGGAAGCAGCCACAGTCGTCGAAGATATTATTGTTCAGGTGGGCCGCACCGGCACCTTGACGCCCGTGGCCAAACTGCGGCCGGTTGGGGTTGGCGGAGTGACTATCAGCAACGCCACTTTACATAACTACGACCAAATTCAGCGCCTTGGTTTGAAAATCGGCGACACAGTTGTTGTCAGTCGTGCCGGCGACGTCATTCCTAAAATTTCCAAAGTTTTAAAAAACTTGCGCAGCGGCAAAGAAAAAGAATTTAAGATGCCAACCAAGTGTCCGGTTGATGGCTCAGCAATTAAGCATGAGGGCGCCATCTGGCGTTGTGCCAATCCAATTTGCGGCGCCCAACAGCGGGAGCGGCTCTATCACTTTGTTTCCCGGGGAGCTTTTAATATTGAGGGATTAGGTTATAAAATTGTTGACCGTTTTATTGAAGAGGGATTAATCAGTGATGCCGCTGATATTTTTACTTTAGAAAAAGAGGAGATTGAGGTTTTAGAAAGATTCGGTGAAAAATCGGCGGAGAATATTGTTACGGAAGCGGCAGCGAAAAAGAAAATCACTCTGCCGCGGTTCATTTATTCTTTAGGTATCCTTCATGTTGGCGAGGAAACAGCAAACCTGCTGGCGCAGGGAATTTCCAATTTCCAATTACCAATTACCAAACCGACAGATGTAGCGAAGACATTAAATAAATTTTCTATTGAAGATCTGCAAAAATTCCGGGACATCGGGCCGATCGTGGCTAAGAGTATTTATGATTGGTTCCGGGAGCTGCGTAATTTGAAATTATTGGAGAGATTGGAGAAGGTGGGGGTGAAGATAGAGAGTTTAAAGTTAAAAATGGAAAATGGAAAATTAAGGAATAAAATTTTTGTATTAACCGGCCAACTTGAGTCAATAAGCCGCGAGCAGGCCAAAGAAAAAATCCGGGCCTTGGGCGGCAATATCAGCGAATCGGTTTCTAAAAAAACCAGCTTCGTGGTTATGGGCAGTGAGCCCGGATCAAAACTGGAGAAAGCCAAAAAACTGGGAGTGAAAACCATTGTGGAAAAAGAGCTATTGACGATGTTAAAATAATCACATGTCGATTATTGATAAAAAATCACTTCAGCACCTAGCTAAATTGTCTCGGCTGGAATTGACTGCGGCTGAATCCTCAAAGCTGCTTCAAGACTTGCAGGAGATTTTGAATTATTTTGAAGAATTAAAAAAAGTTAATACAGAAAAAGTCGAGCCGATGACCGGCGGCCATCGGTTAGTTAATATTTTTCGCGAGGATGTTTTAGATCTGGATCGCCGCTCTCAGACCATCAGCGACCCGGGAAGAATTATTGAAGCTTTCCCTGAAAGTGAACGGGGCTTTAACAAAGTATCAAGAGTGCTATAGCACTCAGTATCGATGCTAATATACGAATGAATGCGAATGATACGAATAAGCACACGAATCGATTGGCAACCCTATTCGTAGATTCGCAAATTCGTAGATTCGCATCAAAGCTTATATGCATCTCCACGATCTCACAATTAAAAAAGTCCATGACGATCTGACTAGCAAGAAATATTCAGCTTTGGAGCTGGTGAAAAATTTTTATAAATGGATCGAAACCAAAGATAAAGAAATTGGCGCTTACCTGTATTTAGGCAAAGACGATGCTTATCTTCAGGCGGAGAAAGTGGATATTGCTCTGGCTAAAGGCGAGGCCATTGGTGAATTGGCCGGCGTGCCGCTGGCGATTAAAGACAATATTTTAATTGCCGGCCAGCTGGCCACTGCCGCCTCAAGAATTTTAGAAAATTATATGGCAATTTACGACGCCACTGTCATTAGAAAACTGCGTAAAGCTCAGGCGGTATTTTTAGGTAAAACCAATCTCGATGAGTTTGCCATGGGATCATCCACAGAAAATTCCGGCTTCCAGATTACTCACAATCCTCATGATTTAGATAAAGTCCCGGGTGGTTCTTCCGGCGGCTCGGCGGCGGCTGTGGCGGCTCATATGGCTGTAGCCGCTTTGGGCTCGGATACCGGCGGCTCTATTCGTCAGCCGGCAGATTTTTGTCAAATAGTGGGACTGAAGCCAACTTACGGCGCTGTCTCTCGTTATGGGTTGATGGCTATGGCTTCCAGTCTTGATCAGATCGGTCCTCTTACCAAAACTGTTGAGGACGCCGCTATTTTATTTGAGGCCATCGCCGGCCAGGATTCTTTTGATGCCACTTCCGCTGATGTAACTTACGGGCCGGAGTTGGGCCAGCCCAAATTAGAAAGAATTAGAGAAATGACCATCGGCCTGCCTAAAGAATATTTCATTACCGGTCTTGATAAACAGATTGAAGAAAAAATTCAACAGGTTATCACTCAATTAAAGACGCTTAAAATCAAATTTAAAGAAATCTCCCTGCCTCACACCCAATACGCTCTTTCCTGCTACTATATAATTATGCCAGCCGAGGTTAGCGCTAATTTAGCCCGCTACGATGGCGTTCGCTATTCCCGCGGCCGCAGTAAAGGAGATTTTGGGGCGGAGGTGAAGCGGCGGGTGATTCTGGGCACTTTTGTTCTTTCTTCCGGCTACTACGATGCTTACTACGCCAAAGCCCAAAAAGTCCGGGCGCTGATCAAAAAAGATTTTGATGAGGTCTTTAAAAAAGTGGATGTCATTTTAGCGCCGGTTTCGCCCACCCCGCCCTTTAAGATCGGGGAGAGGATGGCCGATCCCTTACAGATGTATCTTTCTGATATTTTTACCATCCCCGCTAATCTGGCTGGCCTGCCGGCGATTACCATTCCTCCCGGCTTTCAGTTAATCGGCAAGCCTTGGCGCGAATCCGATATTTTAGGTATTGGTCAATTCTATGAACGAATTAGCAATCAGTCTCACAGCTGATATCAGTTCTGTCGTCGGAGGCCTTTGGAATTGGCTCTCGGCTAATTTAATTTGGTTTCAAATTATCGGCGGCCTCCTCTCTCTTTTTTTCATTTGGGTTATTATTCATTCCATTCGCAAAAGCGGCTATCACTATATTAAGGCTGATACTTGGCGTGATCGTCTCAATATCAAAAATCTGCCCACGGTTATGGCTAAGCGCGGTTGGAAAATAGCCATAAAGCATGTTGGCAGTCGGGATCCAGCCCGATGGCGGCAGGCAGTGACTGAGGCAGATAATGCGATAAAAGAATGGCTGATACTGAAGCCCTTAAAAGCCGAGGTAGAGGGGTTGGAGGGGGCCCAGAGGTTGGCCAAAGATATTAAAAATAATCCGGATCTGGAGATAACCAGAGAGGAGGCTATTCAAGCCCTTCGGGTTTATAAAAAAGCCCTGCAGTATTGGGGCTTGACAAATTAAACCCGATTGTCCTAGCATAAAATTGGCTCTTCATTTAGTATCCCCCAGCTGGCGCAGGCGTCTCAACTGCCACTAGTCTTTAAGAGCGCGCCCTGCGCCAGCTCTCTTACACCCGCCCGGGCGGCGGTGGAATACCTAATCTCGATGGTGGTATCAACCTCCAACGGAAGTTGATACCCCTCGCAAAAGGTGTACATCAGTACCGCCACCCAGGCGGATTTTTTTATTTGGCGCGGCCGACCGGATTTGAACCGGCGATCTTCTCCTTGACAAGGAGACGTGTTTGGCCAGGCTACACCACGGCCGCACTTATAATAATCTTACCAACTGCTTAAACTTTTGTCCACGATCCGCATAGCTCTTGAACATATCAAAACTAGCGGCGCCGGGGGAGAGGATGACGACATCGCCCGACTGAGCCAGTTTTTTAGCCAGGCCCACCGCTTTTTTTAAATTCGTACTTTCGTATATTCGTACTTTATTCGTAATTCGTAGAGCTTTCTTGATCTTGTTTTTGTTTTCGCCCATCAGGATCAGGGCGCGAATCCGAGCTCGGGGCAGGGCTTGGGCCCAAATCTTATAATCCAACCCTTTGTCCTTGCCGCCGACAATCAAGACCTTTGGTTCTCTAAAAGCCCGGGCCGCCGCCACTGTGCCTTCCGGATCGGTGTTGGCAGAGTCGTTGTAATAGCGAACGTCTTTGAGATTTCGCACAAATTCTAATCTATGTTCATTGCCTTTAAATTTGGAAATTGCTGCCAATGATTTTTTCAATGGGCAGCCCAGATATTTAGCCGCCGCCAGCGCCGCCTGGGCGTTGCGGAAATTGTGTTGCCCGGGTAATTTTAGCGTTTTACGAAGAAGCGATCGTTCTTTGGCGCTTATATAATGCCAGACAGAAATCTGCCGGCCCGGGCTTTGCTTGGCAATCCGAGCGGAGAGTTTATTGTCAGCCAGATAAAAGATTACATCGTTTGCTGTTTGGCGCTGGGCGATTTGGGACTTGGCTTCGAAGTATTCTTTTAAGTTTTTATGATGATCAAGGTGATCAGGAAAAACATCCACTACCACAGCCATCTGGGGCGCCCGGTCAATATCCTGAAGCTGGAAACTGGACAACTCCAAAATCACAATTTCGCGTCCTCGGAGGACGCGAAATTGGGGAAGAAGGTCTAGGGCCGGGGCGCCGATATTGCCGGCTAGATGCGTCCGCCAACCGGATTTTTTCAGAGCTAGATAAAGCAGGGTGGCAGTCGTGCCTTTGCCCTTGGTGCCGGTGATGCCGATAACCGGGCAGGGACATTTTTGGAAAAATAATCTGGTTAAACTGGTTATATTAGGGTTTAGGGTATAGGGTTTAGGGTTTAGTAAGCGATAAGGCACTCCGGGCGACCTAAAAATCAGGTCAAATTTTTTCAGGCCGCGCAAATAGTTTTTGCCCAATTGTTTGTGGACGCCGGCCGGCACCTTCAGCCGAGCATTTTGATCCAACACCCAAATATCCAATCTATTGATGTGAGACATCAATAGATATTGGTAGATGGCGTTGCCTTCGCGGCCGAATCCAAGAATGGCAATTTTTGACATGGTGCCGACGGCAGGGATCGAACCTGCGACCCAGCGCTTATGAAACGCTTGCTCTGCCACTGAGCTACGCCGGCTAATCTGAAATTATCTTATCGCCGAATTGGAGCTTTAGCAACAATTAGGGATGGCTACCCCACAGCTGTGAGACTTGATTTTTATGATAATTCTTCT
>CAYICS010000005.1:0-59414 GCA_964362125.1 uncultured Candidatus Saccharibacteria bacterium
CAACGACTAAAACTAGAATAGCTAAAATCCATAACGTAAGCTTTTTTGTAGCCATCTTTAAATCTTTAAATATTTAAATGTTTTTGTATTTGTTTTGAGACCTTTGCTTTTAATTCTAACACAGTTTGACAGCCGCAACCCCTTACTTGTGGATAACTATTAAAGCATTAAAGCAATCCTAATACCCAAATTCATCCGAATGATCCGAATGACCCGAATGGTTCATATGATAATGGCTGTTTAGAATTCTTTTAGGACTAAGATAGATTTTCCGAAAATTAATTATTAACCCTAATTCTAGATTGGCCGCTTCTAAGTATCTCTGCATTTGAAAATAATCTTCTTTGGTAATGAAATTTTTAGCTTTTAAATCTAATAGAATTTTATTATCAATTAAAAAATCCACTCTATTGCCATCTGGGGCTTCGCTCCTTAATCTTTTTATCTCAAACTCTCTTTGATAAGAAAGGCCAGCCCCTTTTAGTAATTCTTCTAATCTATCGGCGTATTGTCTTTCTCGACAAAATCTTCCTAATTCTCTATGCGCCTTAAAACATAACCCAGTTATCTTATAAGATAATTTTGGATGAACTAGGGTCATATTAGAAGCATTCGGTATTAGGGGCATTCGGATTTAATTCGGATATTAGGATTAGCTTATCTACTTATAAATAACTATAGGGAAGGTAAAGCTCTTCTTTTCCTCGCCTTTTTCATTGGTCACAGTCACCACCGCATTGTAACTGCCGGCCTCCACCCAAGAGTGTTCAAAAGTCTTTTTTTCTTTGGCTGGCAAAGTCCCCTCCTCTTTCTGACCATCGCCCCAGTCAAAAATATACTTAATGACTTCTTCCCCGCTTTCCAACTGCAAAGACAATCCCTGCTTCACCGGCCGGACAATAGCCACTTTGTTGGGACCGAGATTCTGGGCCAACCCCAAGACATTAGCTGTTTCCTCTTTGAAACTTTCCGCCGCTTTCTTGCCCACATCCTCAATGATGGCGCCGGCAAATTCCTTGGGTGTCTGGGTGGCGCTTTTCCAGATTTTCTGAGTCAAGTCTTCGCTAAGCACTTTTAATTCCTTGAACGACTGGGGGCTTTTTTCTAAAAGCTTAGGCAGATTTTCAAACTTGAAAGTGGTTTTTTTTCGTTCGGTTAAACCCGGAACGCCTCCCCACCACCAATAGATGCCGCCGGCTATGAGAGCCAGAATAATCAGATAAAACCAAAACCCGCCTCCACTGCCCTTTGCTTCCGGATATTCGCGGTACTGTCTGGCCATACCTTTACTATATAATTTTCAATTACCAATTTTCAATTTTCATTTAATGTACCTTAATTGAAAATTTCTTCGCGATATTTATTATTAGGATTCCAGATGAGCCAGCCGTGATTAAGGCCGAAATCAGTGATGGCTTTCATCTGGGCCCGGACCATCTCCGGAGTATAGATGGCGCCCAGATTAAAATCCTGAATCCAGGGCCGGACGTTTTTGATATCGGGCCTTTGCTCTAATGTCTTAAACATCACTTCATAAGGATGGTCGGCTGGGTTGTCAAAACCAAAATTGCCCGGATCATAATGAGAGGGATAAATCATCGGGTAAATAAAATCAAAAATCTTGGCCAGCTCAGCCGCGTCCTGCCCCACTCCGATGTCCCGCTCCCGGAGGAAGGTGTAGCCGAAAAGGTCGGCGGTCAATTGCGCCTCTGGATATTCGGCCTTGAGTTTGTCTTTGATCCAGATACTGAACTGCTGGATGATTTCCCGCTGACCTTTCTCTGGGTAACGGATATAGTCAAAGTTAATTTCGCCAAAGCCGGCGGCGGCCGCTTGCTTGGTTAGACTCCAGATATACTCCCAGTTTCTCTGATCAGCCGGATCCAGCCAATGCCTCCCTCCTTCATCCCGATACAAATTCGCTTCCTCGGAGGAAGCGAATTTGAAAGTTTGATCGGGGTGGGCTTGGGCGTATTGGTTATTTTGGAAAACAACAATGCGGGCAATAGGGAAAATTTTGAGGAAACGGAGACGCCGGACAACCGTTTTTATTTCACTGTCAAGTAAAAAATTGCCTTGGGCGTCCTGAACATCAATGATCGCCGCATTGAGAACCAGCTCTGGCGCTGATTCACTCATTGACCGCTTCACCAGCTTAATAATCTTTTCCATCCGGTCGCTTTCGGCAGTGCCGGCAGTCAAATAGATGGCGTGGATGGTTTCGTATTTAGGCAAAGGCGGCAGAGGCGTCACTGCTTCGGTAATTTGCGATAACAAATTCTCGCTGGAAAGCGAGAATTTGTTATTAGATGATATGGCGGCAAAGACCAAAACTAACAGAACTAATAATAGAACAATGAAGATCAGCCAGCGCACCCAGCTATTATAGACTGAGCAGGACGTTTATGGAAGCGCCGTCAGGCACTGCCACCTGAATGTCTTTAACTGATTCGGTGGAGGCGCCGCTGTCGGCGCTCAAAGTCCGCACCCGGACTTTGTCATAGGTGATCGGCGCCAGCTGGGCCCGGAAAATTTCCTTGCCGCCCGGACCAACCTGACTATAACCATCATAAACCAACACCCAGGGATCGCCGCCAGCCGCTGTCTTGGCAGAATTATAAAAGTAAATTTCGCGGACAATCACCGGCTTTTCTGAAGAGACGATCAAACCCACTTCACCCACACCAGCCGGCACACCAGAGGTAACTGTTAATAATGGCTGGTTTGAGCCAGCGGCGCCGCCCACAGTTTGTTCGACAGAGGCCGCCTGCTCTTCAGCGCCAGCGGTGGTTTCCCCCGCCTGTTTCTGACCAGTCCAGGTGGCTAATTTGATACCGACTAAAAGAACTATCACTATCAGCACTAAAATGCCGATATTCCAGCCCGAAGCCTCGCCCGACTGGGCGGGGGTTTCCTCGTTCCTCCCGGGCAATAGAGGATTTTGGGGAGTTTGTTCCATGGCTTGGATACTAGTTCAAGTGCTTTTTGGATGTCAAGACGCTCTGACTGTAAATCCTAAATAAACTAAAACTCTAAACTCTAAATCCTAAACTCTAAACAAATCCAAAATCCAAAACTCAAAATCCAAAAACGTTTTTGAGTTTAGAGCTTAGAGTTTTTAAAAACTAACTCCAGCTTCTCTCAATACTCTCAGCAACGGCGCCACACTAATCGAAGTAGAGCTCAGACTAAAGTCTTCTTTAGAACTGACAATGCCCATCACTGAGCCGCGCCAGAAAACCGGTGAGCCGGAGCGGCCGCCAATGGTTTCCATCTGCGCCTGAATACCGATGGCGCCGCCAGCGAATTGCTTGTCACCAACAATTACAGCCGTGGTCTGACCAACACTGCCTTGCAAAAAGAAGCGGCCGCCGTACTGGGGATTGCCGCTGGGAAAACCAAAAGTAACGATTTCCTCGCCATCAGCCGGAACTTCATCAGTTACCATGGGACTAAATTGGAAACTGGCCGGAAGGGAGGTGTAGCCAAAGGCCGGGCCGTCGCTATTAACCCCGCTGATTTTCAAAAGGCCGATGTCAATAAAATTAAATTCGGCCTCGCTCCAGCCGGCGCCGCTGGCAACAAAAAATTTTTCAGCGCGGTAGGGCAGGATATCAACGATGGTAAAGGGATTGATGGCCCGGATCTGACTGATGGTGGGAGTGGTGGTGCCGGCCGGCGGCTGACCAACATCGCAACCTTGAAAATCGTAACCAGCGGCTCCCTGATTGCCGCCGGTGATCTGATAAGCATAATCCAAATCAAAGACATGGCGGGCAGTGAGAATGACACCTTGAGGGCTGATAATCACCCCAGAACCGAAGGCCTGCTTTTTTCTGCCTTGGTTATTAACAAAATCACAGCGCAGAACAACCGCAGTCTGAAGATTGATGGGGCGAGTAATGGGAGCAGTGGGGGTGATGGGGATGGCTGGGATAATAGCTGGGGCGATGGCTGGCGCCGGCGGTGTTGACACTGGCAGGGGCTGAGGCAGGGGCTGGCTGACTATTGTCGCCGGCTCGGCTGTTTCTGTTATCTGAGCTGGTTTGGTCAGAGCCGCCGGCTTGAGGACTATGGACGCTGGTTCAATATTAATCAGAGCGACGCCAGCGGCGGCCACTGCTATTAAAATGATCAAAATTATTCTAACCAAGGCCGGCTAAAATAAAAATGATGGTGCAGAGGGCGGCGGAAATTAAACACCAACTGCACCACTGTTTAAGTTCAAAGGCCTGAATGGCGGTCAGATAAAGAGAGAAAGAAAAGGCCAGCGCTGTGGCCGCCTTGATATAAAAAGTCATCATGGCGGTGGCTAAAGCCGGCATCAGCAAAAATAAAAGATAGGTAATAACCACCAGACCGTAGTAAAGCATTCCCAAGACTGTCACCTGAATTCCCCCAAAAGCGGAATAGCCGCTGTGAATAACCGAGTCACATTCAAATTTCAGCGGACAGATCAGCGGCTTTCTTTCAGACAACAACTTGTGACGGTAAATATAATTGGCAATTAAAAATCCTGCGACCGCCGCCGCAATTATTAACAAATAAACAGGCATTGGTTAATTATATCATTAATAGAGCTTTTGGTCGCTGCCTAGCCGCCCCCACACTCTTCGCAGCAACCTGTGTAGTGGAAGGGATAAATTCCTGAGCTTCTCCGAACAAAATACCCAACAAATCAGCTGTTTGAGCTCTGAATCCCGAGCCGGGTCGAGGGAGAGGGCGAGTTCTGATTTTTGGGTTTATTTTGGAGGAGAAGCGAAGATTGAATTTATCTGTAACGGAATGGTTGCGAGAGGAGTGTGGGGACGGCTTAATGGCACGGGTACCAAAAGCGATACCTTAACAACGGCACTTGGCCTCGGCTTCGCCGCAACCCACGCACTTGGGCAGGCAATGTTCGCCGCCGCACTCATGATTCTCGTCGTGCTCATCAGCCTCGGCCCCGCACTGATCACACTTGTACCCCTCGCACTTCATGCCGCACTTTTTACAATTTTGTTCGTCCATCTTCTTATTATAACATAGCTGTCAAGTATTGAGAAAGTCTGTGTCGGTTCCTCGAGTTTGACTAATAGAGAATCGGGGGCTGGAAACTGGAGACTGGAAACTGGAGACTGGAAACTGGAGACTGGAAACTGGAGACTGGAAACTGGTGACCCAAAGCCCGCTGCGCCCAAAAGCGCGCGGGTTTTTTAATTAATAACCCCACTCTTGAGGAATTCTCGCCTGAGCAACTCTCGCTCGCTTGAGGAATTCTCGAGGAAATCTCGCTTGAGGAGCTCTCGGGGAACTCTCACTAAATTAGTACTCACTTATGGCCCGATCGGGCCATAAGTGAGTACTAACTCAAAACATCTCAAAACACCTTAAAACTCCCTAAAAATCATTAAACTTCTATTGTCCCCTGTTGTTTAATAGTAAAAATATGAATGCACGATAAAATATTGATATTACTTAAATAATTAATAAACTTTTCCGGAAGGGGGCCTCGCCCCAGCCAAACACTTTTCTGGAGTCGTCTAAAACCTAACAGCGCTAACTGAATTCTAAGAGATTTTCTTTTCCAGCTTTCTTTTTCCGGGATGTCAAAAATAATTATGGTGTCCGGCGGGCCTTTTGGAATTTCTAGCTGGGATTCTTTTTCTTTTTTTATATTCTCCAAAAAATTCTCCCCCTCGGAAGTAATCTGCCACACCCCGCGCCCCTCGTTTGTCACTAAGCCAGATTTTTTAAGTTTCAGCAAATAATTTTTTAGGGTTTGATATTTTATTCGTTCCAGTTCCCATTCTTCTTCTTTCTCTTGCAGATATTCATTAGCTAAAGACATTAGCAACTTAAGGCCGCCGCGACCCCCCAAACCAGCAGCTAAAAGAGATAAAATAACAGTGACTATTTGTGAACGGCCGCTTAATCTTCTAAACTCCCTTAAATTTCTTCCCATACTCTTATATTCTTATATCTTTATTCTGCCTATATTCTTAATAAAATAATAGTACTCACTTATGGCCCGATCGGGCCATAAGTGAGTACTAGTGGGTATTGTGGGTATTATTGGGTACTTTGCGGATTTATGCAGATTATTCCAGCAGATTATTCCAGTTGACGACATTCCACCAGGCCTCAATATATTCAGTGCGGCGGTTCTGATATTTCAAATAGTAGGCATGCTCCCAGACGTCCAACCCCAGCACCGGCGTCCAGCCTTGCAGTAAAGGGCTGTCTTGGTTGGGAGTGGTGATTACTTTCAGCGCGCCGCTCTGATCTTTCACCAGCCAGGCCCAGCCTGAGCCGAAAAGCCCGGCGGCTGCGGCGGTAAATTGTTTTTTAAATTCGTCTAAACTGCCGAAAGCGTCATTTATAGGGTTTAGGGTAGAGGGTTTAGGGATTAGGGTATTGGCCGGAGCCATAATCCGCCAAAAAAAAGAGTGGTTCAAATGCCCTCCGCCGTGGTTGCGCACCGCTGTCCGAATATCCTCTGGCACCGAATCTATATTTTTTAACATCTCCTCTAACGCCTCTATCTCGGGCTTGCCCTCCGTAGCTTTAGCGAAGGAGGGGTGCTTGGCTAAAGCCTCATTAAGCCGATCCACATAAGTCTGGTGGTGCTTAGTGTGATGAAGTTCCATAGTGCGCGCGTCAATATACGGCTCAAGAGCGTCGTAGGGATAGGGCAGAGGCGGCAGTTCGTATTTCATATCTTTAAATATAAACTAAAATCCTGAATTTCCAAAAAATGTACATTTACCCCTTACCCACTGGCTCTATCCCCAAATCACGACAGATCTTTCTTGCCAAAAAAGAATCTACTTCATTATGACGAGGCAGACTCGATGTCCTTTCTGACAAAGGATTAAAAAAGACGCTATGCCGAGCGCCTTCTCTAACTAAAACGCAACCCTTCTTTGTTAAGTAACGAATAAGATCGCGTCTTTTCATTTAGTACTAACTGACAGAAAGCGACTCCCGAATAATCCCTCTTTTAGCAATAATACTTCTTCTGGTGATAAGCCGATTGGTTTCTAAAATAAGCCGGAGCGCTTCTTTTAAATTCTCCTTAGCTTCTTTCAAAGTCCTGCCCTGGGTATTAACACCGAGAATTTCCTCTACCCAGCCTAGATACCATTTACCGCTCTTTTTATAAATAGCCGTAAATTTTCTCATTATCTTTTTATTATAACACAGTCATTGTCAATTGCAATTATTTTAGAGAGGCGGCAGTTCGTATTTCATTACACTATTTCTTTTTACTAAAGGCGGCGTAGGCCAGCAAGCCCGACACTACCAAGGCCAGCCAACTCACCCAAACTGACAGTATCACCCCGCCGATCACAGCCTCCCAGCCATAGATCAGCCGCGCCCCGTGCAGGAGGAAAATCGCCAGAAAGACGATGCCAACCACAAAATTAAAAGTTTTTTGTCTCATCTTAGTATTATAGCAAAATATATAGCAAAAAAAGAGGCGCCCTAACCCAAAAGAGCGCCCCCGCCCTGTTCCCTACCTCCTTGGTTTGGGCATAGACCACTATCATTATCCAAGCAACACCAAGCGCTCACTTAGCGGAGCTGTCCAGGAGGGACAGGCCCACCCGGACACACCACAAAGTGTGTCACCCAACCTGATCCAATGCCTCAGCCACAGTGCCAGCTCCATTGAGATTCCCTTTGATGGTCTTGATGGCAGAGCAGTGAATTTGGGAAACGCGCGACTTAGAGATATTAAGGATTTGCCCCACCTCGTTCATCGTCATCCCCCAAGCATAGTAGCCGATGATCACTTTTTTCCCAAGACTGGTCAGGCCAATCAAGAACCGCGGACTGATGCCTTCAGCGGCGATCAACCGCTCGAGCGGCGTCTGGTCATTACTGTATGAATAATCATTGAGAACTGGCTGGTGGTTGAAATGAAACCCTCGCCAATCACCATCTCTTCTCCAGCCAGTACTCTCCTGCACCAGCTGGGACTGCTGATTAACTGCTGTCTCGATCCTCCCAGCTTCCTCCGGAGAGATCTCCAGATGCTTCACCAACTCTTCCTGACTGGGCCGATGACCCAGTTTGTCAATCAACTCTTTGTAGCTGGTGATCCGCCGGTAAGCTGAGCGCGACTGCCACATTTGCGTCCGCAGATAGTCGATTATTGCTCCCCGGATCCGGTTGAAGGCATAGATATCGAAATCTGAGCCTTTGTCCGGATCATAGCCATTGATCGCATCCATCAGGCCGAAGTTGGCAGCACTAACCAGATCATCGAGCTCGATTGGTTCTGGCAGATGTCGGCGAAAATAGCTCGCCATCCTTTCTACCCACCACTGGAAACCCAGAATCAGCTGGTTACGCAGTTCCAGACTGCCGGTTGCCCGATAGAGCCGGAAAAGGTTGCCTACCATGGGCTGATAGCCATGCAGGCGCAGTTGCCCCCTATCTCTGTTCCCTCCCTTTCCATTTTGTTCTCTTCTTCTCATCCTTGCCTGACCTCCTCTCCTTAAAAGGTAGGACTAATTTCAATGTTCTGCCTTTATTATAGACAATGACAGGACAGGGTAAAATCAGCTTGTGGATATCTTTTTGCCGGGGTTGAAGATATTTTTTGGATCAAAAATTTGCTTCACTTGGCGAAAGAGATCATAAATTTTCTCCCCAAACATCATCGGCAAAAACTTGGTGCGCAAGAGGCCGTCATTATGCTCGCCGCTGATTGATCCCTTAAATTCCAAAACCAGCTGATAGACTTTCAAGGCCAGTTCGTTAATCACCTGTTCAAAGTCCGGTTCCTGTGGATTCATCAAGGGAATAATATGAAAGTTGGCGTCGCCGATATGGCCGGCGATGGTGTAGGTCATTTTATTTTCGTACTGTTTCAGGATCTGATTAAGCCGCGGCAGAAACTCCGGCAACTGATCAGGATGCACCACAATGTCATCAATAAAGGGCGCGGTGCGCTTTCCAGCGATGCCCTTACGCAAGAGATTAAAACTCTCCCGCCGGACAGTTTGATATTTCTCTGTTTCCGCCGCAGTCCGGGTAAGGCGGGTTTTCAAATTAAATTCTGCCAAGTCGGCTTGGGCCGCCCGCGCTTTTTCTTCAACCGCCTCTGCCGAATCGCCGCTGAATCCGGCTAGCAGTACCAGCTTGGGAATGCCGCCGGTCAAGACCATCCCTATCTCCGGCAAAAACTGCCAAGCGAATTTAAAAAACAAATGATCAATCCCCAGCTTCAGCGTGTGGTCGTCAAAAGTCTCAAAAGTTTCCGGCTGGTGTTTTAAGACCCGGCCGATAATGTCAGCCAGCGGGCCCAGGTCTTTTAATAAAATCACCAAGAGTTGGGAATGGGCTTTGGGCCGGATCAGCCGGAATTTAATTTCGGTAATCAGGCCCAGTGTCCCCTGCGAGCCGACAAAAATTTTGGTCAGGTCAAATTTTTCGCCGTCCCAGACATTCCATAAATAATAGCCGGAAGAGTTTTTGGAGACGGTCGGCCGGGCTTGGTCTATCAACTCCCTGTTATTTTCTATCAATTGCCATAAATTTCTGTAAATTTCCCCTTCGTAATTCTGCTGGCCCATTTTAGCATCCAGTTCTTCTTTGGTCAGGGGTTTAATCAGATACTCATTAGCGTCGCTCAATACTACTTTTAACTCCTCTACATATTTCTCGGTTTTGCCGTAAGTTAAACTCTTCTCGCCGCCGGAGTTGTTGGCCGCCATGCCGCCGACAGCGCAGATATCTTTAGAACCCGGATAGCTGGGCATTAGCCAACCCTTAGCCAGAGCGGCTTTTTCAAAATCGCGGTACCAGACGCCGGGTTGGGTTATCGCATAACCCAATTCTGATCCTGTCGAAGGACCGACCTCTAGCACTCGATTAAAATAGCGGGTGAAATCCAAAATAATGCCGGTGTTGAGCGGGCCGCCGGTCATATCCGTTCCCCCAGCCCTCGCCGTCAAACTAATATTCGCTTCCTCCGAGGAAGCGAATTTGACCAAAGCTTTTATATCCTCCGTGTCTTTAGGAAAAACAACAAGTTGCGGCCGGACTTCAAACAAACTGGCGTCGCGGCTGTAAGCAGTTAAAGTCAACTGGTCATCAGCTATATCGCCTTTAAGCAACTGTTGAATTTCCTGAGGCAGATTCACTGTCTAATTTTAACATAAAAAAACCGGGCTAGGCCGCCAACATCTTCGAAGTTGTGGCGGCCTAGCCCGGGAAATTTAGACTGACTCGGGCATCCTGAACTGCCGGGCCAGCTGGGGCGGCCGGCGATCAGTGTGATCAATGGCGTAGCTGGCAGTGGCCAGCTGATCATACCATTGGTCAGGCCGCTCAACCATCCTTTCATACCAAACTCGAGCTGCTATCTGGCCGTCGTAGAAAGGCATGTCCTCGTTAACGGTAATCACCTCGAGAACCAAGGGCCTTCCCCGGCCAGCGCCGTCCTTCCCCCAGCCCCAGCCCGGGTCAATGAAACCGGCTTCATGACTGATGAAGTCGCCGAAGCGCCGATCCATTGAAATCATCTCCAGCGCCAGCCACGGCGGCACTCGTACCCATTCTTTGGTCTGAAAGAGATAGTGGCCTTCCTTGCGCAGATGAACCCGATCCCGGTCAATTCTCATCGGCCGGAAGAACTCAAGCGGGTTGTAGTGCTGGTTCTGGCCAAATTCCAAAACCCGATTCACTCCCAGACACTCCCAGCCGGCAACCTTAGCTCCCAAGTCCAATCTCAAATTAAGAGTGCCGTCGCGGTCCTTGTTCTGCAGTTCTTCATAGCTCAATGACCGATTGCCGTTCCCAAACAGCCGATCATGATCGAAGTAACGAATCAAATCATTGAGACTGAAACGGGTGTTGTGATTAAAAAAGCGGATTTGAGAGAACGACTGTCCCGGTTCAATCTTAAGAGGATAGGCCCGCGGCCTGAGAATCTGCCAAAGCCCCCCTTGATAGCCGGCTGGTTCGGCACTGTCGTAGCGATCAACGAAATCCGCCACCACTCGCGCCCGGACAAAATTCCGGCCGCTGGTAGACTTGGGGTTGCAGTAGCCATAGACATCGTTCTGCAAAGCCAGCGACTGGTTGAGACGAATCAGATAAGTCACTCCCCGCTCTAAGGGATAGGCCAGATCATGAGGACTGTGACCAATCTGCCGCAGGGTTTCCCGCACTGCTTCGTTACGGGGAGGCGGAAAACCCTCCTCTAAACGATAGGCCTCCTGACTGATAGTCAGATCGAAAGAGGCCGGAGAGATAATTACCTCCGGCGGAACACCGTTAATCTGTTTCCTCTCAATCATTTCTCTGATGGTCTGCATCGGCAGGGCGCCGTAACCCATTTTTCATCCGTCCTTTCCTGAATTAGTTGTGATTCTGGCAATGTACCGGCTCTTATGATAAGCTAGGACGGGATTATTTTCAACCCGTTCTTTGAAAGGACTAAAAAATGACGCGCGGAAAACTGATTGTCATTGAAGGCATTGAATGCGCCGGCAAGGACACGCAAGTGTCAAATCTGGCTAAAGCACTGGAGGAACGAGGTAGAGATGTGATGGTAGTTCGGGAGCCGGGCGGAACAGCTATCGGCGAAAGTCTGCGGGCTATTTTGAAAGATCCAAGGCACCAAGGTGTCATCGCTCCGCTGACTTCACTGTTCTTGGTCAACGCCGCCCGACTGCAACTGATGCGCGAGCAGATACGCCCGGCCCTTGATCAAGGCCGGATCGTTTTATCCAACCGCTCTTATCTTTCAAGTTTGGCTTATCAAGGTTATGCCGAGGGCTTGTCACTGAAGCTGATACGGCAAATTTGCACTGCGGCTCTGGACGATCTCTTGCCTGACCGCATCTTTCTCCTCGACATCACGATTGAGGAGATGCTGCGGCGGATGAAAAATCGCCCCGGAGCCGCAGCTGACCGCTACGACAGTCTGGATGCCTCTTTTCATCAGAAGGTGCGGGACGGCTATATCCAAGAAGCCATCCTTGATCCTCACTTGATCAAGATAATTGACGGCCAACAGCTAGAGGAAAAGGTCACTGCTGACCTGATCGAACGAATTCAGCCATTACTTGATCAAGGAGACAAAGCATGAGGCCAAGAGTCTACGCCGTGATCAATGTGCCGCCCGAAATCAGCGCCTATGCCACGGTCCGCTACAGCCGGTCGCCTGACTCAATGAAAGATAGTATTGCCTGGATCTATCGGAAATCAGCCGAAGCAGCTGCCAGCGGCGCCGAGAAATTTCTCGACACCTACTACTTCAATTATGGCCACAAATCCATTGCCGATTGCGGCCATGTGATTATGGCTATTGAGCGATGGTCGCAACTGATGGCTGAAGAAGTCGAGGACGAACAACTCTGGGACGGACAGGAGCAATCCACCCGTTATCAGGACTTCAGCCGGCCCAAGTTCTTCAAGCCGCGGGGTTGGCAAGAAGCAGAGCTGATGGAACTCTATGTGAAAACCATCCATCAGCTCTTTACCTCCTACCACCGGCTTTCCCAACAGGCCTTCCGCTATTACTGCTTTAAGAATCCCAAGCCAGACGAGATGAAACAGGGCGATTACGAGCGCGCCCTGCGCGCCCGGGCTTTTGATGTCGCCCGCTATCTTCTGCCGATGGCTGTCAAGACCAATGTCGGCCAAATCACCAGCATCCGGGTTTTGGAAAGGCAAATCCAGCGCCTGCTGGCCAGCCGTTACCCCGAGATTCGATTGTTGGGTGAAACAATGGCGCGGGCCTGCAAAGAGCCGGCCTACGACGTGGCCAAGGCCCAATTCAAGCTGGAGGACGTTCTGCCGGCGGTAGAAGCGGCGCCGACTCTGGCCAAATACCTCGAGCCAGACACTTATCTCGAGAACACCCGAAAGAAACTGAAACAGTTGGTAGAAAAAATTCTCCGCCTGCCCCTCCCAATCCACAACTACAGCCGGGTGGAACTCCATCCTCCCGGGAGTCACGCTGGTTACTGCGAGGAAGTGGTGACGACAGCTATCTATTGGGTCACTAACTACTCCTATCAACAATGCCTTGATTTGGTCTCCAATATGAAAGAGGAAGATCAGGCCTTAATCTGGAATGCTCTTTTTGCCGAACGCGGCCAGCACGATGAATTGCTGCGGCTCTTCCGCGGCGGCTATCCCCTGACCTTTGACACTTGCGTTGACATCGGCGCTGACCGCGATCTCAAACGTCATCGCCGCTGTATCCAAATCCGTCAGGATCTGTCGGCTGACTATGGCTATGAGATTCCAGCCGTGCTGACTGAACCGGGATTGGAAGATGAACACGACCTCTATGTGAAAGCAGTCGAGGCCGCTCACCAAGCCTATCGCCAGCTGGCTATTGTCCATCCCTATGACGCCCTCTATGTCCTGCCTCTGGGGACGAGGCGGCGCCGGCTCTATAAGATGGATCCGGCTGAAGCGGTCTACATCAGCGAACTGCGCACGGGCGTGGGCGGCCACTTCTCTTACCGGGCGGCTGCCTACCAAATGTTTGAAAAGCTGGTAGAGTGGTGTCCGGAATTCAAAGAGTTCATTGCTCCCCGCGTCACTCATCCGTCAGTGGAGGCGCCGCTGAAACGGTAACCAGAGGTAATTCTAATCTATTGGGGTTGGACCCCAATAGATTGGAGGCGGTCCGATGACATCGGACCGCCTCATTTTTTTGCCAAAATTTCTATTGTCCTATCATAAGTCTTTCTATCCACCGGATAAGGAACAGCGTCTTTTCCTCCATGAGCAAAGCTGTAGCGGGCCGGGTCTTCATAAGAGGGCTGGGCGCCGTAAATCACCTCACCTACTAAAGCTAAAGCCCTGATGGTTTTTGGTCCCACTCCGGCTGTGGCCAAAAGTTGTTCATAAGTCTTTACTCCCTGCCAGCAGACTTTTTGTAAAATCTTATCAAGGTATTGGCTCTTGCTAAAATCTTCATTAACTACCGGCTGCCAGTGAAAGTCAGCGCGGTTGTCAGCTAAATCTAAAAGGGTCAGTTGGACTTGCCCCGAGCCTGTCGAGGGGTGGGGGCCGCGCCAGTATTTCCTAAGCAACGACACCTCTTTCATCACTGTTTTGTAGCCGGCGTCCACCAGCTCCACTGCCAGATTGCGATTGGGTCGGCTTTTTTCGGCAGTTAAGTTTAGAATCTGGGATTTAGGATTGAGAATTTGCGAGACAATGCCGCTATGCGGATCATTGATAAGCTCTGTTGCCGAGCTGGAGTGCCAGTGGTACCTGCGAGCAGTGGCATTGCTCTCATTCATCCCTTGCTGGACCACGGTCCAAGCGCCCGATGGACTAAAAAAGAAAGTATGATGATAAAGCTGGTAACCGTCCTGCACCAGCGAGCTGTCCACCTTAGCCGCCATCTTGGAAGTATAGACCAGTTTCTCATCGCCGCCATGCTGTCTGATCTCCTCGGGCGCGCGGAGCGAAGTCTTCCCTTTGCCGCCGCAGATATAGATGCCTAACTTGTCTTCATCGCCGCGAAGAGATTCTTTCAAAGCGGCGGTGAGAATAGTGGTGAGGCCGGAAGCATTCCAGTCAAAAGCCAGAACTGTGCCTAATGACTGAAACCAGGCTGGGTCAGCCAACCGTCGGATGAAAGCTTCCGGCCCCTCTTCTTCCACCACTAACTCAATCGCCCGCCGCCCCAACTTCACCATCCGTTCAAAAAGCCACCGGGGGCACTGGCCGGTGTCTAACCCCATTGTCGCTATGCCGCGGTACATAAAAAATACTTACCCTACCTATTCAGACTTGACAATTAAAAGTTTTCCACAGATGATTAGAATCTCAGTTAATGGCTGTTTTAGTACCTTGGAAAGGAGAGGTTTTTATAGAAAGAGAGGTGCCTATGCGCCAGCGCAGAAGAAAACGACCGAAGGCCACTTTCGAAAAAGTACTCTCAAGAGACCATTGGGAAGTGGCCCGGGCGCTCGACCACAAATGCTTCTTTAATCCCGGTTGGTTGAGCAAGAGAGACTGGCAATGGTACGAGCCCCATCTGATTCTCCTGGAAGGAGCGGCTGTCGGCTTTGCCGCTTTAAGGCTCAACAGCAACCTGTCCCTTGAGCGAGACCGTTTCTTCCCTTCTCCCGGCACGATCTATTTTGGCCGGATCGGCATTGTGCCGCTTTTCCGGGGACAGGGCCTGGCTTCGCAGTTTCTCAAATGGCTGATTAACTGGAGTAGAGAGGGTCGTTACTCCCGAATCGCCTGCAATTGCGCAGTGAAAAATCACAGCAGCCGCGCCCTCCTGGAAAAGTTCCAGTTCAGAAACGTCGGGACTGTTGTCTGTCATCCACCAAAACCGACATCCAAGTCAGGCTTGGCGACAGCACCACCCCTGCACATCATTGTCTGGGAAAGACCACTGGCCGCAGTCACGATCCCGCTTACCTCTGAAGCCGCAGAAACGAATCCTCGCACCCCTGAAGGTGTGGGAACGAGCCTACCCCAAGCCCTTTCGGGGTAGGCTCGGTTTTTTTATTAGTAAAAAAGCTCCCTCCCCCCGACCCAGGTCGGGGGGAGGGAGAGCGTCTCATCTGACTAACTTCAGTCGCCGCCGTTTCCTTCGCTGATCCATTTTTTCCTGAACCCAGGGCGAGGGCGTCCAGTAATGATCAAAAGCAACAGCCTCGCCCAGAAGCCCAGCCAGAATTCTTATCAATTGGACCACCTCTTTGGGAAAAATACAGATTTGAGCGATGTTGTTCTCGCCAAAGTGAAACCAGCCGCGCAGTTTCAGTTTTCTTTGCCAGCGCCGGCGCTTCGGTGTCCTACTGCCAGTGACAGACAGAGGGATGTAGATGAAGATGGGGTAAGTGTTTGGTTCCATCTCCATCATGGTCACATCTCTCGGCCGCGCCATATTGGCCACATCAATATCAATCCGCAAAGACGGCCTTCTGATTTTTATCGCCACAGCCCTGCTCCTTTCTAATTCTCTTTTGTTTGCTGTCGGGGTTCCAACAAGAATTTAACCCAATCTTAAAGATAATTCAACAGGGCGTCGTAATTGATAAATTCAAATAATCAGAATTGCCGCTGCTGCCACTGCCCCGATAATTGTTTTCATCTTACCCCGCTGTCTCTTGAACCAAACAGGGGTTGCCGATGCTTTCCAGTTTGGCCCGTTCATCAGAGGCAAGATAATTAGCGGGGCAAACTCTGACGGGCTGGCCGCCGCGGCGAGAATCGGCATAGCCCAAGCCAAACTCAAATTCCTCAACCGGCAGCTGCCCTTCCGGGCCGCCGTGACGGATGGAAGCCGGCGCGGCCCGCGCCAGCGCCTGACCGACTTCCACTAAATCGCCGTCAGCCACCGTTAACCTCACCACATGGTCATACCCCAGAGAGTAACCCCCATCCAGTTGTATTTGTAATTCCCAATCCTGCGGATCAAACGGTTGGCCGTCCGGCGTTCTGCTGACAGGATTTTTCATTAAACTAACTTTGCCGGCGGCTGAAGCCCGCAAGATAGTGCCGGGCTTAACGTAAAAATAAATGTCGGCAGACGCGCCGCCGCCGCTGCCAAAAGACAACATTGGAGATGAAACGGCATCAGAAATCTGACTGATCTCAAAAGGAAGAATCATCGTTGCTGGCGGCGGAGTTAGGTCTGATTTTACAACGACGCTAGCTTTAGCTTCTTCATCTTTTTTCTTTCTTTCGTTCTCCTCCCGGGCCGCTTGACTGGCTCTATCCTGCTGAGTAACAGAATCAAGACGATAGTATAAAGATAACAACAGTTGATAAAGCTGTTCTGCCTTGGCGCGCGTCAGCGCGCCCTTATTCCATAAATCCAGCAATCTCTGCCAGAGCCGCTGAATGTGTTCCAGCCCGACTACGTTTTGCTGACTATTTAAAACCTTCAGCTCCCGCTCTAAATTACTAACTTGGCTTTGCAGTCCGCTGGATTTTTTAAAAACAATAGCTGTCCCCAATTCTCTGCTGGTTAAATCAGCTCCGTTTCCCAAAAGCAAAACCGCTGCCGCCACTAATGTCACAACAATAGCAATCCATTTCTCGGTCATTGTTTAATTTTAACACAATATATATTATTGTAAGACAATGGCCAAGCTAAAAATCGGACAAAAGGCGCCGGAGTTTTCTCTGGCTGACCAAAAGGGTCAGATTCATCAGCTAGCTGACTATCGAGGCCAGTGGCTGTTGCTTTATTTTTATCCCAAAGACAACACCCCCGGCTGTACTAAAGAGGCCTGCGCCATCCGCGATGCTTGGCAGGACTTTGAGGCGGCTAATGCGGCGGTGCTGGGGGTGAGTGTGGATTCGGTGAAAAGCCACAAAAAGTTTGCCGCTGATTTTTCTCTGCCCTTTCCTCTGCTGGCTGATGAGAAAAAAGAATTGGTGAAAAAATATGGCGTCTGGGCTAAGAAAAAATTCATGGGCCGGGAATATCTGGGCACTTTGCGCGCTTCTTTTTTAATCAACCCGGCAGGCAAGGTTGCTAAGATCTATGAAAAAGTGAAGCCGGAGATTCATGCCGACGAAGTCTTGGCTGATTTAGGAAAGTAGCAGGATTAGGAGAATAGCAAAGTTAGGAAAGTAGCAAGGTTAGGATAGTAGCAAATTAGGTCTGCTAAGTTGCTAATTTTGCTAAGTTGCTAAGTTGCTAAATTTGCTAATCTAAAATAAAAAAGAGCCCCGGGCCTGATGGCTGGTGGCTCTCTGAATTGGGGACGGATGATCACGGGACATCAACAGGTGGACTTTTTGGTGATGACCACCGAGATTTCAATCCCCTCGGCTAGGGCAAAGCGGATTGAGTAAGGGCCACAGCTTCCTTCTTGACAGACGCGTTGAACAATGGCTCCTACTTTCTCTAATCCATAGAGATGCCCAAGGACTTCTTGATCGTTAAGCCCTGTGGATTTCACCAACTCATCCAACTTCAAACCGAAGCCGCGGCCGGGGCCCTGATTGGCGAAAGCGGCTAGCACTCGCCCTAG
Organism: uncultured Candidatus Saccharibacteria bacterium; assembly: GCA_964362125.1. GTDB lineage: Bacteria > Patescibacteriota > Minisyncoccia > UBA6257 > UBA11618 > CAYICS01. The sequence goes on from CAYICS010000005.1 coordinate 17,976, forward strand.
CCTCTCCCCCTTTGGTCCTGGCATCAATTCAACGCCCTCTATCTCTGGCATCAAACACACTCCTTCCCCTAAATGTAGAAAGTCCTCGAAATAACGAAGGACTTTAATTATAATAGCTCTAAACTATTAAAAAGACAAGTCCCCTGACATTTCATTCTCGTTTTATTTTATTTTACAATTACCTCTAGTAATTCAGGAAATTCTTCTGTTCCCATATCGCTTAAAACATAATGCCCTCTTCCTTTTAGTTCAATTAATTTTCCACCAAAAGCCTCATTGAATATTTTAGCACTTTTTCTATGTCTATCTTCTTCGTTATCAGCAGTAAAAATTATAATCTCTTTAACCCTCTCTTTAATTGTTTTATCAACTGGATATTCATAAAATGGCTTTCGATCTTCTTTGGATGTAATTTTTGAAGGAGCCACAAGAATTAATTTATTGACTCTTTTTTTTGTTTCTCCTAACCAGCGAACCAAAAAAGCAGAACCGCAGCTATGCCCCACTAAAATTGTGTTTTCGTTAATATCGTATTTCTCGAATTCTGTCTTGAATTTTCGGTAATCCGGCTGCCACGGCTCTGGCATAAGCGGTGCCTCTGTTTCTATTCCAGCCGTGGTGAGATTCCGCTTGAGCCACGGGATCCAGTGTTTGTCGTAAGTTCTTGTTTCAGGATTCATCGCCTTCTCTTTATCAGAAGGACAGCCGTGGATTATGATGCAGTTTGCTTTTTGAGTATCAATCATGAAACTACCTCAAAACTTTGTAGCGAAGTTGAATCTCGTTATCAGTTATTTTCCTTTGTTCTACTAACTTCAAATTACGTTCAAAATCCCCATCTTTAAAAACTGGAATACCCTCACCGAGAATTATCGGCTCTACATCTAAATAAATTTCGTCAACTAGATTTTCAGCAAGAAATGAAGTAACCAGAATGCCTCCGCCCGCTACAATAATTTCTTCAAAGTCTTTTAGTAATTCCAAGGCTTCTTTTGAAGAATGAGCTACTAGATGGTTCTTCGCTAAAGTCTTAAAATTTTCTTGAGCGACGACGACAAGTTTTACATCTTTAAATTCCGAAAATTCCGGCTGTTTCGTAAGTATATTATATGTGCGATGACCAACGATAAGGTTTCCGGCGCTTCGCACTGCCAAACTATAGCTGTCCCATTCCTCTTTTGAAATCCAGCTTGTGTCGTCGTCGCTTTTAGCGATCATGCCATTTACGCTTATTGCCATTATAGAGGATTACTTTCATAAATCTAAACTATCACATCTTACCCTACCCCGCTACTCACTATATCTTTTACGGCTTTTGAGATAAAATTTTGATATGAGAATATTCGCTTTTATAGACGCCTCAAACCTCTTTTACGGCGGTGAGAAAAGTTTGGGGTGGAAAATAGATTATCAAAAACTCCTCCACTACTTGAAGGAAAAATATGGCGTCAGCATTGCCTTTTATTTTGGCGGCGTTGAGATACACGATTTCAAATATAATTACCAAGCTGACGAGACCGTCCCTCTCAAGATTTTAGAAAAACACTTACTTAATTTGCTTCAAAACAGGGGTAAAGAATTGAACGAAGTCCAACTACTCCTTATCGGGCGACATCTGCAACGAACAAGATTTTATCTGCGACTTGATAAGTTTGGCTATAAGTTGTTTCTTAAGCCCGTGAAGTTATACGAACAAGATGACGGCACGACAAAGCGTAAGGCAAATTGCGATGTTGATATGACATTTCACTTAATGAAAGAGAAAGATAATTTTGACCGAGTTGTTGTATTATCGGGCGATGGGGACTTCTTGCCCGTCTTAAAATACCTCAAGGAGAGCGACAAAGAAGTGATTATATTGGGTAGAGGCAAGAGAACGGCTAAAGAAATTAGGCAATTCGCAGGAGATAACTTTAGGGACTTTGAGTATTTACGAGAACGCCTGAAAATTAAGTAAAAACAACGAAAGACACCCATGTAGGATGTCTTTCAAGTTTAGTACTTTCAGTATAACAAGCGATTATGAAAAGTCAATGAGGGGGTGTGAATGCCCCATTTACCCTATTTTTAGGGCTTTACCCCACCCCGCTACTCATTAAAAAAAATTCTCTCGGTGTTATAATTTTAATACCCCTATATTCTTTTAACACTAATTGGTATCAAGCACCACCCTACGGCTTTCTGCCATGTCGGAATTCGTAAACTATCCGATCTACATCTGCTTCACTTTTAATGCCCATCTTTTTACCTTGTTCTTTTCCATATTGAAATAATTTTTCCCACTCCAGCCGATCCTTAAGATAAATCCAGGGGGCCTATCTTATTAACTCGCTTCGATTGCGGTATTCTTTCTTGGCTAGTTTATCAGCCTCCCTCACTTCTATTTAAACCTAACAAATTCCCCATCCTTAATAACCACTAAATCGAAATTTACTGGTACATCGCCATTGTTATCAAAAGAAACTATTCCTCCTGCACCTTGATAATCTTTTATATCAAATAACGAGTTTTTTATGCATTCTGTATTAGAAGAACCGCATTTTACTATCACATCATAAATGATTTTCAGTGAATCGTAAGCACGAATAGAATAGTGCTGTTGTATGCCTGGATCCTCATTATATTTATTCTTATAAGCTTCAACAAATTTTTTAAAGTTTTCTCCCTGATCTTTTGGTAAAGTTGGCACAGCAGTAGGAAGCAGTAATCCATTTGCGTTGCTTCCCGCTAAATCTAAAAATTCTTTGCCGCCAATAATAGCGAATGAAGCAATAAACTGAGATGTAATACTTAATTCCCTCGCTTGTTTAATTAATAATCCTCCTTCTTTGGGGTAGGAAGAAATGTAAACAAATGATGGGTTTAGATTTTTTATCTTAGTTAGTTGTGAACGAAAATCGGTATTATTTGGCTCAATAGTTTCTTCCATTAATACTCTACCGCCCCTAGACGTATATTGTTCCTTAAACGATTTGGTACCACCTATACCATAATCATTATTTATTTTAATTATTGCAACTTTCTTGACTTTTAAATCTTCAGAAATAACTTTAGCAAGATATTCTGACTCCTGAACTGTGGAGGGAAAATTTCTGAAAGTAAAATCATTCGGTGTAGCATAATCTGGTACTGCTGTAGCCACTCCCATATGCACAACTTTGTCACGATTGGCTAATGACGTTAATGCTAAACCAATACTAGATCCCCATGTGAAAACTACAGGTACATTATATCTAGCTCTTAATGAATTATAAGCGAGCACCGCTGTCTTTGTTTCTCCCTTACTATCTTCATAAATGAGATTTAATTTTCTATTACTTTTTTGATTTATTTCTTCAAGGGCTAAATCCATGCCGTGTTTAATCCACTCTCCTTGATCAACGCCGCTTCCACTACTTAGTGGTAAAATAACTCCTAAATTTATTGAATCATTATTTTGCTCCGGTACCGATTTATTTATCAAAAAATACCCACCGCCAACAAGCAATATAATAGCTATAATCCAACCAATAATTCTATCCCAATTCATGAAGCTAAAAGTAGCAAATTTAATAGTCGAGGTCAATTTTACCCCACCCCGCTACTCATTAAAAAAAATTCTCTCGGTGTTATAATTTTAATACCCCTATATTCTTTTAACACTAATTGGTATCAAGCACCACCCTACGGCTTTCTGCCATGTCGGAATTCGTAAACTATCCGATCTACATCTGCTTCACTTTTAATGCCCATCTTTTTACCTTGTTCTTTTCCATATTGAAATAATTTTTCCCACTCCAGCCGATCCTTAAGATAAATCCAGGGGGCCTATCTTATTAACTCGCTTCGATTGCGGTATTCTTTCTTGGCTAGTTTATCAGCCTCCCTCACTAATTCTTCCGGTAGGGTGATATTGATAATTTTTGCTTTCATATAATAATTGTATTGTTTATGTATGGGTATGTCAATACCTTTCTCTCGACAGAAAAATCGCGCAAAAAATCACTTTAATTCGATTGCAATCAATCCGTATTTTTGAATCTTCTCACGGTAACCCGGGAAGCTGTAATACAGCTTCTTTAATTCTTCTTCTATCTCCTTGTCCACCAGCGCATGCTACAACATCTAGCAGTAGACATCGAATATTATCATTATATGTCCGATCGGACATTGATTGATAACAAACGATATCGAGCAAGAGCATCGGCTGGCTGATGAGGAAAAAAAAGCCGCTCCGATACTGCGGAGCGGCCGCTGTTCTTGGTTAGCGAATCAAACAGCTTCTATGCTGCCGGCTCTGGAGGCGGCGGGGGCGGCTTGGGAGTGTCCCAGGGGGTCTTCTTACCGTGAATCTGTTTATAGATTTCCTGACGATGCACCATTGTCTCTCGCGGCGCATCTATGCCTAAACGCACCTTGTCGCCCCGGATTTCTATTATACTAATCACTGCCTGCCCTTCAATCACAATCGCCTCGTTTTTTCTCCTTATGAGAACCAACATAACTGGCTCCTTAAAAGGGACCTGGAAACTCACTCTCCCAGCCACCAGTAATCTTTTTCAAACTCGGCCCGCAGTTTAGAGATTATTCCCTGTTTCCTTAAGACAGTAGTTTTTGAACACCCGACATTTTGGACGATTTTCTTTACCGAAAGGCCTTGTAAAGAGAAAAAGGCTACCCAAACTGTCCAACCGTAGATGTCTTCAACACGCTCTTTAAGCCACTCCAGAAACTTTCGGTCTTTTTCGTTCAATTCCTTCGAGCCGCTAAGATCAAGCTCCGACCAATCGTTGACTTTCATTCTTTCCCTCCTTCCTTTTCGTTCTTGTCAGCGACAAACTCCAAGATAGTGTGGATATGGAGGAAGTCGACCCTCGAGTGAGGTTTGTCAGTATCCTCAACTTCCTTAGCGTGCTGGATAAGAAAACCAGAGAACACATAAACCAGCTCTGCGGCGGTGGCTGGCTGAAACTGTGGAGGATAGCTGTGGAGATCACTCTCTTTCCCTTTTTCCTGCCTTACAGTCCGAGTGATGAGTGACATAATCAGCCGGCCGCCCGGCATCAGCGCCCGCTTGATTCTCTCCACCATCTCAGGGAACTCCTTTTGGTAAAAGTGAAGAGAATTGATGGCCAGAATCAGTTGGTAGCGCGCCTCGCCCATATTAAATTCCAGAAAATTTTGCCGCAAAGTCTCAAAATGAGACTTGAGCGTTTCTTCTGGGGGCGGCTGGCTGTTTTTATCAATCGCCAGCACCCTAAACCCAAGGCGGGCCAGATAACGGCTATCGCGCCCCCTGCCCGCTCCCAGTTCCAGAGCCCGTCCCCGCGGCGCTGTAGCCGCGTATTTCTCCACCAAAGAACTGCAACTGGTCATTGTCTGTCTCCTAATTTATAGAAATCAAGGCTGCTTCTTATATGATACACAATAAAAATAAAAATGTCAACAACAAATCTCTATGCGGTTTTATACTATTTCCTGAACAGCGGCCTTGGCAAAAATTTTCCAAAAGAAAAACCCCGTAGTAGAGTTCTTTAAAATGAAGAATTTAGCCAGTAGCGACAGAACGGCTGAACCTGCTCCTGAATTGATTCAGTAGCAGATTCAGCAGCATTGATTTATAATTAACCTATGGCCAGCAGAAAACTGAAAGAAAAAAACATCAGGAAGCTGACGCGGATGGGCGGCGGCAGGAGTTTGGGCCTGACCCTGCCCACAGAAATGATCCGCGCTCTGGGCTGGCGGGAACGGCAAAAAGTCGTCGCCCGCAAACGGGGCAAGAAAATCCGGATTGAGGATTGGAAAAAAAGATAATTTTTCTATATTTTTGATTATACACTCATCGCGCACGTGCGCGATGAGTGTATAATATAAGATTCCTGTTCTGACTATGCTAACTTATATCGGTGGTGATTAATCACTAGTAGGCGCTCCTAAATTAACCCAATTAGTAACGCCTCCCACATTAAAAATCCGCCACACATTCCCTTCTTCAAACAACCACTACTTCATAAATTTTCAGCGGCCGGGTCTTGCCCTTGACCTTAACCTCGCCCAGAGGACGAGTTAAGAAAATTCCCTCCAGCCGCCGGGCCGTTTCTTCAGAAATAATAATATTAGTTTGGAAATCTTTATTCAAACTCTCCAAGCGGGAGGCGGCGTTAACCGTATCGCCGATGACCGTATAGTCAAATCTTTTGGCTGATCCCATATTACCGACTGTCGCCGAACCAGTGTGGATGCCGATGCCAATATCTATTTTAGGCCAACCTCTCTCCAGCCATTGATCTTGGAGCCGCCGCAGTCGCCGCATCATTCCCACCGCCGCCGCCACTGCCCGTCGCGGATGATCGGATTGGGCAATGGGCGCGCCCCAAAAAGCCATGATAGCATCGCCGATAAATTTATCCACCACGCCGTCAGTGGCTAAAATTTCTTCAGTCATCTCGGTAAAATATTGGTGGAGAAGCTGGGAAAGTTTTTCCGGCGCCAGTGTCTCACTGATGGCGGTAAAAGAACGGATGTCAGAAAATAAAACAGTGATTTCCCGCCGCTCCCCGCCCAGCTGCAAACCGGCAGGATTAGCCAGAATCGCCTCCAGAACAGAAGGAGAAAAATAATTATCAATAGTGCGCCTCAGCTTCTTTTTCTCCAGGTCGGTTTTATACCAGCGATAGATTCCCTGTCCTGAAAAAACGCCGGCCAGCAGAACCATATTAAAAAAGTAAGGCAGGACAAAATCAGAACGGAAAGCTAAAAAACTGACTGCCGGCAGCAGCAGCCCCAAAATAAGGGCGGCCAGGAGCGACCGGCTGATTTTTGTTTTAAGGGAATAAAGATACAGGCCGGCGGCCAAAATCAAACCCAACAGCCAAGCCGCCGGGTTGGCGGCGGCCCGGCGCGGCCGCCGCAAAAGAATATTGTCAAGAACATTGGCCTGCCACTCTACTCCGGCCATTAAACCTCGTCCGGGCACTGACACCAAATCATGCAGGTCACTGGCAGTGGCGCCGACAAGAATAATTTTATCTTTAAGAACTGCCTGATCCAACCGGCCGGAAATAACATCGCTGACAGAAAAAGTGGCAAAGGCGCCGGCTGGTCCGGCAAAATTAATAACCAGATTGTCAGCCGCCGGCAGAGCGGCACCGACAGCTTGGGCTAGTTGTATAGCAAACGGCTGAAAAGAATCGCTGTCTAGCGCCAGTTCCTCCGGGAAAGGGCGGGCCAAGCCGTCAGGGGCAGTCGGCACGTTGACATGTCCCAAAAAAACATTGGACAAATTGCTGAAAGAGGCCAGCGGCCGCACCAATCCCCGACTGCCGTCTTGATAGCTGATAATCTCCACCGGCAAAACCAAGGGAAAGGAAACTTCGGCCAGCGCCTCGGCTAGAAACTGATCGTCTTGAGTTGAAGAAGACTCGCTGAAATTGATGTCCAGGCCGGCGGCGCGGACCCCGGCCTGATCTAAAATCCGCAAAAGTCGGGCAGGGATACTCCTTGACCAAGGCCAGCGGCCGATTTCTTTCAAGCTCTTATTGTCAACCGCTAAAATTACCACTTCGGGATGAGACGGATGGGACGAAAGAAACAAATCAACCGCCCGCAGGTCCAGGACTTTAATAAAAGGAGTAAAAGCCAGCAGGGAAAAAATCAGAATCAGGCCACTGCCGATGATTATTTCTTTCACTTTTAAGGAATGACGATGATGGTCGAGGTCTTTTGCTCTTTAAAGACAACGCTGACCGTGTCTCGGCCTTCAGTGGCCGGCTGGTAAAGACCATCGGGTGAAATTTTACCACCAGCGGTTCCGCTGACCGACCATTGAACCTGACTGGTAACGTCAACTTGGGAATTGTCGCTGTAGCTGGCAGTGGCGGTAAATTGAGCTGAGGGTAGAGACCGGGCTGTCTGATAGCCGTAGAGACCATTGCTTATTTCCTGACCAGCCGGCTCAATTTTCTTGTAAGTCAAGTCTAAGTCAGTGAGGTATTTGACCGCCGCTGGCTCTGGTCGGGACGCTGGCTCTGTTTTCAGTTGGGGTTGGGATTTAATCGGTGGAGGTGGCGGGGGTGGAGGCAAAGGTGGAGGCAGGGGCTGACTCAATCTCGACTCGTTGAGACGAGGCAGGGCTGGCGCCGGCTCCTTAAAATAGCCATCTTCTTTTTCATTAAAGATTATCCATTCATCTTTAAATTCCGGCGGGGCAAACAATGGACCTTTGTCAAAATCAGCTTGGGCGGCCGCGTCGCTGACAACCAAAAGCTGGCCGCTTTTTATTATCTTGATATTTTCCTGATTGCTGACTAAATAACTAAAAACCTCGCCCAAGCCCACATAAATCTGACTGACATTTTTTAAATAAGAAACCAGGAAGCTGGTGCCCCGCACCGCGCCCACCAAGGTTGGGGTTTCCACCTGATAGCCGTCAGCCGGGGCCGGCTCCTGAACCTTAGACCAGGTTCTGCCGGAAACCAGCTTAAAGAGGTCTTGCTCCACCCGCAGTTCGGTGCTGGCGTCCAGCCGGATCACTGATCCGTCTTTAAGAATGATTGAGGCGCGGCTGTCCGGGCTGGTGCGGACAGTGTCATCAAGGTACACCGGACTGCCGGTGGCACCGGGCTGACTGACGCCGTCTCGGACAATGGCCGCCTGACCGATGTAGATATTAAGATTGCCGACGCTGACCGGCAGGATCGCCTCTGGCTGCTGAAGATAAAAATAGCCGCCGGCGCCGATAGCAGCTAAAACCAACAACAAATAAATCAGCTTGACCATCTTCAAAAAGACTTTACCCTAAAATAAACCAAAATAAAAGAGCTCCTGCCATTACTTTCATTTTCTCCGGTGGCCAAAAATTAGGACAGGATTTCAAAATAACGGCGCCAAAACCCTGCTACTGAATTGATTCAGTAGCAGATTCATTTGATTATACACTCATCGCGCACGTGCGCGATGAGTGTATAATCCAAGATTCCTGTTCTAACTTGTTCTAATAATGAGTATATCTAGATCCCAGATTTGAGAGGGTTTGGAGTTTGAACCTCTGGTTTTCGGAAAAGCGATTTATTGTAAATTACTGCTCCAATAATCAACAACGCCCCCACTCCCCATATCGGCCACGCGCCCCAAGTGCTTAAGAACACATAGCGTCCGACATAGAGAAGAACTGCCCCGATGACGAGAAGTATGAGCGGCTTGGGATTTTTGTGCGCTCGGTAGTCCAGAATAAAACCAACTGCACCAAGAGCAATAAGCCCAAAAGCAACCCAACGCCAAACTGGTATTAAAGCTCCCAGCCCAAGATAAGTAAGAAGCGAGGCAGAGCCAATCCAGCAAAGCGGACATACCCCTATTGCTCCGGCGCCTAAGATGGGAGCTAAAAATGTAAGAATTTTTTGGAGCTTTTCCTTCATATTTCCAATATACTATTTTTTACCCCACCCCGCTACTTGTAGTGAGCTTGTCGAAGTGGCTTGCCCTGAGCTTGCCGAACTACTTACTACATCATTCTTTCCAACGCCACAGTTCTGTATTTACAATCTACGCTTGCCTTATAGCCAAATTTGGATAAAAAGCTGATACCAACTAACGGCATACTTTCAGATATTAAAACCTGAATGTAATTTACCACCCCTTCCATTGCCGCAACTGCAAGAGCCGTAGGGACTTGGACAATTTGTCCGTTTGCAATTCTTGAAGGAGTAATACCAACAACCTGAAGACCAAGCTCTCTGGCAATTTTAGGTGTTACCTGAAGGTCGCCAGTAAAACCAGTGTCCAAAACAACAAAGGGGGCCTGAACCGCTTGCCCCCACGCAACAACTACTTTTATAAGAGGTACATTTTCTACGAAAACGCCGCTTACCATTTTGTTATCTACTATCTATAAATGATCCTGCCATTGTTTCGGCGACATCAAATCCAATCTTAACAACATAAAAAACTTTATCTGGATGACTTTGTCGGGCTAACTCTAACGCTTCAGCACTCGTACTGCCGAGATATGCGTCTTTACTATCAATATCAATAGCCAAAAACTTACCCTTCTCTTTGGAGTCATAATTAACCTTAATTTGGTCGTATATCTTCGCCCCCTCTTCTGCTATCCTCTGAATATCTGCTTTTTTAATTAATTCTTCGTTGTTATTCATAGGTTTGAAAGGGTAAGGAATTATTAGTAATTACACTATAGCAACAATCTGCAGAGAATACAACAATGCACCCTACCCCGCTACTCACTATTGTTTGAAAACAAAAAACTCTTGCTTAGCGTACAAGTTATTATCTTCTTAGAATCATTGCCTTATTAGTAAATTGAGGGTTAGCGGGAGCAGAAACGGCCCCTGATAAAGTCTCGACTGTTATCGTTTCATCATTATTAACCCTCACCAATAAGACCCCATACTCGCTGTTGTCCCGAGCATTGGTAAGTGGTAAAACGTAACTCACTATTTCAGAAGCGGGGGTAACTTTTTTTGGATCAGGATTAACGTTGCCTGTCTCAAGAGCAATCTTATTCCAAACACCAAAAACGGATAGCTCCGGAACGGCCAAACGAATTTGGAAAGTATTTGGTTCGTAGGGGTCGGGAATGAAAAAGGCGTTTTGCCAACTTTGATATTCTTCAAACCAACCGCCAGAAAGAGTACCGGCGACATCGTGAGCGTACTGGCCCAAAACCGGAGTAGTCTTAACTGCTTGTAAGCCCATTCCTTGTGGCGGAGGGACCCAGTAGCCGGCGAGCAGGGCAACCTGATCCTTCATTTCGTCACTCATAAAATCGTAGACAGATCGCGGACAACGGTCTTGATAATAATGCTCTGGGTGAATGATATCCCGGCAGTAACTCGAATCAATTACTCCCCAATCCCAAGCGCTGCCCTTCAGTCCCGTTTGCCCAAGAACAAAGCCGGTTTTGACTAAAATGGAGGGATATACTTCTTCAACGCCTCGCGTAAACCGCAAGGGACTGCCAAAGTACGGTTTTAGTTTTTCTACTATTTCAGGATTTAAGGATTGAATATGATCAAAGTAGTAAAAAGACCTGTCGTCGATTTTAAAATTAAAGCGGAATTGTCCAGTTGTTTGTTCGTTGCGAAAACCCGTAATTTCACCATCAGCCGGGACATACACGTTGTAAGCATATTCTCCCGGTTTTTTACTAAAGATATAATGTCTCATGTTGCCGTAAGCATGAGAGTCAGAAGCGGTTTGACGCGTTATGCCGCTAAATTCACCCACCGGAGCGACCGAGCCAATATCTTTGATGTCAAAAGGAAAGCGGACAAATTTGAATTCTGCTTTTGTGGTTTGTTGAGTTGAATTCTGCTGTGGCGTCGGTGCGGCTGGCTGCAAAGGGGGTTGCGACGCCGGTTGCGGTTGAATTTTAGGTTTTTGTTTTTTATAAACTGTTGGGATTTCTGTCGAAGTCGGGATTGTTTTTTCTGCTGCTGCCGGTTTTTCTGTTATCTGGAGAGGAGGCTCTGCGGCGGGAAATGGTGTTTCGGTAAGCGGCACTGATGCAGTTATATTTTTCGATTCGGTTTCCAATGGTGTTTTAAGAGGTCGTGTCCTGGATTTTTGATAAATTAAAAAAACGCCTCCGCCTGCGGCAAGCACAATTATAACAGTAATGACAACAGCGATAGGAATCAATCCCTTTTGATTCATTGACTCTATTTTATCTTGTTCTAGCCAAAAGTCCTAGTTCTTACGCCAAGTTGGCCTTATGAATAAAATAAAACCGCTCACTACGAGCGATTTTATTTTAGAATTTCGAGATTCGCTTGGCTATCTGTCCAACCGGGCTCCATACCCTGAACGAAATCCGAACGCATTTCCGCGAAAACCCCAACGCCGAATTCTAACCTAACCGCCTCGCTACGCTCGGCGGAACGTTCGGGCGCGGCGGAATCCTGCCTACCGGCAGGCAGGCCCCTTCCGCCGCGCCATCGCTTTTCGCGCCGACGGAATTTGTGCCAGTGTCAGCTGGCGTGCCGCCTACACCATTTCGCAATATAAGGATTCTTTTAAACCAAGGTTTCTTTTTCTTAAGTAATTTGTAAATTTATCTGAAAGAATACTGCCATGAAGTTGAGTTTGTTTTGTTATATATTTCAAAAATGACATATTTAATCCATTGATTTCCGATCTATACTGAACATTTCCATTTTCCGATATCCTTAAAATATTTATGTCTAATAATTTGTGATGATTCTGGCAAAGCCAAAGACCATTCTCACCGTCCAGCGCACAAGCTAATTTTTCGTCTTGAGATAAAGTCCCGTCCTTTTTTATTTCAGACACAGGCCAGATGTGAGCACCATGAATAATTTGCGGTATCTCGCATCCACAAAAAGCACATTTCTTGTCGCCAAGTTTTTCCAAAAGATTATACACATATTCTATAGAGCGCAAACTATCATTTTCTTCAAAATCAATTTTTTCGATGGTTCTATCAGAGGTATATATTTCTACCTTGCCAAGTGATTCGATGGCCTCCCTAGCTTTTTCTGGTAATTCAGTTAGACCACCCTCACCAATCTGAAACAACTGAATTTTAGAAGTAGTAATCTCTGATAAAGCCAAGCAAAGAATAGTTGTTTCGTACTTATTAGCACCATACGTCTTTCCAAAGATCTGTAATTCATTATTAGAACCTCTTGTAATATAGGTAGATTTATTACCTCTATTTTTACTCCGAATCTGCTCTTTGTTAACGATAATGTCTTCCACCGTTGTAAAAGGGTGAATCGGATGTTCTAAATATTCTCCCTCGTTTAAAAACCTTATTTTTGCTGTTTTCATCAGACGATACATGAATATGAAATAAGGGGTCTCATAGTTTCCAATAATTGATGGATGGAAATAAAAAGAGATCTCTTTATTTGGATTCTCTTCGAGAATATACCTAGCGAGTGCACTCGGGAAACTCTGAAAACTAGAGTTTCTACTTCTTATATCTATTTCCGAAATAGATATATAATTTTTCTTTCCCTGATATTCGAGTTCGACGAGTCTACCTATGTTATAACCAGTATCATCAAAGTCATATGTATAATCTGAACGACCAGTGACTTTTAAACTAATATCAGCAAGTATTTCGGAGGTTAATAAATCACGATATGAAGTATCTTTCTTTTGAAACTTATTTTTAATTACAAAATGTGGTTTTGTCATATTAACTATAATTCATTATAAGCACCTCATCTCTTTGGTTGCCATTTATTTTATCAATATTTACCAAACGGTATTTATTTTGTCTAACCCAATTTTTAAACTCTATATTTGTTTTGCCATTGTGCTCAACAATATACGAAATCATAAAACGCATGGACTTTTGATTTAATGAATCCGCAAATGCAAATAAATTCATTTCGTCAACAAGCCCCCATCCATTGAAACCCCGTTTGCCGTCATTGTATGATCCGTTTGTAAGGCGATATGGAGGGTCCATGTACACAAATGAACCTCCTTTTATTTTATCTAAAAAATACGTATATTCAAAGCTACTAAAAACAACATCTTTCTCTTTTATTGCTCTTGAAAAACTCATCTTTTTTTCAAGAACCTTATCATTAAACCACCTCATACCTACCGGATTGTTAAAATCGTGGTTACCATTAAATCTGATTTGCTGATTGAAGCCATACAGAATAATTGCATAAAGAAATCTCGGATCTCTTTTTTCGAACGGCAAGGAGTTATATTGATTTCTCGCCTTTAAATAACTTGTAGCATCTTCCACTTTAAGACCATATTTTTTAATGATTTTCTTAACGTAAAGAAGGTACTGGTACGTATCATGTATTCTAAATGACTCTACCAAGTTTTTAACAAAGTGATTAATATCATTATAAATAATATGATTTGCATTGGAATTTATCCCGACGTTAAAACCACCACCAAAGATATCAATAAATGTATCAATATTTTTTGGTAAATATTTTTGAATTTCCGATAATATTTTTGCCTTACTTCCAATATAGTTTAAGGGTGATTCGTAGTGGATGTCAGTAGGATTTTTTTTCTCAATAAAGAATAGATATTCGAAGTGATCTTTTTTCCCTCGTGATTTAAAATTTGTGTATTTATTGTAAGAAATTTTTCTACACTTATAAGTTTCTGGCTTGCCGTATCGTTTTAAGCTTGCTTCTATAAAACTTTTTGACATAAACCCATCGGCACTATAGCTAAAAACAATATATTTGGCCGTGGTTTTAGATATAACTTTATCAAATAATATATGTGCCTTGTACATCTTTGACCAGTCAGATCTCATCGGAGTGGTTAGTCTTGATCCGGTAATTTGGCTAACACTGGGATTATCGTCCAACACTAATGTTTCAAGTAAGTGATATTGTGTTCCGTATTGATTTTGAGTATATGGTGGGTCAAGATAAAGGACATCACAATCTATCTTATCTATAATATTTTCTATCTTATCGTTATAACACCTAAGATTAAAATGTTTGGAATTCTTTGATTCAACCCTTTGGAAAATTATTGGTTTTTTTGAACGAGGATCCCAATGCTTCAAAAATGCTCCATACACGCCTGCGGTATTGGAAATAAATGAAATGGATTCAATAAGGCTTGCTAATAAATACGAGTATTCCTTATCATTTATCAAACTATCATGCTTCCACTTTTCAATCGAGTCTCTAAAATAATCTATCCTACCCGCATTTTCGGGAGAAAAATACATTCTTTTAGAGCCACCTGGTGAGTAGTTTTTGTAAAAAAACCCTCTTTTAGTCTGATTGCTTGAATTCAAGAATTTGAAAGGATCAAACCCTAGTTTTTTAAATCTGCAATCACTCGTTGTTATCCTTCCTTTAGTATAAACAACGCACCAGTTCAGCATGTCATTTACCACTAAATCGAAAGAATCTTTAAGTGAATTAGAGACTGCTCCGGTGCCACAAAATGCGTCAAATAATGTTAACCTTTTCTTACCCAAAAGCCCCTCTTTGTCTAAGAGGTCTTTTATTTCATTAACGAAAGGTTCTTTGTTTCCTATAAACCTCATAAACTTTTATTTATTCACGACGCTATCGAGAACGTAGTTTTTGCACCGGATCTTTAAATGCTTTATGTAATCGATTCGCAGCATCAATCATAAAATCATTCATCTTCGTCCAGTCGTCTTCATTAAAGACACTTACGCCGTCCAGTTGATATTTTACGCGGGATGTAACCCGGTCGTCCATACGCTCCCAAATGAGAGGCCCACCAAAATCTTTCTCGATTTGGTCTTTCAAGTTGTAAAAATAATCAAACACTTCTTTATTTTTTTGTATATCACCTTTGTTTATATATATTTCTGCACGAGCATAATTTTTTGAAACGACTAAATTCAAGCCGACACCCGAAGTACCTAATGCAATTCCAATCCATGCGTCTGTTCCGGGGCTTACATTTTGGCAAAGAGAATTTTTCTGATTCATTGCTTCAATAAGTTGAGTCCAAAATTGTTTGCGTGTGGTATGTCTTTGTGCATACTCTTTCTTTTCTGCTCCAATTTTTTTTCGTTCTTGAGTCGGACCTTCTACAACCGTAAATAGCGGCGCTACTGATGTTTGGCCCTCTATTTTTATTCCTTCAATTTGGACTAGATAGAAACACATATTGTCGGGCGTAGTTTCGTTTAACCACTCAACGACCTGTTGGTGCTCCTCAGATGGGTTTGTAGTTATCCAAATTGCTATATTCGCATCAAGATTTACCAAATATGTAAGAATTTGGCCGAGGTGTGTGTGATCAGATTTTTCCAGTTGGTTTTCAATTATAATTTTATTTCCGGAACTATCCTCACCATAAATATCGACGAAGTATGGTCCAACATTACCCTCAACCGTTTGAACTGAAATATCGATGTTTAAAACATCACTAAGATAATCTATATTCTTGGCAAGCCAAGGTGTAAAATTTTTAGCCTCGTGTTTCCATATTTCACGAGGGTCAATTTTTTTAATCTTCCCAATAGGTTGTTGATTGTTATTTGTCATATGTTTTTATTTAAACAATTCCGCCACCGGCACGCCGAGGGCTTTGGCTATTTTTTCTAATGTATCAACGGTTGGATTAGGGCTTTCGCCTGTTTCTATCTTCACAACCGTATTTAACGCCAAATCAGCGTCTTTAGAGAGACGATCTTGGGAGATTCCTTTTTTGATTCGCAATTTGCGGATATTTTCGCTTACTGTATTTGCCATAATGTTTTGACTTTGATAAACTATTATAATACACTACTTATAGTAAGCGTATATTAACTTGCTTAATACAATGGTATCAAAAATATTTAAATTTGTCAAACAAAAATGGAGTCCCTTATCGTTGCCCGCGCACTGGGAGGGCAAGAGCAGGATTTCAAAATATCGCCGCCAAAAAAACCTGCTACTGAATTGATTCAGTAGCAGGGTTTTAACGAGTATATTTACATACCAGATTTAAGAGAGTTTGAATGGTTGAAACTGCCTGCGTTTAGCCCAGCGGCCGTAACAGCATAGCCTAAATCTCATATTCCCAATAAGGTTGCCACCTAAAAGGAGTGCTTAACAACTCTTTCAAGGTTTTGCCCATAAGTGTATCAAGCCCATATTGAGTAGCTCTGTGTCCGACAATGAGAATACTTTTGTCGGGATATTTTTCTTTAAGTTCGGCATAAAATCCCCGAACCCGTGCTACCGCCTGCTCGTAACTCTCGCCGTTTGGAAACGGCTCTTTGATGTGTTGCATCTTCATCGGTTCAACAACAGCAGATGGCTTGCCATTAAAATCTCCGTAATTGAGTTCCCGTAATCGTTGGTCGGCGATGACTTGGTGTTTACCCTCAAAAGCAATCTTTACCGTATCAACAGCTCTCTTTAAATCAGAGCAACAAATAATGTCTAATTTAATATCCTTAAATGTCTCTCCTAGTTCTTTTGCTTGCTTTATACCTAAATCAGAAAGCTCTGTATCGTTCCAGCCCGAAGCGATTTTTGCCTCGTTGTCTTTAGTTGTTGCATGAGCCGCAAAATAAACCCTCATAGCTTAAAAGTTTTATTGAATCGCCAATACGATTTTTCCTGTTTGCTTACTTTCGGATAGCAGCTTTATTGCCCTACGGAAATCCTTTAAAGGAAAGGTTCTATCAATAGTTATCTTGAGCTTGTCCCTCTCAACAAGCTTGAGAACATCCTCAAACTCCTCTTTTGTTCCCATTCTTGAACCAAGAATCGTGTGCTGATAATAGTAAATATCGCTTAGGTCTTGCGATGCTACTGCCCCACTGGTAGTCCCTGCGATTACGACTCTTCCATGCGGTCGGAGCATTGCAAGCGTAGTATTCCAGGTAGCACGGCCAACACTTTCAAGAACCACATCCACTTTTTCTCCTTTTGTCAGCTCCCCGACAGATTTTACAACATTCTCTTTCTTGTAATTGACGGTGTGGTGTGCCCCCATTGCTTTTACTTTTTTAGCATCTACATCGGAGCTTGCGGCAACTATTATTTTTGCACCAATATGTTTTGCTATTTGAATTGCGGCTGAACCAAGACCACCTGAAGCGCCCCATATAAAGATGGTCTCTCCTTTTTGAAGCTTGGCTCGACCGACAAGCATATGGTAAGCAGTTAAAAATGTTAAGGGAAAGGCGGCGGCTTCGACAAATGACAGGTTCTTTGGTTTTGGGTAAATTTGTTCAACTGGAACGGTTACATATTCCGCAAATCCGCCAGAAGTTCTGTAACCAAATATAACAACAATCTCACAAGATAGACCCTTTTTGCATCGAGAACACTTTTTACACGGTATAGCTGGGTTAACTATGACTTCCTGCCCAATTTTAAGTTTGCTCGAAGCATTTATTTCTTCGATTATCCCCGAAACATCAGAACCAGATATATGAGGAAGTGGAATATCTAAAACCCCTTTCGTAAGATGCAAATCTAAGTGATTCAGGGCACAAGCCTTAACTTTTATTAAAGCTTCGCCTTTCTTGGGTTTAGGTTTTGGAAGCTCACCGTATTTAATAATTCTTTTCTTACCCTCTGGGGCTATATAAATTGCTTTCATCGTTGATTTATAAATTCCGCATCAAAAAATGCAAGGAGTTTTTTCTTCCCGGCTCGACCGCCCCATGTGTTTAAAGATATGAGTTTCATGCAATTTCGATTTTATCA
This sequence comes from uncultured Candidatus Saccharibacteria bacterium, assembly GCA_964362125.1. GTDB lineage: Bacteria > Patescibacteriota > Minisyncoccia > UBA6257 > UBA11618 > CAYICS01. Next base: position 36,128 of record CAYICS010000005.1, read on the forward strand.
CCTTTCTCGATTTATTTTAAGATGCGACCATCGAAGATTCCTGAGCGAGGATGACTCGGTAGGAGGAAGCAATGGCAAAATTTCAAAATATCGCCGCCAAAAAACCCGCTACTGAATCAATTCAGTAGCAGGTTTTTTTTATTTGCACTGGGCTTGCCGAAGTGGCTTGCCCTGAGCCTGTGGTTCGACCTTGCTCAGAGTTCGAATGAGGCTCACTCGAAGTCCCACCATGAGCTTGTCGAATGGTCGAAGGGCTCCGCAGGCTGGATTCGAACCAGCGACCCACCGGTTACACTTAATCTACTATTACTAGTAGCGTGGACTATATCTTTCTCGTGGTCCGACAGGACTTTACGAGATCTCGGTATCTAGTCTCTACGGCGCCCCGCCACAACTTCTTTTGATGTTGGCAGGTTCCCACGGTATTACCCCGATGTAAAATCGGGGCTTCACCGTTATCCCGAGATTTTTCAATTCGCCTTTCAGCGAAAAGCTGCGATTTTCACAGCCGGTTGCTCTACCGCTGAGCTACTGCGGAATCTAAGTCTATTATATCAAAGATTTTATAAATTCTCTACCCGCCCCTGATTTTAAGAACTTTTCTCTTTCTCTAGCTCCTCTTCTATCTTGTGCTTCTTCCGAGTAAATCAAACTAAATGGCCCCCGACACTTTGTAGATGATGTCCCTATATGACCCCGGTCATGCTGTTTCAATCTCCTTTTTAGATTGTCTGTAATGCCTGTATAATTCTTTCCGTCGAGGAGGCTTTTTATGACATAAACATAATACATAAATTCACAGCCGGTTGCCCTGCCTGCCGGCAGGCAGGTCTACCCGCTGAGCTACTGCGGAATCTGAAAAAATAATACCAGCTAGAAACTAGAAAATCAATCGGGGGACTTAACCCCCACACCTAGTCAGTATTGCCCTGCGGGCATAAATAGCGACTAGCTTACTGACTAGGTGTGGGGGTTGACAAGCATGCTATAATGTAAATACGAGATGAAAGGCAGCCGGCGTCGGGCTGTTTTTTGGTCTCCGCAACAGCCGAGTCAGACCGCCCCTATTTTACCCCCACACCTATGCATAGGTGTGGGGGTACACTTTTTCCTATTTATAATTTATAATAAGGCCGGCACCCATTACCCATGAAAGAAGGAGTAAAACTGTGATCTTCATCCCCAAGCGATTCGGTTCTTTGGAAAAAAAGTTGCTGAAGCTTCTTTTGGTGAAAAATGTCTCTGGATCAAGAGAAGAATTGAGCCGAATGCTTAACCAGAACACTTCTCTTTACAGTAGAACTGTCGTTAATCGTCTCCTCTCTTTTGGCATACTGACAAAAGATGAAGCCGGCCTGATCGCCTTGTCTCAAAGGGCAAAGACTATTCTTGATCGCCCAACTCGGAGTTGAGCGGTCTTTTTTTATGATAAAATAATTATGTGCTCCTCTCCACTCTTATTTTTCTTATTCTGGTCTGGCTGACTACTCTCAAAGCCGGCTGGAAATTTTCTCTGATTACCGGCTTGGTTCTGATAATCTGGCTGGGCGGCGTTGTGATATTGGGAAGAGCCGGATTTTTCGCGGCCAATCCCCTCTTTGCTCCCAATATTATTTTTGCCTTTTTGATACTCTTCGGTGTTTTAAGAAAAGTATTGGCTTCGCGCCCGGTACAAAATTTTATTAAAAAGACCTCTGTGCCGTGGCTGACTGTCATTCAAACCTACCGTGTGGTGGGCGTCAGTTTTTTTGTTTTATATAATCAAGGGGTTCTGCCGGCGGTTTTTGCTTTTCCCTCCGGATTGGGAGATGTTTTCATCGGCGCCACTGCGCCTATTGTAGCTCTTATTTACCTGCTGAAAAAATCTTATTCCAAAAAACTGGCAATAATCTGGAATATTATCGGCATAGCTGATCTAGTGATCGCTGTCAGCATTGGCATCCTCGCTTTCCCCCGACCAGTCCAATTTCTCCCTACCATTATTTCTACAGAACCGCTATCATTATATCCATTGGTTGTCATTCCGCTTTTCGCTGTTCCTTTAGCAATAGTCATCCACATGATTTCATTAAAAAAGGTCGCGTTCGCTCCGTAATAAGATACGGTGTTAGATTAAATAATTCTCATGGATATTTACACAGCAGCCGGTGGTCCGATTCTTCTTGGAGTTTTAATTGGTTTGACAGTCCTCCTGAAATGGCCCAACTGGGTCAATTATATTTGGGCGGTAGTCGCCATTCTCTGGGGCCTATTGCAAGTGTTGACCTAGTTTCAATTTCAAGTATACTTAGACCCATATGAAAAATAATAAGGGTTTTTTAACTGTGCCAGTGGCGATTCTAGTGGCTGGTATTATTATTGCGGCGGCGATTATTTATGCGGTCGGTTGGCGGGCCACGCCCGGCAGTCAGGGCCAGACAGCGCAGGTTGAAGAAACTCTGGGCGGCGACGAAGCCGCTGCTCTGAAAAAGATGCGGCCGATCAGCGACAAAGACCATATTCTCGGCGATGCCAAGGCGCCGGTGAAAATTGTGGAGTACTCGGATACCGAATGCCCTTTTTGCAAAAGATTTCATAACACCGTCCATCAGGCGGTAACCGACTATCCCGGCCAAGTGGCTTGGGTCTATCGCCATTTTCCTTTGGACGCCCTGCACTCCAAAGCCCGCAAAGAGGCCGAGGCCACTGAATGCGCCGCGGAACTGGCCGGCAACGATGGCTTCTGGAAATATATTGACCGACTTTTTGAACTTACCCCATCCAACAATGGCCTTGATCCGGCGCAACTGCCCCAGATTGCTGTTGATGTTGGATTGGATAAAGCCAAGTTTGAAGAATGTCTGGCCAGCGGCCGCCATGCCTCAACAGTTGAAGAAGATGTTCAAGATGCTCTTGCCACCGGCGGCCAAGGCACGCCCAACAGCATCATCATTACCGCCAGCGGCGAAAAAATTTCCTTCTCCGGCGCCCAGCCCTATGAGGCGCTGAAGCAAGTGATTGACTTAGCCCTTCGGGCTAAGTAGCTTTTAGCTTTTAGCTTTTAGCTGTTAGAAGGGATTTTCGAGTTTCTTAATTATGGTAATGAGCATTTTTTGTATCTCTTCTAAAAGAGACTCAGCCTTGGAAAAGTTTACTTCTGGAAATAATTCTTTAGAGATTATTATTTGCGTTTCTAATTCGGCAGCCGATCCGTCAGCGATCCTTAGAAATTGCAAGAAGTCCTTTCTGGTTTTTCTTTTCTTGCCTTCAGCTATATTGGAAGGAATGGAAATTGCTGATTTCCTTATCTGACTGACTAATACGTATCGCTCTGAGAGTGGGAAGTTTTCGGTAATTTTATAAATTTCTTTCACTAATTCAATAGATCTTTGCCAAACAATTAATTCTTTAAAAGACTTAACATACATATTCTCCTCTAAAAGCTAACAGCTAACAGCTAAAAGCTCTACTTAGTCCCAATTGAGCTGCCCTCCCACCTGATATTCGGTGACGCGAGTTTCAAAAAAGTTTTTCTCTTTGCGCAAGTCCATAATTTCACTCATCCAGGGAAAAGGATTTTTGCTGCCATAGACGCGAGGCAGGCCGATTCTCTCCAGCCGCCGATCGGCAATATATTGCAGATATTCTTTGATGACATCGGCATTAAGGCCAAGAATCCCCCGCGGCAGACAGTCATTGGCATAAGTATACTCCAGCCACACTCCCCGCTTAATATTCTCAATAATTGATTGCTTAAATTCTTCGGTCCAAATCTCGGGATTCTCGACGACAATAGTATTAATCAGGTCTGTGCCAAAAGCCAAATGGATTGACTCATCTCTTAAAATATACTGGAACTGCTCACCCACCCCGGTCATCCGGTTCTGCCGCAAAAAAGACAGCATCATGGCAAAGCCGGCGTAAAAGAAAATACCCTCCATAATCACATAGTAGCCAATCAGATCATTGACGAATTTTTGGATATTGGCCGGGCCTTGAGTATTAAAATTAGGATCAAAAATCGACTTGGTCATTTCCATAACAAAATCATCTTTATCTTTAATGCTGGGGATGGTGTGGTAAGAGTTGTAGACTTCATCCGGGTCAAGACCCAAAGAGTCACAGCAGTAAATAAAAGTCTCGGTGTGAATAGCTTCTTCATAGGCCTGCCGCAATAAATACTGTCGGCATTCAGGATTAGTGATGTGGCGATAAATGGCCAGAATAATATTGTTGGCAGTCAGACTCTCGGCAGTTGAAAAAAATCCGAGGTTGCGCATAATCAGCCGCCGCTCATCGTCACTTAAACCACCGGACTTTTTCCAAGTTTCCACATCCAACTGCATCGGCACTTCTTCCGGCGTCCAGTTGTTGGCCACCCCCGATAAATAATGAACTCGCGCCCAAGGATAACGGATGGGGAGAATTTTGTTGGGGTCAGTTCCAGGATTATTGAGAATAGATTTTTTCATGTTACGGACTCATCTACCAATTACGAAATTCGCCAGCCGGCGGATACGAATATACGAAATTACTAAACTTGTTTTCGTACATTCGTATATTCGTACCTTTTCGTAATCTGTAGCTATCATTGGCAGGCTTCGCAGATCCCATCTTCATTAACATGAATCGCCACCACTGCCGCGGGCATTACTGATTCTGCCAAAACCAGATCTGGATTGGCCGGGACCGTGGTCATCTGCTGGCTCTTTAAGTCAACTGTGCTTTTCTCGATGGCAGTCGCCCCCAGAGTCCGGAGATAATAAGTGGTTTTCAAACCCAACCGCCAAGCATAAAGATAAATATCAGATAAAACTTTGCCGGAGTTAGTGTTGGTAAAAATGTTGAGCGACTGACTCTGGTCAATCCACTTGCCGCGCTGGGCGGCGGCTCTAATCAGCCACTCTGGAGCGATTTCAAAAGCTTCTTTGTATTTATCACGCAATCTCTGGGGAATGACGGCGATGTTGCGGATACTGCCGTCATTGGCTTTAATTCTCTCTAAAATTGTGTCATTCCAAAGACCGATGGCCTTTAAATCATTGATCAGGTATTGATTATCAACCGTGAATTCGCCGCTGATGTTGGATTTGACATAAAGATTTTTGTAAATTGGCTCAATCGAGGGGAAACAGCCGCAGATATTGGAAATAGTGGCAGTGGGAGCAATAGCCAGACAGTTGGAATTACGGATTCCGTATTGCCGCACCGCCTCCCGCACCGGCAGCCAATCAAGTTTGCCGGCTCGCGGCACCTCAATCGGCAGCATTCGCTCCTCCTCCAAAAGATCCAGAGTGTCTTGGGGAAAAATCCCCCGCTGCCACTTAGATCCCTGATAAGTTTCATAAGAGCCGCGCTCTTTAGCCAGATTGGCTGAAGTGAGAATGGCGTAATAGGCAATCATTTCCATTGATTCATCAGCCAACTGCACCGCCTCTTCCGAATCAAAATTGATATCAAGCAGATAGAGAACATCCTGAAAGCCCATCACTCCTAAACCAACCGGCCGATGACGAAGGTTGGCGTATTGACCTTCGGGAGTAGGATAATAATTGATGTCGATGACATTATCGAGCATCCGCATCGCTACCGTTACCGTATCCCGAATTAATCCCTCATCAAGGCGGCCGTTAATAACATGCCGGGCCAGATTAACCGAACCCAAATTACAAACCGCTGTCTCATCCTTGGAGGTGTTCAGGGTAATTTCTGTACAAAGATTAGAGCTGTGAATTACCCCGGCATGATCTTGAGGCGAACGGATATTGACTGGATCTTTCCAAGTCATCCAAGGGTGACCGGTTTCAAAAAGCCGGGTGAGCATTTTTTTCCAGAGGTCGCGGGCGCGCAGCCGTTTATAAAGACGAATCTCGCCCCGGTCAGCCATCGCTTCGTATTCCTGATAGCGGACTTCAAACTGCCGGCCGTAAATATGATGAAGGTCAGGCACTTCATCGGGAGAAAAAAGAGTCCAGTCACCATCCTCCGTCACCCGCTTCATAAACAGGTCGGGAATCCAATTGGCAATGTTCATATCATGAGTTCTTCTGCGCTCATCGCCGGTGTTGCGCCGCAGATCAAGAAAATCTTCAATATCAAAATGCCAGGTTTCCAGGTAGGCGCAGGTGGCGCCGCGGCGCCGACCACTGCGGTTGATGGCCACGGTTGTATCATTAGCGATTTTTAAGAAAGGAATCACGCCCTGACTTTCCACGTTGGTGGTCTTAATCAAGGCGCCGGTGGCCCGCAGGCCTGACCAGTCATTAGCCACCCCGCCCGCCCACTTGGCCATCTGGGAATTATCACCGATACATTTGAAAATATGGTGAAGATCATCTTCGACAGTGGTTAAATAACAAGAGCTTAGTTGGGGCTTGGTAGTGGCGGCGTGAAAAAGAGTGGGGGTGGAATTCATAAACCTTAAAGTTGACAAAACTTCATAAAACTCAATGGCCCATTTTTCTTTTTCCTTTTCGCCCAAGGCCAACCCCATAGCAATCCGCATCCAAAAAGCTTGAGGTGTTTCCAAACGCCGGTTATTCCTCTGATCTGAAATGTAGCAGCGATCATAAAGAGCCTGCAGGCCGCGGAAGGGCAAAAGTTTGTCGCGACTGATCTGGAGGGCCGCCGCCAGTCTCTCTAAATCAAAATTAAGCAATTCCGGAGTCAGCCGGCCAAGGGCCACTGCCTGTTTAATATTTTCAATAAAGGTTTCCCGATAAACTTTTTCTAAATCTAACGAAGCATATTTTTTGCCGATAGCCTCTTTATATAAAGCGAATCGGAAAAGATTGGTGGTGATAACCGAGTAACTAGGATCGCGCTCGATAAAAGAGCGGGCGGTCATAATACAGAGCTGGGCAATCTCGCTGGTGGTGGTGCCTTCATGAATACTAGGCAGACAATGATCAAGAAAAAGATCAACGTCAATCACCCCTTCGTAGCCGTTAAGAGCCTGAAGGAAATAGCGGCGGATTTTATTTTCATCAAAAACCTGCTTCTCTCCCGATCTTTTCACCACTGCCAACTGCCGCTCCCGAATTTTCTGCAAGACCTGCTGTTGACGCTCTTCTCTCATTTCCCGGTGGCGTTCGCGGTAAAGGATGTAGGCGCGGGCAACATCATAAAAACCGTCCTCCATCATAGTGCGCTCCACCACATCCTGAACACCTTCTACATCAGGCAGGCCGCCGCCGGCCCAACGTTCTTCAATTCTTTTAACAGCTTTGAGAGTAAGTTCTTTTAAATTGTCGTTATCCACCCGGCCCAGCACTGCCAGCATCGCCTTTTCCATGGCGGTAGTGATTTTGCCGGGATAAAAATCAACCAAAGTACCATTCCGCTTGCGGATCTGACCAATGGTAGTGGTAACTGGGGCCATTACAATATCTATCTTAGTCCTTCCTCACTGCCATTCAAGCCCCACTTATCCACAGAATAAGCAATAAATCTGATATTTTGTCAACTACTTCTTGCGTTTGCGCAAAAAGGTAGGGATATCCCAGATGTCAGTGACTTTTTTAGAATTTTTTTCTTGAGATTTGGGAAGGAGTGGGGCTTTAACTGCCATCGCCGGAGTGCTTAAGGCCACTGCTGGCCGCGGTTGTTCTACTGGCCGGGGCTTCAAGGGAGGCGGCTCTGGCGCCTTATGACTTAAAGTGGGCACGGGCCGCTCTTGAGCTGTGTCGAAGAGCTTTACTTCCACCTTTTCCCCAAACAAAGTGGTGGCAATAGCCGGCTCTGGCCGGGGGCTGCCCTCTTCTACAAAACTGGTGGCGATCAAAGTCACTCTGATCTGTCCGGCTTTGAGCTTACGATCATGATAAGCGCCGAAAATAATCTTGGCGCCGCTATCGACATTATCAGTGATGGTTTTGGCAATATCGTGAACCTCGGTCATCTTCAAATCCCGGCCGCCGGAAACGCCAAACAAAACTCCTTTGGCGCCATCAATAGTGGTTTCAATTAAGGGCGAGTTAATGGCTTGTTGCACCGCCGCTCCGGCCCGCTCTCTACCGCTGCCATAGCCAATACCAACAATGGCTGTGCCAGCATTGCGCATCACCGCCTTAACATCAGCAAAGTCGACATTAATCAGGCCGGGCATGGTGATTAGTTCGGTGATTCCCCGAACTGCATTTTTTAAAACACTATCAATGGCTTCAAAGGCCTTACCAATTGAGGTGTCGCGGCTGACCACCTGAAAAATTCGATCATTGGGAATAACAATCAAGGCGTCTACTTTGTCTTTAATTTTAACTAAACCTTCCTGAGCAATCTTCATTCTCTGGCCGCCCTCGAAAGTAAAGGGTTTGGTGACTACCGCCACTACCAGTGCCCCCAGTTCCCGGGCTACTTCGGCCACGATCACCGAAGCGGCCGAGCCCGTACCGCCGCCAAAAGTCGAGGCAATAAAAACCAGATCAGCGCCCTTGATAGCTTCAGCAATCTCCGCCCGATTTTCTTCAGCCGCCTGCCGGCCCAACTCCGGATTCATACCCGCCCCCAAACCGCGGGTAACATTTTTTCCAATATGAAGTTTTTTGTGAGCCTGACAAAATTCCAAGTCCTGCAGATCAGTATTAATAACAATAAACTCCACTCCTTTAATAAAACCTTCTTTCATCCGCGTCACCGCATTACCGCCGCCGCCGCCAACGCCCACCACCTTAATTAAAGCGGGATTTTTAGGAGAAACTTTGCGCACCGGCCGAGGCCTTGCTTTTTTAACCTTCCCCATCATTGCTCTTATGGTTAATCCCGAAAGGCTAAAGTGTCAACTAGGGTAAAAATTGATCAAACAACTTACGCAGAGCGCCGCTGACACCAGAGGGCTTGCGGGGCGCCGCCAATGATTGGTTGTGTGACCAAAGAATCAAGCCTAGAGCACAGGCGAACTCCGGCTCTTCCACTCTGATGGCCAGTTCACCATTGGGCAATTCCAAACCAGATAAATCAGGCTCGCCAATTTGCGACGGCAGTCTCAGCTCCTGCCGCGCCAACTCCACCATGCCCGGCAATTTCGCTCCTCCCCCGACTAATACTACTCCGGCTGGCAGGCGGCCGGCTTTGCCGATACGCTTCAACTCATTCTGCACAAACTCAAAGATTTCCGAGAGGCGCATCTCGGTAATTTCTCCAATGAAGCGCCGGGTAGCCGCACCCTTGGCCCGAGGATCAATTTTTCGCAGATCAATCATCTCCCGCGCTCCCACTTCTTTGGCTAAAGCTGAAGCAAAAGTACATTTAATCGCCTCGGCGGCCTCAATGGAAACTTTCAAACCAATAGCCAAGTCATTGGTGACATTGCTGGCGCCCACTGGAAACACCGCCACATCAATCAACTTGCCCTCTTCATAGACCGCCAAGCCAGTGGTGCCAAAGCCAACATCAACCAAGGCCACTCCCAAGTCTTTCTGATTCCGGGTGAGGATGCTTTGAGAACTGGCCAAGGGACCAAAAATTAAGCCGGCGATCTCACCGCCGGCAGTTTCCACTGCCCGCACCAAAGATTTCACCGCCGGCTCAAAGGCGTCAACAATTAAAGTATTCACTTCCAGCCGACTGCCCACCATCCCCAGAGGATCTCTGATATCACCAACATTGTCCACTAAAAATTCCTGGTTAATCAAATGGACAATGGTGCGGTTGGGCGGCAAGTTGATGGCTTGAGCCGCCTGCACCACTCGGGCGATGTCGTCCTTATAAATTTGGTAATCAGCCCGGGAAACTGCCACAATCCCCCGCGATGACTGAACTTTGGCATGGGCGTTGCCGATATTTAAAAAAATGTTTTTCTGGACTTCGGGGTAATTCTGCCTCAACTCAATAAAGACTTGACTGATGGCGCTGGTTAAATCAGTGACATCATCGACTAAACCCTTGCGCAAACCCCGCGAGGGAAAACGGAGAGCGTCAAGCAGCGCCAACTTGCCATCTTTGCGAATTTCTCCGACGATGGCCTTGATGTTGGCCGAACCGATGTCTAGCGCGAGGATTTGTGTTGCTGCCATAGTTGTTTTTCTTTTTTCTCCATTTCCATTCTATCACTTTTTTTCTGATGGTCATAACCGAGAAGATGGAGAAAGCCATGAATAAGCATTTTCTCTGAACCGGGATTAAGATAAATCTCTCCCAGTGGTTTGACGCCCTTGGGCAAATCCGGACGGGGAAAATTTTTGGGCGCGGGAAAGGCCAGGACGTTTTTCTTCATAAAAGCGTCACCCACAATATAGACCTCCACCTGTCCCGGTTGCAACTTAAAGATCTGGTTTAGCTTGCTTAATAATTTCACTAATGATTTTGGCATCGGCTTTACCTTTAAGTTCGGCCATTACTGCTTTCATTGCCTCCCCAAAATTACCAGGATTAGCTTCGGAAAGGATTCTTTTTACGGCCTGTTCTATTTCTTCCCGGCTCATTTGGGCTGGCAGATATTTCTGGAGAATGGAGATTTCTTTTGCCTCTTTTTCCGCCAACTCTGACCGGTTACCCTGATTATATAAAATGACGGCTTCCTGCCGCTTTTTTACTTCTTTTTGGAGAACTTCAATCACCTCGTCGTCAGTTAATTCTTCAGATTGGCCTTTACCCCTTTTTTCAATAGCTTTGTTATGGAGGGCGGCATTTACAAAACGCAAAACGCCGACGGTAAAACTATCCCCTGATTTCATGGCATTTTTTAGATCATCGTTTATTCGTATCATTAGCATAATTCGTATATTAGTATCGATACTAAAGAAGCCCAAGCTTCTTTGCTTTCTCAATTTCTTTCCTCTTAGTCTCACGGTGCAAAGCGGAAACCAGGCGCTTGGCGCGGTTGGGCTGGCGACGGAAGAAGCGGCGCTTCCGAGCTTCTTTGAGAACGCCGCTTTGCTGAACTTTTTTGGTAAAGCGATAAACCAGCGCCATCGGCGACTCGCCTTCCTTTTTTCTCACAGTTACAGCGGGCATTGTTTAAAAAGAATAACATAACGATAAATAAAGATCAACCCCAGTTATTCTTGAAAAGAGTAACGGGGCTTGTCTGAAGGAACATCCCGGAAGCGCGCAAGCTGGGTTCTTTTTTGGTATAAATGCGCAGCGCACTAAAAAAGTTGCGCGCTGAGGGAGAAGAAGCTTTTGCCGCTGGAGCAAAAGCATTCTGTTTCCTGAAGACAAGCCCCGTTACTCTTGGGAGGATTTATTCATTAATCTCCTTCACCTTGGCGGGTTGTCAACGACAGAATGAATTGAGCCGCCGCCGTCATCGAGCCAGCGGGGAATAATGTGAATATGCAAATGATCTACAGCCTGGCCGCTGGCCTTGCCCTGATTAATACCAATGGTGAAGCCATCGGGCCGGTGTTTGTCTTTAAGAAGTTGAGTAACTTTTTTGACAGCAACAAACAGCGGCCCAATTTTATCATCCGGCAAATCTAAAATGTTCTCGGCGTGAAATTTAGGCAAAACCATGGTGTGACCCGGGGCGCGAGGATGAATATCTAGGATAGCAATAACATTGTCATCTTCATAGACAACATCTGATTTAATTTCTTTGTTTATAATCCTACAAAGTAGACACTGACCCATAATTACCAATTTTCAATTACCAATATCCAATGAAATGTCTAATGTCTAATTTTTTAATTTGTAATTTGGCATTTCATTAGACATTAGGAATTAGGTATTGGTCATTTAAAGCGCTTACAGGCGCTTTTTCAATTCCTCCACCAATTTGGCCAAGAGCACACTTTCCTGAGCGCCTGTTTTGAGATCACGAATGATGATCTCATTCTCAAAGACCTCTTTTTGACCAAAAATCAGAGCCAGCGGTACCCCTTCTTTATCAGCCGTCCGCAATTGAGCCTTCAAAGAATCTTTGCCCAACGATTCTTCTACTGCCACGCCGCTTTTCCTTAATTCTTCAATAATAGTCAGACTCTTCTTCTTGGCGATGTCACCAATGTGGACAAAGAAAACTTTATTCTTGGGTCGGCTGGTAAAAGTAACTTCGTTTTTCTTAATCATTAATAACACCCGCTCTAAGCCCACTGCTCCACCCACACCGGGAGCGGCCCGGCCGCCAATCATCTCCAATAAATAATCATAGCGGCCGCCGCTGGCGATGGCGTCATCAAAGCCTTCGTAATAAATCTCAAAGACACTGCGATTATAGTAATCAAGGCCGCGCACTAAATAATTATTGAGGGTGTAGGGCAGTTTTAATTCATCGAGATACTCAAGGACTTGTTTGAAATGCTGACTACAAACATTACAAATCAAATCCAATAAAATTGGGGCGTCTTTTTTTATTTCCTGACACTCTTTTTCTTTACAATCCAAAAGCCGCAAGGGATTGACCGTCAATCTCTTCTTGCAGTCATTACAAACACTTTTATTTTTGTAATAGTCAATAAGTTTCTTCCGATAAGGCGGCCGGCAATTCTTACAGCCGATAGTGTTAACTTGAATAGCCAGTTTATTGAGCTTCATTTCTTCCAAAAACCGAAAGCAGATGAGAATACTTTGGGCATCATAAATCGGATCGGGATCGCCGCCCAAAATTTCAAATCCCACTTGATAAAACTGGCGAAAACGACCCTCCTGAGGCCGTTCGTGACGGTACATCGGCCCAAAATAATAAAGTTTCACTGGCTGAGGCCAGTGACTCAAACCATATTCGATATAGGCGCGGGCAATGGAGGCAGTACCTTCAGGACGCAACGCCAGCCGCTCTTTGTCTTTAGCTTTAATCATAAACATCTGTTTCTCCACCACATCCGTTGTCTCCCCAATACTCCGCTCAAATAATTCCGCCTTTTCCAGAAGCGGCGTATCAATTCTTTGGAAATTGTAGCTTTCAGCGATATCCCGGGCCGCCTTGCGCAGCCGTTCCCAAAGGGGCTGATCATCTGGCAAAAGATCGTGCATCCCTTTTACACTCTGGAAAAGTAATTTTTTTATTTTTGTTTTAGTGGACATAAAAAGGTCGATTAATAATACTTATTTTATCAAAAGGGAAGAGACGGAGGCGGGCCAGGCCAATGATGAATTGCCGCTTCAGCGGTCCCCAACTGCGGGAGTCAGAACTGTTATCACGATTATCACCCATTACAAAATATTCATCAGCCGCCAAAACCAAGTCGCTGCCGCCAAAAGTTCTGATGTCTAAAACCAGATAATTTTCAGAGAACTTCTGACTATTAACGAAAACTTCTCCACCTTTGATCTGCACCCGGTCGCCGGGCAAGCCAATAATCCTCTTGATATAAAACGTATCAGGATCTTGAGGATAACGGAAGACTACTACATCGCCCGGCTGGAATTCCTGAAATCTCTTGGTCAGCTGATCGACAATCAGGTAGTTACCGTGATTGATGTTAGGCGCCATACTGGCACCACTGACCAGGAAGGGCTGTACCAAATAAGTCCTAATTAAAAAAACTGTCACCGCCGCAATAATCACCGTCTCAGCAATCTCCCAAAATGACTTCCAGAATTCTGTCATTCCAACAATTTTACCGCTTCTTTAAAGACTTTATCAAGTTGCCGTTTATTAGCTGGGGCAATCTTTTTTAAAACCAAGACATCTGCCTTGGTTCTCTTTTTCTCTGGAGAGGGACGAATGCCGATGCGGAGACGCCAGAAGTTTTGGGTTTTGAGATGATTAATGATATTTTGGACGCCCTTGTGGCCAGCCGAGCTGCGGCCAAAAGATAGTTTATACTTCCCCAGCTCGATATCACTGTCGTCGTGGATCACTAATAACTGCTCTGGTCCTGCTTTATATTTTTTCATCGCTTTTCTGACAAACTCGCCAGATTTATTCATATAAACATCGGTCTTCAATAATTGAAAATTGAAAATTGCCTGCCCGCCAGCGGCTTGGGCCGCAGGCACTGGCAGGCGGGAAAATTGAAAATTTTTAAGAAAATCTACAGCTATATGGCCAACATTATGATAGGTTTGTTGATACTCCGGATCAGGGTTGCCCAGACCAATGATTAATTTAATTTTTTCCATGTAAAGGTGGCCGTAAAAGTCGCCCGGCCGTCAGAGCCAACAGTAATGGCCGAGAGCGGGAATGACAAGTTAGTCACTTCCGCGTCTTTACTAAGATTATTTTTAAAGACAATGGCCGCCCGTTCATTTTTGGCAGTGCCCACCAGCGAAACCAGCCGGCTCTGATTATCAAGCCGCACTTGAGTTAGGGTCGCGTCCGGCCCGGTCATCAAATACAACTTCCGCAACAGGGGCGAGGCAACACTGATCTGATTTTTAGCAGCCAGCACTTTTTCAATCAGAGCGTTGAAACTCCGGGCTTGATTTTCCAACAGTCTAATTTCCTCACGATTAGCTAAACTGCCGGCTTTTTTCAGTTGCCCCGCCAATCCCCGATTGACCCGAATCAAAAGAAGGTCGGTGCCCAAATAAATCAACAGAAAAATTGCCAGCGTCGCTAAAACCACATTGCGCCAGAGACCGACAAAGCGGCGAATGCGGCTGCGGATAAATTCTTCTTCAGTACCGACTTTTGTCAAGCTTATCAACCGGTCCTCTACCCGAGGCACTAATCCCCGTTGTGCCGCCCCCTTAACTGCCGACCACTCCGGGTCAGCTAGTTCTTCAATAGCCAGATTAAATTCTTTCTTAACGACATTGATAATGGCTTGGGCCGGTGAAACGCTGACCAGTATTAAATCACTAATAGTCTTGCCCCAGCGGGCCGAAGAAAAGTTGGTGATGCGCCGCAATTCGCCAATGAGAATCTTCTGAAAATCGTCAGCGCTCACCTGACCAGTTTTACCGCCGCTTCGTTCCTGAACAGCTAACCAAGAAATAAAGTAGTTAAACTGGAGCTGACCGGCTTTTAAAACAGAAAAGTTAAGACCGTCGCCCGTCACTGCCAGCAGAAGATGGGGTTTGGTTAAATCCCCGCCAGCCAATTGACTAACAGCCCGAGCCAAAGATAAACCGTAAAACTCCACTGCCACCACCAGAAAACCGGCCTGTCGCAAAGCCTGAGAAAAACCATCAATAATTTCATTGGGAGCAAAGGCCCCCAATAACTCCAGATTGCCATTGGCAGCTTGTCCCAGAATCTGCCAGTCATGATAGGCATTCTTTAAATCCAGAGGTGAAATCATTTTCAAATTAAGTTCCGCCGCCTCCTCCAGACGCCGCCCTTCTAAATAAGGCAGGTTGAAAACTTGAGTGTAAATGTGATTAGAGGAAAGAGAAACGATCACCGGCATTGATTTCAGCTGACGCAGAGCATTGATAAATTGAGTGCTGTCAATCAATTTGCCTCCTTGGACCACGCCGGCTGGCAAAGGCACTTTTTCCTGTCTTAAAATCTTGCCAGCGGCATCAACCATTATTAACCGCACCGCTCCATCACTAATCTCCAAGCCAGCCACGACCAAGGTGGGATTAAACCACTTCAACCAATTGTTAAAATTCAATTTCATTGAGGGAATGAGTTTTTACCTGATGAGTAGTCCGATTAGCGTTCAAGACTGCCTGTAATTGTCTTTTAGCACCAAAGCCGCCCTGGGCCAGGGAGTTGATTGTATATTTAATTTCATTGGTGAAAGTTTCTTTTTTAATACAGATGTAAACTTTGATCTCGCCCAAGGTTAAATCGTAAGTTTTATTGCCATCACCAGCAGATCGAGTAACATCGCAATCAACCGCTGGCCAGGTGTTGTCACGAATAATCCGTAGATAAGTATCGTCAATGCCAGCCCGGGCGGCAGCCAAACCGGCAGTGGCCAGTCGAATACTAAAATTGGAACGATTAAGCGCCAAAACAATAATCGAACCAGCCAAACCCAAAGCCACCATCAGAAAACCGATGGTCAGGATAGTTGGTAACAAGACAGCTCCGGAGTTGCGGATTCGAAAATTGAAAATTGAGAATTGAAAATTGAAAATTTTCATTAAGGACTATAATTAATTATTATATCATCGATGCGGGGGCTGTTGGTCTGCCAAAGATCAGTGCTCAATCGACTTTGATAACGAAGGTAACGATTAGCCAAATTCAACTGCGCCGGCACCCCAAAACCCACTGCAAACCAACTGCCATAATTCCAGGGGCCGGTACTGCTATTGGAACCAGCTACCCGAAACTCTACTTTACCGCCATTAAGCGCTCCCTGCCACATAATGGTGTTAAAGATAGTATTATCACTGCCGCTGTCAAAAATATTAGAAGTGAATTCAGCGGTTTGAGCACTATTGCCAGCGCTAGTTTGAACCCGCCAATCAGGAAAATCATTGGCACAATCTTTGCCCGAAGGCGGATTATCATCACATTTAAACTGGAGCCAGCCGACAATATCATTCCAGGCATAATTTTCAAAATAACCGTTAAGGACTTTTGCCTGATAAGTAGTAGTACTGGGACAAACCCATTTCCCCAAACTACTGTTCCAACTGGAATTTTCCGATGAATTGCCGCAAAAACTAATCCAGCCAATGCTATCATTCCAAGCCCAACCGGAAAGGCCGCCGGCGCCATCATTGTTAACTTTAAAAGGCTCAGTGTAGTTGCTGCAAATATCACCATCGGGGGTGACGGCACAATTTAAGATAATAATACCCACTGTCGAGCTGGCGTAACCAAGCAGCTCATTACTGTTGATGACAACGTTGTGGTAAACATCATGCCAGTCACTCCAACCAATCACATCATTCCAAATCCAGTGTTCATTGGCGTCGTTGGTATCAATGTTACTGCCGCTGCCGCCGGCAAAGATTAAAAACGGCACTACTAATCCGACTAGCACAATAATTGAAAATTTCATATTAGTATCCTTTAATCTTTATCGACCCGCTTTGCGACGAAAAATCAATTTCAGCAGTGCCTTCGCAAAATCTGGTATGGACGATATTAGTGACTGCTGGATCACTACCCGGGCAAGTCGGCCCACCCCCCCAATCAGTTTGCTGCCAGACAACATTTTGGGTCCGGGTGATATATCTTTGCAAAACAATGTTAGTCGGATCGCCCTGATAGTGCCACTGAATATCCACAGTCACTCTTCCTGTTGAAGGATCTTTAGTGCCGCTATCAACAATCTCACCGTTAGCATTACGATAGACCGGAGCAACAGAAAAACTGCGGCTGTAGCTGATATTATTATTGATGACTGTTTCTGCTCCTGCCCGCACTTCAAACCGGCCGGCGCTGGTCGCGGCTAAATAACTGGCGCCGGTCGCGCCTTTAATATCAGACCATTTGCCTTCGGCAGTGGCCGCCACATTATCCAATAATTGCTCCGCCAAAAAATTACCGGTCTGCCAAGTGGGATCTTGGCTGGCGATTCGCAAAGAGACGTGAGTGGCGGCCACTGCCGCCAAAATTATCACCCCTCCCAAGGCGACAGCCACTAAAACTTCAACTAAAGATTGCCCCCTACTCAATCCTCCCATTGCAGTAGACTTTTACAGCGGCTGAACCGCCGCCGACAACCGACCCGACCTCGACAATGGCGTTGGCAGTAGTCGAAGGACAAGCGGCAGAAACCCAATTACCGGAAATTTTAGCAAAGAGAATAGTTAAACTATTGCCGGCAGTCGGCGCCAAAAACCCCAAGGAAGATTTAAGGTAAAACTCACTGATGGCAGCAGTGATTTTAGCATCGGCAGTGGCGGTATTAAATAAAAAGTAACGATCGCGGCCACTGGACAAATTTTCAAACCTGACTCCCCAATATAGTCCTGATTGCTGATTGATTGCCCGCTGCTGGGCATCTCTCAAGACAGCGGCCATTGTTCCGGCTGCCGACCCGACTTCTTGGCTATGACTCAATCGAAATAAATACAAGCCGCCGGTAACAGCCACAATCACGATTACCCCTATCACAATCATCAGTTCGATAAGAGTCAATCCCTTCATCAGAATTGTCCTACTAATTGATAAATCGGCATAATCACTGATAAGGCAATTAAACCAACCAAGCCGCCGATGACTATCAAGAGCGCCGGTTCAATAATTGACACCATTCCTTTAATGGCCGCCTCGATTTCCGTGTCATAGAAAGTAGCCAAAGTGAATAATAATTCCTCAAGGTGACCGGCTTTTTCCGAAACAGCAATTAAATTAGTAATCACTTGGGGGAATTCTGTCTCCCGCTTAAAGGCGTCACCAATGGTTAAGCCGCGAGCCACGCCTTCACGGGCAATCCGCTGTAAGGCTAATTTCAAACGCTCATTACCGACAGCCGTGGCGGTCAACTCCAAAGAATCAATAATGGGCAGACCGGCTTTTAAAAGATAACCCAAAGTGGCGGCAAAGCGCTGAATGGCAATCCGCAAAACAACATTTTTTATTACAGGAATTCTGGCTAAAATCCGCGACAGCCACAAGCGGCCGGTGGTGGTGTGAAAAAAGAAATACCAAAAAATTAAAACTCCGCCAAATAACAATCCCGAGAGCCAAATAATATTATTAGAAATAAAAAGTCCGACGGTAAAAACAATTCTAGAAAAAGTCGGGGGCTCGAAACCTCCTTGCAGGAAAACATCGGCAATCCGCGGCAAAGCAAAAGTCACCAAAAAAGTCACCACCAAAAAAGAAGCGACGATAAGGACGATTGGATAAAGCAAAGCGGAGCGAATGCGGCGCCGCAAATCTTCTTCCTTCTGCAGCATCAGGCTTAAATTATCAAAAGTGGCTTCGAGATTTCCGGAGATCTCGCCAGCTTTCACCAAATTAACAAAAATCGGCGAGAAATACTGGGGATACTTGGCAAAGGTGACATAAAAGGGCTGGCCTTTTTCTAAAGTGGTGCGGATTTCTGTCAGTAAAGACTTAACTGCCGGTTTTTCAAAATCAGCAATTAAAATATCCAAAGCCCGGAAGAGATCGGTGCCGGCGCGAAGCATCAAGGCCAGATATCTTGTCAGGAAAATGTTGTCGGTAGTGGTAATGCCGCCGCCGAAAATATAAATCTTGCCGCCGATAGTCCAAGTTGATTGCTGGACAGAAATCGGCTTCAGTTCGTTTCTGGAAAGAAAATCCAGCACCGCCTGCTCTGATTGGGCGTCGACCGCTCCCTTAATAATCCGCCCGTCTGGTTGAATAGCGGTATAGGCAAACTTCATATTATTAATAATAGCATAAAAGGTGAGGCTTTCGGTGCCCGCTAGCATCGGCCAGCCAGCTCCTCTCGCAACCATTCCGTTACAGATAAATTCCTCCTCACCCTAAGTCAGAAATTATCAGAAAAACAGAACTCGCCGTTAACATTAAGGAAGATAAGGGTTCCCCAGCAGAGCTGGGGCTCAAACAACTGTTTTTCTTAGATTTCTTTGACTTAGAGTTCGGGAATTTACCCCCACACCTATGCATAGGTGTGGGGGTTTATCTACTTCCACTACACAGGTTGCTGTGAAGAGCTGGCTGGCCTGCCAGCGACCAAAAGCCCTATTAAAAACCCAAACAAAAAAGGAGGGTCTGGCACAGACTAGAACCAAAGAACCGCCGGGTGGCGGTACCTTTACTCTCTTATCACCCTCAACACCTCCTCAATCGTCGTCATCCCCCGCTCCACCTTGCGCAGACCGTCCTCAAACATTGTCATCATCCCCTGTTGCCTGGCCGCCTCACCTAAAGCATCCAAAGTAAATTCCGGACTGACAATCAGCTGGCGAATCTCTTCGGTCACATTGAGCATTTCAAAAATACCCAACCGTCCCTTATAACCGGTCTGGCCGCAACTGGAACAACCCAAGCCCTTATAAAGCATCTTGGGTAATTTTATATTGGAATCAATCTTTAATTCCGTCAGTTGTTTCTTGATTGATTCTAAAATATGCGGTTCGGGGGTGTAAGAAGTGATGCAGGAAAGACAAATGCGGCGCACTAATCTTTGGGCGGCCACCAGATTCAAAACAGCCGCTGCCAGAAACGGCGGCACTTTTAAATCTAAAAGACGCGGGATGGCTGTCGGGGCATCATTGGTGTGCAAACTGGATAAAACCAAATGTCCAGTGAGGGCCGCCTGGACGGCGATATCAGCCGTTTCTTGATCACGAACCTCACCGACCATAACGATATTGGGATCCTGCCGGACAATTTCCCGGAGACCGCTGGCAAAAGTAATCCCCTGCGCCGAATTAACCTGCGTTTGATTGATATACTTCATATCGTATTCAATGGGATCTTCGACAGTCACAATATTAACCTCGGGCCGATTCAAGATATTAATCACCGAATAAAGCGTCGTCGTTTTACCAGACCCGGTTGGCCCGGTCACCAAAATCATGCCGTAGGTCTTCTTCATATTTTCACGGAGAATCACCACATGATCTTCCAGCATTCCCAGTTCCTCAAGCGACTGCGGCCGCTGCGTGGCCGCCAGCAACCGCATCTCCACCTTCTCTCCATAGAAAGTGGGCATAATAGCCACCCGGATATCCATTAAGTCATGGCCAATCTTGTAGCGGAAACGGCCGTCTTGAGGTTTGTTGTGTTCGTCTAATTTTAAAGAGGCCAAAAGTTTAATGCGGGCGGCGATGGCCGGATGAACTTCTTTGGGGATGCGAATAATTTCGTGAAGAATGCCGTCGATCCGATAACGAATCAACAGCTCTTTTTCTAAAATCTCCATATGAATATCAGAGGCCCGGGAAGAAATGGCATAAGCAATCAGGTTGTCGACAATAGCAATGATCGGCACTTCTTTGGCGGCTTCCTCAGTGCCAGCGGCTTGGGAGCGCATCGAGGCGCCAATATTTTCTTCAATAATTTTCTTGAAACTCTCAGCGGAACGGCGGCTGTAAAAAGAGAAGCCGTAATTTAAATCTTCCGGCGAGGCCAGGTAAGGAACAATTTTGGTTTTGAGGAGCTTTGATAAATAATCAATGGCTTCCAAATCCACAGGATTTTCCATAGCCACGGCATAAGAACCATCTTGATTTTTGCCGAAAACAATCAGGCGGCGCTGGCGGGAGAGATCCTCCGGCACTAACTGGATAATAGCTTCATCGAGCGCCCGGTTCATTAGACCGGCCCGCTCCGCTTCATAAAAAGCCGCTGCCAGATTGAGGTAGTAATCTAAAGTCAGCAGGTTGCGGGCGATTAAAATATCCGCCGGGTTCTGCCCCATGCGCTTCGCTTCCTGCAAGGCCATTTCAAAATCTTCTTCTTTAACAATACCGTCTTTAATTAACAGCTCCCGGAGCTTGTCTTCAGGAATGGAGAGCATAATCTTATTATAACACTAATTTTCAATTACCAATTTTCAATTTTCATTTAATGTACCTTAATTGAAAATTGAACATTGAACATTGAAAATTCCAGCTCAAATAATGAGCTGGGTGTACCACTCAAACTGCAATAGCCAGAAATTAAGGAAGATGGTGGCGGCGGCCAGCGGCAGCCAAAGATAATAGAAAGAAACCCTCTGGGTTTCTTTCTTTAATATCCAATATCCAATTCCCAAGGCCAAATAAACAGCCAAAGAAAAAACAGTATACAAAATCCAGCCGGGATGGCCGGTGAGAAATAAACCCAAGGCGATAAAATAAATTTCCTCAGGCCAGAAAAACTTTTCCTGATACTTTCTATTAAAATACCCAATCACCAAATACCCCAATATCCCGACAATCAACGAAATCACATAAGCCAGCCAAATTCTGGTAAAAGTATAAAAAATAAAATAATTAATGGGGGCGTGGGGCGGCAAAAGAAACCGGCTGATTTCATGACTTTTCCAAATAAGAAACTGCTGGTAGGTGGTATACCCTAAAATAACCGCCAAAATTACCACTGGTATCAGCAAAAGATAAAGCCCTCCGCCCTTGCGGGCAAAGGACCTTATCCAAATTACGAAGATAACGGCTAGACTCCCGGCACTAACCAGTTCCATTTACTACAACTGGACATTAGTACCAACCTCAAAAAGATCGGCATTAGTGCCGCCATCGGTATTCTCTACATCATCATCGCCGCCATTAGAATAACGACCACTTTCCATATCAGCACTCAACTCAAAAGTGTTGTTAGCTTCAGTGCAGGCATAAGCGTAGAAGCGGTCTTTCTTAGGATCTCTGGGGTAAGCGGCTAACGGCGCTCCACCAGAAGTGGTCCCTAGATTAACCGGAAGCCAACCGGTGCCAT
This sequence comes from uncultured Candidatus Saccharibacteria bacterium, assembly GCA_964362125.1. GTDB lineage: Bacteria > Patescibacteriota > Minisyncoccia > UBA6257 > UBA11618 > CAYICS01. Next base: position 58,221 of record CAYICS010000005.1, read on the forward strand.
CAACTTTTTGAATAGCACTGGCGACAGTTGTCTTACCAGCATAACGACTACTGCAGTTGGCGCCAGCCGCTGGAGTCGAATTATGAACCCAACATTTCCCGGCTACTGCCCCAACAGTATCACATAAGTTACCAGCATCATTATCAAGACTGATTGTCCCGGAAGTGGCAACATATAATCCCATGGCCGAGTTAACTTGGCCCAAATCAGCCAATCTCTGGGAATCCCGGGCTTCTTGGAAAATCTTGACCGGATTAATTACCAAGATGACTGTTGTTGCTAGTAAGGCAATAATACCAATGACAATAATTAACTCTATTAAAGTAAAACCTTTTGTAATCATAGTTTTTGATTTTACGACCTTTTAACTGAACTGACCGACTTTCTTAATTATAACAGGCCTATTTCCGGCGACAACAACCAGCTGTGGAAAACCCCCACACCTAGTCAGCATTGCCCTGCAGGCAAAATTAACGAATAGTGTGCTAACTAGGTGTGGGGGAAAACCCCTATCCCCCCAGAAATCCCCTAACTTTCGCCACTAGGTCGTCAATTGGTGTCTGAGCTTTAACAAAATACTCCACTGCCCCCAATTCTTTGCCCCTAGCTACATCCTGCTCCTGGCCCAAGTTAGAAATAATCATAATGGGCGTCTGGCCGTACTGGGGGCTGGCAACAATCTCTTCCATGGCCTCAAAACCCGACTTTCCGGGTAAGATAATATCCATCAAAATCAGGTCAAATTTATTCTCTTTGAGCAACTGCAAAACCTGGTCACCATTAGTCGCTAAAACCACTTCCAAGCCCTCCTTAGTGAGGCGGGTTTGCAAAAGTGAAGAAAGGAATTGATCGTCTTCAACTAACAAAATTTTCTTTGGCATAGAATCATTTTAACTGGAGCCCCGCACCAGAGCAAGCTCGGTGCGGGGCCTCTTATTTACAAACTCGCTCCGCGCGCCAAAAAAAGGCGCTTGTGCGCTCGTGTAAATAAGGGCTTTCTAGTTGTCCCAATCGCTCGCTCCACTCGATGAAGCGAACGAGTCGTGACTTTGGGCTCCACGACTAACACCCTGCCTGCCCCGTAGTTAAAGCGAAGCTTTATACTTCGGGGTATCAACCTTTATTTCTTAGTTAAATGATCCACGAGCAGCTTCCGCTACCCGTGCCTTGTTACGACTTCTTCCGTGTCACCGA
>CAYICS010000006.1:0-27304 GCA_964362125.1 uncultured Candidatus Saccharibacteria bacterium
CCTCATCAACACTCATACCCAACACGACGCTCTTCCGACCTCCCGAGCGTGCCGCCGGAGCGAAGCGAAGGCGGTCAATTCCGTTCAAAAAATGTTCGAGCGGAGTTGTATAATTCCACCAAAAACAAAATATGGTCTTGCGATGACCATATTTTGTTTTTGGTGCCCGGAGTGGGATTTGAACCCACACGCTCTTGCGAGCACGGCTCCTCGGGCCGTTGCGTATACCAGTTCCGCCACCCGGGCTTAAATTCAGTGTCAAATGTCAATTGTTAATTGTCAATTGTCGGAAACTATACCCCAATCTTTCTCCTAATTTCCTTCTTTGAAATCCCTCGGAGGTAGTAGAGTTTAGCCCGATGAACTTTTTTGGGAGAACTAATAATTTCCACCTTGCCAATCAAAGGCGAATGAATCGGGTAAACTTTCTCCACGCCCTCGCCGGCAATCTGGGCGCGGACCGTAAAAGTGGCGCCCGGCTCTTTGCCGTGCTTGCGCGCCAGAACAATGCCGGAAAAAATACTGGTGCGGGATTTTCCGGCTTCGCCTTTAGCCGGCTTGGTTTCTTTAACAATCTCATGCACCCGCACTTGTGCTCCGGGTTTAATTTGGTCAACAATACTCTTGTCGATCACAAATGGAAATTCTAATAGATATCCGGCTTTTAGGCAAGGGCGGGCAGACCGGGGTAGAAGAATACACCCGGCAGGCGATTAATCATCTGCTCCGTCTCCCCTCTCCCCACCGCTTCCATCTTTTTTATAATGGCTGGGACAAGATTCCTCTGCCGGCTGAATGGCTTAACTCCGGCAATGCCGAAGTGATTGATTGGCAGATTCCCAATCGCCTTTTTGATTTATGGCAACCGGCGCTGGATACGGCTTTCAACGACGGCCCGGATTTAGTTTACAGCCCCCATCTTAATTACCTGACCACTGCCCGGGCGCCGCGACTACTAACTATCCATGATCTTTCTTTCCTGCATTACCCTTATTTTTTCAATTGGCGCCAGCGACTCTGGCACAACTGGCAAAAAATTAAAGAGCAGGCGGAATTGGCAGCGGCCATTGTGGTGGATTCGGCTTACACTAAAAATGACGTCGGTGAAACTCTGAAAATTGCTCCTGAGAAAATTCATACTATTTACCCCGGTATCGACAAAGAAATTTATCGGGTGAGGAAAATGGAGCGGCCGGCCAATCTGGAATTCCCTTTTATTCTTTATCTGGGGACAATCGAGCCAAGAAAAAATGTCGGCGCCATTATTGAAGCCTTTCAAATTCTCAAACAGCAACCGATCTTTGACGATTTAAAACTTATCATCGCTGGTAAAAACAGCGACACCCTAAACCCTAAACCCTATACCCTAAACCCTAGTGACATTATCTGGTGGGGAAAAGCCACGGCTGAAGAAAAAATAATGTTATATAATTTAGCCGAGGTCTTTGTCTATCCTTCTTTTTTTGAGGGCTTTGGTTTCCCGCCGCTGGAAGCTCAGGCCTGCGGCTGTCCGGTGGTGGCCAGCAACCGCGCCTCGCTTAAAGAAATTTTAGGCAGTTCGGCGCTGCTGATTGATCCGTGGAAATACAAAGAACTGGCGCTGGCAATAGAATCAATTCTTACCAACTCTAATCTCCGCACGCAACTGATCGCCAAAGGTCTCAATAATGCCCGCCAGTTCAACTGGCAAGAAACCGCATGCGCTTTATTAAAATTGTTTTCACAATTAGTGTCATAGTCATCGTTATTGTCATAGTTATTCTCGCCATCGGCTTCTGGAACTTCAAAAAAGAAACTTATTACTCAGCCGACAAAATTTACCAAAACTTTAATTACGCCGCCAGCGCTCTGAAGAATTTAGAAACTAACCAGGCCCGCGGCTCGCTGCTCTTGGTGAAAAAAGAATTAAATAATGTCAGTAAAGATTTTGGCAGATGGGGGCAGCTGCTGCCATCGTTAAAAAAGTTCAAAGAAAAAATCCTCCAAACCAGCCAAGTGGCCAATGCGTCGCTCGATTTAACCAATCAAGTCGAGTTTTTAAAAATCAACGGCCTTCAGTTGATTATTCAGAAAAAAGGCGAGGTCTTGGTGGAAAAACTGAAAAAAATTCAAAAAGATCTAACCATAATTACCCCATCAGCTGACAATGAAAAACTCTATGCCGCTGGCAATATACTCACTGCTCTTTTAACCTGGCTTGATGAGGAAACGCCCAAACATCTGGCGATTCTTTTCCAAAATCCCTCGGAAATCAGACCAGCCGGCGGCTTTATCGGCAGTCTGGCTCACATCACTTTGGAAAAAGGCGGTTTGGCTAATTTAGAAGTGCAGGATATTTATGATATTGACGGCCAGTTGACAGTCAAAGTGCTGGCGCCGGAACCATTACAAAAAGTCACCCAATACTGGGGAGCGCGCGACGCCAACTGGTCTTTAGACTTTCCCACTTCCGCCCGCAAGGTTATAGAATTTTTGGAGTTATCGAAAATCTATCAGGAACGCGGAGTCAAATTCTCCGGCGCTATCGCCATCAACTATAAAGTCATTGAGGACTTATTGCGCGTTGTCGGGCCGATGAAGATTAATGACTTCACTCTGGATAGTGATAATTTTCTTTTCGAAGTCCAAAAAGATGTAGAAACTAATCAAAACAAAAATATCTTAAAAAACTTCACCCCGCTTATTTTTGAAAAACTTAATCAGTTTTCTGAAAAAGACAAGGGGCAGCTGCTGGAAATTTTCAAGTACCGCTTGGCTAATAAAGATGTAATGATCTATACTGATCAGCCATTGCTGGAGAATTATTTAGCGGGCCTGGGCGCGGCTGGCGAGCAGTTTTCTCTGCCGACGAATTTTGTCGGTGATTATCTGGCAGTGATTAACGCCAATATCGGCGGCGGCAAAACCGACGCTTTTATCCAACAAAAAGTCGAGCTGGTCAGCCGGCTCTCGAGACAAGAAGGTAAAAACCTGCTGACCATTGAAAGAAAAAATAACGGTGACCAGCGTGAGGAAAAGTGGTATAACACCACCAATCAAAACTATCTTCAGGTTTTCACTACCGAACCAAAACCCCTTATCGCTAATTGGTTTAACGCTCCTTCCGGAAAAACAGCCGGCGTCCAATCAAATTACACAACAAAATTCCCCCGGCGCCTTGAGGCCGGCTCAACTTATAATTTTGTTTTTGATAAACAATCGGGAGTGGAAAGTAATCTGAAAATAACCTTGGCGGCGCCAGCGGGAATGAAATGGCGGGAAACCGGCACTGACACCTTTGAATACCAGACATTCAATCCACCAGCTCGAGTGCAGCTAGAACTTCATTTAGTTCAATAGGCAAATCAGCGGCGATCTTAAGCCGCCGGCCATCGGCTGTGGTAAATTCCAATGATTCGGCGTGTAAAAACATCCGGCCTGCGGCGACATTTGACCATTGACCATTAACCCTTGACTTCGGAGTATACAACTTGTCGCCAACTACGGGATGGCCGATGCTGGCCAGATGAACACGGATCTGATGGGTGCGGCCGGTGAGCGGCTCCACCTCCAGCAGCGCATATTTATCTATTGGGGTTGGACCCCAATAGATTTGACGGAGGCGGTAGCGGGTTATGGCTTCTTTAACCATTTTGGCGCGGCTGGTGTGAATGGTGCGGCGGGTGGTGTTGGGTTTTAAGCCCAATGGTTTATTAATCTCGCCGCTCTTCTCTTTGGGAAGGCCGTGGACTAATGCCAGATAGGTCTTTTTAATTTTGCGCTCCTGAAACTGCTTTTTAAAATAATCAAAAGCCGCTTGGCTGCGGCAAATAAGCAGAACGCCGGAAGTATCTTTATCTAAACGATGGACAATGCCCGGCCGTTCTTCTAGATCATCCCCTACTTTTTTAACTTCTGGATAATTTTTGACCAACCATTCCGCCACTGAAGGACTTTGTCCGTGAACAATTAAACCAGCTGGCTTATTGATCACCAAAAACTCTTTTTCTTCGTAAATTACTTTGGGTTGGGACACTTGGTGGGCAGTGCTGGAATTGAACCAGCGGCCTCGTCGATGTCAACGACGCGCTCTAACCACTGAGCTAACTGCCCTTACTAACTTTATACTCCCAAGGAAATACCCCGTCATTAATCACTTTCTCGATAATATCTCTTCTTTTATATTTCTTCAAACGATATTCAAATCCTTTTGCCTCAGTTATTGACGAACAAGTGATAAATCGTGCTAATTCGTAAGGTCTATTATTGGCAGTATAACTTACTCTTCCACTATTGTGCCGCACTAATCGTTCATCTACGTCGTTGGTACTACCCGTATAGAAAGTTCCGTTTTTAAGACTCCTTAGAATATAAACACCGGGAATTTTCATAATATTTCCACTCCGAAATATTTCCACTCCGACCAGAGTCGGAGTCCGACTACGGTCGGAGTCCGACCAGAGTCGGAGTCCGACTACGGTCGGACTGAGCTACGCGCCCCTAAATTTTAAAGTCCGGTGCGCGTGGAAGGAATCGAACCTTCGCTCCCAGTCTTATCAGGACTGTGCTTTACCACTAAGCTACACGCGCTTATCTTGTCTTCAACTGCTGCACTTTACCGAGGTTAAATTTAACAATTTCCTGCTGTTTTAGCAAGTTGGGGTCAGAGGCGGCGCGGAATTGTTTAACCAAAAATCTCACCAAAAAGACAGCATAGATGAGCAAAAGGATAAAAATCACAATCGCCGCCGTCCAAAAGACTAATTCCTGTTTATTGCGAAAAAACTTTTCCATTGATCATGGCCTGATAATTTTGATCCTCGACTGTCAGGTTATAAACATCAAAACGAATCAGATAACGGCTCTGCTCCAAGGCCTTGATAAAATTGACGAGGTTGTTAAATCCCCCTTTAACAATGATACTAAAGGCAATCTGACCGGGAGCAGTTTCACTGCCCGCCACTTCCTCGCCAAAATTAAAAGATGGATCAACTTTATTAATTCTCGCCAAGCCCTGAATGTCCTTGGGAAAATCAATAATCTTGTCTGGCGGCGGTAAAATATTATCCAGAAAAAGACGCTCACTGGCCACCGCTTCACTGCCTATTTTTAGCACCCGGAGAGCTTCACTGGCCGAAGAACGAAAAGTTAATTCTCTCTTATTGTTTTCAATAGCCGCTACCCGGCGACTGCTGTCAAAACCCAGCCAGGCCGTGACAGCCGCCAAAACTAAAGCTAAAATCAAATAAACTAAAATAGAAACAATCAGACGTCTTCTAAAAGATGATTCCACATACAAAGTATAGCGCCTTTAGCCATATTAAAAAAGAAGATGAGCGCTTCCCGCGACTCTTAAGGGAAATCCCCAACCCGCCGCCGGGGCTCTATCTCCGAGGAGAGTTAAATTTAAACGCACCGACAGTGGCAGTGGTTGGCACCCGCCGAGCCACAAGGGAAGGTCTGGGGTTGGCCCGACAATTCGGCAAGGAGCTGGCTGAACAGGAAATTATCGTTGTTAGCGGCTTGGCTTTGGGTATTGATCAGGCAGCCCATTGGGGAGCTTTGGATGCCGGCGGTCGAACCGTGGCAGTGCTAGGTACCGGCATTGATGAAATTTATCCCTCTCAGAATCGACGGCTGGCTGAAGAAATTTTAAAACAAGGCGGAGCAGTGATTTCTGAGTATCCACCGGGGACACCATCTTATCCGGCTAATTTTCTCCAGCGCAATCGTATTATCAGCGGCCTGTCGTTAGGAGTATTGGTGGTGGAAGCGCCTTTGCAATCTGGATCATTATTCACAGCTCAATTGGCTCTAGAACAAAATCGGGATGTCTTTGTGGCGCCCGGCCGCCTGAGAGATCACAACTACACCGGCTCTCACCGCCTCATCCGGAGCGGCGCGGCTCTCGTCACTTCTGTTGAAGATATTTGCCAAGAGTTAAATCTGCCTTTTTATAAACCAGCCGAATTGCGCCTGAAACGAATCAAACTAGATCCTCAACAGGATTTAGTTTTAAAATTTATTAAAGCCGCCGGCAAACCCGTCAGTATTGACAAAATAATCGAGGCAACTAAAATAGAATCTCAATTTGTCAATCAAGTCGTCGCTTTTCTGCTCATTAACGATATAATTAAAGAAGAGGATGGGAGATATAATGTCTAAATTTTCAATGTTCAATGATCAATTTTCAATTAAGGTAAATTAAATTAAAATTGAAAATTAAAAAACTATGTATAACCTCATAATCGTTGAATCTCCGACAAAAGCCAAAACAATTTCAAAATTCCTCGGCAGTGATTTTAAAATCGAGTCTTCTTTTGGTCATGTCCGCGATCTGCCTCGAGGCAGTTTTGGAGTGGATGTAGAAAATAGTTTTGAACCAAAATATCTGATTTTACCCAAAGCCAAAAAGAATATCTCTCATCTCAAAGAATTGGTTAAAAAATCAGAAACGGTTATTTTGGCAACGGATGAAGATAGAGAAGGTGAAGCTATATCCTGGCATTTAACTGAAGCATTAAAACTAAAAAACCCCCGCCGGATAGTTTTCCACGAAATTACCAAACGCGCCATTGAAGAGGCCTTGAAAAATCCCCGGGAGCTGGATATGAAACTGGTTGACGCCCAGCAGGCGCGCCGGATTTTAGACCGGATTGTCGGCTATAAACTTTCGCCATTTCTTTGGACGAAAATAAAAAAAGGACTGTCAGCCGGCCGAGTGCAATCAGTGGCAGTGCGCTTGATTGTTGATCGGGAAAATGAAATTCGCAATTTCAAACCGGAAGAATATTGGACCATTGCGGCAGAGCTGCTCAAGCTAAAAGTTGGGAATGAAAAATTTCCGCCCAAGGCTGATCCGCCTCTGGCGGAAAAAGTTATTGTAGCGAATCTGGTAAAAACTGAGGTTAAGAATAAAGAAGAAGCCGATGCGATTGTTGAAGATTTGAAAAAAGCCGAGTACATAGTTGAAAAAATAGAGCGCAAAGAACTGCGGCGCAACCCTCCCTCGCCCTTTACCACCAGCACCTTACAACAGGAAGCCGCCCGCCGTTTGGGCTTTACCGCCAAGAAAACGATGTTCATCGCCCAACAATTATATGAAAACGGTTTGATCACTTATATGCGCACTGACTCACTTAATCTCTCGCAAGATTCAATTAACGCCGCTCAAAGCTGGCTGACAAAAGAGCTGGGGGAGAAATACTCCAGCCCCCGCCAATTCAAAACCAAGTCCAAGCTGGCGCAGGAAGCCCACGAAGCTGTTCGACCAACCGATCCGAATCTACCTGCCCGCAGTGCTAACAGCGATGCAGGCGGGCCTGCCCGCCATGCTACGCCAGGCGTTGCAGGCGGGCAAATGGATCCGAATGCTCCGAATGGTAAACTTTATGATCTAATTTGGAGAAGATTCATTGCCTCTCAAATGCCGCAGGCGGTTTTTGACAGTACGACTATCGATATAAAAGCCGGTAAATATCTACTCCGAGCCACCGGCAGTATTCTCAAATTCGACGGCTTTCTAAAAATCTGGCCAAGTAAATTTGAAGAGAAAGAATTGCTTGAAGTTAAAAAAGGTGAGGAGCTAAAATTGAAGAAGATTAACCCACAACAACACTTTACCGAGCCCCCGCCCCGCTACTCCGAAGCCAGCCTGGTTAAAACTCTTGAAGAATACGGTATTGGCCGGCCCTCAACTTATGCCCCGACTATTTCGGTAATTCAGGAGCGCGACTATGTCCGCAAAGATCAGAGCCGCTTCTACCCCACCAAAATGGGTGAATTAGTCAATAAAGTCTTAACTGAACATTTCCCAGAGACGGTTGATACTAATTTCACTGCCAATATGGAAAATAGTTTGGATGCGGTGGCTGAAGGCAAAGAGAAGTGGCAGGACTTGGTGGGGGCTTTCTGGGCGCCCTTTATGAAAAATTTGGAAACGAAATACGCCGAAGTTGGCTATCAAAAAATTGAGCGGGCGCCGGTGGAAAAAACTGATGAGGTTTGTGAAAAATGCGGCCAGCCGATGGTCATTCGGGAGGGCCGCTATGGCAAATTTATGGCCTGTTCCGGTTTCCCCAAATGCCGCAATACGAAAAATTTAAACAATGCTGATAAAAAACCCGCTCAACCCGACGAGGGTTGAGCGGGATTATCTGTTTTTGCCGCCAGATCGTCTTTCAGCTGGCGCAGTTTAGCCCGATTGGCTGCTCTCTTTCTCCGGGCAGAATAGTAGTAGGCGGAATCAAGGCAGTCGCCTTTGGTAAAGAGACACCAGAATTCACCGTCTCTAACCCGAGCCACCCGGCCTTCGCGCTGAATCATCTCAATATCGTTGATGTGGCCGTCGTAAGCCGCCCCAACGTCAACATCAGCCAGATGAATTCCCAAATGCAGTAAGGCCGTACTGACCAGCACCTGAAAACGATGCTGGCGAAAATCGCTGATGATTTGCCGCTGCTGCTTTCGGGGCATACCGCCGCTCTGGGCGCCCATAATTCCTTGGGCGCTAATCCCCAAGCCCTTTAATACCTCAACGATATTAAGGACGCTGTGGCGGTAATGGGAGAAAATAAGCACAAACTTTCCGGCGCTCACCCACTCCTGACATTTGGCCTTGAGAAATTCCAACTTGGGATGGTCAATGTTATTGGCCAAGAGCTGATCACACTCAACAACCATTCTCTGCAGGGGCCAGTTTTTGATCAGGTAGCGAACCGCAGGGCTGTACTTTTCTAGTTTATCTTTATCGCTGGCCGCTTCCAGCAGAGTCAGCAGATGACTGCGCAAAGTGCCAACACCGTGACTCTGCAGCAAGTCAATCATATGCCAAGTGCTAATAAGCATGGTCACTTGATTGAAGGCGGCATCAATGACGCTTAGTCGCCGTCGGATTTTCCTTGCCTCCTGACTATCTTCCGGCAACTCAGCTAATTGCCGCTTTAATTGCTTTCGTTCGGCAGTCAGGTCTTCATAAAGCGGCAGTAGTTGGGAACGTTGCGGAAAACCTTCCTGCCACTGCTCCTGCCTTAATTCTTGATAGAGCAATGGCTGGGAATCTTTTTCAAGAATCTTATGATTCTCAAGAAAAGTCCGGCACTTGTCAGCCATCGCCTCCAGTTTCTGCTGTAGTTCTTTCATCGACAGCGGCAATTCAAAATCCTGCCAAGAGCGCTGAAGATGAAAGACATAAGGCGCCACCTCTGGATCAGTGGCTTCCCTAATGATGATTTGTTTAATGTCCAAATCATCAATAATCTCTTCCATCCTTTTGCCCGGCGAAGCTGTTAAAGCTAAGCGCAAAAGTTGGTGGGGCTTAATCGCCCGCGCCACTTGAGCCGAGGCGTCGTTGCCCACCACCTCATGCGACTCATCAAGAACCACCAGCCGCACCCTTGACCAGTTAATCATTTTGAGATCATAGGCAAAGGTCTCGGGAGTGGCAAAGATGATTTTGGCGCGGGGCGAGGTGTAGATAAACTGCCGATTATTGCCGGCGGCCACCACCACCTCATCCGGCTCTGCTCCCATTTGCTCCAGGGTATATTCACAATGCTGATCAACTAAGATGCCGGTGGGCGCCGAAAATAGAACCTGCGCCCCAGGGTTTTGCCAGAGAAGTTCTCCGGCCACGGCTAAAGCCGTCAAGGTTTTGCCGGTGCCGGTATCTTTAACCAGCATCGTATTACCAACTCGCAGAATCGCTCCTTTGTCTTCTTCCTGATAGGTTCTCAGCTCTTTAACTGGCGTTCGTCTCATCTTCTGTTCCTTTCCTATTTGGTTGTAGAAGGTCTAGAAGATATTTTATTTCTTCTTCTGAGTTGAAATCAATAGTCAGTTGGGCTTTGCCCTGATTCTGCCGCAAGGTAACTCTGGCTCCGAGTAATTGCTCCAATTGTCGAACCAGCTCTGATTCAACGGCCACCACCTGCTCCACCACCAACTTGGCCCGGGCCTTGGTCTGCGGCCGCAGCTGACTGACTTTTTCCCGCAACTCGCGGACACTAATGTTGTTCTGGACAATTTCCTGAAACAACTGCTGTTGACGCACTGGGTCGCTGATGGCTAAAAGCAGCCGGCCCTGACTCTCGCTTAATTTATTTTGGGCGATGGCCTCCTGAAATTCAGTGGGTAGATTCAAGAGACGCATTAGGTTGGAAACGGTCTCGCGGCTTTTGCCAATGCGGCTGCCAATTTCCCTTTGGGTCATCTTGAATTCTTCAGCCAAACGGGCATAGGCCCGGGCGGCCTCAATGGCATTGATGTCAGTCCGCTGGACATTTTCAATAATGGCCATTTCCAGCTTTTGTTTTTCCCCGGAGACCGCCTTAATAATGGCTGGCACAGTCCTCATCCCCAAAGATTTAGCGGCCATCAGCCGCCGCTCGCCGGCAATCAACTGGTATTCCACAGCCGTGCCGCTGGGCGTTTCTTTTTCCACTTTAGAAACCACCAACGGCTGAAGAATCCCCACTTCGCGAATGGAGGCGGCCAGCTCGCGGATCTGCAGTTCATCAAAAACTTTTCGCGGCTGTAAGGGATTGGGGTAAATTTTATCTACTTCAATATGATAAATGGAATCAATCTCCCTTGGGGGCGGCGGCGCCGAAACAGTTTTATTGGGGATTAACGATTCAAGTCCTTTACCTAACATTAGATTTAAGATTTAGGATTTATGAATTATGACTCCTGAACGATGATTTCTTTAGCCAACCTCTCATAAGCTCTGGCTCCCGGAGAAAAGGGTTCGTAAAAACAAATGGGTTGGCCAAAGCTGGGTGCTTCGGCCAAGGCCACGGCCCGCGGCACTTCCACTTCATAGACATGGCCGATAAAGTGGCGGCGCAATTCTTTAGCCACCTCCCGCGAGAGATGTTCTCTATTATCGTACATAGTCAGCAGGGCTCCGGCAATGCGCAGATTGTGACCGAGATTAAAATTAATCATATCGACTGTTTCCAAAAGCTGACTTAAACCCTCAAGACCATAGTACTCGCATTGCACCGGAATAATCACCTCCCGACTAGCCACCAGACCATTAATGGTCAAGAGACTGACACTGGGCGGCAGGTCAATGAGAATGTATTGGTAGCGGCTAGAGACCGACTCGAGAGCTTGGCGCAGGAAAAATTCGCGATTGGGCTTTTCCAAAAGTTCAATGGTGGCGCCAGCTAAAGCCGGATGACTGGGAATATAATGGAAGCCCGGGATGCTGGTAAAGCGGATTAGTTCTTCGGTTTTGCGCCGGCCGATGACAGCGTCATAGATACTACTGCGCTCGGCATTGCGGAAGTTATAGCCGACCCCGGCAGTGGCATTGGCCTGCGGATCAAAATCAACTAAAAGAACTTTGCGGCCGTAAAGAGCCAGGTAGGCGCCTAAACTAGTGGCAGTGGTAGTCTTCCCTACTCCGCCCTTCATATTGCAGACAGCAATAATTCTTGCCATTAAGTTAATTTTAGAGTAAAATAATGGGGAAAGGAAAGCCCCTTCGGCTAAAACTGCGGGGAATAAAGGAGGGTTGGCAGAGCGGTCTAATGCGCCGCACTCGAAATGCGGTTGGGGAGTAATCCCCTCACAGGTTCAAATCCTGTACCCTCCGCGGGCCTATAGTTTAGTGGCAAAACACCTCATTTGTCCCGAAAATCTTCGCGAGGCAAAACCGAGCGACTAGATTTTCAAAATCCTGTTTGTCTGTGATAACAATGTATTTATAGGGGCAGTAGCTCAGTGGCAGAGCACTTCATTTGCAATGAAGGGGTCGTGGGTTCAAATCCCGCCTGCTCCACATAAACGGCGAAGATAACGGGATCGCGAAATTGTAGCTGTTCAAAATATCTCACAGACAATTTCGGGACAATGAGGAGATGGCAGTTCAATTCTGCCTAGGTCCACTCGATTCGCCCCTCGATAAATCTCGGGGCTCACTCGTGGCAAGCCGCCAATCCCAGCCCTCTGCCAATTAAGGCGACTGCGCCGGGCGGTTCTCCACTGCCCGGCGCTTGTTATTTCCTGTATAATTAAATTTATGACCGACAAAAATCAAAACATCTGGGGACCGATTATTAAAAAAATGATGCCAGCGGTGGTGACCATTGTCATCTCCAAAAAACTGGAAGAAATAGAAAAAGAGGTGCCGCCGGAATTATGGTCGTTTCTTCCCCACACTCCTGACAACAAACACATTGATATTCCCAAAGAAGCGGTGGATGCTCATGGGATGGTGAAAATCGGCAGCGGCTCGGGATTTATCGTTGATCAAAGCGGCATTGTTATCACTAATAAACACGTCGTGGCTGATCCTCAAGCCGAATATGTCTGTCTTACCAACGACGGCCAAAAGCATAAAATAGAAATTTTAGCCCGCGACCCAGTGGATGATGTGGCTATTGTCAAAATCAAATGTGAGGCAGGTCGCCTGCCTAACATTAAGCAGGCGGCGGTGAAACTGGGCGACTCGGGAAAGTTGGAGCTAGGTCAGCCGGTTTTAGCCATTGGCAATGCCCTAGGTCTTTTCAATAACACTGTTTCTTCCGGCATTGTCTCAGGACTCTCCCGGGCCATATCAGCCGCCCCTGATCCTAAGGCGCCGGTTCAGGAAATGCGGGGTTTGATTCAAACCGATACGGCTATCAACCCCGGCAACTCTGGAGGGCCGCTTTTGAATCTTAAAGGCGAAGTGATTGGCATTAATACGGCCATTGTCTTTGGCGCCCAAAACTTAAGCTTTGCCATTCCCATCAATGCCGCCAAGCGCGATCTAGTTGATTTAAAAAATGAAGGCCGCATCACCCGGCCGCTTTTGGGCCTGCGCTATGTTAATATCGACTCTGATCTGAAGGAAAAAATGAAATTACCAGTTGATTACGGCGCCATTGTTATGGGGCATCCGCCAGTCAATGAAGGTGTCATTCCGGAGAGTCCGGCAGACCGCGCCGGCATCCAAAACAAAGATATAATTCTCGAATGCAATGGAGCGAAACTGACGGTGGAAAAAACTCTACAGGATATTTTGGGAGAAAAAGATGTGGGCGATGTTCTTAATATGAAAGTGTTGAGGGGCAGAAGGGAATTTGTGGCGAAAGTGGTGTTGGCGGAGAGAAAATAAAGAACAGCGACACCAATGCATACACGAATACACACGAATGACACAAAAAGAAATAATCCATTCGGAGCTTTCATATAAAATCAACGGTTTGTTATTTGAAATTCATAAGGAATTGGGGCGTTTTCAGAGAGAAAAGCAATACGGCGATGCTTTGGAAATTAAACTAAAAGAATCGGGGTTGAGATACGAACGAGAAAAAATTCTCCCCATCAAAATAAATGGGAATTTTATAAAAACTAATAAAGCCGATTTTACTATAGAGGATAAAATATTATTAGAGTTAAAATCTATCCCTTTTATAACTAAAACCGAATATTATCAATTGCTGAGATACTTAAAATCATCGGAATTACGTTTAGGAATGATAGTTAACTTCCGTGAGAGGTATTTAAAACCAAAAAGAATAATTAATAATGAAATTTAGTATGCGAAAAGCCCGGCTAACTTATATTCGTGTCATTCGTGTGTATTCGCGTTTTATTTAGTGTCGCTGTTAATAAACATAACTATCCACCACCATGCCTTGCTGATCGAATAGATAGACTTGATCATGGAGTAAATCCAAGACTTGACCAGAGCCATAGAGCCGCCATTCTCCTGTCAGGAAATCCCGGTCAAGACGATGATTTTCAAAACAGCTTTTGTAATTTAACTGACTAAGTTTTTCCGCACAATTACGATCTTGCCAGAGAGGTGAATTGTCATCTGGTAAAGCGCAGCGCGGCAAACTCCGTAAATAACGCTGGCAGCTGCCAGAAAGATGGGCAACATCTCCTTTTTCAAAACGGGGGCAGAGATTGGTTAGCGGCGGATCAAACTGATTGCTATTCTGAAGATAGCCGAGACATTTATTGACTTGAAAATTTCTGTCGATAGGACCGGGGTAAGAGTAGATATGAAGGACAGAACCGGGAGCGAGGAAAATTGTCCCGGCCTCATTGAGACCAGTGGGGTCATAAACCTCAACTGCTTTGCCAATATAGTAACTGCCGATGTTGCCTTTAATCAGCCAGCCGCTGACATTAACCGGCCGCTGGTCGCGATTAACAAGACTGATCCGGCCCTTAGGTAAAGGGCTGGACCAACCGCCGGCAATCACTGCCTGAAATTGAACATTAGGCAGGCCAGCATCTGGCTCTTGGTAGATTACTGCTGACTGCCGGCTAGGCGGACGGCTGGCCAAATTAGGTATTAAACTGAATTTTGGCCATAAAAAAACAATCAAAGTTAAACCGCCAAGTATTAGAATAACCCCAAAAATAAATTTCATTATATTTATTAACAGCGACACTAAATAAAACGCGAATACACACGAATGACACGAAAATTTTCTGGTGTGCCTTTTCGTGTGGGCTTTAGCCGGGCTTTTCTCATACTAAATTTTATTCACTAGTAGCCTAGCCAGTAGCCTAGCCAGTGTGGCATTGGCGATATCCAACCACCAGATATCCAACCATCAGCAGCTTGTCCAGGAAGGGGTGGATTAGCATTAAATCCGCCAAATCCGCCAAATCCGCCATGATAACCTCCACCACCACCACCACCACCACCGCCACCACCACTGGGGTGGCCTCCACCACCACCGCCACCACCACTGGGGTGGCCTCCACCACCACCACCACCACCGCCACCACCACCGCCTCCGCCTTCTCCGTCTCCGTCGCCTCCGTCAGAGTCTGCGCAACGCTCGGGTAAGAGACCAGTGTATTCAACAATCACTGTATCTTTACTGGCTTCCTCATCTTCGTCTGATTGATTGCCTTTAATTTTATCAGGTGTGTATCCCTTATCCTTTCGGTAAGAATCTATAGCATCATCTAAAACAGCGCTGGCCAATACAACCCCCACCTCATTATCTTCATCATCTAGTGCCTCTTTCATCTGAGCACAGGTTAATTGAATTGGCAATTCGAAAATCTCGCCCTCCACCTCGCCATCATTATTTTTATCCGTACCAATAACCGCAGTCTTACTGGGTAATCGCTGCCAAGGCGGGAGATAATAACCATCTTTGTTTTTATCAATTTTTGGATCAGGGACTTCATCCACGGCCAAAGCTATATAAGCAAGCTGAGAGTGATCTCGACGAAATTCCTTTGGATCATCTTCATAAGGGACCAGCGGATCATAAGCCACCACCTCCACTGTCGCTGTAGCTTTACCATCAGCATCGGCTTTGACCCGTTTATTAGGATCAACATCTAAAATAGCAATATCGGACTCACCCCGGTCAGGAGTGACTTGGGTAGAAGCTAATGCTATCCAACCTCTGGTTTTTAACCATCCAAAGAGTGGTTTATTGGGATTAAATTTAGGATCAGCTATCCCTAACTGGACTATTGCCGTCACATCAGCCTCTTTAGGATAATCTTCTTCTTCGCCTTTTGTGCCATTATCATTTAACTTTTTCAAAGTCACTCCTTCATAAAATTCTACCTTATACTCCTTTTTCCCGGCAGGGCCCTTATCAATCCATTTGGATTTGGTTATAATCCCTTTATTAGGAGGTGGAACTAACAGACGAACCCAAACTTTATTCTTAGGATTTTTTTGACTGGCTGAGGAGTAAACTGGTATTAGTTTAATCTTGTCGTCGGTAGTAAAGTAGTCGTTGGGGTCTTTAACACCCTTACTGCCATAATACCTTTTATCTTCTGCATTATCAGCACAGATACTGAATCTTCCTTTTATGACGCAGGATGATGGTTTACCAAGCAGGCCAGCCTGAGCGCTTTGTGAAGATAATCCAAGAACTCCCGCTGCTTCTTTTCTAACATCTGATTGATCGGCTTTAGCCACCCAATAAAAACTACCGCCAAAAAATAAAATTAACAAAATCACCATGACAGGCAGTTTCTTAGCCATAACTTTAGTATATCATTAAATAATTAAATTAATCAGCCGGTTGTGGATAAAGATGGCTCGTTTGGATTTAGCGCCTTTAAGATAGGGCCGGGCCAGCTCTTCAGCTTCTTTTTGGTCAATCCCCTTTTTAGCCCTGACCGTGCCCCGGAATTTGCCATTAACCTGAATCACCAACTCAAATTCCTCTTCTTTGATAAGTTTTGAGTCCCACTTGGGCCAGGACTCGAAATCAAGCAATGTCTTGTGGCCCAGCTGACTCCAAAGTTCTTGGGCCAGATGGGGAGTGAAGGGGAAGAGTAACTTCAAAAACACCTGACAACTAACCTTTGGTAATTGACTTGATTCTTTTTCCATCTCCCGCAATAAAATCATCAAGGCGCTGATGGCGGTGTTGTAGTGAAGGTTTTCTATATCTTCAGTAACTTTTTTTATCGTTTGGTGCAGTAATTTTTGGGTTTTAAGTTGTGGTTTTGCTTTTTGCGTTTTGCGTTTTGAGTTAAATAAATTCCAAACTCTATTCAAAAATCTGCTCGTCCCGATTATTCCCTGCGCATCCCAAGGATGACTGTCTGCAAATGGTCCCATAAACATCTCGTAAAGACGCAGGGCGTCAGCGCCGAATTTCTTGATCAGAGGATCGGGATTGACAACATTGCCCCGGCTCTTGGACATTTTCTGGCCGTCAGCTCCTAAAATCAGACCGACATGGCGCAGTTTTAAAAACGGCTCTTGAAATCTAAGACGGCCCTGATCATAAAGGAACTTTGTGATAAACCGCGAGTAAAGAAGATGGAGAGTGGCGTGTTCAGCGCCGATAACGTAAAAATCAACCGGCAGCCAATGTTTAAGCCCTTCCGATGAGGCAAATTGCCGATTATTATCAGCGTCGGCATAGCGCAAATAATACCAAGAAGAATCAACAAAAGTATCAAGAGTTTCAGGATCGCGGCGCGCCTTAAGACGGCAAACCGGACAGTTAACATTGATAAATTTTGCTGAACTGGCCAAGGGCGGCATGCCTTGGGGGCGATAGTTTTTTAATGGCGGCAAAAGAACCGGCAGATCTTCTTCAGGAACAGGAACGACGCCGCATTGCTGGCAATGAATTATTGGTATAGGCACGCCCCAATAGCGCTGCCGCGAAACTGACCAGTCGCGAATTTTATAAACCACCTGAGATTGCCCCGGCCACTTATCTTTGGCCAGAAGCGGCGTCTTTCTCACAGGCAGCTTAAACTTCTTGGCAAACTCCAAATCCCGCTCATCGTAAGCTGGTACCGCCATAATCGCTCCGGCGCCATAGCCAACCAAGACATAATCTGCCACCCAAATGGAAATCTCTTTTTTATTATAAGGATTAATGGCCAAGACGCGGGGCAAAGGAACTCCTGTTTTTTCTTTGTTCTCCTGACGCTCCCTTTCGGTTCTATGCCGCACTTTATCTAAATATTTTTTAACAGCCGCGTCTTGATATTGTGAAACCAGCGGGTGCTCCGGCGCCAGCACCATATAAGTAGCGCCGTCAATGGTATCTGGTCTGGTTGTAAAAATTTCCAGCTCCCCCTGAGGTTTAAGTTTGAATTTAATCAACCGGCCCGGGGAACGACCGATCCAGTCTTCCTGCCGCTTGACAGTAGCCGCCGGCCAGTCAAGGCCCTGCAACTCTTGGAGAAGACGATCGGCATAAGCAGTAATTTTGAAAAACCACTGCTCCATTTCTTTTTGTATAACCAGCGCTCCGTCCCGCTCACAGCGGCCATCAATCACCTGTTCATTAGCTAAAACTGTTTTGTCCTGAGGACACCAATTAACCCTGGCCATAGCCCGATAAGCCAAGCCCTTCTTAAATAACTGAAGAAACAGCCACTGGGTCCAATGATAATACCCGGGGCTGGCAGTATTTATTTCTCTATCCCAATCATAAGAAAAACCGAATGTCTGCACCTGCTTTTTAAAATTCTTAATGTTGGCCGCCGCCACCGCTTGCGGAGACCTGCCCGCTTTAATGGCGTAATTCTCGGTTGGCAAACCAAAAGCGTCCCAGCCCATAGTATAAAGAACCTCGCGGCCATTCATCCGCATAAAGCGGGCGTGGATATCTTCAGCAATATAACCCTTGGGGTGGCCGACATGCAGTCCGGCGGCCGAGGGATAAGGAAAAGTCTCTAGTTGATAGTATTTAGGTTTTTTTGATGACTGACTCGCTTTGTAAACTTTTTTATCCAACCAAACCTTCTGCCATTTCTGCTCAATTTTACTGGGCTGATATTTTTTCATTGGCTACTTTCTCTGATTCTCCTTTGTTCTCCGCCGCTTCAGCCGGGGGAGACAACTCCTCTTTTCGAAAACCAGTACCAGCGGGAATCAACCGGCCGATAATCACATTCTCTTTTAGACCACGCAGAGGATCGATCCGGCCTTCGGCAGCCGAGTTGATTAAGATCCGGGCGGTTTCCATAAAAGAAGCGGCCGAGAGAAAACTCTCTGTAGAAAGAGCCACCTTGGTAATGCCCCGAAGCAGAGGCCGGCCTCGGGCCGGCAGCTTGCCCTCTTTGCGCAACTGGCGGTTAACTTCAAGAAATTTCGATTTTTCCACCACATCACCGACAACAAAATGGGAATCGCCCGAATCTCTAATCTCAATCCGGGAAAACATTTGCCGGACGATCACTTCAATATGTTTGTTGTTAATGGGCGTCCCCTCCGAGGCGTAAATTTTCTGAACTTCGTTGATGATATAACGTTGAACATCTTCAGGGCCCCGCAAGGTAAATAACTCTTTCAAATCAAGATTGCCCTCACAAAGCTGCTGCCCTTTTTTTACCCCATCATTAACTTTAATAAAAATATCAAAGGAGCGGGGGATGGTATATTCAACTAAACGACTCTTGCGGTTCTTGCCGGCGGCCAAAATCCGAATTTTAATAATCCGAGCCAAACCCCTATCCTCAATTGCCTCTACCACCCCGTCATCTTCAGCCAAAAAAGCGCGGCCCTTGGGCAGACGCGCCTCAAATATCTCCTCTACCCGCGGCAGACCATAGGTGATGTCGGAGCCGGCCACCCCACCAGTATGAAAGGTCCGCATCGTCAACTGAGTGCCGGGTTCACTGATCGATTGCGCCGCCACCACCCCCACCGCCTCGCCCGCCCGCACCAATTGATTATTACCGAGATTGTAGCCATAACAGCGAGAACAAAGACCATAAAGACTTTTACAGGTGATGGGAGAACGCAGATAAACTGATTCTAACTTGGACTGACTAATTTTCTCCGCCATCTCCCGATCAATAATCTCCCCGGCCGCTGTCACCACGGTGTTATCAATTTTAATATCATTAAGAGCCGTCCGGGAAAAAACAGTGATAGCGAAGCTCAAACCCAGATTGACACTATCACTGCGAAAAACCTCAATCCCCTCCTTGGTTCCGCAATCTGCATCCCGAATAATAAGATCCTGACAGACATCAACCAACCGCCGCGCCAGATAACCGGCAGAAGCGGTTTTTAAAGCGGTGTCGGTAGTGCCTTTGCGGGCGCCGTGGGTAGAAATGAAATACTCCAAGACGTTGTGGCCCTCCCGGAGCGAAGTTTTAATGGGCAATTCAATAATTTGGTTCTGAGGATTGACCACCAGACCGCGCATGCCCATCATCTGCACCGGCTGAGACCAACTGCCGCGAGCGCCGGAATCAATGATAGAATAGACCGAGCCGTACTCGTCTAAAGTTTTTTTGGTAACTAAATCTTTTATCTTGTCTTTGGCCCGCGTCCAAATATCAATCACTTTATTGCGCCGCTCGGCATCAGTCAGCAATCCCTGCTCATACTGCGACCAAATAACCAATTCTTCCTCTTCAGCCTTCTGGAGAATCTCTGGTTTTTCTTTAGGGGTTATCAAGTCGTCCATCCCCCAACTGACTCCGGAAAGCGAAGCATAGCGAAAACCGAGAGATTTAATGGCATCAAGATAAGTAACCGCCTCCCCAATGCCGTAGCGATTAATAATCTCAGCCACAATTTTGGAAAGCCGTTTTTTATCCAGCTGCTCATTAAACGGAGCAAAGCCCGACGGCAAAATTTCATTGAAAAAAACCCGGCCGACAGAAGTTTCCGGAGCCCGGGCCGAACCAATTTTAATCGGGGCATTGACTGCTATGAAGTCATGGTCATAAGCCAACAGCGCCTCCTCTTTGCCGGAAAAAATCCGGCCGGCGCCCAAGGCATCATTTCTAATTTTTGTCAGATAATAACAGCCAAGAACTATATCCTGCGCCGGCACAGCAATGGGATCGCCAGTGGCCGGCTTGAGTAAGTTGAGACTGGCCAACATCACTCCCCCGGCTTCATTTTGGGCCTCTTCAGTTAAGGGCAAGTGAACGGCCATCTGATCGCCGTCAAAGTCAGCATTAAAGGCAGTGCAGACCAAAGGCGGAATCTGAATAGCCAAATCCTCAATTAATAATGGCTGGAAAGCCTGAACACCCAAACGATGGAGAGTCGGAGCGCGATTCAAAAGGACTTTCTTGTTAGTAATCACCTCTTCCAAAATTTCCCAGATCTCCGGCCCGGCTTGTTCCACTAACCGGTTAGCATTGCGAATGTTGTGGGCCAGGCTGCGCTCAAGGATTTTATTGATAACAAAAGGTTTAAAAATCTCCAGAGCCATTTTTTTCGGCAAACCGCACTGATCGATGCGGAGATGCGGGCCAACCACAATCACCGAGCGGCCGGAATAATCGACTCGCTTCCCTAAAAGATTCTGACGGAAGCGGCCCTGCTTGCCTTTCAGCATATCAGCCAGTGAGCGTAGCGGCCGACGCTGGGCTGACAGCTGTTGAGTGCCAAAACGGCTGCTATTATCAACTAAGGCGTCAACGGCTTCCTGGAGCATCCTTTTTTCATTGACAACAATGATTTCCGGCGCCTTTAGCTCCATTAATTTTTTCAGGCGGTTATTGCGGTTGATAACACGGCGGTAAAGATCGTTGAGATCAGAAGTGGCAAAGCGGCCGCCGTCCAGAGCCACCATCGGCCGCAAATCAGGCGGCAGGACCGGAACCACCGTCAAAACCATCCATTCCGGCCGCATGTTGTTCTTAAAAAATGAAGTAGCCAGCTTCAAGCGGCGAGTGAGGCGGGTAGCCCGGACTGGTTCCTTGGCCGCCGCCAATTCTTTTTTAGTTTCTTCAACCATCTGCTGTAAATTGATATTGCTTAAAATCTTCCTGATGGCTTCGCCGCCGCTGCCTGCCTTAAAAACATCGCCAAACCGCCGCGCCAAATTAAAATACTCACCCTCAGTGATGATTTGCCCCACCTTGAGGTTGGCTAATTGTTGTTTAATATCTTCAGCTGCCGCCTGCAGTGCCGCTTCACTAACATTCTCTTCTTTAACGGCCTTACTTCTCATCTTTAATTCCTGATCAATATTTTCCAAAGCCCGCTTCTTATTCTCCTCCTGAATTTCGGTAACGATGTAGTAAATGTAATAGATAACTTTCTCCAATTTGGAGAGGGGCAAATCGAGGAACAAACCAATCTTTGAAGGGATACTGCGCAGAAACCAAATATGGGTAACCGGGGTGGCCAGTTTGATGTGACCCATTCGTTCCCGCCGCACCGCCGATCGAATCACCTCAACGCCGCACTTGTCACAGATAACTCCTTTGTAACGAATCCGCCGGTATTTACCGCAGTAACACTCCCAATCGCGGGTGGGACCAAAAATTTTCTCAGAGAAGAGGCCGTCTTTCTCTGGCCGCTGGGTGCGGTAGTTAATGGTCTCGGGCTTGATCACCTCGCCATGAGACCAATTTAAAATATCTTCGGCTGAAGCAATTGTTAATTTAATAGCATTAAAATCATTCATAGTCTTAATCTTTTTTAACTAATTCAACATTAATTCCCAAAGCCTTCAGCTCGTTGAGTAAGACATTAAAAGCCGCCGGCACACTGGGCTGTTTAATCTTCTCGCCCTTGATAATTGATTCATAAGCTGCCGAACGGCCGAAAGTATCGTCCGATTTAATGGTTAAAATTTCCTGGAGAGTATGGGCGGCGCCATAACCCTCTAAAGCCCAGACTTCCATTTCGCCAAAACGCTGACCGCCAAAATGAGCCTTGCCTCCCAAGGGCTGCTGGGTAATCAGGGAGTAAGGTCCGATAGAACGCATATGAATTTTATCTTCGACTAAGTGATTAAGCTTTAATATATAAATAATTCCCACTGTCACCGGCCGGGCAAAAGGCTGACCGGTGCGGCCGTCATAAAGCTGTATCTGACCACTCTCCGGCAAGCCAGCCATTTTCAATTCGGCTTTAATTTGTTCTTCAGTGGCGCCAGCCAAGACCGGGGTCACTGCCCGATAGCCGGCGGTCTTGGCTGCCCAACCCAGATGTGTCTCCAAAATCTGACCAAGATTCATCCGGGAAGCTACCCCCAAAGGATTAAGAATGATATCCACCGGCGTGCCATCAGCTAAATAAGGCATATCCTCAATCGGCCGCACTTGGGAGATGACGCCTTTATTGCCGTGGCGGCCAGCTAGTTTATCACCGGCCCGAACATGACGCAGTTGCGCCACCTCCACCTGAATTCTTTTAATAATCCCCGGCTCTAATTTATCGCCCCGTTCTCGCGAAAAAACTTTTATACCAATAATTCTCCCGGATTTACCATAGGACATAGTGAGAGAACTATCCTTAACATCCCGCGCCTTTTCCCCGAAGATAGCCCGCAATAGCCGCTCCTCAGCAGTCAACTCACTTTCGCCCCGCGGCGAAATCTTGCCTACCAGATAATCACCCGGCCGCACTTCCGCCCCCACCCGGATAATCCCTTCTTCATCCAAATTTTTTAATTTTTCTTCAGAAACATTGGGAATATCAGGGGTGGTAATTTCCGGCCCCAGCTTGGTATCCCGAACATCGCAATAGAAATCCTCAATATGAATAGAAGTATAAAGATCGTCCTGAACCACCCGTTCTGAAATAATAATGGCGTCTTCAAAGTTAGCGCCTTCCCAAGAAATAAAGGCCACTAAAAGATTCTGCCCTAAAGCCAAAACACCATTGTCCACTGACGGCCCATCTGCCAAAATTTCTCCTTTCTTGACCTTCTGCCCCAGCTGCACCAGCGGCCGCTGAGAAAAACAAGTGAATTTATTAGAGCGTTTGAATTTCTGAAGATTATAATTATGGTTTACTCCATCTTTGGTTTTTAAGGTAACCGAACGGGCGTCTAAGCTAACGATTTCGCCCTCAGCCGGCGCCACAACCAGATGACCAGAATCTCGCGCCACCTTTTCCTCAACACCGGTACCAACATAGGGCGCTTCTGGTCTGATGGAAACCACCGCCTGACGCTGCATATTGGAACCCATCAAAGCCCGGTTGGCATCATCATGCTCCAAGAAAGGAATTAAAGAGGTGGCGATACTGACAAATTGATGGGGAGCGACATCAATAAAATCCACTTCTTTCGGCTGGCAAGTACCAGGCTCGCCTTTAATTCGGGCCTCAATTAGTTGAGGGGAAAGATCGCCGGTTAGCTCAACGCCAGCATGAGCGATATTATACTTTTCTTCATCAAGAGCATTGAGCCAAACAATTTCTTTGGTCACCTCACCAGCCACCACTCTAGCATAAGGTGTTTCAATGAAGCCAAAATCATTGAGCCGGGCAAAGCCAGCTAAATGGTTGACCAAGCCAATATTGATGCCTTCGGGTGTTTGAATGGGACAAATCCGGCCGTAGTGGGAGCGATGGACGTCGCGGACTTCGAAGCCGGCTCTCTTTTGGGTTAAGCCGCCTGGTCCCATGGCCGAGATCCGCCGCCGGTGCTCCACCTCGGAAAGAAGATTGTCCTGATCCATGAATTGAGAAAGTTGCGAAGAAGAGAAAAAATCCTTGACCACTGACATTAACGATCGGGCGCTGATCAACTGGACCGGCACCAAAGTTTTCATTTCCAAAGTTGACATCCGGTCTTGAATAATCCGCCGCTGTTTAGCCAAAGCCATTCGAAAACGGTTCTGGAGTAATTCCCCGACCGGCCGCACCCGACGATTACCAAGATGATCAATATCATCCGGCTCCTGGTTCTGGATAGCGTTGAGACGAATAATCTCTTTAATAATTCCCACCAGATCGTCTTGAGTAAGAGTCCGGGCGGTCTCATTGTTCTTCCCCAGACGCTGATTAAGTTTGAAACGACCCACCCCCGAGAGATTATAACGGTCCAATCTCTGAAACATGGCATCAATCAATGATTGGGCGTTTTCTGCCGTGGCCAGATCACCGGGCCGAATTCTTTTATAAACCTCAATATAGGCGTCACCGACGTTTTTAGTGGAATCTTTTTTCAAAGTAGGAGCAATCCCTTCGCCTAATATCTTTAAAATTTCCTGATTATCAGTTAAACCAAAAATCTTTAAAAGGATGGAAGCCGGCGCCTTCCGGTGTCGATCGATCTTCACTCCAATAAATCCATCGGCCTCAGTCTCAAACTCCAGCCAAGCGCCCTGATAAGGAATAACCTTGGCCCCGAATAATTTCCGCCCCCGCCAGACATTGGTAGTGAAATAAACACCCGCCGATCGCACCAGTTGGGAAACCACTACCCGCTCAATACCGTTTATAATAAAAGTGCCGCGGGGCGTCATCATCGGCAGATCACCGAAGTAGACCTCTTGTTCTTTCTCCTCTTTATAGCGTTTATTGATCAACTTCATTTTCACCCGGAGCGCCGCCTCGTAGGTAAGATCTTTAAAGCGGGCAAACTCCTCGTTATACTTAGGTTCATCAAAAGTATAGTCTGTAAAATGCAGTTCTAGATCTTTGCCGACATAGTCTTTAATAGGGAAATTCTCCTCGAAAAGTTCACGCAAACCCTTCTTTAAAAACCAATCAAAAGAGTGTAGTTGGATATCAGCCAGGTTGGGCTGACTAACTAATGGCCCTGGGTGGCTGGAGAAGTTTTTAGTAGGGAGTTTTAAAGACATGAAAGCGACGGGAGACGCAAAATAGCTCCCGGATTTGTTTGCGGGTTATCTTATTAAGTATTTATAACGGTTCCCGTTATGTTCGTCAAGATCTTGAGAAAAAATAAGGCGACCTGTTTGGGGGTTGGAAATATAGTAAAAATATTTTGACGACTGCGGATTGAGGGCGGCAACAATCGCCTCTTTTCCGGGATTGGCGATCGGTGTCGGCGGCAGGCCCTTGAGACGATAGGTATTATAAGGACTATCACTCTTTAAATCAGCCCTGGTTAACTGGCGCTGCTCATCAGGACAGGTAAGATAGGCCCCCTGACATTTAATATAAACGTTAGCGGCATCTACTTGCAAGAGCATCCCCAATTGGAGGCGCTTGGTCAGAATTCCCGAAGCCAACAGTCGGTCCTGAGGGTGGGCCGCCTCTTTTTCCAAGAGCGAGGCTAAAATCAAATCTTGATACTTAATCTCTCCCGCTTTCTCTTGAAAATTATCAAGAAACTTAGTCACTACCCGACTGATGGGAGAGGCGGCGGCTAATTTATAAGTATCAGGAAAAAGAAAACCTTCTAAAGATTTCTCTCCGGCTAATTGCCGCAGACGATTAAACTCGATTAACTCGCCGGCTTTAATAATCCCCAGCTGAGATAATTGATGATCGATATCAACCAAGGTTCCTCCTTCCTGAATAATTACCGTTACATCTTCGGGTCCGCGCATTAAAATCTCTACTAACTCCACACTGCTTAATGCCGGGCTCAGCTGATAGTGGCCGGGTTTGAACTGCTGGGCCCGTCCCACCAACAGGCTATAAATTTTAAACCACCAGGCAGATTTAATTAAGCCCTGTTGCTGCAGGGCGGCTGCAATTTCTTTAAAGCCTTGGCCGATGTTGATAACGAATTCCTGCTTTTCAGAACTGCCCGGAACCACTGGCTCGAGAGCTGAAGCTGAACTCAGAAAAAAAATAACGACGACCAAAACTATTATCAATCCCCAAATTGATCTTTTAATAACCAAGTCTAATGGCAATGCTCTGAATAATACCCAATAAGACGGCGGTCGTCAATAAGTTGGAGCCGCCGTAACTGAAAAGTGGAAAAGGAACGCCAATGACCGGCGTCAAACCCAGGGCCGACCCGACATTAATAAAAAAATGAAGCAGTAACACAATAATCGTGCCCAGGCAGATCAATTTCGAGAAATTATTTTCTGCCGCCAAACCGATCACTAAAATCCGCCACAGGAGTAAGACAAAAACTAGAATCAAAAAAAGTGAACCCAGCAGCCCCCATTCTTCGGTAAAGGCGGCAAAAATAAAATCGGTGGCCGCCTCCGGCAAAAATCCCAGCTGCACCTGAGTCCCCTGTTGCCAGCCCTTGCCCAGGAGGCCGGCCGAGCCGATGGCGATTTTTGACTGAATGACATTATAATTAACTCCCAACGGATCATAACGAGGATTAAAAAGAGCAATGATTCGTTCTTTCTGATAATCAGCCAGAAGATTATACCAACCCCAAAAAGCTACCAGCAGAAAAATTACTAAACCGATTAATAAGTGGCGCCAGCGAATGCCGCTGACCAAAAGGTAACCGAACCACAAACCAATAAAAATTAGGGCAGTGCCGGAGTCGGGCTGAACCATCACCAAGGCCACTACCGGCACCAGATAAAGCAAGGGAATTAAAATATTTTGGAAACGACCAATCACCACATGGCGACTGGCAAAATAATAAGAATATAAAATAATCATGCTGAGCTTAGCTAACTCAGCTGTCTGAAATTGAACCGGACCAAAAACTAACCAGCTTTTAGTACCACGAATAGCGGGGGCAAAAAAGTAAGTCAGAAGCAACAGCGCTAAACCGGCGAGATAGATCAAAAATATCAACCAGCGATAATTGACCAAGGGCCGCCAGTCAATAAAGGAAAAAGTAAAAATAATAACGGCACCCAAAATAAACCAGGCCAGCTGCTGGTAGAAATTGGCGCGATCGACACTATAAATAGTCAGCAAACTGGCAATGGCCAGAATTAAAAAACAGCCATTAATAATCCAATCAAGGCGGCGAAGATTGCTGAAAGCAATTGACATTAACAATTAACAATTAACAGAATTTAAAAAGACCGGCAAACCCTACTTTCCCATCCGCCGAAGCAGAAAGTATCATCGGGATTACACGCTTGCACTTCTCTGTTCGGAATGGGAAGAGGTGGGACACATGTAATTAAATCACCGGTCTAGGCCACTGCTCCGCAATGGAAACTCTAAACTCTAATCTCTAAACTCTAAACAAGCTCTAATATCTAAATTCAAAACTCAAAAACGTTTTTGGATTTTGGA
This sequence comes from uncultured Candidatus Saccharibacteria bacterium, assembly GCA_964362125.1. Lineage (GTDB taxonomy): Bacteria > Patescibacteriota > Minisyncoccia > UBA6257 > UBA11618 > CAYICS01. The sequence continues at coordinate 27,296 of CAYICS010000006.1, forward strand.
TTTTGGATT
>CAYICS010000007.1:0-23165 GCA_964362125.1 uncultured Candidatus Saccharibacteria bacterium
GTAAAGTGCCTCCATTTTTGCTAAAATTAGTACGAACCTCGTTCAAGAGGCACTCACTTCTTCGCTCCTAAAGGAGCTTCGAAGCGCAAACCTATAAAAAACCGCCCTAGCCATCTTTGGCTGGGGCGGGGTATAGCTTCACACCCAACTCCCTGACAATCTTCTCAATCACCTCGCGAGCTTCATTCTCATAAGGGTGATCAGAAGTGGCCTCGGTAGCCATTCCGCCATCAATAATACCAATTCCCACTATCTCAGGCGGCAGAGGCCGATGGAGAATTCGGAATTGGTAACGATGGAAGCAATCTTCCAAAGTCGCCAGAATCACATGCCACCGAGCAGAAAGCCACTGATTGATGCCTTTATGAAATACCGGCTGGTCATCAGGGCTTTCAACCGAACAATCCAGGGCAATCTCAAGAAAATCAATGATCAATAGATCTTTCTCAAGATCGCTGACAAAAATGCCCGGCGACTTGATTTTCCCCTGAGCGACAAAGGCCGTCACCAGTGACGCTTCCGGAATACAGAAGCTACCAGGAATTGAACCCGGTCCAAACCTATGCTGGGCAAGGACCAGACCATCTCTCAGCCATTCGAAAAACCAACGAAACTGCTGGATCGTCGGAGTCAGCCCCTGTTCCCGGACAAAAAGATCATTCCTTAACCCGTGATAGAGCGTTTCTAAGGACCAACTTCCTTCTACTGGGGGAGAAGAAGCTGGGGGAGACAGCAACTGATTAACAATGTCTAGAATATTCATCATATTTCCTCCTGTAAGGGACTGCGGAGAGAATATCACAGATTTGACAAAAAAAGCAAACTCATTTTTAATAAATATTAACAACCTATGGTGCGGTCGTTATAAGTTTGTTAATATTTCCAAATAGCACGAATTGCCAACTGGGATAGTTTTTTTTATAATAGAATCTGCGCCCGGGTAGCTCAGCGGTAGAGCAATCGCTTCGTAAGCGATGGGTCGGAGGTTCAAATCCTCTCCCGGGCTCCAAAATGAAAATTTCCAATTACACTGAAGAAATATCAAAAATACTCGGGGAAGCGCAGTTTTCTTTAGATAAAGTTTTAGCCGCCATCAATCAAGTTAAAGCCGCCGGCAAAAAAATCATCTTCATCGGCAATGGCGGCAGTGCCACTACTGCCAATCACATGGCTCTTGATTATTCCAAGCTGGGAAAAATCCGGTCTATTTCTTTTGACGACGGCTCTTTCCTGACAATGCTGGGCAATGATTACGGCTTTGAAAATTCTTTTGCCAAGGCCATAGAGATGTACGGAGATACCGGCGATCTGCTGATCGCTCTCTCCGGCTCCGGCCGCTCGCCTAACATCCTCAAGGCGGTTGAAGCTTCCCGAAACAAAGGGCTTAAAGTAATCACCTTGAGCGGCTTCCAGCCCGATAATCCGCTCTCCCAGCTGGGAGACATCAATATCCATTTCAATTCCCAAGTCTACGGCCCAGTGGAAATTAGCCATCTAATCTTTCTCCACTGGCTGTTGGATAAATTTTTTGCGCAAGGATAAAACTCTGATTTTTATCTTATGAAACCACTTACCGGAAAATACGACCCCAACAACGCCCACCTAAGTGTTTATGCCGGCGCCGGGGGAGATGATGCTAAGGACTGGGCTAAGATGCTGGTGCAGATGTATTTAAAATACTGCCAGAAGCGGGGATGGAAAGTAACGGCGGTGGATGATCGCTCGTTATTTATTGAGGGCGAATACGCCTACGGCACACTTAAAAAAGAATCGGGAGTGCATCGCCTGGTGCGCATTTCTCCCTTTGACGCCAAAAAGCTCCGGCATACTTCGTTTGCTTTGGTAGAAATCCTGCCAGAACTGCCGGAAATTGATGCCAAGCAAATTCAGATTCCGCCAGATGACCTAAAATTTGAAACCGCCCGGGCCGGCGGCCCGGGCGGGCAAAACGTCAACCGCAGGGAAACAGCAGTGAGAATTGTTCACTCACCGACAGGGCTTTCGGCTGAATCGCGGGCGGAAAGATCACAACAGCAAAACCGCGAACGGGCAATGAAACTTCTTAAAGCCAGGCTTTTTAATTTGATGCAGACAAGGCAGGCTAAAGAAATTTCTGAATTAAAAACAAGAGTGGCGCCAGAATGGGGCAGTCAAATCCGCTCCTATGTCCTCCACCCCTACAAACAGGTCAAAGACCACCGGACGAAAACAGAATCACACCAGCCAGATAAGGTGCTGGGCGGCGAGCTTGATAAGTTTGTGGAAGCAGAGCTAAACTTATAATAAGGAAACACTGGTTGGCGCGGACTTGTCTGAAGGAACATCCCGGAGGCGAGCTGGTTTGGTCTTTTTGTTATAATCGTCCGCCTCAGACGGAAACAAAAAGCAGCTCGCCGAGGGAGAAGAAACTTTTGCCGCTGGAGCAAAAGTATTCTGTTTCCTGAAGGCAAGTCCGCGCCAAACTCTCTGTTTCGCAACTTTTATGATTCACTTTGTCAACGTCTCCAAAATTTATAATACCAACGGCTCCAACACCGCCGCCTTGGACTCAGTTGATTTTAAAATTGATGCCAAAGAATTTGTGGTTTTGGTAGGCAAGTCCGGCGCTGGCAAATCCACTTTTGTGAAAATGCTTATCGGCGAAGAACGGCCAACGCGGGGCCGGATTATTTTTGGTAATATCGAAGTCAATCGGCTCCCTCCCCGGGAACTGCCGGCTCTGCGCCGGGAGATCGGCGTCATCTTTCAGGATTTCCGTCTCCTTCCTAAAAAAACTGCCTATGAAAATGTTGCCTTCGCCATGGAAGTCGAGGGTCGGCCGCAAAAAGAAATTGATGAGGTGGTGCCTCAGGTTTTGGATATGGTGGGTTTGGCCGACCGGGCGCAAAATTTCCCCCATGAGCTTTCTGGCGGAGAAAAGCAGCGGGTGGCCATTGCCCGGGCAATGATTAACCACCCGGCGGTGATTGTGGCGGATGAGCCCACCGGCAACCTCGACCCTTTTAATACTTGGGAGATAGTCAAACTGCTTTTGAAAATTAACGAACTGGGCACCACCATTGTTTTAGCCACTCACAGCAAGGAGATCGTCAATACCTTGGGCAAGCGCGTCATTACCCTCGACAACGGCCGCCTCGTCAAAGATGAAGCTAAAGGACGATATATTTTGGCATGATCACTTCACTCTCAAGGATAATTAAGTTTGGCTGGCAGAATTTCTGGAGGAATAAATGGCTGGCCGCCGCCACCATCATTATTATGGTAATGTCTTTGTTGGTCTTTGAAAGTTTAATTCTTTTCAGTGTCGTCACCAAAACTGCCATCGACATTCTCAAAGAAAAAATTGATATCTCTGTCTATTTCAAACCAGCCACCCCGGAGCAGGAAATTCTTAATATCAAAAAAATTATTGAGAATTTTGAGGAGGTAGAAATCGTAGAATACATCTCCAAAGAGCGGGCCTTGGCTGTTTTTAAAGAAAAACATCAAGACGACCCCACCATCAAACAGGCGATTGAAGAACTGGAAGAAAACCCCCTCTCGGCTCTAATCAACATTAAAGCTAAAGATCCCCAGCAATACTCGGTGATTGCTGATAAGCTGGATAATAACGAGTGGCGGCCGCTCATCCAAAAAGTCACCTATCGGCAAAATCAGGTGGTGATTGATCGCCTTGGTAAAATTATTGACTTGGGTAATAAAGCCGGCCTGATTATCACCATTGTTTTGGCGCTGGTAGCCATTGTTGTCACTTTCAACACTGTTGGCTTGGCTATCTACTCCAACCGCGATGAGATCGGAATTATGCGCTTAGTGGGCGCGCCCAATGCCTTTATCACCGGCCCCTATATGGTGGAGGGGATAATCTACGGCATCATCGGCGCTGTCGTCAGCATGCTGATAATCTGGGGAGTAGTGGCTTGGGGAGCGCCTTATTTACGTTTCTTTCTTTCGGAACTCGATTTAACCGCCTATTTTCAAAAAAACTTCTGGGCCCTTTTCGGCTACCAACTGCTTTTTGGAATTTTATTGGGAGTAATTTCCAGTAATTTCGCCATCAGAAAGTATCTAAGTATCTGATGCCCCAATTGGTTAACTTCCTGCGCTGGGGATTGTATCTGGTATTGCTGACGCCCCTTCTTTTTCAACCAACTAGTTTATTTCCCTACATCACTGTTAAAATTGTCGTCTTCCAGATTCTGACAACAATTCTGACTGCCGCTTATCTTGCTTTAATAATCTTCCAGCCCCAATACCGGCCTAAATTTACTCCGTTAGTCATCTCTTTCACTATTTTTATCTTAGCTCTCCTGCTTACTGGTTTAACTGGAGTTGATTGGCAAAATAGTTTTTGGTCAGTGCCGGAGCGGGGGATTGGTATTTTCACCATCATTCATTTCTGGCTGTTCTTCTTAATGCTGGTTTCTCTGCGAAAAGAAATTGATTGGCAAAAATTTTTAACTTTTTCTTTCATCATCAGCTTATTGGCCGCTCTCTCCGCATTTATTTTCCCGTCAGACCCCCGGCCGGGCGGCGTCTTCGGCAACCCCAACTTCCTCTCTCCCTATCTTCTCTTTAATGTCTTTATCGGGCTGTGGCTGGCGAAAAATAACCGCTGGTTTTATTTGGGAGTGCTTTTACAAATCCTGGTTATTACTCTGGCCGGCAGTCGCGGGGTAATCCTGGGTTTGATTGCCGGCCTGATTATCCTGCTTTTACTTACTCAAAAAACTAAACTAAAACTAGCGGGAGCTGGTTTAATAATCGTCATTATCGCTCTGGGATTAATTATTACCCGGCCAACAGCTTTCCTTTCCTTAAAATCGTCAGGGATTCAACAGCGGCTTAATAATTGGCAAATTGGCTGGCAGGCTTTTAAAGAAAAGCCACTGTTGGGCTGGGGTTGGGAAAATTTTAATAAGGCCTACAATCAATACTACCAACCCCGGCTTTTACGCCACAATGTCGGCGAAAGATTGTCCAGCAAGCCTCACAATGTTTTTATAGAATATCTGGCGGCAGGAGGTTTAATTCTTCTTCTGGCCTTCCTCCTCTTGATGGCGGGCGCTTTTTATAAAGGCTGGCTGATGGCTGGGCCGCTTCTGGGGGCCTACCTTATCCAGAACCTCTTTTCTTTTGATTCTTTTGGTACTTATTTGATGCTGGCAGTCGTTTTAGCTTGGATCGACAATCACCATGATTAGATATTTCACTTTTATAATTTTTCTGATTCTGGCTCTGGCATTAGCTTACTACACCAGCTTCAGTATTTGGTGGGCTGATTATCACGCTTCTCAAAATAACTGGCGACAGGCTTTGATTATCTCGCCTTACCGCGACCACCTGACCAAATTTTACGCGGCCTTTCTCCAAGAGGCGCTCCGGCAAAAAATTTCTCTGCCTAATTTTGAACAGGCGGCGGCCTTGGCTATGGACGAGTTAGATAAAAGCATTGAGAGGCGGCCGCTTGATTATCTTCTACGAGCTAATTTCGTTGATGCGGCCGCCGCCTTTGCTAAAATTGATCAGGGCTATATCGCCCGCGCCGAAAAACATCTGGCAGAATTAATAAAAATAAATCCGCGGCGCCAGCATCCCTATTTTCTCTCGGCTAAACTCAAGCTGGCCGGCGGCGATAAAGAAGCAATGATAAAAATTATGGAAGAAGCTATTGCTTTGGAGCCGGCCGCCGGCCAAAGCCACTTTATTTTCAGTCAGCTGGCCCAAGTGGCCGGAGAAGAAGAATTAGCCAATAAAGAATTACAACTAGCCAAAGAACTGGGATATTAGTTAAAATTAATCCAGAACCCATTTTTAGGAAGGAGGCTGGCGATGTTGAGATTAGTAGTCAGAAATTCTCAAGGTCACATCGAGGCAACATCAGATAAACCTTTTGAGGCGCGGACAGCTGATATTATCCGCAATGAACTGGGACAGATGGTGGGAAATAAATGTCGGACAGAATTCCTGCAACGATTGGTCAGCGACACCAGAGCTCTAGTCAAAAACAAAGTCTCGGATATCACTGTAGAGTTTAAGTGGCGCTACACTGACAAAGAAAATTGTTTCACATTGACGATCTCTATTATCATCAAAGGGAAAACATGGCTCACTGCCATTTACTCCGCTCAGGCCGAGGAAGAACGCGCTCAAGCAAACCCGGAGATCTGATGATAGCAGTCCGATGCTCTCGATGAGCATCGGACTGCTCTTTATTTTCTGACAATCTTCAAAACTGCATTAAGCGCCGCCGGCAGCTGGCTAACACCATCTTCAAAATTAAAGTGGCCGGCGTTGGGGACAATAATAATTTCCGCCTCCAGTTTCTTTTTTAGAATTTCGCTGTTAATCAAAGGAACATAAGGATCATTATTAGAAAAGATCCCCACGATTTTAGTCGTGGCTCTCTTTACTTTATTAAAATCCAGCGGCGTCTCCAGCCAGGGCCGGGCGATCTTCTCTGTCTCTTCTGTTTCTAGATTAATTAGTCTAAACCAAGGGGCGACTAAAACTGCCCCGCCCGCCTGCACCTGCCGACCCTTCGCCAAATACCTTAAAATCGTCTGGCAACCGATGCTGTGACCCACAAAATAGGTTTGCCCGTCGCTTTTGCCCACCACCCGCGCCAACTCTTTAAGCCACTCTTTTATCTTCGGCTCCATGGTATTAGGCATCGCCGGCGCCGTCACCGCAAATCCCTGTCCTTCCAGCTTTTCTTTCAACCAAGGAAACCAATGCATCTCCGGCCCCGCCTCCCAGCCGTGAATTATAAAGACGCGTTTAGGCATTAGGGTAATTACTTATATTCAAAAATATAGGGCTGAACCTCGTAGATCTTTCCTAAAGCCAGCTTAAATTCATATTGCTCTTTTGTATCATTACTGCCTAAATTGATATATTTATAACCTAAAACCCTTGCCTTATTGGCCAATCTGAATATTAAGTATCTAATAAGCCCCTTGAAACTGGTATCGGCAATTAGACCATTAACCGCTAAACAGACATTGCTAACAGGATAGGCGGCAGTAAAACCAACAACTTTCCCATCTATAAAGCTAATATAGGCCATAACATCTTTATCTTTATTGATCTGTTGTTCCTTAACGAAATGCGGATAGTAAACATCAAACATCCATTTTTTAACCGTTTCAAGCCTGGGTTTTTTCTTGAACTGTTTGGCTAGTCGTTCGGCAGCGTCCTGACTCCATTTTTTAACTAAATCTTTAAATAATTCATCTAGTTTTTGATCCAATTCTTTCTCCTGAAAATTATATTCGCCAAGATTTACCTTTTTATAAATATCTTTGAGTTGATATCTGAATTCTCTCATATTTATCTCGATCGGAAAACCAAAGGCGGCCTTAATGATACTGTCAACATCACAAATAACTTCTGGATATCTGTCGTCGTCTAAATGTTCAAAATCAATATTCCCTGTTGGGGGAATTTCTTTAAAGCCATTCTTTAGAAGAAAATTCTTATTATCCTCTCCGTATATTTTCTTAACAATTATTTTCTGCTCTAAAATCTCAGCTAGTTCTTTTACAACATAAGGGACACTCTCTATGGCTTTAATGCCGAGAGGCAGGTAAACATAATTCGGGACAGACCCTCCCCAGTTCGGGGCGATGGTAATTAAATGCTGTTTCTCTTTATTAAAATATTTGATACCAAAATTACCGGCAACTTGTTTTATAAAAATCCAGTTCCTTGAGTAGTGATAAGGATATTTCTTCCTCTCTGTTTTTAAGAATTCCTCGTAAAGAGGTTTGTCTTTTTCGGTAATCGGGGAGCAGTTGGGGAGAGACTTTATAACAGCTTCTATGATTTTTCCCTGTTTCATGTTTTTGAGCGGGGGGAAGGAGTTGCACCCTCATTCCACGGATGGAATCCGTATGTGTTCTTTACACTACCCCCGCTTTTTAATACTCTACTAAAAAGTCGCCTAATACCAAATAGTCCATCTTTGTTCTTTTAAAAGTATTAACAGCATCTTGAGGACTGCAGACAATCGGTTCGTTTTCATTGAACGACGTATTGAGAACTAATGGCACACCAGTTAGCTTTTTAAACTCGGCAAGCAAGCGGTGATACTTAGGATTAATCTCTTTTCTCACAAGATGAATCCTGCTGGTACCATCAATGTGGACGACCGCCGGTATTTTATCTGCTTTATCTTTTTTAACGGGAAAGACAAATTCCATAAATTCCGCTGAAAGAGAATAACAGCCTGTGGGGATTCTAAACCATTGATCAGCATCTTCTTCTAAGATGCTGGGGGCGAAAGGCCGAAAAGGCTCTCGCTTTTTAATTCTGGCGTTGAGGATTTCCTTTAGCTCGGCTTTTCGCGGATCAACCAATAAAGAACGATTCCCTAAAGCCCTTGGCCCCCACTCCATTTTCCCCTGAAACCAGCCAATAATATTACCTTCGGTCAGTAACTTTGCTGTCCGTTCCTCTATATTATCAATTTTTTTATATTTAACCGCCTCTTTAATAAGTATACTCTCCATTTCTTTTTCTGAATAATCAGGTCCCCAATAAGCGTGTTCCATCACAAAGCCTCTTTTGCCACCTAAAATTTGATTCCAGATATAATAAGCAGCCCCCAGAGCTGTCCCGGCATCATGAGCGGCTGGCTGAATATAGATATTCTTAAAAAGACCGCTTTTCATGATCTCGTAATTGGCAACGCTATTTAAGGCCACTCCTCCAGATAAGCACAGATTTTCTGAATTACTCTTTTTAACTAAATAATGAGCCAAGCTCAATAAAACTTCGTTAGTAATCTTTTGTAGTCCGGCCGCTATCTGTTCGTGGCTTATTTTCCTCTCGTCAGGATGGTTTATCCTTTTGACACCAAATAATTCTTCAATCTCTCCAAAGTCATCCAGCCTGAATTTCATGATGGAGTTGTCAACACTAAAATTACCATCAGGGTAAATTTTTACTAATTTTTGGAATTGAGGATAGAACTTTCGCCAATCACCATAAGAAGCCAAACCCATTACTTTGGAGGCATCGTATTGTCCCAACCCCAAAAACTGAGAAAACTTCTCCCAGAGAAATCCAATTGAGTTGGGATAATTAATTTCTTTTAAAACTTCTATTTTATTTTCCTCACCCCCACCCAACCAAGTGGAAGAAATCTCACCAATACCATCAATGGATAAAATAGCCGCCCCGGAAAAAGGGGAGACAAAAAAGGCGCTGGCCGCATGACAGAGATGATGAGGGATCCAATGAATCTTTTTTTCGACAGCCTCTCCTGCTAACTCGCTGATTAAAACCGGAATCTTCAAAAGTTTTCTATAAAATAACTCCTCTCCCTCCTGACTACCCCAATCGCCCGGCTTAAAAAAATTATCTATGTTTATATTCTTTAATCTGTCTTTTGGAAAAAAAGACAGACCGATATAGCCTACTTCTGAGAATCCGATACCGCCTTCTTTTAAACAGTAATTAATAGCCGCGGTCGGTATAAGATCAGGATTATCAACCCGAGCGGGCTTGCCATGCTTAACCCGGCTGAACCGTTCTTCTTCGACGGCGGCAATTAATTGGCCGTCTTTAATAAGACAAGCAGCGGTTTCATGATAGGCAGAATTAATACCAAGGATATACAAGGTTGTAAAAATTATTTAAGCATAGATTTCAAAAATTTACCAATAGCAGCCCGGTATTTTTTATCCATTAAAAATAATCAACAAAGCCATTAAGCCCATAATAATATCTTCAGCTAAAGTGAATTTAGTCAGCGGGATAGGGATGATAGTGCCGAGGCAGGCGCAGCGGACGGGGTTTTTAGACAACAGATTGCGGGCCACGCCAATGACGCCGATGACCATTAAAATCAAAGTGAGAAAAGCCACAGAACGCACCTGCCAGTTGGCTAGATAAAACAATCCCTGCGCCAATTCCAAAAGAGGATAAACATAGGCATAAACCCGACTGCGGCTGGCCAAAAGATCATATTCAGCATAGGCGGCGGCAAAACCCGGCCAGTCAGCTAACTTTAAAATCGCCACCAGCGAGAAAAACAAACCCATAAATTGCAGCTCTAAATCAGTGGCGCGCCCGGGGGCGGGCAAAACAACAAAATAATAAAACACGGCAAAAACCACCAGCAAAAAAACCAGCTTGATTAACGCTCCCATTTTATCAGCGCCCGGCTGGGCATAGTGGATGTGATGTTGGTGATCGTGTTCCATAGTTCCGGGGCTTGGAGTCGAACCAAGATTACATGATTCAGAGTCATGTGGCCTACCATTAGCCGACCCCGGAATATTTGTGGTGTAATCAATTTATAGTATAATCAAAATTATTATGAAAAACAAATTCCTGACTTGGATTTTGGTAATTGTATTTATAGTAAGTTTAGGCGGGCTATTTTATTATCCGCGCACTCAAACCAATCCCCAAACTAACAAATGGGAAGAGGCAGGTATTGATTGCCTGACAATGGGGCATCAGCGGCTCAGCCAGCACTTCCATCCTCATTTAACAGTTGAAGTAGACGAGACGGGGGAAATTATTCCGGCTGACATCGGCCTCCTGACCAACTGTATGGCGGAAATCCACACTCACGACAGCAGCGGCACGATTCATGTGGAAGCGGCTTCCGGCGCTAAAGAATTCCGACTGGGGCAATTCTTCGCTGTCTGGGGAAAATCAATAGAACGCCCCGGCTACACTCTTGAGGCAACTGTTGATGGTCAACTCTATACCGAGGCTGTTGAAAACTTAATCTTGAAAGACAAACAGCAAATCGTGCTAAAATATAAAAAGAACGCTCCGTCTACTGGGGAGGGGAGACAAAATGAACCCTCAGTCGATCTCCGCTGAAAAATGCGTTTATTGCGGCGGCGAAATTAAAATAATCCGCTGTCACTGCGACAACCAGATTAAAAAATTCTGTAAGCGGTGTCAGCGGCAACATTTCAACCGTCAAGACTTCCGCAACCGGCGCATCCGGCAGGCCCGCCTGCCAGTGCCTGAGGCCCAGGCCGATGGCGGGCAGGCCTATCCCAAGATCAACCGATAGGCCCACCCCCTCACCTATACTCTAGGTGTGGGGGTTTGCTTTTTTCTCCAGCAAATTGAATCTTCTTTAGAACCAGCCGGCCGTCTACTAAATCCGCTTCAAGAATTTTCATCCTTTTGCCGTTCTTAATTGTCCAGACGCCGGGTTCGGGATTTAATGCCTTGACTTTCCTGACAACCATCTCCGGGTCGTCTTTTTCTAAATCCACCCGCGCCTCTTCCATTGTAAATTTTTTAGTGTAAGTAGCTCCAGCTTCATCCTGCGGCCGCGGCTTAATTCCCCCCGCAAGATATTTAGGCAATGTCTCAATCAACAAATCAGCGCTTGCTTCCGCCAGTTTTTTCATCAATGTTTCGTAATCATCGTCATTGGAAATTGGAAATTGCCTGCCCGCCGAAGCCTTGGCGAAGGCGGGGAAATTAGAAATTATCGACCCGTGGTCTATTTTTTCATCCATAAGAAAAAGCGTCACACCCGTTTCTTTATCGCCATTGAGAATTGCCGTCTGTATCGGCGTCGGACCCCGGTACTTCGGTAAAAGCGAGGGGTGGACAACAATAATGCCTTTGGGGAAAATATCAATGATTTCTTTAGGAATAATTTTGCCGTAAGCAGCCAAGATGCCCACTAGGGCATTAACCTTTGACAATTGACTTTTTCCGCCAGAGGCGGATCCGCCTTGGGCGGAAACATTTAATAAATCCTCCGGCTGCCAAATATTCGCTTCCTCCGAGGAAGCGAATATTTGTTTAACTGGGGGTGGGGTTAGAATTTTTTTTCGGCCAACCGGCTTATCAGGATTAGTCACCACCGCCGCCGGCGGCCAGCCGGCTTTAATTAATCTTTCCAAGATGATGGCCGCAAACTCCGGCGTCCCAAAGAATATGTATTTCATTATTATTGATTAAACTCCTCCAACCTTTCCAATTGCCTCTCTAAAGATCTGCCATAGAACTCAAGGCCTTGTCTAATTTCCTTTGCCTCCTTCTCATTGTCTATAAAAACCACTATCTTTCTTCCAAACAATCCCTCATAAGCGCAATAGGCCTGGCCTGATCCTTCATAAGTATCCAGGCATTGCTGTAATTCTTCAATCCTCCTGATGGTTTTGGCAATACCTTCTTTATAGAGGCCGGTAGGACTTTTAAGCAAGGTTTCACTGATACCTAACTCTGACGTGAAAGGAATATGAGTGAGCTGGTCAGCGGCATAAAACATCTTTTTCCAAACATCGCCTTCAAAAGTGTATAAATTATAGATAAAGAGACCGGTTTCGGTGATTATGGCGCCTATGACTATAACCTTGCCGCCTATTCTAATAACTCTCCAAGTTCTGCCTAATTTATTAAGCTTGGCGGTGTCAGAGACTTTTTCCACCGCTTCTTCAACGGCTTTTGCTTCTTTTTCAGAGAGGATGCCCAGGGAGCCGCGGCGACCTAATTGACGTCCAGGAATCCTAAGTTTCTCATCTAACCATTTTCTGATCTTTTTTTCTTGTTCAACGAGGGCTTTTTCTATTTCTGCTGGCGAACCGCCTTTTCTTAAAATCTCAGCTCTTTCTGATAGACCCAACCTCCGACCTTCTAAATCAGCCAGCATTTCGTGAGTCTTCTCTAGTTTTCTAGTCTCCCCTATTAAAGAATTTTGAATCTCTGCAAACTCTTTGGTTGATAATTGAGACCTTCTAATCTGAGCTCTTAACTGCTCAACTCTTTGTTTAATAATCTCCTCCTCTGTCTCCAATAATCTCTTTCTAACTCCAATCTCTCTTGCCCATTGCCCTAGAACATCTGGGTCGCTTTCCGAAGAAATAAGGGCATTAATTCTCTCTCTGGCTTCAGCTCTTATCTTTAGCTCCCTATCATAACGATTGATATTAGCCGCCGCCATCTGTCTCTGTTTTTTAAGCTGCTCAATGCCTTTCTTTTGAGCCCTCTTAATTCTTTCTTCGGTTTCACTTAACGCTTTCCTGTTTTGTTCTATTTTTTCTCTCAAAGAATCAATATCGCTATCTAACTTGTCTATTAAACCGATGGCTGAGTCAGGGGGTGATATATTTAAGTTAGTCGGCGACGCCAATAGATAACTAAAGGAGCTGCTAATCAGAACAATAATTAAAATAATATTAGTAAATTTTCTCATACTATTGACAAAACTTTTCCCTAACTCTATGATTATTTTAGATCATTCCTTAAAAGCAAAAAAGGGGATGTTATGGGTAAAAGGGAAAAACGACCTAAGAAAGAACAGTCTTGGATGGATTTCGTTTCTGAATTTATCGCGAGAGCTGACGGAGAAAAAGCAGCCCTCAACTGGTTGTTAGAACTCAAGAAGCGTCTCCGGTTTAATAAAGGAAGGCAAATCATCACCTTTCTGCGAAGTTCTGTGTCAGTTCTGTGTAGTTCTGCATTCTATCCATAATGAAAGGAGTGTTCTCATGACCACGCAAGTTTCAAGTTCCACCCTGACTGTGAAGGAAATCCGGAGGTTTATTAAAGACAAAGCATACGCGAAACCGGAAGAAATCCACGACCTTGCTACCGTCAACGACCCCGAACTCTTGGAGAAGCGCTATTGGGAATGCCCGCTAGACCTGCAAACCTTCATCATCGCGCGGTACCAGGAGATTCTGAAGGGGATGACTGACCCCGAACTCTTGGAGAAGCGCTATTGGGAATGCCCGTCAGGGCTGGAAGCATCCATCATCGCGCGATACCAGGAAGTCCTGCCTCGGTACCTCGCGGAAGTAAATTTGAATGAGCTCGTAGTATGGTGGGATCGGATGCCGTTCGGCCTCCGCTCGCCATTCATCGCCGCTCTCCAGGAGTATGCGGCGAAGAAAGACCTCCAGCCGACAAGCCCCCACACCTTGAGAAGTATAATGTCAAACAGCTAATTGGAGGGACTATGATCCTTCTTTTCTTCCCGCCCCACCACTTGGTGTGGCGGGGATTTTTTATGATCACAGACTTTGTTTTCTTGGTCCGGTTTTTTAATTTATTGAAGTTAATTGAAGTCGGATTTCAATCATCTAAAATTATGGCCGCAAACTCCGGAGTACCAAAGAAAACAAAACGAGATTTATGATTCATGATTTAAGATTTAAGATTTTTTCTGTTTTTAATTTCATAAATCTCTCTTGTCTGATCAATAAATAATTTTCCATTCAAATGATCAACTTCGTGCTGAAACACGCGGGCCAAAAAGCCCCAAGCCTTGATTTTGATTTTCTTGCCGTCCGCCCCCTGTCCCTCCAGCCAGATTTTCTCCGGCCGCGTCACTAAACCGAACTTTTCCGGCACGCTCAAACAGCCTTCCTCAGCGGCCTCAGCCTCACCGACAGTTTTAACAATCTTAGGATTAAAAATCGCGTAAAATTTATTCTCCACTTGGGCCACAAACAGACTAAAATCAAGACCGAGTTGATTAGCGCTCAAACCTACCCCCTCGGCCGCTTTCATTATCCGCCTCATCATCTTCACTAATTCCCGAATCTCTTTTTGGGAATGTTTTGAGAAATCAAAAGGTCTGGTCGCCCGCCTCAGAAACTTCTCATTTTGCTTTTTTTCGATAGTCAGGATCTGCATAAAAAACACTCATAAAATACGCCCCTTTATTTTTAATATCTCCCCGTTCAGCAATTCTATTGACAAGGTCTAATAGTTTATCAGAGTTATAATTTTTAGCCAACTTGATATAAAGCGCCCGGTGCGGCCGATCTTGAAGTATTTCTGCCAGCTGCAAACCAATCAGCTGATAATCATGGTAAACCCGCGACTGCCGCGAGCGCTCACTCAAGCTTTCAAAGTATTTCTCACTAAGCTTCTTGATATTCTCCATCCTTTTAATCTAATATTATATCTATGCCCCGTTACCGGCAAATATTACTGGCAGTGATAGTAGTGGTCTTGATTGTCTGGGCAGGATTTCTCGGCTATTACCTCGGCATTAAAAATCCCGACATCATTATTGTTAAAGGCATTGATAATCTTGATGGTGGTGTAGTTATCAATGCCAATATGGGTGTTTTTTGGCAGACCTGGCGAGTTATTAAAGATAATTACTTAAAAGCCACTGAAGTTAAAGACCAGGACTTGATCTATGGCGGCGCCGCCGGATTGGTCAACGCCTTAAAAGATCCTCATTCGTCATTTTTTAATCCGCCGGACTCAAAGAAATTGGCCGAGGACTTGGGCGGAAGTTTTGGCGGCATTGGCGCGGAAATCGGCATCAAAAATGAACAATTGATTATAGTGGCGCCGCTCAAAGACACTCCAGCCGAGAAAGCCGGGCTGATTGCCGGTGACAGAATTCTTGAAATCAATGCCTCATCCACTATCGGAATCAGCGTCATGGACGCAGTCAAGATGATCCGGGGGCCGGAGGGCACTGATGTTAATTTAAGCATTGGCCGGAAAGAGGAGGATAAACCCAGAAAAATGAGTATCACCCGGGCTGTTATTAATATCCCGGTGATTGAATGGAAGATGAAAGATAACAATCTGGCTCATCTCCAACTCTTTACTTTTACCGAAAACTCCAGCCAGTTAGTACAAAAAGCTCTCTCTGAAATAAAAGAAGCTGGAGCACAGGGGATTGTCCTTGATCTGCGTAATAATCCCGGCGGTTTTCTTGACAGCGCCATTGAAATTGCCGGCTTATTTATAGAACGGGGCCAAGAGGTGGTCTCTGAAGAATTCCGTTCCGGCAAAAAGAATGTTTTCCTCTCTGAAAATAATCCCATTGCCAAAGACATCCCGTTGGTAATCATCATCAACAGCGGTTCGGCTTCAGCCAGTGAAATTTTAGCCGGCGCTATCCGTGACCACCGGGGAATTAAAATGGTTGGTGAAAAAAGTTTCGGCAAAGGAACGGTTCAGGAACTAATTGAATTATCCGATGGCTCGACTGTCAAAATTACCATTGCCCATTGGATCCTGCCCAAGGGTCAACAGATTGATAAGAACGGCATTGAACCAGATTTTAAAGTGGAGATAAGCGACAAAGAACGGGAGGAAAAGAAAGATCCGCAGTTGGATAAAGCGCTGGAAATTCTACTGGAAATCCTAAATCCGAAAATCCAAAATCCTAAACCCTAAACGCTAAACCCTATACCCTAAGTATGCAAGTAATCCTTCTCCAAGACATAAAAGGCCTGGGTCAAAAAATGGACACGAAAGAAGTAGCTGATGGCTATGCCCGGAATTTTTTATTTACCAAAAATCTGGCCCTGCCGGCCACTAAAGAAAATCTGGCCAAACGCGAGCATTGGGCTAAAAGCGAGGGAGAAATAATTAAAGAACTAGAGGGGTTGGCCACTAAGTTGGCGGCGGAAAAATTAGAATTCAAGGTGGCCACTGGCGAGAAAGGCGAGGTTTTTGGTTCGGTGACAGCTAAAGACATCAAACTAGCCCTGCTGGAACGCGGCTATCCCAAAGAGCTGGAAGTAATTTTAGAAAAACCCATCAGAACCACCGGCGAGCACCAAATTTCTATTTACTTCGGCCGCGGCATCAAAGGCCAAGTTGGGCTGACTATGCAATAACTATGCAATAATTTAAGATTTTTGGATTATACTCATTTATTGCACGTACAACTTTTGAGTATAATTAAAAATCATAAATCCTATTTCAAAAGCCAGCCGCGTCTCTGATGGACGAAACAGAATTTAGGCGCAAAGAAACGTATTGCTGAAAAGAAAGTTGACTAGCTCTTGTGTTTGGGATTTAGGATTCTAAGGTTTTGTCAGAACTACACTAACAATTTTCGCGTATCTCTGCGAGCCGTCAAAACGAATTTTCTTTTTACTAAGAAACTTAACAATGCCGGCTTTGAGGGCATACAAGGTGTCATCCGAGCCGCGCTTTACGTTCTGGCCGGGAATATAATGAGTGCCTCGCTGGCGAATAATAATTTGCCCGGGCATCACTTTCTGACCTTGGTTTTTCTTAACGCCCAGATACTTGGGCTGGGAATCCCGGCCTAATCTAGTTGTACCAAGTGATTTGGTATGTGCCATTTTTTCTTATATTTAATTATACACAGGCCGGGCTTGTCTGGTCAAATTGACTATACTAAAATTAAAAGATGAAGGTTTTTTCTTTTCTTCTATCAATAATTATATTAACTGGCAGCGGCTATTATCTTGCCGCAGCTGAAAAATACCCAAAGACAAATACTAGAAGAAGAATTCTTCATCAAGCTCTTCTTCTCGGAACTGCCCCAACTTATAAACAAATAATTTCTCACGGCTTCAGACAAGAGCTTCGGGCATTAGGAATCTTGAGGCGGTATCACCGATCCTCATCTTTATTGCCATTTATTAAGCCATCGCCAAGATTTAAATCTCGTACCCCAATATATCAAAGAGCAAAGCCGACAGTTCCGATACCAACATACCCTAGATAGCACTGGGATAAATAAATGCGGCTGCTAAGCCAACAAGATCTCCAGTCTTTGAAGGGCAAACGGTGTCTTCTAAGAATCAATCTCGATATTAAAGACTTTAGTAAAGAATCATACCGCCTCGAGGCGGTGGCGCCGACGATTAAATTTCTGCTGGACGCCGGCGCGAAAATCACCATTCTAAGCCACCGCGGCCGGCCCTCCGGCTCTGATCCGAAATTATCTTTAAAACCAGTTATCGATGTCCTTCTCCGAAACCTAGAATCAATCTATGGAAATCGAATCTCCATAAATTGGGTCGAGAACCTCCGCTTTGATCCGCGGGAAGAACAGGGTGACGCCGGCTTTGCCCAAGAACTGGCTAAGAAGGGCGATTTCTATGTCAACGATGACTTTGCCACCTCCCACCGGCCTCACGCCTCTATCGTCGCTATAACGCAATTCCTAGACTCCTACGCCGGCCTCCTTTTGGAAAAAGAAGTAGTTAATTTAAGCCGGGTCAGGGACAATCCGGAAATGCCGCTGGCGCTGATTATCGGCGGCAACAAAATTGAAGACAAAGAACCATTGATGGAAAGTTTTAAATACAAGTCCGATCAAATCCTGCTGGGCGGCGCCTATCTCAATCCGCCGGTTCTGGATATTAATCAGGAAACAATTGAGCGTTATCAGCAAGCAATTGCCTTGGCCAAGACAATTATTTGGAACGGGCCGTTGGGGCAAGTGGAGGACCGGCGCTATCAGGCCGGAACAAAAGCAGTGGTCGAAGCCATTACCCAAGCCACGGTTCGCGGCGCCTTCTCGGTTGTCGGCGGCGGCGACACTGTACAATTCCTCCAGCAACTGGACCTGCTTAAAAAATTCAGTTTTGTCTCTACCGGCGGGGGAGCGATGTTGGAATTCTTAGCTGGCAAAAAGTTGCCCGGATTGGAAGCGTTGGACCGATCCCAAACTACTAATTGATCCGAATGCCCCGAATAAAATATACTAACCCTATGAAGAAAATTGTCGTTCTCTATCACGCTGATTGCCCGGACGGTTTTTCCGGCGCCTGGGCGGCCTGGAAAAAGTTCGGCAAGAAGGCTGATTATATCGGCCAAGACCGCAAAAATCCTCTGCCAAAGTTAAAAAATAAAGAAGTATATTTTATTGATTATGCGCCGAGACCGGCGGCTGTAGTCAGGGATTTGGTAAAAAACAATAAACAAGTGACTATCATCGACCACCATATAACTGCTAAGCCAATAATCAAATTTGCCTCGGAACATCTTTTTGATATAAATCATTCAGGGGCTGTTCTGGCTTGGCTCTACTTTCACCCCTCTAAACCTCTACCGCATCTGCTAAGATATATTGAAGATTGTGATATTTGGAAATGGAAAATGCCGCGCGCCCAAGAAATCACTTCTTACATTAACTTAATTGACTTTAACTTTAAAAATTGGGATCGGCTATCCCAAGATTTTGAAAATAAAAACAAACTGAAAAAAATTATAGAAAAAGGGGCAATAATTTTAGCCTACCGAAAAAAACTGATTGAGGAAATACTGGGCGAGGCGGAATTGGTAAATTTTGAGGGTTATAAAATTTTAGCGGCCAACGCCCCTTCTTTTCTTGATTCTGATCTGGGGCATGCGATGGCCAAAAAACAGCCGCCGCTGTCGATTGTCTGGCGGCGGGAAAAAGACATCACTCGTTTTTCCTTGCGCTCAAATGGTAAAGTTAATGTAGCTAAAATAGCAGAGAAATTCGGCGGCGGAGGCCATAAAGCCGCCTCTGGATTCCGTTTGCCAGCCAATAAACCACTGCCTTGGAAATCCGTTCTAAACCCTAAACCCTAAACCCTTATCTTATGGAGAAATTAATCATCTACACCGATGGCGGCGCCCGAGGCAATCCCGGTCCAGCGGCTGTTGGAATAGTAATCGGCTCCTCGACCCTGCTCGGGGCAAGTAAGTCCTATCGTGATTATCTTGGCGAAACCACCAATAATGTGGCTGAATACAAAGCCGTGATTTTTGCTCTGAAAAAAGCCAAGGCCCTGCTGGGTGGAAAAAAAGCTCGAGGGGCCGAATTAGAAATCAACACTGACAGCGATCTTTTGTGCAATCAGGTAAGCGGCGATTATAAAATTAAAGAACCCCACCTCCAGCCGCTGTTTGTGGAAATCTGGAATCTGAAACAGGACTTCAAAGAAGTAAAATTTAATCTGGTGCCGCGCGAGAAAAACCGCGCCGCTGATAAGCTGGTGAATGAGGAGCTTGACTCAAGGCTTCTTTAACCATTCACCTTTCTTCCAAAGAGTCCAGAAATAATCCCGATATCGTTCAGCCATCGGTTTACTTTTAATGTGAACAATCAACGGATCGGGGGTGGGAGTAAGAATATAAATGTGATCCCCGGCCAGCCAGGAACTATGAGGCAGGCGGTATTGATCCGGGACAACTTTACAAAGATAAGGATCGCCGATGTGAGGCCCGATAAACTCTTGAGCTCGCTCACGTTCATACTCAAAGAAAATTATCATGGTATCGATACCTTTTCGCCGCAAACGCCGCACCTCATTAACGTGCCCGGCAAAAAATGGTCGGATATATTCAAACCAGCCTTTAGTTTCGCCCCGGATAACAATATACTCTTGCGCCTCTTCAGCGTGCTGACGAAAACTGGCCATGCCTTTTTGATAACTGTCGCTGCCTCTAAACACTTCTACGATTTGTTCTTTTTCTAAATGGACAAGATTCTCTATCTGCTCAGCCAACCTTTCAGCTAAAAGTTCTTTTTGTTTAGTTTCGACTAAAAATCTTTTGGGGTCGCCAACGGCATAGAAGTTTTTACCGTTCTTCTTGTTAAGGGTGATCAATTGCTTCTTCTCTAAAGAATTTAAGGCATTATAAATAATCTGGCGGTGCTTGCCAGCCTCCCGGACTAGGGGAGCGACAAAACAGGGCCCTACCTTAATCAGGGTTTCATAGATTTCTGCTTCTGTCCGGGAAAGGCCTAATTTTATTAAAGTGTCAATCATAAAATGACAGATCTTTGCTTGATTTTATTACATTATACTCTCCTGTGTCAATTTTGTCAATAAGGCTTATTGTCAGTCGTCTAGTAAGATTTTAAAATGTAATATATGAATAAAAATTTCAATATTATTATTTTGACGGTGATAGTGGTGGCGGCCGGGATTTTCTGGCTGGTTAATAAAGAACCAGTTACTCCCAGCGGCCCGATTAAAATCGGGGTGATTACGCCCTTAACTGGTCCGGCAGCCAGACTAGGGGAATGGAATCTTGAAGGAATGAATAAAGCCAAAGACGAAATAAATGCCATCGGCGGAATTAATAGCCGCCTCATTGAGTTAATTGTTGAAGACGGTAAATGCACTGGCAGTGTTGGCATTAATGCTTATAAAAAACTTCGCGATCTGGACAAGGTTAATTATATTGTCGGGCCGCTCTGTCTGGCTGTAAGAATTCCAGTACTGCAGATAGCCGGTGAAGATAAAGTGATTATTATCACCACTGGCCTTGGCCATTCTAGTGATCCAACCATTCGACCATACACTTTTAATGTTTTACCTTCGGTTGAAGCAGTAGCTAAAAGAATTCTTGAGTTCGCTGTAAAAGATTTGGACTATAAAAAGATTTCAATTTTGTACTCTAAGGATGAATACGGGGTTGAAAATGAAATCTCGATTAGAAAATGGGCTAAAGAGCTTAGTTTAGAGTTAGTTACCGTAGAGAATCATAGCCGCGGCGCCGCTGATCTAAGAACTCAAATCCTTAAATTCAAAAACGATGACAGTGAGGCTGTTTTAGCCACCACCTACCCGGCTGATTACGCTGTTTTCTTAAAACAAGCTCGCGAGCTGGGCCTTAATAAACAAATTCTGGCTGGGTCAGTGCTGCAAGCACCGGATGTGGCTAAAATACAAGCAGAGACTGGTCAAAAAATTTATTATTCCTATCCTGTGACTAAAACTGAAACACCCTCTATCTATGTTGGTTCTGGTTATGATTCACTTAAACTCTTGGCTAATGCTTTAGAATCTTGCGGGGTTGCAGATGTTAGATGTGTCGAAAAAGTTCTGGCCTCGACCCGCGATTATCAAGGTGCCAACGGCCCGATTACCTTTGACATCAGAGGTAACAACGCCGCCGCTAATTCTATTGAGATTAAAATATTAGATAAAGGAAAATTCCAGCGGCTTGACGAAATCAAATAAAATAATTTATTATTAAAGGACGATGGAAAAACAAAGCCGTCACAATAATAATATGATTTCAGCCTTCAGCTATGTCTGGGGGAATTTGTTTTGTCTTACCAAGGCGGTTTTGCTTCTAAAGTACCATAGGAAATAATACTTTATAACAACATTTCAAGAACGCCTCGGTTAGATAAAACGAGGCGTTCTTGTTTTATCTAAGGTTCTTTTACAAGGAGATAGAAAGTGATCAAGTCCACGATCAGATGCTACGCCACACTGACAGTTCTGTTTAGTCTTGGAATATCATTCACCTTCCCAACCTACGTCATGTTTCTGCTTTCAAGGGGCCTCAATCTCTTTGAAGCGAATTTGGTGAATGCCGTTTACTTCGGCACGTTGGTCTTGTTTGAAATACCAACAGGAACTATTGCTGATTTATTTGGGAGGAAAATTTCGTTTGTCTCCTCCTGCTTCCTCATGTCTCTTGGAGCTCTACTCTACGCCAGAGCCCACTCCTTCTGGTCTTGTGCATTGGCTGAGGGGATAACGGCTATTGGTTCAACCTTTGCCAGTGGGGCTTTCCAAGCATGGGTCGTAGATCGACTGAAACACTTCGACTACAAAGGGTCGTTCGATGTCATCTTTGCCAAGGCGCGGCAATTAGCAATTTTCTTCGGCATGATCGGAGGATTAGCTGGCGCCTTTACCGCTGACTACCAGATTACAACCCCTTGGTTAATGTGTAGCGCCACAATGTTCCTTTGCGGACTAACTGCACTTTTCTGGATGCAAGAAGAATACTTCACTAAGAAAAAATTCCAATGGCGCAATACTGGTCAAGCAATGAAGGATATTGTAACAACCAGCTTCAGCCATGGAAAAAGCAACCGTGCGGTGAAGTTCGTTATTGCTACAACAGTCCTTCAGTTATTTGTAGTTATGGCTCCGAACATGCAATGGCAGCCCCTCTTTTCCCAATTCCTAAGCAGTAAGGCAAGCTTAGGATTTATAAAGGCTGGCATCTCTGTATTTCTCCTGATTGGAGCGGCAATGACATCAACAGTGCTAAGGTGGTCGAAAAACGAAAGGGGGGCCATTCATCTTGCTCAGGTCATTGCCGGATTAGCCATTGTACTGACCGTACTGCCACAGGCTTTTCTACCGGCAATTGCGGCATTTCTAATCCACGAAATCCCAAGAGGCTGGTTCGACCCAATCAATAATGCCTACCTCAATAACAACATCCCCTCCAAAGAGAGAGCTACCATCATTTCACTGGTGGCGATGATGGAACACATTGGAGGATTAGCAGGGTTAATCCTTTTTGGATTTCTAGGTGAGTATTTCTCAATTCCAACTGCATGGATAGTAGCCGGAGGGATTCTAATCGTCCTCACCATCTGTCTCCGAAACATCAACGGGCGGCCTAAATAGCCGCCCTATTTTTATAAAAACAAAACCCCGCCTTGCGGCGGGGTTTTGCGTGGCAGTCAATAAGCCGGATTCTGT
>CAYICS010000008.1:0-21099 GCA_964362125.1 uncultured Candidatus Saccharibacteria bacterium
TGAGCTTAGCTAATTAGGAGGAATGCCGGAACCTTAATTTTCTTCAAAAAGAGCCTCCCGAGCTCCTTAATTTTCTCGAGTCCGAGTGGTTGTTGTGAAGAAGTAGTGAGGAGGGCTGGCTGGCGGAGAGGGGGTTTGGCTGGCTCTTGTGTTTAGAATTTAGGATTTAGAGTTTAATACTATCTTATCTCTGATTCTTAATAATCTCGTCAATGATGCCGTAGTTCTTGGCGTCTTGAGCGGAGAGATAAAAGTCGCGGTCAGTGTCTTTCTCCACTTTACTTATAGACTGACCAGTGTGTTTAGCCAAAAGCTGGTTAAGCCGTTCTTTAATTTTCATAATCTGCTTGGCGGTAATTTCAATTTCACTGGCCTGCCCCTGCGCCCCGCCCATCACCTGGTGCAGTAAAATTTCCGAATTAGGCAGGGCCACTCGTTTGCCTTTTTTGCCGGATGCCAGAAGCACCGCCCCCATGGAAGCGGCCATGCCGATGCAGATGGTGGAAACATCGGGCTTGATATATTGCATCGTGTCATAAATAGCCAAGCCGGCGGTCACCGATCCGCCCGGGGTGTTCACATAAAGTTTAATATCTTTTTTCGGATCATCATGCTCCAGAAAAAGCAGTTGGGCAATGACGGTGTTGGCGACGGCGTCGCTAATCGGGCCGGCCAGAAAGACAATTCGTTCTTTAAGCAGACGCGAGTAAATATCATAAGCCCGCTCCCCCATTGAAGTCTTCTCAATTACCGTTGGTATTAAATAATTTCTCATAAACTTTGCGCTGTTGGACTTGTTCATAAATATAGTCATAAATTTTTTGATTGTCAACTCCGGGCCTCGTCTGCCAACTTTGTTTTTTTAGCTCATCCTCCACTTCCTGCTCGGTTGGCCGGAGCTTCTCGATCTCGGCGATTTTATAAATAACCAGGTGTCTGGCCGCCTGCCTTTTATCTCCCACCTTATCAATCATGGCTTGAGGGATGTCTATTTCTGATTTTTCTGCAATCTGATCAAGAATTTTTAGTAAAACTCTCTCACGTTCGCGATTTTCCTTTTCAAACTTCATGCCTTCTCGGACACTGTCTTTAAGCTGATTTTCATCTTTAAAATTTTTCAGGTTGGCCCCGGATTTTTTTAACCACTCCAGAGAGGCATTAATTTCTTCTTCATTCACGAAAACTTTTTTCAAATCCTCATCAAGCTCGCCGGCAAACTCACGAACAATCTTTTTATAATCACCCAGTTTAATCTCGGGAAAAATAACCAGCCGGGCCTGATAGGAAAAGCTCTCTTTATCTTCTTTGATTTCAATTTTCGGACTGTCAATCAGCGTCCAATTATTTTCCTGAACCACGCTGTTTAAGCTGTGGCGCACAGCGCTTTGAGCCGCTTCCTGAAAAACTTTTTCCGTATCCACGGCTTTTTTAGTCAGTTCCGGCGGCGCCTGCCCCGGCCGGAAACCCTTAATTTGAACCTTAGCTTGAGCCGCGTCAAAAACCGGCTGCCAGTATTCGTTAAATTCCGGCAGAGTCAGTTCTACGTCCAGCTCAACCACCGACCCGGGGAGCTTTTTAAAAGAAGATTTCATTAAACTTTTTACCGATAAATTTTGTGATCGCCAACCGAATGAAACCAAATTATATCACCATTGGCAAACTCAAAAATTATCCGATAACGATAATTGACAGAGAAAGCCCAGAAATCTTTAAGGCGACCGAGGAGTTGGTGTGTTTTGAGTCTCGGATGAAAAGGATTTTGTCTGAATAACTTTTCTGCCGCCTCCGCATCTTCTTTTACTTGCTTTGGTAGCTCTTTATACTCCCTCTGAAATTTAGAGGAGTAATAAATCCTCATCTAAGATTTTTTAGGGAACGCAATAGTTTGCCTCTGCCGGCTTTTAATTCTTTTCTACTCTCTTCTAATTCTTCTAATAGTCTGCCTTCTTCAATCCAGAGACGCAAAAGGTTGCGGAAAAACTCGCTTTTACTCGAAAATTTGCCCCTTTTTACCTCCCCCTCGACCACTTTCTGTAAATCCTTATTTAAAGAGATATTAACAATTGTCCTCATAAATACAATTGTAACAAATTGTATTACAAAGTCAAAGCTCTAATCCACCTTCACAAATTGGGAGTTTTTACTTCTTTATTCAGCTTTATTAACCGGCTCGCCTTTGATTATTTCTTTAACTAGATAAGGCTTAATAAAAGCGCGCTTGCCATCAGAAACTAATTTGCCGGAAGCGCCTTTATATTCTTTGATCGAGGCTAGATAAGTTTTAATTTGTTCAACATCGGTAGAGTTGGTCTTGGTCATGGCTTCGGTCAGTATCATTATTGCGTCATAAGCCGAATCAGAACCAATCTCTACTTCTCTATTGTATTTACCTTTATATTTCTTCTCGAATTCCGAGGTCGGGGTTAGAAAAGTTAAGAATAACCAGCCGTCGCAAGCGCCTTCACAATTGCTGATAATCTTCCGATCAAGAGTTATGGAATAAGTTGGCAACCTGATGCCAAACTCCTTTATTTTCTTGGCGGTGATGGCGGTAATGTCCTGACCATCGCTGGTGAAAATTACCGCGTCAATTCCTGTAGTATTTTTTAATTTCAAAACATTGACTCGGGGGTCGGTATCAGTGATCAATGGTTCAAAAAGCAATTCCACTCTGCCACCCAACTCTTCAAATTTACCCTTGAAAGCCGCTGTCTGATCTTTTACCCAAACCTGCTGGGCGCCAAAAAGCGCCACTTTGCGATGGCCTTTATTATAGACATACTCTGCCAAATTGCGGGAGAGAATTTCATCGTGAGGCCAGGTGTTGAAAAGATATTCACTGCTCTCATTAAATTCTTTTACTCCCAACGACGGCGAAATCATAAGCACTTTATTCTCGGCGGCCAATGGCGCTACGGCCAAGCCAGTATGCGACCAGTTGGGGCCAATAATAAAATTAACAGCATCAGCAGTGGTTAACTTTTTAAAAGCGCTAACGGCTTGTTTGGGATCGCTCTGATCATCTTCGTGAATCACCACCAGCTCCCTGCCATTGACACCGCCTTTATCATTGATTTCCTCAACTGCCAGATCAATGCCATTACGAGCCGCTTCACCCCAGGAGGCGCCTTCGCCGGTAAGAATTAGGATACTGCCGATTTTTATCGGCTCTCCAGAGACTGGCTTTGGTTTATTGAGTAAGGTGTATCCACCCCAAACCAAAATCACCAAAACCACCAGCCAAATGATGTATTTTGTGGTGTTGTTCATATTACCTAGAATTATACTAGGGGGGGGTCGGGTGTCAATCCCCAACTATTGATTTCGTAAATCAATAGTTGGGGTATAATAAGATTATGATTCCCAAAGAACGGCGGGGTGCTAATCAAATTTATCACGTATATAACCGTGGTGTAGATAAAAGAAAAATCTTTCTAAATGATCGGGATTATTTAAGATGCATCCATGATCTTTTTGAATTTAACGACGAGAAACCAGCTTTCAACGCTGGTTTCTACTATGATCGTTTACCCCATACCAAAATCCCAACTATTGATTTCGTAAATCAATATATGAAATCCAAGCGGGAGCCGCGGAAATTAATTGTAGAAATTATGGCCTTCTGTCTAATGCCCAATCATTTCCATCTGCTTTTAAAACCATTAATCGAGGGTGGCCTGACTTTATTTATGAGAAAATTTGGTTGTGGATATGCAAATTATTTCAACAAGAAATACGAACGCTCTGGCGCTCTTTTTCAAGGACGCTATAAGGCAGTGCGATTGACGAAAGACTCTCATTTTATTCATATCCCCTATTATATTCATCTTAATCCTTTGGATTTAGTGGAAGTGGGCTGGCGAGAGAGAAAAATCGAAAATCTAAATAGAGTAGTAAGATTTTTAGATAATTACCGCTGGTCCAGTCATTTAGATTACACTGGCAAAAAGAATTTTCCCTCCGTCACTCAAAGAGAATTCCTTTTAGATTTTTTCGGGGGGCCAAAACAGTATCAAAAAGAACTTCTGTGTTGGCTTAAAGAAATTTCACTTAGTGAACTAGAAGGGTTTATTTTGGAGTAAATACCAACTATTCAACTATTGATTTCGTAAATCAATAGTTGGGAAGTGATGGATTAATTACAAAAACAACGCCACCAGCGCCAAAGTCAGCGTGCTTAAAAGTTTGATGAGAACGTGGAGCGAGGGGCCGGCGGTGTCTTTGAAAGGGTCGCCGACCGTATCGCCGGTGACAGCGGCGCGGTGGGCGTCGGATTTTTTGCCGCCCAAGTTGCCGGCTTCGATCCACTTTTTGGCATTGTCCCAGGCCCCGCCGGAATTATTAAAAACAGTGGCCAGTAAAATACCGGCGATGGTTCCCACCATCAACATCCCGGCGGCGGCTTCGGCCTTCAGTATCAAACCCACAGCCACTGGCACAATCACTGCCAACAGCCCCGGCAAAATCATTTCTTTAAGAGCGCCGGCGGCGGTAATATCAATGGCTTTGGAATAGTCGGGTTTTTCATGACCAGTCATAATGCCCGGATGTTCCTTAAACTGCCGCCGCACTTCATTGATGATATAGTAAGCGGCCTTACCCACAGCTCTAATGGCCAAACCGGAAAAGACGAAAATCAAAGCGGCGCCGATCATTGCTCCCACAAACACCGGCACCTTGGATAAATCAACGCTCTCCAAACCGGCCTCTTCCAGATAAGCCGAGAAAAGCAGGAAGGCGGCCAAAGCCGCCGAGCCAATAGCATAGCCCTTGGTCAAGGCCTTGGTGGTGTTGCCAGCCGCATCCAGCTTGTCAGTGTTGCGGCGAATTTCTTCCGGCGCGCCGGACATTTCCACAATGCCGCCGGCATTGTCCACGATCGGTCCAAAAGTATCCATCGCCAGAATATAAGCGGCTGTGGCCAACATCCCCATAGTGGCAATGGCTGTGCCGTACAATCCCCCGCCGCTAACACCCGAGGCCTCACCCAGCTGATAAGAGGCAATCAAGGCAATGGCAATGGTGATAATAGTGAAAGCGGTTGACTCCAAACCCACGGCAAAGCCGCTGATGATGTTGGTGGCATGACCGGTCTTGGAGGCCTCGGCGATTTCTTTCACCGGCCGATAGTCGGCTTCGGTGTAGTACTGGGTGAAGTACAAAAATACGACTGAAGTCAGAAGGCCAACCAAGCCCGCCCAAAAAAACCAGATGTTGCCGAGGAAATAATCAGTGGTGAAATAAAAAGCGACAGCCGAAAGAATAATAGTGACCCAATAGCCGCGATTAAGCGAGGCCATAGGATTTTCATTTTCTTTGGGCTGGACAGTATAGGTGCCGATAATAGAAGCAATCAGACCCAGCGAGCGGACTATCAAGGGAAACAAAATGCCGTTAATGCCAAAAACCGGATAGAGAGCTACGCCCAAAATCATGGCGCCGATGTTTTCGGCGGCAGTTGATTCAAAAAGGTCAGCGCCGCGGCCAGCGCAGTCGCCGACATTATCTCCCACTAAGTCTGCCACCACTGCCGGGTTGCGCGGATCATCTTCAGGAATGCCCGCTTCAATCTTGCCCACTAAATCAGCGCCCACATCAGCCGCTTTGGTGTAGATGCCGCCGCCCAGCTGGGCAAATAACGCCACCAAACTGGCGCCAAAGCCGTAGCCGACAATTAAAGAAGGAATCTGCGTTGCTGTAAAACCCAAAAGTGAATAAATTTCAAAAAGTCCGGCAATGCCTAAAAGCGACAAAGCGACAATGGTAATGCCGGAAACCGCGCCGCCCCGCAAAGCCACTACCAAGGCCGGCCCCATGCCTCGCTCGGCCGCCGCCGCCACCCGGATATTGGAACGGACGCTGATAGACATGCCGATAATTCCGGCGACAGCTGAAGACAGGGCGCCGATGATAAAAGAAACAGCGACGCTGGTGCCCTGAACAACATCACCGCTGTAAAAATAAGCGAAGAATAAAGCGATGGCGACAACCACGGTGATGACACCGATGGTCTGATATTGCCGTTTCAAAAAAGCATTAGCGCCCACTCTAATGGCATCAGCCACCTCCTGCATTTTCTGACTGCCTTTACCTTTGCGCAAAATCTGCTGCGCCAAATTCCAAGCGACAAACAAAGCTGCTACTGAAATTACTAGAGGAATGAGATTGTAGTTTACCATAATGTTTATTAACCGATCCGAATCCACGAATAATATCCAAATGCTCCTAATAATATCCGAATATCCGAATGTCGAAAATTATTCATACGGGTATAAGGACACTACTCTTCTTTTTTAATTTCCTCGATAAATTCTCCCTTGCCCTCCGTAGCCTCTGGCGAAGGAGGGAGCGTTTCCTCTGCCGCCGCGGCGATGCCGCCCTCCTGCACTGCCTCCGGCTGGTCAGCCGAACGGACGTCAATCTTCCAACCAGTTAATTTAGCCGCCAGCCGCACATTTTGTCCACCTTTACCAATAGCTAAACTTAATTGATCAGCTGCCACAAAGGCCTTGGCTTCGCGATACTGACCAATCTCCACCAGCTTCACTTTCGCCGGCGAAAGGGCATTGCCGACAAATCGAGCCGGGTCTTCAGACCATTCGATAATATCAATTTTTTCCTGACCCAGTTCGTTGCTGACCGCCATCACCCTTGTCCCCCGCTGGCCGACACAGCAACCGACTGGATCCAAGCCTTCAACATTAGATTGAACAGCGATCTTGGTGCGGCTGCCAGCTTCGCGGGCAATGGCTTTAATCTCAACACTACTTTCAGCAATCTCCGGAGACTCCATCGAGAAAAGCTTGCTGACAAATTTGGGATGGGAACGCGACAAAATAATTCCCGGGCCGCGGGGATCATCTTGAACGGCTAAGACATAATAGCGCAAGCGGTCGCCGGATTTGTAATGCTCGCCGGGAATAGATTCGTTATAAAACATCACGCCAATCGCCCGCCCTAAATCAACAAAAATATTGCCGCGCTCATAGCGCTGGACCAAACCGCTGACCACATCACCTTCTTTATCTTTCCATTCTTTATAAATTGATTCGCGCTCGGCCTCGCGGATCTTCTGAAGAATAACCTGCTTGGCTGACTGAGCGGCAATCCGGCCGAACTCCTCTTTGGTTTCAAGGGGGAACTCCAGCTCCTCCCCGACTTTAACATCAGCTTTGATTTTTTGGGCGTCTTCAATCAGGAGATGACGATCGGGATTATAGCGAACCGGAACCAGTTCGCCTTCAACCACCGGCGTCGTGGGAATTTCCACCTCCGGA
Organism: uncultured Candidatus Saccharibacteria bacterium; assembly: GCA_964362125.1. Taxonomy (GTDB): domain Bacteria; phylum Patescibacteriota; class Minisyncoccia; order UBA6257; family UBA11618; genus CAYICS01. Next base: position 7,278 of record CAYICS010000008.1, read on the forward strand.
TCAGTCACCACCATTGTTTCGTCCACTACCTGCTTCACTAAATAGAATTTCACCTCGCCGGTTTTAAGATCAAAGCTGGCCTTAATCACCTCTCCTCGCTTCTCATATTCGCGCTTATAAGCGGCGGCAATGGAGGCCTCGATGGCTTCGATAATTTTTTCCGGGGCGATATTTTTCTCATCAGCAATCTGCTGAATAGCCCGGGATAGTGTTTTTAGATCAAACATGCGAGTGAATTTTATTCACGAGCACCCCGCCCTCTATGCCGGAATTGGCTACTTAGAGGGCGGGGTTTTTGGCCTGCTAGCTTTTAAAAAGGCCGCCCCACGAGGCGACCTTTGTTAGCATAACTATATTATATATTCTCGTAGTGGCGGATGTCAACCCCCACACCTATTCGGCACGCGCTTTCAGCGCATGACTGTTTTTATTAAAATGCCGACTAGGTGTGGGGGTCAACTCCCTGTATTTTATTCGGGAGTAGCCAGCCACAACCGACACCTCCTCCAGAGACAAGCAAGAAGTCCCCTCCCTATCAATACCCTTTGATAGGGCGTCTCGCGAAGTGACGAGCCATAGCCCCACCTGCATTAGCGGGACAATATAAATTCTGACATAAAAAATACCCTCGGCAAGTTCCATCTTGCCGAGGGTAAAGATTTTAAGTGCCAACGACCATTCATTGGCCTAAAGCCTCTGGCTTTAGGCTGGGAACTTCCGAGAGGCAGAGACGCCGATGTACCAGTCCGCATCGACACCCCAGCGGCCCACGTTCACGCCGCCGACAGCGGAGCAATCCACGCTCAGGCGGCCGCCGGCGCTGATATCAGAACAACGGGCAGAACGACCCTCGTTTGGATAATAACCATTCTTCTTATGAGAGAAAAGGTCTTTGATTATCTCCAGACGAATGGATGCCACTTCGTATTCAGCCGGCAACATCGCCTCTTGTTGTTCATATTCCTTTTCAGTGGAATTAGGAACGATTTCTGCCAGTAGGAGCCGCCAGCCAAACTGACCAGCGGCCTTCAATGCAAAGTCGTGATTGTGGTACCAACAATCAGCGCCGTATACGCTGAACCGAGGCTGGCCAGCTGCCGGAAACAAATCTTGAAGCTTCATAACGGTCAACGACTGACCATTGATAACCTTAATATAAAGGACAACAAAGTGAGTTTCCTGAATTGTTCGTCCCGGATAGAAAGGGCAGGGCGCCGAGAGGATTTCGCCGTATGGAAATTCTCTCGCCTGCTTGAGCTGGCGCTTGTCGAAGTGAACGCCCAAACTTGCCCAATCACTCACGCCCCAACAGAGATTTTCTAAAGGCATTGCTGGTGCTGATAACTTCTCTGATCTGATCTTGTTGATCAACGCCTGCACTTCTTTCTTCGCCCCGCGACCGGTACGTTTTTCGAATGCTCTCTCCGCCTCCCGTAAAGCCAACAACTGATCCACATCGAATCGCGACATCTAACACCTCCTTCGGCCGATGGTACTTGCTGACGACAGCTTTTATTTTTCATTTAGCCGGCGCCAACATTCGCCATCAGGCGAAGATTCGCGCGGAATCTGCCGCGCCCAGCTGGGAATAGTCTATTCCCAAAGAACTAAGGATATTATAGCATAGCATGGATTATCCTGTCAATGATTTTATATATTTTCATAATGTCTAATATCCGGCTTCTGACCCTCCTGCCATTCCACCGCCAGCAAATCTATCCGCCAGCCCCTTTTGTCACTAACTAATTCCAGATGGCTATTGGCGTAAAGAGAGGCGGTTCTTTGGAGTTTGCGCAGTTTAGCTTGAGTCAGATTTTCCTCTGGAATAAGACCATTGCTTGACTTATTAGTCAAGTCATTACGCAATGTCTTAACCTCTACAAAAACCAGCGTTCTATCCGGCGCCCTCGCCACAATATCCAACTCACCCCACGGCTGGCGGTAGTTTTTCTCAATGATTGTATAGCTCTTACCCCAGAGATATTCTTCTGCTTCTTTCTCCCCGGCTTTACCGGTCTCCTGCTTCTGGGTCATTGATTCTGATTATAACATAGATCGTCAGGGCGTGAAACAGATGTGAAGACACTTCACACCGATTTTTAGTGAGAAGCCGATCGTGCGATGAAATAAGGGTTTTTTGAAAAATGGAAAAATTGATGTGATTACACTGGATTTTCACTTTTGTCAATTTTTGAAAATCCGATCGTCACGTGGTTATTGAGTTTTTTTCACTTTTTGCCAAATCAGAAACAATCTTTTGCGACATTAGATGTTTCACATTGTTTTACACTTGCTGTCAAGTTTTTTAGCCCCTTAGGCATCTAAAAATTTTAAAGTAATAAAAACCTTACCTTCTATGAGGCTCTTAATTCTAAAACCAGCTGGGATATCCAACAGCTCGTTTCCTATATTTAGTTGTACTTTAAGATAACGAATCAAAACGTCACTTGTTACATCTCCCCATAACAACCGGCTTTGCTAAATAAAAACTCTCACCTTCTTTAGGCCTTTCATCTTTAAACCAGCTGCGTGCACGCACAGCTCGTTTCCGTATTTAGTTGTCTATTTAATTAGAACAAAAAAAGACCACTTGTTGCAAGTCCCCCTGTGGATAACTTTTAACAAGTGGATTGCGCATTCTATTCCCAATCATCTGGGCTGACTACCTTGCGGTAACGCTGAGCGCCATCGTGAGTTCGATCGCCTCGGAGATCCCCAAAGAACTTTCCCTTGCCCAACGGGTCTTTCCTGGTTATCAATATCCCCACCGGCTCCTGAAGAATCCTAGGTAAAAGCCTTAATCTCAGCCTCCAGCAGGGGAGAGGCACGCCCACCACCTTCTGGCAGTTGGCTCGGCGGCTCTGCCAAATCAGTCGTACCCTCCGGGCATGAAACCCTAAACATAGGGCCTCAAAAGGCACCCAAAGCGGATACCTGAGAGTCAACGCATGAAGAAGATGCAGTCCCAAATCTGCTTCTTCCATGGTACAGCGGGCCGGCTGGATGTCGCGGCAGTAGACTTCACCTGAGTTAAAGCGGGTCTTCAATTGGGGATCAAACTGGGTTACCAATCGCTCTTTGGGTACTCCCATAGCCAACAACAACTCGTAGACCACTTTAGCGCTGGTTGGCTGATCTGGCATAAACCAACCCTTCTTCCTTGAACAGAGCCAGCCGCCCAAAAGGACAGTTTGGTCATACTGCTCCCAGCTTTTCAGAATCTCCTGATAGATGAGCTCGGTTTCGATGGTTAGCTTGGGAACTCCGGTGCCTGGATGAAAAGTGAAGCCATACATATGTACCAACCGGATCCGTGATCCAGCCACGCTAACCCCCTTTCAGAAAACGTTATTCTGGACTAAATGAACCGCCGATATTATAATTCATCTCGGCTGTTTTGACAAATTTATAGAACCCCCGGAAAAGGAGTCTGCCATGGCTATCCTTGGTTTACCGGCAATCACCCCCAGTCTGGTCCAACGCTTCCGCGCTTCCAGAGAAAGACAAGTCAGAAAGAAACACAGGAAATCGCGCCTGAGGCACGATGACGCTCAGCAACGGGCTTGGGCCAGTTACCTGGCTAATGACACCCAAGCTGTCATGGAAGAAAGACAATTGCCAAAAATGGACGGGATGGCTAGGGCTTTGGTTTTAAACGAAACCTGTTCTTGGCTTAATAATGCCGCCCATTCAGCCGTCTTCGGCCACTGGTTCTTAGAGAACTGGAAAGAGCCGCTGACCGGCTTGATCATTTTCTATCTCAGAGACCAACGGACGCGCCACGAAAATTCCGTTGAGATCCAGTGGCAGCCCAAGCGCCAAAAACCAGAACTGCAATGTAAGGTGGTGAGGGGAGATGACATCAAACACACAGAAGATGGGGAAACCTATCACCTGAGTCATGAAGTGATTGTGGAAGTAACTGTAATTAACCCAGAACACCCGCCGATGTGTGTGGGCTACAACTCTCGCTATCTCTCTTCTATCCGCTGGACAGTGTTGGGTGAAACCGAACACTATCACTGGTGGGACCAATGTCAGAAACTGCTGCGCCAAAACTGGCTGAGGACATTTAATTCAGCTAAAGTCCAGCTGGCTGAGTTAGTAGCGAGCAATCAAGAACTAAAAAAGGAGTTTGATCCGGAAAAGGTTGTTTGGCCATTAAACGAAGACCAAATCAACAGCCTCCTGACTATCCTTGGCTACCAACCAGCCGCCAGCCGGCGGCTGCTGCGAGTGGCTTGGGCAGAACAACACAATGAAGTGCCGCCCCTGCTCCTACGCGAACGCACCTTGGAGATCAAGGCCGAAAAAGGTGTGGTTGAGCAAACCATTAAGGATTCTGCTGTGGAGCCAATCACTAACAATGAGCCGAACTTCGATATAGCTCTGCCAGCAACCCAGGCTTGTCTTTTTGGAGGCGTGGGCTGCCGACCTTGGGAGCAGGTACTGCTAGAGGCAGTGGTTGATGTCTTCGATGCTTTCGCCGACATCAAAGAATGTCTGCCCAGCCTGCAGGATGTCTTTCGGCTAGGGGAGAAGAGGAGTTGAGGGTGGGCGCACTCCGATTCGAACGGAGGACCTTTCGGGTGTAAACCGAACGCTCTAACCGCTGAGCTATGCGCCCTTGGGCCGCTGGCATGGATTATGCCAGCGGCCCGATTTTTTTTCAATCCTTCGATCCTACTCAGGATAAACCTTCGATCCGACTCAGGATAAACCTTCGATCCGACTCAGGATAATCCTTCGATCCTACTCAGGATAAAAAAAAAAGCCGCTCATTTCCCGGAGCGGCGCGGGGGCGAGGGGCCGAAGCGGACCTTGAGAATCTGGGTGGCGCGCCTCTTCAGTTTGCCATAGAGGTACTTGGTCAAATGGGCTGGTCCTTGTCGGCCGGCACGGAATGCCTTTCTATCAACTCGCTGCTGAAAGGTAATAATGATGTGCGGCATAGCTGTGGAGCACAACCGGACAAATCGGCCAGCCTCATTCACTTCCAACACCTCAATTCCGTTCTTCTTGTCTACCACACTCGACTCCTTTCATTGGGCGAGTTCGAAATCGCTAGTAGGAAACCCATCGTATCCCTGCAGTGGGCGAGGGATTTCTTGTAACTTGATCATCTGGTAGAGACATGGTCCTCCCCAGGCATCATGTTCGAACACGCCCGAGCATTCCTTTGTTTGAATGACACTGACCGTGAAAACCCCAGAGGGATCAATGCCGGTGCCATGAAGCCACTGACGGAAAGATTCAAACGCGATAGTATCCCTATCACACCGCCGTACCTTCTGCCCGATCGAGAACTGCGGACCACGGAAAGGCAATGCTTCTGTCATAGCAAACTCCTTGTTTTGAGGTACTGGATTAGGCGATATTGCCTATATACTAATTGTAGCACCCCTTGACAGAAAAGTCAATATATAATAAAATTGGCCCAACTTTGGGCTGGTGTTTTTGGGGTTACCCAAGCCAACCTAAAAGAGCTCTTTGGGAGACTGGTTATGAGAAATTTGATTGTAGAGCAGTTGGAGCAGCGCTGTCTGTTGGCAGTGGGGCTGGAGGCCGGGACGCTGGTCGTCACTGGCACGACCGGGCCCGATGTCCTTCAGGTGTCCAGTGACGGCACCAGTGTCTGCGGCTTAGTCGGTGTCCAGCAGAGCTGCTTCCCGGTGGCTGATGTGGCTGACGTCGAAGTCAGCGGCTTGGCTGGCAATGACTTTGTCAACATCGAAGTCAGCCTGCCAACCTATATCAGCGGCGGCAGCGGCAATGACACGGTGCTGGGCGCAGGTGGCAACGATGTCATCTATGGCGGCCCGCACAACGATCTGATCCTCGGCGCTGATGGCAACGACCTGATCTACGGCGGGGGAGGCAATGACATCCTCGAAGGCGGGGGAGGCAATGACTGGCTGCTGGGAGGAGTGGGCGACGATGCTCTCTCCGGCAACAGCGGCCAAGACACGCTGGTCGGCGGCCGGGGCCTGGATGTGCTCTTGGGCGAAGATGGCAACGATCGTCTCCAAGGCGGTCTCGACAATGACTGGCTCGATGGCGGCGCTGGCAGCGACAGCCTCGATGGCGGCGCTGGCAATGACTGGCTGGGAGGCGGCGCTGGCAACGACACCCTGCTGGGCGCTGGCGGCGACGACAACCTCCAGGGCCAGAACGACAACGACCTGCTTCAAGGCGGCGCTGGCAGCGACAGCCTCGATGGCGGCTCGGGCTTTGACCGGGTCTTCGGCGATGGCGGCGCTGATCAGATCTTCGTCTTGGAAGCGTCGGCCCTTGGTGAAGTCATTGACGGCGGCCGGGGTGTGAATCAAATCCACGTCTTGGTCACGTTCTTTGACGACCTGTTTGATCTGGCTGTTATCGGCCGGGTCGAGCAGATCATCGAAGAATTCTAACCAACGGAAAAATCAGGCCACAACCCCCTCCTCCCGACCCTGGTCGGAGGAGGGGGATTTTTGTGGGCCGGGATGGATTTGAACCATCGCTCCCCAACTATTGATTTCGTAAATCAATAGTTGGGATACCCATTGACTAATACCTATCCTTATCTTTCTTAATCACCTTATCAAAACTTTTATTGTTTTAAGTATGCCTCAATAAAATCTCCGGGAAGTAAAATAGGAAAGGGTACGACCTTCTTCACGTCCTCTCGCAGAAAATCCTTAACATCCCAAGTAATTAAAATATCTGGCTTGACTTTGATGGCGCTGGCTAAAATGGAAGCATCGCTTGTAGGGAGAATTTTATAAGCTCGTTCGATCTCTTTTAAGGTCGGCTTGGAAGTTACCAGCGGTGGTATCATCAAAAACGATTGCCAAGAGTTGATGAGCTTAGGAAACTTTGTGGGAATGTTTCGCTCGGCTTCTTCTATAACTTGAGGCGAGATAATTGGTATTAAATTTTTTGAAAAACAAGCTGCCAAGATAACTCCGGCGGCACCCGTTGGAGAGTTGAGACCGGAGAGAAGAGCGCTGGTATCAAGAAACACCTTTAATGCTCTTGGCATACCGCTCTTGCCAAATGGCTTGGCGAGTGGCTCTTAAAGCTTTATTAATGACTTCTTCTGGATAAACAGAGCTACGTCGGCCTCTGGGCAAATTAAAATAGGCCTGAATTTTCAGTCGCTGCAGTTTTCTTTCTAGATCGGTAATTTTTCTGAAAATTGTCTGGGATTGAGTCATCTTGCTTTTAATTACTTGATTATAAATAAATCAAGAAAAACCGTCAACTTATCCAGTTCTTCCTGATATTTTTTTATTGTGGGCCGGGATGGATTTGAACCATCGCTCCCCGAGGTATAAGCTCGATGCTTTAGGCCACTAAGCTACCGGCCCGTTCTTGTTGTCAATTGTCAAATGTTAATTGTTAAATGTCAACTTAAACCGCTATCGGCTTCAGCTTAAAAGTCCTGATGATGGCATTAAACTCCTCCTGTTCCAGCACTTCTTTTTCCAAAAGGGAGCCGGCGATGGCGTCCAGCACCTTGCGCCGGTTGGCAATGACTTTTTTGGCTACGTTGTAGGCGCGATTGATAAAGTTTTTCACCTCCCGGTCAATTTCTGTCGCCACTGACTCGGAATAATTTTTCTCGGTGGAAATCTCCCGACCCAAGAAAATCAGCTCTTGGGTTTTGCCAAAAGTCATCGGCCCCAGCTTGTCGCTCATGCCGAATTGCGTTACCAGCTTCCGCGACAATTCCGAGGCCCGTTTCAAATCATTGGAAGCGCCGGTGCTCATCTCGCCGAAAACCTCCTGCTCGGCCACATAGCCGCCCATCATCACCGTCAAGTCGGTTAAAAATTGGGAACGAGTGCGCAGACGGGTTTCTTCTGTGGGCAGATTGATAGTGTAGCCGCCGGCAATACCGCGGCTGACAATGGAAACCTTGTGCACTGGATCGGCGTTGGCTAAGCTAGCGGCAATCAAAGCGTGGCCGGCCTCGTGATAGGCGGTGATTTTGCGGTCTTTTTCTGTAATGACCCGGCCCTTACGCTCCGGACCCAGCAGAACTTTTTCAATGGAACTGTAAACGTGAATCTGCTCTACAATTTTTTTATTCTGGCGGGCGGCCAGGATAGCGGCTTCATTGACTAAGTTAGCCAGATCGGCGCCGGAAAAACCCGGGGTGCGCACCGCCACCTTGCGCCAGTCAATATCTTGGGCCAAGGGCTTGCCCTTGGCGTGAATTTTCAAAATTTCCTCACGGTCTTTGATGTCGGGTAAATCCAAAACAACGCGCCGATCAAAACGCCCTGGCCGCAATAAGGCCTCATCTAAAACATCAGGGCGGTTGGTGGCGCTGATAACTATCAGAGCTGTATCCCTTTCAAAACCGTCCATCTCCACCAGAATCTGATTGAGGGTTTGTTCCCGCTCATCGTGGCCGCCGCCGATGCCGGCCCCTCGCATCCGGCCGACAGCGTCAATCTCATCAATGAATAAAATAGCCGGAGCGGCTTTTTTGGCAGTTGAAAAGGCGTCCCTTGTGCGCGCAGCGCCCACCCCTACAAAAAGTTCCACCAACTCTGACCCGGAGAGATGAAAGAAGGGGACGTTGCTCTCTGCCGCCACTGCCCGAGCTAAAAGCGTATTGTGATTAATTAGACTATTAGCAACAAAAGAGTGATTACTTGGAATAGTAAAATCAAAAACGGAGGCTCTCCCTAGTGTTATCTCAACGACTGGGGAGAAGAAAAATTTAGCTTGAGCAAAAGTTTGAAGGTATTGAAAATCGGGATGTGTGTTAATTTCCGGCTTAATAGAGGTGAAGAAGTCCAAGGTTTTTACTAACGTAGTAGTCGATGGGGCACGAGCGCCACTAATATGACGATAAAAGTTTTTTATAAAAGGGGTGTGCCAAAATTCCCTATTGGCAGTAAAGCCGGCGCCCCTGATAGTCGCCCAGATATTTTTAAACCGGCTTCCTTGATAATAGATAAGATTATTATTGGTATTTCTGGTTTTGAGCAATAGAGTTTCTAGAATTTTTTGTTTTCTTGGTAGAGCGAATCCAACCTCTTTATTAAACGAGGCCAAAAAATCTCCCGTGATTGAAATATAATATTGGAGTTTATTGTTATACTTTTTGCGGCGCTCATGAAACCGATTAACAATTCCTAAATTAAGTAAAAGATGGTGGACGGAAAAGATAAGATCGCGACTAGAACTAGAAAGTTCCACTTCTTCCTTGCCGCAATAGCCATCGGTATCAAATAATCCTCGCAAAAACGCCGCTATAATTGGTTTTGGGGCTAAAAACACACCCTCTGGCACAACTTTGTTTTCTGAATAAGTTTCTCTTAACCCGAAATTGATCAAATCTCTCTTAACCTCGAGGCTATACACCAAGTAGTCATATTTATTTTTGGGGAGCGGCTCGCGTCCCCAATATTTTTTGACAATCTCTTTGAATTTAAAAACAAGTTCTGGATCAGCGCTCGTGAAGGTAACCCTACCCCTGGTAGTTAATCCGCCATCACCAGTTAAAATTCCCAATAAATAAGCAATTTCTTCATTTGAGATTTTTTGATAATTACCGAAGGCTTGATGATTATAGGTAGTAGGGATAAAATCGTTTTCTTTTAATTGGTCAAGTCTGCGAAATTCTAGCTGACCTGTTTCATCGCTTAAAACAATAATTGGATGTTCTGGTGTTCCCTCGATGGATGTACCAAGCTTGGTTTTGATTCTAATTGTGTGCTGCTCGCCAAGATTGAACCAGTGACTGGGCGTCTGCCATTCAAATTTTCTTGTCTCTAAATTGAAACTTAAAATTCTAGCCCCTACAACTTTATTATCATCTACACTAAAGTATTTAGGGATTTCAGATATAGGAACAGGGCCTTTGTTAGTTAAAACCAAGCTGTCGCCTGTAATACATTTGCCGGTTCCGGGCGGGCCCATCAAGAGAACGCCCCGGGGGATGCGGGCGCCGATGTCTAAAAACTTCTGGGGATTTTTTAAAAACTCCACAATCTCCAGCAGTTCCTCTTTGGCTTCCTTGAGGCCAGCCACATCTTTGAAACTGACTTTATTTTTATTGGGAGCGAAGAGACGGATGTTGGAACGGCCAAAAGAAAAGGCCTGACTGGCGCCATTGCGCGCCTGCCGGAAAATAATCCAGAAGATAATGGCGATGGCGATGATGGGCAGGAGGGTGGGAATCAAAATACCAACCCAGAAGCGGAAGCCGGACTCATCTTCCACTGACAAGGCCACTTTCTGCAAGGCCTCGGGAGCGACGCCGTAATTCTTTAAGGTTTCACTCAAGCCGGCCTCTGGTTCTTTCTTGGCAATGGCTTGGCCGCCTCCCTCCAGCTCGATTTCCAAAACATTGCCGCGGACGGTAATCTTATCTACTCCCCCGGCATTAACTTTTGCGACAAGCTGATCTAAACTAAGTTGAGAAACTTTGGGAGCTGTCTCCTGCACCAGCGAGAAAAGGAGAGCCAGAACCACCAAGCTGGCAACCGCCCAAAAAAGATTTTTGTAAAGAAGTTTCATAAGTTAATCTACGAATTACAAAAAGGTACGAATATACGAAAAATTCATTGATATCATATTATAATATAACCAGCAATGGAAGTCAAATATTGGCTAAAACAATATCTGGATTATCTGGAAATTGAGAAGGGCCGCTCGCCCAAGACCCGGGAGAATTATCAGCGCTATCTGAGCTATTTTTTCGCCTCCGCCCGGATAAAACAACTATCTGATTTGACCGAAGACCGGATCAAGAATTTCCGGCTGGCTCTGGCCCGAACCAAACTCAAAAAAGCCACCCAGAGTTATTATATCATTGCTTTGAGAAGTTTTCTTAAGTATCTGGCTCGGCAGAACTATCCAGTGGTCAATCCCGACCGGATCGAATTACCCAAAATCCCGCCGCGGCAGATTCAGGTTTTGGAATACAACGAGCTGGAACGGCTCCTCGATGCGCCCGATGTCCGCACCGGCCGCGGCCTAAGAGATAAAGCCATTTTAGAAACTTTGTTTTCTACCGGTCTGCGCTTGGCTGAGCTCTGCTCTCTTAACCGCTACCAAAACTGGGACAAAGGCGAGATCACGGTGCGGGGAAAAGGAGATAAACTGCGGCTGGTGTTTATTTCACCAACCGCCAGACAAGCCATTAAAAATTACTTGGATAAGCGCGGCGATACTGACAAAGCCCTTTTCCCCGCTTCGCCCCGCACTGTTCAGCGCATCCTGAATTTCTACAGCCGCAAAGCCGGTATCGTCGGCAAAAAGGTTTCACCGCACTCACTGCGCCATGCCTACGCCACTGATCTTCTCGTCAACGGCGCTGACCTGCGGTCAGTGCAGGAACTTCTTGGTCACAGCAACATTGCCACCACTCAGATTTATACTCATGTCACCAATCAACAACTGCGGGAAGTGTATAAGGCGTTTCACGGGAGACGGCGCCGAGGCTAACTTGACAAATACCTGGTTTTTTATTATAAACTGAATAGCTCAATCACCTCTCAATTACAAGAAAGGGGCTGGCAATGAATGTTTCAGAATTGAATGCTTTGGTCAGAATCAGTCAGGTCCTGCGGCCGGATTCTCAGTCAGTGCTCCGGCAAACGCACCAGAAAATACTTGACGACCGATATGTTAAGCAAGAGGGTATCAGGGTGGATTTGGCGCAACTGCGTCAGTTCTACCAAGCAGTGCGGCTGGGGATGGTCTATGCTCAGGCTACTTGGGGGAGGGTTGCCCTGCCTGCTTATTTTATCCTCGGTCCAGAGATCATAATCAGAGGCCAAGTCAAAATCTATCAAGTCGTTTACCACAGCGTGGAGAATAAAGGACAGCTGGATAAGGATGAGATTTTGATGACCCGTCTTTACGCCGCCAAGCACATGGATCACTTTGGTGATCAATGGGTGATTAATAATGACTGGCTGTCACCTGGTCTCGGGGTATTGGCTGAAGACCACATAACCCTGGTCACCATTGAAGAGTGCTATCATCGCTACCAGGTCCATGGCCGAGGACAGCAGTACGGCACTGTGATCGGGTCGTTTGACCCCCAAGGCCATCGAGCTGATCCTTTTGAAATCGAACTGCGGCCGGTGATGGCTCAAGCTATTAAGGATCTGGCGATCTCCCTCTTCAAATTGAGAACTCCGGAGAAAGCTCCGGAGAAAACCCTAGAGGATCCTGGTCCCAATCCGGGTTAAGAAAAAAAGGCCTTGGTCCAAGAACGGCTAGCGAGCCGTTCTGGCCAAGGCCTTGTTTATTTTCCGGACGAGCAGAGGGCCTTGATAAATAAGACTGGTGAAGATCTGAATGAGATCAGCGCCTTGATCCAGCATATAACGAGCCTCGTCAGGGGTGGAGATGCCGCCCACACCAATCACCGGCGTCTGCGGCAGGCGCTTTTTGATCCACCTCACTACAGCCGCCGCCCGCTGGAAAAGCGGGCGGCCGCTTAGTCCGCCGGCTTCATCGATGCTGGTCCGCAGTCCCGCCCGCTGAACCGTAGTGTTGACGGCAATCAAACCGTCAACCTTTAAGCAGGAACAGACCTCAAGCAGTTCATCGAGCGCCGGCCATTCCAGATCCGGGGCCACTTTCACCAAAATCGACTTAGGCCGGAAGCCCTTGTCTTTAGACAACTCATCTCTTTTTTTAAGCAAGAGATGAAGCAGAAGAGATAATGGGTTTTTATCCTGAAGACTGCGCAGACCCGGGGTATTAGGTGAGCTGACATTGACGACGAAGTATTGGCCGAACCAGTAGAGCCGCTCCAGCAGGTAAAGATATTCCTCGAAGGCCGAGTCCACCGGAGTGATCTTTGACTTACCCAAACTCACTCCAATGGGAATCTTCACTCGCATCATCAAACTTGATAAACGGCGGGCCATCTCGTCAATGCCGTCATTGTTAAAACCCATCCGGTTAATCAGAGCCTGATCTTTGGGCAGGCGGAAGATACGCGGTCGGGGATTGCCAAATTGCTGATGACGAGTGACTGTGCCCACTTCCAGAAAACCAAAGCCGAGGGCGGCTAGAGCTGGCCCAGCCACAGCATTCTTGTCAAAGCCGGCAGCCAAGCCCAGAGGATTGGGGAAGTGCATCCCGAAAACTGTCTTGCCCAGCTGACCATCACCTACCTTGTTCCAACTCTCCAGATGGCGCATTAACGCCGGCTGCTGATTCAGCCAGATCAGACGCCGCATCACCCACTCGTGGGCTATTTCCGGGTCTTTCCGTGACAACCAAAACAACCAAGGTCGGACAAGATAGCGGTAAAGCATTATTAACTTCCCTCCTCTACATTTGGCCTTTGAATAAACAGAACTGGTAGGATAATAAACTAATGAATGGTAGTAATCAACCCGGCTTTACTAACAATTATAAGTTTATTCCCACACCAGAAAGCCACGGGCGCAAACCTGTAGTGGAGCTTTTCTTACATTTATCAGTACGTACTAATAGAATAAGAAAACAAAGTCTATAACCATTAAAAACCCCCGCCGCACCAAGGGGTGAGGCGGGGATGAGAAAGGATTGTGGTCCCTCTCATTAGCTTGCTGGCTGGAGATCCTTCTTTGCGTACTTCTTGAGGGCGACGATGAGTAATGGACGGAGGCCAAATGGTATCCGCTCCCACCACGCTGTGAGCGTGCCCACATCCCTCACTCTCACGATGTACTCCGGCAGGATCTCTTGGTACCGAGCGATGATGGAGTCTTCCAGATATACCGGGCATCTCTGATACCGCTCTTCCAGGACTGCGAGGTCGGTCACTTCCGTGAGATATCCCGGCAGGATCTCTTGGTACCGCGCTCTGATG
>CAYICS010000009.1:0-18176 GCA_964362125.1 uncultured Candidatus Saccharibacteria bacterium
TTGAACCTTTGCCGCAGATTGCGCATTGTCGCATAGGAGTTATAAAATACTAACACAATGTCCGAAGTTACTCAACAAATCAAAGACAAGTTGGATATTGCCGAGTTTATCAAGGGTTATATTCAGGTTTTGCCGGCAGGCAAGAATTTTAAGGCCCTTTGCCCTTTTCATAAAGAAAAAACCCCCTCGTTTATGATTTCCCCCGAGCGCCAAAGCTGGTATTGTTTTGGCGCCTGTTCCGAAGGCGGCGATCTGATCAAGTTTTTGATGAAATACGAGAATTTGGAGTTTTATGAGGCACTGAAGATTCTGGCTGAGCGGACTGGTGTAGAATTACAGCGTAGCGGCAGTGACTGGCGTCAATACGAGATTCTTTACGTCATTAACGAATCTGCCAAAAACTTTTTTAAGAACAACTTAAGTGAGGCCGGCCGCAGTTACTACCACAGCCGCGGTCTCAAAGATGAAACAATTGAAGAATTTGATTTGGGGATGGCGCCGGCTGGTTCTGATCAATTAAGGAATCATCTTATCAAAGCCGGTTTCAATATCAGCGATATTGAGCGGGCTGGTTTAGCTTTTCGCACTGAGCGAGGCACTTATTGGGATCGCTTCCGCAACCGGCTGATGTTTCCTATTTATAATAACGTCGGTCGCGTCATTGGTTTTACCGGACGCATTTATAGCGACCCTAATACACCAATGCACCCGAATGACCCGAATGTATCGAAATACGTCAACTCGCCGGAGACGCCGATTTTTAACAAATCAAAAAATCTCTACGGTTTTCATAAAACAAAGTCAGCCATCAGAGATCAGGGAGCAGTGATGTTAGTTGAAGGTCAGATGGATTTTTTAATGGCTTATCAAGCTGGCATTAAAAATGTGGTGGCGGTTTCTGGAACCGCCCTCACCAGCGATCATCTCCGGACTCTGCGTCGCCTTACCGACAGTCTGATTCTCAGTTTCGACCAAGACGAAGCTGGACAGAAAGCGGCGGAGCGGGGGATTGATCTGGCTTTAGCCAATGATTTTTCATTGAGTGTCACTGCTTTACCCGGAAAAGACCCGGCCGATCTGGCTAAGGAAGACCCGGAGCAGTTGCAGAAAATTATTTCTGCCAGCCGGCCGATTAAGGATTTTTATTTCGACCGTTACTTAAAGCCGGCGTCCGAACCCCGGCAATTTAAGTTAAATATCCGTTTACTGCTGACCAAAATCAGAAATTTATTCAGTGATGTGGAAAAGGCCTTGTGGTTGCGTGATCTTTCCAGCCGCACTGGAGTGGGGGAGGCGGCGCTGATGGCAGAGATGGAGAAGCTGGCAAAACCAGCTGGTATCGATGCCAATATACGAATTAATGCTAATGATACGAATATCAAAAATGCCGACGCCGAAATAAATCGTAAAGGTCTAATTATCCAGCGTATTCTTCAGTTGGGCGGGAGTTTGCCGGAAGGGTTTGTGGTCACGGCTGTCAATGATGCTTTGGCTTTAAAGGCCGCTTGGGAGAATAGTAAACTTTCTCAGGAAGAGCAGGGGGCAGAGTTAAAGCAATTATTCAGACAATTAAAAATCGAATCTTGTAAGGAGCAAATCGCCGGTTTAAAGACAGTTATTGCTCAAGCTGAAAGAGAAAATAATGAAACCCAGCTGCTGGTTAATCTTTCTCAAATTGACAAACTGGGGCACAAGTTACATAATTTAATACACTATGGCGAAGAAGCGCAAAACTAAAAGGGTAAAGCGTAAAGTAAGAAAAGTAAGGCGCAGGATTAAGAAAACAAGAAAAATTTCCCGGAAAGCCAAGAAGGTTATTAAAAAGAAGACTAAAGCGGAGATTAAACAAGAGATTAATCAGCAGGCCTTGGAAGAGTTAATTGGCCGCGGCCGCGGCCGGGGTTTTGTTTCAGACAGCGAAGTTTTATACCATTTCCCTCATATTGAAGAGGATGTGGCTTTTTTGGAGCAGGTCTATGACCAGCTTGAAAAAAACGGGATTAAGGTGGTGGAGACCAGCCAATTGATTGAAGTGTCCAAAGAAGATGAGGTTAGTGTCAAAGAATTGGAGAATATGACCGCTGGTTTAGAGGGAGTTCAACTGGATTCGGTTCAGCAATATCTAAGAGAGATTGGTAAGACCGAACTGTTAACCTCTGATGAGGAAAAGGAATTGGCCAAGCGGATTGAGAAGGGTGATGAAGAGTCGCGCCGGAAATTTATCAAAGCCAATTTGCGGCTGGTGGTTTCTATTGCCAAGCGCTATGTCAATCGCAGTCCTAATTTAAGCATCTTGGATTTAATTCAGGAGGGTAATAATGGTTTGATGCGGGCAGTGGATAAATTTGACTATCACCGGGGCTTTAAATTTTCTACTTATGCTCATTGGTGGATTAGACAGGCCATTACCCGGGCCTTGGCCGATCAATCGCGCACCATCAGGATTCCGGTGCATATGGTGGAGACTATTTCTAAATACACCCAAGCCAAGAGACGGTTATTTCAGGAGTTGGGGCGAGAGCCGCTGGCTGAAGAAATTGCCATTGAGATGACTATGCCCGTTGAAAAAATTTATCACATTCAAAAAATTTCTCAGGAGGTGGTCTCACTGGAATCGCCTTTGGGCGACGGCGATGATGAGGATTCGGTTTTGGCAGAATTTATTCAGGATGAGAAAAGTTTAACCCCTCAGCAAGTGGCTTCCCAAGCTCTGCTCCGGGATAAAATTAAAAATATCATTGCCGATCTCTCGCCGCGGGAACAGAAAATTCTTGCGATGCGTTTTGGCTTGGACGACGGCATTACCCATACTTTGGAAGAGGTGGGAAAGCAGTTTGGCGTTACCCGGGAGAGAATCAGGCAAATTGAGGCCAAAGCTTTGCAGAAAATTAAGCAGCACGAACGCTCTTACACACTTGAGGGGTATTAGGTTTCATGCTATACTGGTTTTGTTATGAAAAAGGCCAAGAAATCGGTGTTTTTTATTGTTTTATTGGTTATCCCAGTCTTGGTTTTTGCTCAAGCCAGACAACCGGGCTTACTACCCAGTAACCCTTTCTATTTTGCTAAAGAAAGCCTGCGCCAACTGCGGCGGGCTTTGACTTTTGATCAGACTGCCAAAGCCGAGTTGGAACTTAAATTTCTTGAGGAAAAAGCCGGAGAGATCCAGAAACTGCGCCGTCTTCGGCCCAATGACAAAGAATCGCTGGAAATTTCTCTTAATGCCTACCGTTACGGATTAAGTCTGCTCAAAGGCTATTTAGATAACAGCAATGATGGTCTTCGGCCAAAAGTTATGGATTGGGCCTTGCGGCACAGTCAGTTATTTATCACTCTGGGCATCGAGGAATTAGAGCAGGAGATTGTTAAATTATTGGTTTTCTATTTTGACCGTGATGCTGCTGCCCAGTCAGTGAACAAGCAAACGGGGAAATTTAAGGAGTTGCGGGCAGCGGAAACTTTTCAGGCGGCGGTTAGTAAAATTGAGGCGCTAAAGTTGATTGATGATTTGCTATTGATTTTCATTGCCCGGGTGCAAAACGGGCGGATAACGACTGAGGAATTATTTAATCTTCCCGGCGATTTACTGGTGAGAATTCAAGTTCTTGATCAGGTGCGGGAGCGGGTGATTGATCCAGAGATGAAAAGTCAGATTAATCTCTGGCGGCAACGGCTGTTGGAACTGGCCGGAGAGGAAGGTTTAATTACAGCCGGAGTGGTTAAAAATTTAATTGATAGTCTGCGGCTGGCGGCCACTGACAGACAATCCCAATATCTTTTAGAGCAGGCAGAGAAATTATTTGATGATGGCAGTTATTTGGCGGCTTTTGGTTATTTAACCTCGGCCAATGCGGTTATTGGTAATGAGGTTCTCAGCTTAGACTTTACTAAAAATGGCTGGAGTGAGGAGCTGGCCTTGGTTAAAGCAGAATACGATAATTTGGTGAAAGTTAGCGGCGGCCGGCAAAATCCCACCCTACTGCTTTTGGCTAACCGTATTGCCTTTCTTTCTGATTTAGCTAGAAATAAACCCCAAAGCGAGGATATTCTTTCGGGACTGCGTGAGGTAAAATTAATGCTAAATGTCCTCCGAGCAGATTCGTGAGAAGTTTTTAGAGTTTTTTAAACGCCACGGTCACACCATCGTGCCGTCTTCATCTTTAATACCCGATGACCCGTCGGTTTTATTAACCACTGCCGGCGTCCAGCAGTTTAAGCGCTATTACACCGGCGAGCTGGATCCGATAGAAGATTTTGGGGCGCGGCGGACGGCCTCGGTCCAAAAATGTTTCCGCACCAGCGATATTGAATCTGTGGGCGACGAAACCCACCTGACGTTTTTTGAAATGCTCGGCAATTTTTCTTTTGGCGATTACTTTAAGCCCGAGGCGGTGGCTTGGGGGTATGAATTTTTAAGTAAAGATTTGGGTGTGGCGCCGGAGCGGATAAGTGTTTCTATTTTTGCTGGAGATGCCGAGGTGCCGCGGGACGACGAATCTTATCGTATTTGGGCGAAAGAAGTTGGTTTAGCAAAAGAAAAAATTAAAGAAGCCGGCCGCGCTGATAACTTTTGGGGGCCGACGGGAAGCGAAGGGCCCTGCGGCCCGACCAGCGAGATTTATATTGACGGCATAGAAATTTGGAATCTGGTTTTTAACCAGTATTATTGCGGCGCTGACAAAAATTTGAGGAAATTGGATAAGCCGGGCGTGGACACAGGGATGGGTTTGGAGCGTTTAACCGCTGTTCTCAATGGTACTACCGATGTTTTTCAAACAGATTTGCTCAAACCGCTTCTTGAAAAATTCGGTTCGCGGGTTATTGCCGACCATCTCCGCGGTGCTATTTTTCTGATTGCCGATGGCGTCCGGCCCTCTAATAAAGAAGCTGGTTATATTCTGCGCCGTCTTCTGCGCCGGGTGATTGCTTTAAAGAAAGATATAGATTTTAAGGCGGCGGTGGAGTTGGTAAAGGATGAAAAGGAAATTTTGGAGGTTTTGGAAGGGGAACGGCAGCAATTTTTGAAAACTTTGGAGCGGGGTTTGAAAAAACTAAAAGATTATTCAATTATCACTACCAAGGACGCTTTTGACCTTTATCAAAGCTACGGCCTGCCATTTGAAGTCATTAAAGAAATGGCTGGGGCGGCGGCCAAAGATTTACAGCAGGAAGATTTTGAGGCCGAGTTCAAAAAACATCAGGAGATTTCCCGCGCCGGACTAGAGAAAAAATTCGGCGGCCACGGCCTGCTTCTTGATACCGGTGAACTGCGGGCAGGCAATGAGGAAGAGTTAAAAAAAGTAACGCGCCTCCATACCGCCACCCATCTGCTTCAGCAGGCCCTGCGCGATGTTCTGGGGCCAGCAGTGGAACAGCGCGGTTCTGATATCACCGCCGAGCGCACCCGCTTTGATTTTTCTTTCAGCCGCAAACTGACGCCGGAGGAAATTAAAAAAGTGGAAGCAATCGTCAATCAAAAAATTCAGGAAGACCTGCCAGTGGCATTTGAAGAAATGCCACTGGAAGAGGCCAAAAAAACCGGCGCCTTGTTTTTCTTCAAACAAAAATATCCGGCGCGGGTGAAAGTTTATTATATAGGCGGCGCCCCCTCGATCGGCCCAGACCGCACTGTACGCACTGCGTACAGTGCGGAATTCTGCGGCGGACCGCATGTCCGCCGCACCAGCGAAATCGGCCGGTTTAAAATTTTGAAAGAGGAATCCATTTCCGCTGGCGTCCGCCGCCTCCGCGCCACAATCTATTGAAGGTAACCTTCAATAGATTGGTTCTAAGGTAAGGTGTGAAATACTTTCGAGGTTCGCTTCTTTTATCCAGCGGGCCATTCCCTTTTTATAGGCCATTGGTCCATTAAAGAATTTTAATAAAAATTCTCTTTGTGTTACCGAAGGGAAATTCTTTTTGCCGATGTAATCAAGAAAACTACTCCAACGGTAGTTTTCTAAATAATCCAATGCTTTTTTTGGATCTTTAAGCCCCCCCTCTCTCCACTCCGGCATTTTAATATCCAAGGGATTTAGATGTATGTAATAGGGAAGATGGATAAAGTGAGCGTCAGTTTTTACATGGGCCAATTTGTATGTTCCTTGGAATAGTGAGCCAACCCGTTCATATTTTTCATTGAAATAATTTGTATAACCGGTGCCTAACTTGAGCATAAATTTTGTAATACCACCTTCCATTTTTTGACTAAGTAAAAGATGGAAGTGGTTCGGCATTAAACAGAAAGCTAGTATTTCTACAATAAATTTTCTGGGTTCGTGTACCCCTCGTTTAGGTTTAATATATTGAAGGTTACCTTCAATAGATTGAAGGGGATGACGAGCGATGAAGTAGCCGACATTTAGTGCTGCTTCTTCGTCGTTAAATTCAAAAAGATCGTGGATGAATCTGAAATGGTCCGAATCATCCAAAAAGATTTTTCTTTTTTCAACACCGCGATTATATATATGATAAATTTCGTTAGTTGCTGGCTTAATTTTATTCATATATATTAATTTAATTGTAATACTATTGAAGGTTACCTTCAATAGATTGGCTTCAATATATTAGGGGGTTGACGGGAAGCCCCCCCTAGTATACTTCAGGGTATATGAATAACACTACAAAATATATCATCTGGGTCGTTGTTATTATGGTGGTGGTTTGGTTGGGGTATACCTATTTAGATAAGCCCAAAGAATCGGTGCTAACTGAGCCGGTTAAGGTTGGGGTGATTATTCCAGAAAGCGGAGTGGCGGCCTATTATGGGGGTCAAGCCAAAAAAGGAATTGAGATGGCAAAAGAAGAAATTTTAGTAGAGTATCCAAAAGCGAAATTTGAAACTTTTTATGAAGATAGTCAGTATAATCCTAAGATAGGAGTCGATGCTTATAATAAGTTAAGAGTTACTAATAAATTAGATGGAGTTATCACTGCGGCCACCCACGTTTCGGTACCGATTATCCCATTAACAACAGAAGATAAAGTTGTACAGATGGCTATATTTGCCTCTGGCGCCCCTTACTCAAAACCAGACGATCTAACTTTTCGCATCAGTGCCGCAAGCGCATTAGAAACAAAAGTTATGGCCGATTTTATAAAAGATACAGGGGTCAAAAAAGTTGGAATAATTTATCTAAATAACGAATTCGGTATTAGTTTTAAAGATGCGTTCAAAAATGATCTAGCTAATAATAAAAGTTCTACGCAGATTGTGGCGGAAGAAGGTTTTCTGGTAGAAACTTCGGATTTTAGAACACCGCTTTTGAAGATGAAAGATAATAAGGCTGACGCCGTCTATATCGTAGGTACAGCGATGCACTACGCTAATATACTCAAACAAAGCCGGGAAATCGGGTTAAAAGTTCAATTCATAGGGATGCGTGCGGCTGAGGATCCTGTATTAATTAAAAACGCTGCCCAGTTGGCTGAGGGTTTAGTTTATACTTATTCCTTTGATGAAAATTCTGGCGTGCCCGAGGCTAAGAAGTTTGCCGTTAGATTTAGAGAAAAATACGGCGTTGACCCCGACGGTTATGCCGCCGAAGGTTATGATGGATTTAAGCTGTTGGCTCTTGCCTTTATCAACTGCGGCAAAGACAATACTTGTGTAAAGTCGTGGTTGGAGAATCTTAATGATTATAAATCGGTCTTTGGCGATATTGACTTCGATAACAACGGCGACATTTTCTATAACTTTTTTCTTAAAACCGTTAAAGACGGGAAGTTTGTGAAGCTCTAGGCAGCATCGTGTTATAATTAGAGAGTGTTTGATGTTATTTCTATCGGCACGGCCACGCAGGATGTTTTTTTAAGATTTCCAAGCAATGTCCAGAAACAGAGTGAAGAGTTTTGTTTGGTAGGAGGGACGAAGAATGAGATTGAAAAGCCGATTTTCGCCACTGGCGGCGGCGCTGTCAATGCCGCCGTCACTTTGGCGAGACAAGGGTTAAAGACGGCGGCGCTTTTCAGAGTGGGCGAGGATCAGGCCGGAGAGAATCTTTGGAAGGAAATGCGCGACGAGGATATTCACTTTTGGAAAATAACTGACCCCAATATCGGTACCGCTTACGCGACAATTTTGCTTTCAACCAACGGCGAGCGGACAATTCTGACATACCGCGGCGCAGCCGAAGGATTATCTTTAAGAGAAGTGTCTTTTGACCAACTCAAGGCGCGTTGGGCAGTTATTTTTCCCAGTCGTATTGATGTCAGTGTGATGGAGAAAATTATTGACCATTTTTATTTTCAGGGAACCCTGATCGCTTTTAATCCCTCAAGATTTTATTTAGAGAAGCATGCCCATAATCTCAAACCATTTTTAGATAAGATAAAAGTTTTAATAGTTAATAAAGAAGAGGCCAAAAATTTTGGCGGGTTTGAAAAGTTAGACAAATTAATCAAAGGCATTGTTATTATGACTGATGGCTCCAGAGGAGTTTGGGTATCTGACGGTCGGAAGACTTACAACGCCGGCGTTTTTATGGAAAAAGCCGTGGTGGATCGCACCGGCGCCGGCGATGCTTTTGCCAGCGGTTTTGTGGCAGGATTAATCCAAAAAGATGATATTGAGTATGCCATTAGATTAGGGTCGGCCAACGCCACTTCAGTGGTGGAACAAGTGGGAGCGCATACGGGGGCGCTTACCAAGAAACAATTTGAGGATGGAAAGAGGTGGAGAGAATTAAAGATTTCGGTTCGTAATATTTAAAGATTTAAACATATAAACATTTAAAAATTTAAAAAACGCAATGGCGACAATTTATTTAGAAAAAATTGCGAAAATTCTCCGGGTGCCGAAAAAAACTCTTGATGATTTAGAAATAGAGCTGGAGCAGGCGACTGGTAAGGTGGGCGTGCTGGAGAGAATATTTTTTGAGAACGAAGAGCTTGCTGGCGAAAAATTAAAAGCTCTCGGCGTCAGTCATGATGCGTCGGCTTTAGAAGTTTACGACGCCCTCATCAGCAAAGTTGAAGCCGACGACTTGGAACTGCTTTACATCATCGGCCACAAAAAACTGCGGGGGCAGAAGGCATCGCAGGCGGTAGTTGATTTTGTCAAAAAGATTCACCCGCCCGGCCGCGGCTATTTTATTAAAAAAGAGAAAGCCAAACAGCTGCTTATTGCTGAGCCGCCAAAGAAAATTATTGTCGCTCTTGGTTATAAAAATGTCGGTCAGTTAATTGAAAAAGAAGATTTATTGGAGATTTACAGCGCCCTGCGTTTTTTAGAAGACCCCCAGTGGCAAAATAAAGTTTTTTTTAAGCAGTACGAAACATTGCGCCCCGATGATTTTGAAGAACGGCCAATGGAACTGCGGGCTTTGAGCGAAAAGTGGGTCAAAGCCGCCCAAAAGTTTGTCCAGAAAAAACATCACAATGTCAGCCACCTCAAAGAGCTGGGGGTGATTTTTGTTTTGCCGATTTTCTTGGGTATCTCCGGCGAAACTCTGCGGCTTTTAAGTTTGCTTTTGCATTATCTTCACGAAGTGCGCTGGTATTCTGAAAATTTTCGTCGTTTTGCCCAGGATGAAAAAACTTTTGCCGCTAATCTGATTTCTAATCTGCGCGGTGATGTTTTGGAGAAAAGATTGCCGGAAGTTGCGCTCGAAGTTCGCCAGCCGCGATTTTTAGTAATCCAGCGTTATCTAGCCAAAGACGACGCCAACGACTGGCGCTTGTTTGAGCCGCACATCAATCCCGAGGCCCTCCATTGGTGGCGGGCGATTGATGATTTGATGAAAATTAAAATCAGGGGTTTGGAGTTTTGGGAAGGCATGGGCTGGGTGGGCGATTTCTTCAAGACTGAAGCCGGGCCAGAGACGTTGGTCAGTTTTGATTTGGTGGATACGGTGATGTCTTTAGTGAAGCGTAAAGAACTGGCTAAATATCTCTATCATCAGCAGGAGGCGCTTTGGAACAAAATCTTTATTGAATATTTTGGTTTAGCGGAACTTGAAAAGAAAAGCAAAAACTATATAATAAGGGGATGGTTCGAAGTTTAGCGTTAATTTTACTGGTAATCTTTATATTTTCCTTCCTTCCTACAGAAGCAGAAGCCCGGCATAATTTCACTCACGCCATTGAGGGATTTTTAAAAATTCTTTTTTTTAGCGACGGCAAGCTGGGGATAGGCACAGAAAAACCGATGAAAAAATTAGATGTGGTCGGCGGCATCAAGACCGATGAGTTGTGTATTGGCGACAAGTGCTTTGCCGCGGTTTGCAAAACATCAGGCGGCTGGTTGTTTTCAGAGACAAAAAAATGTCCAATCCCCGCTACTGGCGAGGGTAGGGCTGAAACCGCCGGTTCCTCGGCTAAGCTGACTATAACTCCTGTGGCGCTCGATAAAACTCAGGGCCGGCCGCGAATCCCCACTGACTCGGTGGCGGCGATGACTTTATCTGTTAAAGGCGGAAGTTTGACAGTTAGAGTCTTAACCTTTGAGTTATCAGGCAGGGCGATTGTCGGCTCTGCCAGATTCCCAGTGGAATTAATTAACTCTGATATCGGCGCGCGCTGGCTAAAATCTGAAATAGCCACTTGTATTCCTCTTGATGGCAATTGCCGTGTTTCTTTCGGTCCGGGAGCGACTATCAATAATGATTCGGTGAATTTGAAGATATTAGTTGACGCCACGCTCTTTAACAATGCTATGGCCGCCCCGGATCCGCTGATCATCCAGATAATCAACGATTATGATATTGTTTTAAAGCCGGGCGCGCTCGGATCAAAAATGAAGTTTCCGCTGGAGGTGGGAAGGGTTGAGTACGACTAGTGACTTTGATAGCTGTGGATAACTTAATCTTGCTAGGGGGGGATGTGTTATTATTAGAATATGAAGAAAAATATTTTATTGGCGGCTTTTTTAATATTGTCGCTCGGTTTTTTTACAAATTACGCGTCGGCTAATCATAATTATTATTACGGAGCCCAGATTTCTGACAGTTTTGGGAGTAATTTGAGAAATAATAGGGCGTCGTCGGCTGATTCTGGTTCTGGGCGATCGGGCGCGGCTGCTGCGGCTGCTCAACGTCAAAATTCCGCCAATTCAACCCTAAATAATCTTCTCGTTAAAAACAGAGCTCAATTCGGCGATCCTTCTTTTTTTGTAATTAATGCCACAGAAAAGTTTCTTAGATTCTTCAGTGGTTCCTTAAGAATTTTGAATCGGGCTGGCAAAACAGTTTTCACTATTTTAGATAATGGTAAGGTCGGGATTGGAGTAGAAAATCCAGAGGAAGAACTGGCTGTAGGAGGAAATATTATAGCTAAGGGTAGTATTGCCATTGGCGAGAAATTTGTTTTTGGCGGGCGAGCTTTTATAACGGTTTGCCCGATCGCTGGCGGCCTTTTTGCCCTTTCAACTTCCGAAACCTGCCCCGGCGGTGGGGGCGGTGACGGAACACTGACTGTTTCTACCGACCCTGATAATGTCCTGGCTCGTTATTTAGTAATGGGAACCAACAATACTGTTTACAAATTACGGCTAGCAGCTGGCGATACCGCAATTAATTTTGGAGGCATCGCCTTTACCAGTAGTAATTCCCAAAGCGGGAACACTCTAACCAATTTTAGTCTCTATGAGGGCGACAATCTTTTGGCCGGGCCAGTGAATTTAGTCGGCGGTAGGGCTGTTTTTGGCGGAGACGGCTTGACAACTGTTGCCGCAAACGAGAGAAAGACGTTGACTTTGAAAACTGATGCGAGAACCCTTGCCGCTGGCGCTGTTTCTGGTTCAGTTCATAAATTTGGAGTATTAGATAACGATATTAAATCAGATGCCCAGACCATCGTCGGCCTTCCCACAAGCGGCACTGATCAAACAGTTTACCGCTCCAAACCAACTCTTTCTTCAAGTATTCTTGGTAATGCCAGTGATCGAGTGAGAACAGCTGTTGATGATCTAGCGGCTTTAACTTGGGGCGCTCATTCAGCTGGTGATGTTAGGATTCAGAGTGTTCGGCTGACTTTTGCTGGCGCGGCCATAGACACTCCAGTTACAAGTTTTACCGTAAGTGTAATTGATCCCGCTACCAATACCGGTTGGGATAGTTCAACTCCACAAACCTGTACGCCAAGCGGCGCACCTAGGATCTGCTCGGTAAACTTCTTGCCTGATTCTACGGTTCCCAGAGGTACCACAAAAACCACTAAGCTAAGAGTCAATTCCAGTGGTTTTGCCGATGCCGCTAATTCACAGGATGGGTTGTCTGTCGCTGTTAAGGCTGCTGGCAATATTCTCTGGAGTGACGGTACCACTAATAATATTGTTTGGGAGGCTTATCTGATTCCTATTACCATTGTCAACGTTGCTTACTACTAGACTATTCCCTAGAATAAGTTAGTGAGTTTGAAAGAAGCTATTAAGGCCGTTGAAGATAGAGGCCGGGCCATCGGCCACTTTAATTTTGCTGAATCAACGGTGGCGGAGGCGGCGGTGGAGGCGGCGCTGGAGCTGGGGGTGTCGGTGATTTTGGGGACGTCGGAACGGGAAAGAGAGTTTTTGGGAGAGGAGTTTGTTAAGGCAATTATAGCTCAATATAAGGAGGTTTCACCTCCAAAGGAGGAGAAACCTCAAGCCGCCTCCGGTGGCTTGGCCATTTTCTTCAACGCCGATCACACCAAGTCTTTAGAAAAAGTCAAAGAAGCCGTGGCCATCGGCTATAACTCAATTCTTTTTGACGGTTCAGAATTGCTGCTGGAAGAAAATATCCAGCGCACCCGCGAGGTAGTGGAGTATGTGAAAAAGACGCGGCCGGAAATTTTGGTGGAAGGGGAGATTGGTTATATCGGCAGTGGCTCTAAAGTTCGCGAGGCAGTGCCAGAAGGAATTCAACTGACCAGTGTTGAGGAAGCGGTAAGATTTGTGAAGGAAACAGGCGTTGATCTTTTGGCGCCGGCAGTGGGAAATGTCCACGGCATGATAGCGCGGAAAAACGCTGACGCTACGCAGACTGACGCAGAACCGCCTTTGAACATTGAACTTATAAAAAAAATCAAGGCAGCGGTAAAAATCCCATTGGTTTTACATGGCGCCTCCGGCAACAGCGATGAAGACATCCGCGCCGCCATTAAAGCCGGCATCAGCATTGTTCATATAAACACCGAAGTTCGGATAGCTTGGCAAAAGGCGCTCCACGATGAATTACATCGCCAACCCGGCGAAATCGCCCCTTATAAAATAATGGCCAGCGCCAAAGAAGCCGCTAAAAAAGTAATCCTTGGAAAGTTGAAATTATTTAACAATATTGTATAATAGGCGGGATGGAGTTAATCGTGCAAAAAAGAGAAATTTTAGGCCGCAAAGTCAAAGACCTGCGCCGGCAAGGCCTGATTCCTGCCGAGCTTTATGGCCGCGGCTTGGAGAATTTGCATTTGGCTGTGCCGGAAAAAGATTTCAATAAAGTTTTTAAGCAGGCCGGCGAGAACCAGGTGGTGCAGTTGAAAATTGACAGCCAAACCCGCCCCGTATTGATTTACGAAATCGATAGAGATCCAGTGACTGATGAAATTATCAATATTGATTTTTATCAGGTGCGGCTGGATGAGGAAATCAAAGTTAGGGTGCCGGTGGAGTTTATTGGTGAATCGGCGGCGGTTAAAGCCGGCAATATCTTGGTCAAAGCCATTCAGGAAATTGAAGTGGAGGCTTTGCCGGGTAACATTCCCCAGTCTTTTATCGTTGATATAAGCAAGCTGGCGGAAGTCGGGCAGAGTTTTTATATAAAAGACCTGCCCCTTCGACAGGCTCAGGGTAAAAGTATTAAAATACTTTCAGAGCCGGAAAGCGTCATCGCCACCATTCAGGCGCCAATAACAGAAGAGGAGGAAAAAATTCTGGAAGAGCGGGCTGTGCCCGGCGTGGAAGCGGTTAAGGTTGAAACAGAGGAGAAGAAAGCGGAACGGGAAGTTACAAAAGATAAAGATAAAGAAAAGGTGGCAGAAGCGCCGGCCCCAAAGCCGGATGGAAAAAGTTAATTTAGTTGTCGTTGTTATTGCCATGGTCATTGCCCCTAATTTAGTTTGGGGTCAATTTATTTCCTCTCAAGAAGAACGAGCCCGTTTGGAGAGAGAGTTGGCTGAAGTGGAACAGCAGATCAGGGTTTACGAAAATACCATTGACGACTACCGGAAACAAGGGCGATCGCTGCAGGGAGAAATTAAAAAGTTTAACAGTGAGATTGGTAAACTCAATCTTCAAATCAAGGCCATCAATCTTTCTATTGCCCAGCTGGATGAGGAAATAGTGAAGAATCAGGGAGAAATTAAAAATACCGAAACCAAGCTGCGTTTTGACAAAAATGCCCTGACTGCCGCTTTGCAGGCGATGTATGAACAAGACAGCATTACCTTGGCAGAAATTATTTTAGCCAACCCCCGCCTTTCCGATTTTTTCAGCGGAGTTAATAGTCTCCTTGAGGTTCAGGATAATTTCCGCGCCACTTTACAAAAAACTATCGAGACCCGCAGTCAACTGCTTGATCAAAAAGAACAACTGGCTTTAAAGAAGAGCGACAAAGTTTCTTTGAAGCTCTATCGGGATTCGGAGAAGAAATTAGTTGAAGTGAAGAAGCAAGACAAAGATGAAATTCTCAAGATTACCAAGGGTCAGGAAGAACGTTATCAAGATTTATTAAAGCAGTCACGGAAAACAGCGGCAGAAATCCGCAATCGCATCTTTGAATTTTTGGGCGGCGGCCAACTGACTTTTGAGCAGGCTTATAAACTAGCTAAATCAGCTGGCGATGTGGTGGGGGTAAGGCCGGCGTTGATTTTAGCAGTATTGGATAAAGAATCAGCTCTGGGTCAGAATGTCGGACGCTGCAGTTACCGGACAGCCATGCATCCTACCCGGGATACCCCGATTTATTTAGCGATGGCGGCGGAGTTGGGTTTGAATCCGGAGACAATGTCAGTTTCTTGCCCCAATAGCGATGGCGCTTTCGGAGGGGCGATGGGGCCGGCGCAGTTTATCCCTTCCACCTGGAAAATTTATCGCAATCGGATTGTGGAGATGACCGGTAATAGTCCGCCTTCGCCTTGGCGTAACTTTGATGCTTTTGTGGCAACAGCTTTATATTTAAAAGATTCCGGAGCAGGGATGGAGAATAATCCTGATACGATTCGGCGGGCGGCGGCTAAATACTATGCCGGCGGCCGATGGCGCAAGTATGTTTGGACTTATGGCGCGCGGGTGCTTTCTAAATCGAGACAGTTTGAGGAAGATATAGACGCTTTAACAGGGAGTTAAGGCGGAAGCTCTAAACCCTAAACGCTAAACCCTATACCCTAAATATTTTTTTTAGAGTTTAGGATTTAGAGTTTAGGATTTAGAGCTTGCGAACTCCTCCACAATCAAATCCAGATCTCCGTTCAAGATCCGTTCCAGGTTGTGCCATTTCTTGTTAATCCGGTGGTCAGTGATCCGGTCATCGGGGAAATTATAGGTGCGGATTTTTTCCGAACGCTCGCCAGAACCGATCTGGGCTTTGCGGTCGGCGCTTAATTGGCCCAGAGTCTCCAAACGTTCTAGTTCATAGAGTTTGGCACGCAAGATAGAAAGGGCTGCTTCGCGGTTGGTATATTGAGATCGTTCGGCCCGCGAGGAAACAACAATGCCAGTGGGCTTATGGAGAATGCGCACCGCTGTTTCCACTTTATTGACATTCTGGCCGCCCGGGCCGCCGGCCCGGGAAAAAGTAACTTCCAGATCATTAGGATTGATTTGAACCGCTTTGGCCTCTACTTCGGGCAGAACTGCCACGGTGGCAGTAGAAGTATGGATGCGGCCGGACTTTTCTGTAGTCGGTACTCTTTGGACGCGGTGGACGCCTGATTCGTTTTTTAAAGACTCATAAGCGCCTTCGCCGACAATTTTGGCGACAAAAGTTTTGCCCGGATCAACCGCAAAAAATTGCCAGCTCTTTTTAGCGGCGTATTTCTGATACATGCGCGCTAGATCGCCGGCAAAGAGAGCGGCTTCATCACCGCCGGTACCGGCCCGGATTTCCAGGATTAGTTTTTGATTATTAACACCCGACATACCTTTAAAGTAAACCAAAATTAAGATTTAGAAAAGTTATCCACAAAGCTCTTTATTATTAAGAACAAACTATCTTATAATTAAATCAAGCAAAATTATGACTAAAAACCCTTGGCCAGCAATCCTTGTCGCCTTTTTGATTGGTTTTCTTGCTGGAGTTTTTACTGGAGGTGGAGGAGATAGTCTTCCCGGAGCGGCTTTTGATTTAGGGTCGGTGTTTTTTAAACAAAAAACCCCTTCAGCCAATACTACTTCAGACAATACTAAAGTCAATATTAGTCAACCTGACACCGAATTAAGCAAAGATGATGAAGGTCCATCCGAGTCTCATGACTCAAATTTTTCGGTATCCTCTCCTATAGATAATGCTAAAAAGATCGCCTATTTAGCCAAATATTATAGAAAACGATCAGCCATTGAATGGCTTGGAGAAGAATTGCCAGACGGCGCGGGGCCTACTACAATTTATGTCGGAGTTACAAAAGAAGGAGAAGAAAGCTCTGGTATCACGAGACCACTAGACGAGTATTCACGGTTCAATCACATATGGATTCTCGTCTCGCCAGAAGATCTTAGAAATTTGAGCAGAAAATTTCAGTCAATACTCGGGCATGAAATGTGTCACGCTGTTCTTTCTACAGCCTATCCAGAATTATTGCCGCCTTGGGTTCTTGAGGGAATTGCTTGTAGTGGAGAGCCGTCCGAATTCTTAGAAAAGATAAAGCTAGAGAGATTACTTAAATATTATGTGAAGAGATTAGTTGCAAATGATGTTGGTACTAAGATATTAAGCAATCAAATAGTTAAAATAATAAACGAAAAGAGGGGTTTTGCGAAGTATGAGGTGAATGCCCACGCCATCTCTTGGTCATTAGTAGAATATTTGATTGATTTGGGTCAGGCGCAAATTCAGAAGAAAGATAAAACTAAAACTGAAGCTGAAGCTAAAGCTGAAGCTAAACTTAATTTCATAGACTTTGCTATTGCTGGCAATAAAAATGAAAATGGCTGGAACAACGCACTAAAAGAACACTATGGAATTAAAGATGTTAATGAATTGGTGAAAAATTTGACAGAGTGGTTGAAGGAATTTGTGAATTCAAAAAATAAATAATAGAAAAATAGAAATAGAAAGGGAAGGGTTAGGTATTAACTAGTTCTACTTCGAACGCGCCTTAGCCCTTCTCGCCTTAAATCTCTCCACCTTCCCGGCCGCATCAATCAGTTTCTCCTTGCCCGTATAAAAAGGATGACACTTGTAGCAGATTTCTATTTGCAGTTTTTCTTTAGTTGAGCCGACGGTAAAAGTATGGCCGCAGGCGCAGGCGACTTGGGCTTTCTCGTGGTAGGTTGGATGAATATCTGGTTTCATATTTTAAGATTATAACGGAAATATCCAAATTATACAAATCTAACTGGTTATTGATATATTAGAGCAATTAATGACCATTTTAGCTGTTAAAAAAAGCCCCGCCGCTTGGGAAAAACGGCAGGGCTGGAGAAATCTAAACCGATTGTTTTTTGAGGCGGGCTCGCCGTTTTAGCTGATAACAAGCATGGTAGATTGGGTTTTCAATAGTTTGTGTCCTGCCAATGCAGGGGGCTTGACAAGCTTATTAGGAGCGCTAAAATGAAAAAGGATATGTAAAAGCTGTACCACATAACTTAGTGGAATACATCCACTTTTGCCTGCTGGAAGCGGGTAAAAGTGGGTGTGTTTTTTGAGCTTTGATTGAAGTGACTGGACGTTGGCAAATAAATAAGGAATAAGACCCCAGCACTGATTTTTGTACCTAAATTGACAGCAGCGCGCTTCGCCCAATAAGGGGTGGGCCTATTCGGCCCGCGCACGCTGCTCAAGCAGTCGCATTCATACTAGAATTATGTTTAGCTTGCTGAAGACGGCAAAAATAGTGCGGGGTCATGTTTTGTAACAGCAAATTTTCGCCATGCGAAAATTGTGCTTAACAAAACAAGAGTTTTCTAGTTGTCCCAATATTTCAGCTTTGAGCTGATAGCTTATAGCTTTTAGAGGATTTCTTCTAACAGCTAACAGCTAAAAGCTAAAAGCTAATTAATTGAGGATTTGATCCTGGTCCAGGATGAACGCTGGCGGCGTGGATAAGGCATG
>CAYICS010000010.1:0-17796 GCA_964362125.1 uncultured Candidatus Saccharibacteria bacterium
AAGGCAAGATTACCGAGATGGCCACTGGTGAAGGCAAGACTCTGGCGGCCACCGCTCCGGCTTATCTCAATGCCCTGAGCGGCAAAGGCGTTCATATTGTCACTGTCAACGAATATCTGGCTAAAAGAGACACGGTTTGGATGGGGCAAATTTATGACTTCCTCGGTTTAAAAGTTGCTTGTTTAATTCATGAAGGCGCTTTGATTTATGATCCCGGTTTCGCGCCAGCGGAAATTGATAAAGAGCGTGATACCACCGGCGCCTTTTTGGTTCAGGAAAAATTTCTTCGTCCCATCTCCCGCCGCGAGGCCTATCAAGCTGACATTCTTTATGGCACCAATCATGAGTTTGGCTTTGATTATTTGCGCGACAATTTAGCCCAGACACCGGGCCAACAAGTTCAGCGCGGCTATCACTATGCCATTATTGACGAAGTGGACAGTATTTTGATTGATGAGGCGCGCACGCCCCTGATTATTTCCGCGCCGGACACCGAGTCCAGCCAATATTATAAAACTTTCAGCCGTATTGTCAGCCGTCTGGAAAAAGGCGTTGATTATCTGGTTGAAGAAAAGCATCGCTCGGCTGATATTACACAGGATGGCATTGATAAAGTAGAGAAGGCCTTGGGGATTAAAGAGTTGTTCGCGCCGGAAAATTTGCGGCTAGTCCATTATCTGCAGGAATCACTCAAGGCCTATGGTCTTTTCCAGCTTGACCGTGATTATGTCGTAAAAGATGGCGAGATTATTATTGTTGATCAATTCACCGGCCGCTTGATGCCCGGCCGCCGCTATTCCGGCGGTCTGCATCAAGCCATTGAAGCTAAAGAGGAGGTGGCGGTTCAACAGGAATCGCGCACTTATGCTGAAGTCTCCATCCAAAATTATTTCCGCCTTTACCAGAAGCTGGCGGGGATGACCGGTACTGCCCAAACCTCGGCCGAGGAATTTGACAAGGTTTATAAGCTGGAAGTGGTGACTATTCCTACTAACAAGCCAATGGTTCGCCAACAGCTGTTGGATCTGATTTACAAAACTGCCGACGCCAAGTGGCAGGCAGTGGTGGAGGAGATTAAAAAGCGCCAGCAAGCCGGCCAGCCGGTTTTAGTGGGCACGGTTTCCATTGAGAAAAACGAAGAGTTATCTTCTCGCTTTACCAGAGCGGGCATCAGGCATAAAGTGCTTAATGCCAAGAATCATGAGGGTGAGGGCGCTATTATTGCCCAAGCCGGCCGATTAGGGGCTGTGACCGTAGCCACCAATATGGCTGGCCGCGGAGTGGATATAATTTTGGGAGGCAATCCGCCTAATTCCTCGGAGAGTCAGAAAGTCAGAGAAGTCGGAGGACTGCATGTAATCGGGACAGAAAGACATGAGGCGCGGCGCATTGATAATCAGCTGCGCGGCCGCTCGGGCCGGCAGGGCGATCCCGGCTCTTCCCAATTTTTCTTGTCGCTGGAAGACGACTTAATGAGGATTTTCGGCGGCGAGCGGCTGAAAAATATGATGGAAGCTTTGAAAGTGCCGGAGGATTTGCCGATTGAGTCGCGGGCCGTGGGCAAAGTGATTGAGCAGGCGCAGGCCAAAGTGGAGGGCTTTAACTTTGACGCCAGAAAACACCTTTTGGATTTTGACGACGTTCTTAATAAACAGCGGCAGGCGATTTATAAGCGCCGGCAGGAGATGTTGGAGAAAAACACGGCGCCTCAGATTTTAGGGATGCTGGATTTAATGTGGATGGATCACTTGGAAGCGATGGAGGCCTTGCGCGAGTCAGTTCGCCTGCGCGCCTATGGCCAGCATGATCCGTTGGTAGAGTATAGAAGGGAGGGGCATAGATTATATCAGGAAATGGTGGCAGGATTTGAGCAGTGGCTTGCGGAAAATAAGGGTAGATTTGAGCAAATTGCAGATCGCGAATCACAGATCGTCAAAGAGCCGGCCCTAAACCCTAAACCCTACACCCTAAACCCTAGTAGCAAAGTCGGCCGCAACGACCCCTGCCCCTGCGGGTCGGGGAAGAAATATAAGAGATGTCACGGGAAGTGACATCTCGCAATCCTGAGCGTAGTCGAAGGATAAGAGATGTCACGGGAGATAAAAATATGATGAGAATCTATGAAGATAACAAGTTAATATAAGATATTGCCATGAGTGGTGGGGTTTGATATAATTTGGTATTATGACCCAAAAAGTTTTGGAGAGGCCGAAAGTTAAAATAAGAAGTTCAAGAAAAATTTTATCTGCCCGGGATATTAAAATCGCCCGACTAACTTTGGATTTTATTGAAAGGTATAGAAAAGATCTGGAAGCGTTAGCGAGAGAGTAGTTTGTGAATTACTTAACTCTGAAACAAATCCTTTTAATTCACTCAATGGTGATTGATGAGAGCGGCGGCAGTCATGGCATTAGAGATTATCCGGCTCTTTTATCAATAGAGGCACTGCCGAAGCAGGTATTTGGCGGCCGGGAATTATATCCCTCCATCTTTCTAAAAGCGGCTGTCTATACGCGGAGCATCGTTTTTAATCATCCATTTATAGACGGCAATAAGAGGACAGCTATAACAGCAGCCTCGGTTTTTCTTGAGGATAACGATTACCAACTTAATGTTAAAGATGGTGAGATTGAGCGATTTGCTTTAAAAATCATCTCTAATCGGTTAAATTTAGAAAATATCGCCGAGTGGTTTGGAAAAAATGCGAGAAAAATATAAGAGATGTCACGGGAAGTGACATCTTGTAATCCTGAGCGTAGTCGAAGGATAAAAAGTGTCACGGGTGGTGATTGTAAAGCTCCACGGAGAAGTGTAAAATAATAATATGCCAAAAAAATGGCCCAAAGGGAAATCAGCCCAAGACATTCAGGACGGGATTTTTAGGAAGATGTCAGCTGATAGAAGAGTGATACTAGGAGCGCAATTGTGGCGATTAGGAAGGGCATTGGCCAAGGATAAAGTTTGCTATGGAATACCAAGATCCGAGAGAACTATTAGTAGCCATAGCCAGAGAGCTTAACGGGGAGAAGATTCCATATTTCGTGACTGGAGGAATGGCTGTTTTTGTTTGGGGCCGGCCAAGATTTACGGCTGATATAGATATCGTGGTTCAACTTAAAGAAAGAGATATCGCGGGACTACTCGAGGTCCTTCGTGGTTTAACTAAGATCAATTATATTGACGAGTCGGCTCTCCGTCGAGGTCTACTGCAAGGCGGCGGTTTTAATTTTATTGATGGCGTTTCTGGAATCAAAGCAGATTTTTTGCTTCCGCCTCCGGAAGATAAAAATGCAGAGTTAGAGTTTAAACGTCGGGTTGTTAAAGACATTGGCGGAGAAAAAGTTTATTTTATATCACCGGAAGATTTGATTTTAAGAAAGGCTATTTGGTATAGAGAATCGGAATCGAGTAAACAACTTGAAGATATTAAATCAATTTTTAAAAATTCCGGTAAGAATTTGGATAGAGTTTATTTAAAAAAATTAGCCGAGAAGTTAGACGTTTTAGAAATTTTAGAAAGATGCTCATAAAATTTCCCAAAGACGACCAGCGCTATAGTTGGACCAATCATATCAAAGGCAAGATGATTCAGTATTTGATTTCTGAAAGTTTGATTAAGCGGATTATCAAGTCGCCGCAGAGAGTGGAAGAGGGCATCGCGCCGCAGACAATAGCGGCGATGCAGAGAACGCAGAGTAAAAAACCGCAGGAGGTTTGGGTGATGTATAAATTAATAAGTCAAAACTCAAAACTCAAAACGCAAAACTACAATTCAAAACTTAAAATCATTTCCACTTGGCGCTATCCGGGCATCAGTCCAGTGGGCAAAAAGATTTATATTCCTGAGGATGTTTGGCAGGAGTTGGAAAAGTAGTTCGACAGGCTCACTATAAAAAACTAATTCCTGATTAAAAGATAATACCAGGAGCGGCTGGCGGTTGTACCGCTGGAGGCGCCGGCGGCATTAAGGATTTTTACTTTCACCTTATCAGCAGAGGTCTCGGCGCCGACAAAAACCAATCCAGCTTCTAAGTTATAGGGCGGGGTCACAAAAATCCTGTCGCCGGAGAGTGCGCCGGTTAAAGTTCCTTCAGCCAGAGCCACTGCTCCTGAGGCGATATTATCCGGCGGATTGATTGATACTGTGCCTTGTCGCAAATAGCCAATCTGATCACTGCCACTGCCTAAACGTGCCCGGCCGCCCACTTCCAAATCGCGGGAGAGAAAAAGGTCAGTCCACTTGGCGACAGTGGTGCCGATAGCAATGGCGTCATTGGCTGCCGGCACCAAGTTAGTATCAAAAGTAGCGGCCGAGGCCTTGCCCACGCCCAAGAGGAATTGGCGGGTGAGTTGGGCTTGGGGATTAGGGGTGTTGTAGCGAAGAATGAGATTAATTTGGACAAGATCGCGGCCGGGCGGATTGCTGATTTTGGTAAAAGTTAGATCATCTACTAAAACTTTGCCGTTGTTTAATTGCACCGGGTCATTGCCGCCGACTTTCATTAAAGCGTCACTGCCGCTTCGGTAAATAACAACATTAACATCTTCTTTGGGTTTGATGACCAAGCGACTGCGGCCGGTGCCCAGATCAGAGTCTTTTTCATCATCTTCAGTATCAGAAAATTCACCATCGTTAACCACCAGGAAGCTGGCCCGGCTGATCTCCTGCTGGATTTTTTGAAGAATGAAGTTGGCTTGGTTGGAGACTTCAGCCGAAGCAATCTGAAAAGTGTTGATGCGGAGGAAAACAGTCAGGACATAGGCCAGAGTGATGGCAATGGCGGCAAAAATAACTGTGTAGATTAAAAGCTCAACTAAGGTGAAGCCCCGGCGCATAGTTTTATTATAACATATATTCATAAGTATAAGAGTATAAGGTATGTGCCTCGAGAAGCCGCCCCACACTCCCTTCAGCAATACGCTCCTTTCAGATAAATTCTACCTCGGTTCTCGTCCAAAATAACCTCAAAAATCAGAACTCGCCGTTAACATTAAGGAATATAAGGATTTCCCAGCAGAGCTGGGGCTCAAACAACTGTTTTTCTTAGATTTCTCTCCTCGGGACTCACGAATTTATAGTTCCACTACGCTAGATATTGCTTCAGGGAGGTGGGTTCGCTTCTCAATTCCTCTAATGTTTGGGGGCGAGACCCCCAAACATTAAAAGAGACCGGTCTTTTTTATCTTCAAATTACACCGCATTATGATCAATCAAAAGAATCGCCAAGGTGATGAAAATGATTTTCAAGTCCAACCAGAGGGATTGATTTTGTAAATAATAATTGTCGTACTCAAGACTCTTTTTGAAAGAGAGGGCTGATGAGCCTTTTATCTGCGATAGTCCGGTAACGCCGGCTTTGGCTAAAAGCAGATGCTGGTAATTTTCCGGATATTGACTGGCCTCTTCCGGCTCCACGGGCCGCGGTCCCACCAGCGATATCTCATTGATTAAAACATTAATCAGCTGGGGCAATTCATCAAAGCGGAAACGGCGCAGCCAGCGGCCGACCCGGGTGATGCGGGGATCGCGGCGCATCTTAAAAAATGGGCCGTCGCTTCGTTCGTTGAGATGGGCCAATTTGATTTTAAGTTTGTCAGCGCCCGCAATCATTGTTCGGAATTTATAGAGATAGAAAACCCGGCCCTGGCTGATGCGGGGCAATCTCACCAACACCGGTCCGGGAGTGTCCAGTTTGATGGCCAAGGCGATAAAAGGATAAAATAGGGCGAGGATGATAAGGCCGATTATTGAACCAATGATATCGAGCAGTTGTTTCATCATATGAAAGTAGTCATAGTCTATGATTATTTGAATCAATTGGGGGGCGGCGAACGGGTGTTAAAAGTTCTCTGCGATCTTTTCCCCTTCGCTCCAATTTACACTATCTTTTATGACGAGGAAAGGACAGGGGGGATTTTTGCCGGCCGGAAAATTATCACCAGTTTTCTTGATTTTAGGCTGGCGCGGCGGCGGCATCATGGCTTTATTCCTTTGATGCCGCTGGCTATTGAGAGTCTGAAACTGCCGGCTGAATATGATTTGGTGATTTCTGCGGGCGCCAGCTTTGCCAAGGGCATCCGGGTGCCGCCGGGCATACCTCATCTCCACTATTGTTTCACCCCGATTCGTTATATCTGGGAGCCGCATTATATCCAGACCTTGTTTAAACTGCCGCTCAAGCCGCCGCCGCCCTTTTACTGGTGGGATTACCGCGCCGCCCAAAAACCAGACAAGATGCTGGCTGTTTCCCGCTTCATCGCCGGGAAGATAAAAGAATACTATGGCCGCGACGTTGAAGTTTTGTACCCGCCCTGCAACAATTTCAAATTCGCTTCCTCGGAGGAAGCGAATTTGGAAACGCCATCCTATTATCTGGCGGTGGGCCGGATGCTTTTTTATAAACATTTTGATCTGATTGTCCGGACCTTTAATCAGACTGGCCAGCGGCTGAAAATAGTCGGCCGCGGCCGCTGGGAAAATAAAATCAGACGCCTTATCCAGTCGTCCCGGATTGAGTGGCTGGGCTTTGTGTCAGATGAGAAATTGGCTGAACTTTACTCCGGCGCCAAAGCCCTGATAATGCCCCAGACCGAGGATTTCGGTTTGGTGGCGGTGGAGGCCAATGCCTGCGGTCTGCCGGTAATCGCTTTTAAGGCCGGCGGCGCCTTGGAAATTATCCAAGAGGACCAAAACGGCATTTTTTTTGAAAAGCAGTCGCCAGCCGGTCTGATTGAGGCCATTGGCCGTTTTGAAAAAATGAGATTTGAGCCGGCGTTGGTGGCTGAGACAGCCCGGCGATTTACTTGTCAAAAATTCCGCGACGGGTTACAATTACAAATACTGTCTTTAATCAATGGATATAGAAATCAAAGAACAACCCAATCAAGAGTCAGTGACGCCTGAAAATCAGTATTCCCCGGAGCAATTGGTTATTTTCCGGGAGATGATCGCCGCTGGCGTTGTTTTGGGCCGCAAGAAAACAGTCACCAATCCCAAGATGGACAAGTACATTCTTAACTACAGCAAGGGGGTGGCGGTTTTTAATGCTGAAGAGACATTAAAACTTTTGGATAAGGCCGCGGCTTTTCTTAAAGATCTGGTTGAGAAAAAAATGCCGCTCTTAATAGTGGGCACCCAGCCGGCAGCCAAAGATATTGTGGAGAATTTTGCTAAAAAATTTGGCTTTTCTTATGTGACTGAAAGATGGTTGGGCGGCACCTTGACTAATCTTAAAGTTATCAATCAGCGTGTCCAATATTATCTCAAGATTAAAGCTGATATGGAGGCCGGCAATTTAGAGAAGTATACCAAGAAAGAACGGCTTTTAATTAACCGCGACATCGAACGGATGCGGAAAATGTTTACCGGCTTGGATAATTTAAACTATCTGCCGGCGGTGGTGCTGGTGGTGGACGCGGTGGCTCACGAAACCGCAGTCCGCGAGGCGCGGCGGCTGAAGATTCCCATTGTGGCTATTATGAACAACGATAATAATCCCGAGGGTATTGCCTATCCTATTCCGGCTAATGACAATCTGCGGTCGAGCTTAAATTGGGTTTTTGGTAAACTGGAGCAGAGTATCGATGCTAATATACAAATGAATGCGAATGATGCGAATAAGCTCACCAATGATTCGTAAACCCTATTCGTATCATTTGTAAATCAGTATATTGGCACCGGGCTTTTATGACTGAAAATGTAAAAAAACTAAGAGATATAACCGGCGCTGGAATAATAGATTGTAAAAAAGCTTTGGATGACGCCGGCGGCGATTTAGAAAAGGCCAAGGGCTTGATTTTTGAACGCGGCTTGGTAAAAGCCGGGAAAAAAGCCGACCGCAAGACCGGCGCCGGGATTTTAGAGACTTATATTCACAACAACCGGGTGGGAGTATTATTGGAGTTGCGCTGTGAGACTGATTTTGCGGCGCGGTCAGAGCCGTTTCGGACGCTGGCACGGGAGCTGGCCATGCAGATTTCGGCCATGGCTCCGGCCGCGGTTGACGAACTTCTTCAGCAAGCCTACATTAGAGATGAGAGCAAGACAGTCGAGCAAGTGGTGAAAGAAGTGGCGGCTAAGACAGGGGAGAATATTCGAATCGAGCGCTTTTGTCGTTACGAGCTGTAAGCGCTCGATGAGAACCCCGCCTTCTATGCACTATGCATATGTTTTACAAACGGGATTTAATGAAGAATACTACATTGGTTATACTAAAGATCTTATTAAATACTATGGCAGCGCCTGGCGTGCTCTTAAACGTCGAATTAATGCTTAGAGGGCGGGGTACTCGCCCGGCCATTTAGGCCGGACTCGTATGTACAACTTCATCCTCCAACTTATCTTTATCGGGAGTCTCAGCGTCATTGTCTATATGATGGCCCGGGCTTTGCCGCGGGTGGCGCAGAGCGATCCGCATCGCGTCACGGTTTATGAATATATAGACAACTGGTTGAGCCGTTTGCCTTTACATCATTTTGATAATCGGCTGGCAGCCGGCTGGGAGAAGTGGCTGCGCCGGACCCGGGTGGTAATAATGAAGATGGATAATTATCTTTTAGACAAAATCAATTCCCGCAAAAACAGCTCTGCCAGCAGCAGTGTTTCCATCAAAGAGTTGCTGGAGAAGGTGAATAGCGACAAATCTTGATAACCCCAAAAAATATGGCTTTGCGAAAGCCATATTTTTTGGTTTCTGTGGGCGCGCTCTGTTCTTTTTTGTGGGCGGGGAGGGATTCGAACCCCCGAAGGCATAAAGCCAATGCGTCTACAGCGCATCGCGTTTGACCAAACTTCGCTACCCGCCCAATTTTTCCATTATTGCTGAAAATCTCCTATAATGCTTCGAATTCTTTGAACCCACTTCTTTGAAGAACCTTACAACATCTGGCCTATAGGTTAGATATAGTTTTGGCCCGACAATTTTTGAAGTTCTATAACCTAATAATGATAGCATATCTTTTATGGATTTCAATAGCGGCTTAGATTTATTTGTAAATTCTACTTGGATGCCCCATCTTAGTTTGTAGACTGATCCATCTGTATCGAAGAAACCTCTTAAAAATCTTTGCATGTATATTTTATTATTCAATATCCATCGTGGCGCATCCACTTGTGACCGAACTTTATTATGAACTAAGCCTTCATTTTGTAGCCATTTTCTTAATTGTACAGACCCAAGATAAATGCTTCGATAATGCCCATTACTTCTTATGTCTTTTTTAGTGCTGGTTTTGGGCTTTACACCGAATAATTTTTCCATTAACGAAACTATATACTCTAGGTATTCCAACTCTTTGGTGCCAAGATGCACCCAAGTCTGATAATAAGAAATATGACCATCACCAAGCATTATCCCAAAGAATTCCGCTAGTTCCGGTGTTTTTGTCTTTGGTATTTTAATATCATCACGTGGTTTAAGTAGATAATTAGGCTTGGTTTCTGGCGTGGGTTTTATGCCCACCCTTAGGAGTCGGTCATAGATGGTTTGCTCCGAATAGTTTAAAATTTTCCCAATTTCACCAATTGTTTTATTCTCCACTACATAAAGTTGCTGAAGGGTATCAAAATGCTGCTTTTTTTCTTCTGTTGTCCAAGGTGCGGGCATACTTTATTATAACATAATTCCCCCTTACTTGATTAATTTAAGAAAATCAGTTAATCTATCCAATTAGGTCCAGTCCCAGGATGGACTGGGCCAGTTTTTTTAAATATAATAACTCAATGCCTTATATCTATGCTTTAATCACGGCGGCCGGCACCATTATTGGCGGCGCCCTGCCTTTTACTAAAATTTTTCGCGAGGCGGCTAATCGCTATCTGATTGGCTTTGCCGCCGGCGCCATGATCGGCATTGCCTTGTTTGATTTGATTCCCCAAGCCAGCCGCCTTGCTTCTAATGGGTTTGAGTCGGGCGGGGTTTTTATCGCCCTCGGCTTTTTCCTTGTCTATCTTTTAGAAAAAATTGTCCTGATTCATATTCATGCCGATGACGAAGAAACAATGCTCAAAGCCGTGGGCTGGGTGCCGGTGATTGGCATTGTTCTGGAAAGTTTGATTGATGGCTTAGCCATTGCCGTGGGTTTTGCTCTGGAGCCGGCTTTGGGTCTGACCATTGCCTTGGCTGTTTTGGCTCACGAACTGCCCCGCGGCTTTACCACCACTGTCATTATGCAGAGGGCCAAGTATTCTCTGAAGGTTATCTGGTCGGCGCTTTTGATAGATGCTTTGTTTGTGCTCTTGGGTGTGGCTATTGCTGGATTTTTCCCGCCAGCGGCCTTACCCCGACTTTTGGCTTTCACTGCCGGCGTCTTTTTGTATGTGGGAGCGGGCGACCTTTTGCCTGAAGCTCATCGCCAGCTTAACGCCGGGGTAGTGACCAGTGTCTTGGCCGGCGCCGCTCTCATTTGGCTAATTTCGGCAGTTGTGGTATAATCCCAATCCAGTTGGCGGGTAGTACCTCGAAAACGAAAGGATAAGACCAGTGTACGAGAATTTGCGGAAGGTGGCCTGGGTGAACCTTGTCTTGGCTTCGGTCAAGTTGGTAGTCTTTGTCTGCACCTGGAGTCTGGTGGCTCT
This sequence comes from uncultured Candidatus Saccharibacteria bacterium, assembly GCA_964362125.1. Lineage (GTDB taxonomy): Bacteria > Patescibacteriota > Minisyncoccia > UBA6257 > UBA11618 > CAYICS01. The sequence goes on from CAYICS010000010.1 coordinate 10,577, forward strand.
CTATGGCTCTCTCCACGATTTTTTCGATGGGGCCAATGCCATTTTGGCTATCAAACTCCATCGGCAGGGCCGGGAGCGGTGGACGATCATCTTCAATGCCCTATTGCTCCTGGCTGGCTCGCTAGGAGTGATCGGTTGGAGCGTCTACAAGCTCCAAACTCATGTTTTTTTTGAGCCGATCAGCTGGTTGTTGCTGTTGGCGGGATTTTTCTCGCTCTGGGGCAACAGCTATAACTTCTTTTTAATCCACGGCGGCCAGAGCCGGACTGAGAGCATACTCAGTCCCCATTACCTCGAGGATATCCTCGATGGTTTTGTGCTGATAGTGTTCGGGGCAGCTTCTTTCTGGGCTAGTCTTCCCAGCTGGTGGGATCCGGCCGCAGCCATAACCGTGGCTGTGATCGTGGCCATCTTCACCGTCTGGCGGCTTTTCAGAATGACTAAAGAGGCCGACCATCACTGTTAACTATGTTAACTGGTGGGTCGGCCTTTTCTTATTAAAAAAAGAGCCCTAGGCGGTAAGGGCATTACCGCCTAGAGCCAGCACAGTAGGACTCCCGACCTACGCAGTCGGGATTGGAGAGGAGGGGAGTTGAACCCCTCTGGCATCAGCCCTCTTTTTACTCCAGACTTGCCTCTAGAGCAGCCATTTGGCTGATGCGGCCCCGCGGCGCTCCCCGGAGATCTGTAGATAATTTTGGCAAATCCTGATACAATGTCAACCACTGCCGTCCTAGCTCAATGGCAGAGCAACGCTTTTGTAAAGCGAAGGTTCCGGGTCCAAATCCCGGGGACGGCTCCAAATGCGTAATAAAGTCCACTTCATCGGCATTGGCGGCATCGGCTGCAGTGCCCTAGCCCGCTACTATCTGGCCAAGGGCTGGGAGGTGTCAGGTTCGGATTTGGCGCCTAGTGAAATCACCACCAACCTTGAGGCCGAGGGAGTGAGAATTTTTTCCGGCCACCGGCCGGCCAATGTTGCGCCCGAAACCAAGTTGGTGATTTATTCGGCAGCCGTGAAAAACGATAATGACGAACTGCGGGAAGCCAAGTTTTTAAAAATCCCCTGCCGCAGTTATGCTCAATCCTTGGGTGATTTGACTAAACAGTACTTGACTGTGGCGGTTGCCGGCGCTCATGGCAAATCCACCACCACCGCCCTACTGTCACTGATGCTAATTAAAGCCGGCCTTGATCCGACAGTGATTATCGGCACCCGCCTTCGTGAGTTTAAGGGAAGTAATTTTCGTTTGGGACAGAGCCGCTATCTGGTGATTGAAGCTGATGAGTGGAATAATTCTTTTCACCATTACTCACCAGCCATTGCCGTGGTCACCAATGTTGATAAAGAACATCTGGACACTTTTGGCGATCTTAACGGCGTGATTAAATCTTTCAACCAGTATCTGCGAAGCCTGCCAAAAGGGGCCACGGCTGTGGTCAATAAAAACAATTCCCATACTGAAAAGATAATCCGCGGCCTGCGTTGCCGGATTTCAATGTTTGGGGGTCTCACCCCCAAACATTGGCCCCTGCGAATACCCGGGCAGTTTAATCAGCTTAATGCCGAGGCGGCTTGGCAGGCGGCCCGGATTTTGGGTGTGCCGAAAGGCGTGGCAGTTAAGGCCGTGGCCAGCTATCAAGGTTCGTGGCGCCGCTTGGAGCGGCTGGAACTGCCCGGATTAGTTTCTAAAAAAGAAAAGCTCCGCGGCATTTTTTACAGCGACTATGCTCATCACCCGACAGAGATCAGGGCTACTGTCGCTGCCTTGAAAGAAAAACATCCCCGGCAAAAGCTGTTGGTCGTTTTTCAACCTCACCAGCGCCAGCGGCTCACTTATTTATTTAATGATTTCACCCGATGTTTTGCCGGAGCTGACCAGGTGGCGCTCTTGCCGGTTTATGATGTCGCCGGCCGGGAAGCGGCTGGCGGGAAAACCAGTCAGGAACTGGCGCGGGAGATAGCCAGAGGCCAGCCAGCCATTTACTTGAAAGATTTCAGCGACGCCTTTAAGATGATAAAAGGCCAAACCGTAGTTTTTATGGGAGCAGGGGACATAGACAAAGAAGTGAGAAAGTACTTCAGATCGAGACTTATTTAAAAATCTAAAGATTTAAAAGCCACCGTAGCTCAGCGGCAGAGCAACTCCGTGGTAAGGAGTAGGTCGGAGGTTCAATTCCTCTCGGTGGCTCCACAAGCAACAAACCCCCACACCTAGTCAGCATTGCCCTGCGGGCATTTTTAGCGATAGCGTGCTGACAGGTGTGGGGGTAAAAAAAACCCGGTGGGGGCGCTTGCGCTTTGCGCAACCCACCGGGCATCCGCCAGGTCGTTCGTGGCCGACGATCCCTGGCACCACGAGGTGAAACCATTCCCCAGCGCAGTGATGACTAGTAGCCGAAATGGCATTGGGGCCTCTTCATCATCATCGGACCACCGTTGACATAGTTGCCCCTCGATTGAGGAACAACCTTGCCATTGGATGATGATGTTGCGAGCGCGAGTCTATTTTCGATCTTCGCCCGCAAGGCCTTGACAGCACCACCGCCATGATTCTCAATAAGGCGGCGGATCGGCTCCAGCTCATCCTTCCCAACTCGTTCCAGGACTTTGAATTCAGAGAGAGGGTTCCCAGTTCCTGGCTTGTAGAAACGGCCATTGCCGGATTCTGCCAGCCGGATGAGGGTGGCTGACCGATGGTCAAGCGCCCGCCTCAACCCCTTCAGTGAATCTTCGTCCCAGTTCGTGAAGTCAACGCTGACTTCTGGAAGAGATTCGTCTCTGACCGCACAAGGATCATCGTGCGGCGGCATCTGATTCTGCACTGGAATATCCCCCAAAATGTGAACCTGCTTCATGTCAAGCCCACCAGCGCGAGTGCGCTCTACGAAATGAGGAAGTGGGCCATCCATGCCCAGTCTCTATTCCCGCCTCTCTCTTGTTCCAAAGAACAAATACCCGTCTAGTCCATAGCCACCCCCTTTCTGAGAAAATTGTGGCTAAAAGACCCTGATATTGATAATCCTAGGCGTTTCGGATAAACTTGTCAAGTGGCCAAGTCCAAATTTTCTGAATATCTTATTCGCCTCAAATGTTCGGTCTGCGGCCGGGTCAATTATTATACCCGCAAGAGAAAGACTATTGAAAAGAAGTTGGAAATAAAGAAGTTCTGTTCTTGGTGCCGGAAACACACGGTCCATAAAGAAGCTAAGAAATAAAAATGTTATAATCAGGTTGATGAAGCGGTTAGCTTTTATTTTAGTTCTGGCAGTGCTGGCTGGCAGTTTTTTTGCCGCGCCGGCGCGGGCGCAGGTGGAGCCGGTTATAGTCCCCATCTCCTCATTTGAAGCCTACGTCAATTACGATAGTCAGAATTTGATCAATGCCTTCAGCCCTGTTGGTCAGCCCATTGTTCTCAGTGTCAGCGGCGCTCCGGCTAATGCTTCTTTTGTTGATAATGGTGACGGCACCGGAGTTTTTTCCATTACCCCAGACCAAAGTCAGGTGGGCAGTTTTAAAATAGTTATTACTGCGGCCGATCCCAACAATCCTGCCGATAAAAGTGGAATGTCAGTGAAAGTTAATGTTTACCCCAGCACTGAATTTGGCCGGCCGCCGACAAGTATTGCCGTGGCAGAACTGCCGCCGCCCCTGCCCGAGGCAGTAGCCAAAGTCAGAGAAGAATTAAAAAAGTTAGAAGATCCGGTCCAGCTGGCAGAGGCCCGGCAGGAGGCGCCGGCGCTCTATCAGCCCCAGGCTTTGATTTTCACCACTGACGTCAACTTCAATGGTGAATGTCCTTTTCCTGATAGAAGCGGTTTGGCTTTGATAGCGACGGCGGCTGAGGCAGTTTTGGGAAGAAAAATTCCGGAAATTAAAGTGCAGTCTAATTCGCTGAAAGGCTTGTCCTTGGCGGCGCGGGAATTAGGATTAGGATGTTCTTACACAATTCTTCTTCCTTTTCCTTTGCAGGCGGCCGGCCAGCAAGATCTGCAAACTTTAAAGCTGGTGGCGGCTTTGCGGGGCGCCTTGACCGAGGTTTTTGGTCAGGTGCGGGATTTTGGCATTGACTTTAATGCCGCCATCCGGCCCACAGCCGCTATTTCTCCCAATGACAGCAGTTATGCCGGCCAGTGGGGCCTGACTAAAATCAAAGCTGGCCTGGCTTGGAATATTATTAAAGAGGCCTCGGCTGTACCCATTGCCATTGTTGATAGCGGCCTGGCTGTTGATCATCCTGATTTAAAAAATAATATCTGGGCCAATCTTAAAGAAGTAATCAATGGCCGCGATGATGACGGCAATGGCTTGGTTGACGATCGTTCTGGTTGGGACTTTCGGCACAATGATAACACAACTTACGATCGGGTAGGGCATGGCACTCATGTGGCGGGCGTGGCCGGAGCTGTGGCTAACAATGGTTTGGGTGTCAGCGGCGTGGTTTGGCAGACCAAGCTGGTGCCCCTGCAGGTCTATGATGAGACCGACCAAATTTCCTCCCAAGCTTATGTCTCCAGCGTCCGGCCGGCTCTGGAATACATTCTCCAGCAGGGGATTCCTGTGGCTAATTTGAGTTTGGATACTGGCGGTGACAATTTGAGTATTAAGACAGCGATTAAAGCCCTGGTTAAATCCGGGGTGCTGGTGGTGGCGGCCGCCGGCAATTTTAAAAATAATAATGATCTGCAAGCGGCCTTTCCGGCTAATTACGACGGCGTCATTACCGTCGCCGCCAGCGGGCCGGATGATCAATTTGCCCAACATTTTTCCAGCTACGGCAAAAGAAATGTGGCTTTGGCCGCTCCCGGCGTGCAAATCCTTTCCACCGTCCCCGGCGGCAATTGTATCTATTGTGATCCCAGCGGCTATCGTCGCCTGGACGGCACCTCTATGGCCGCGCCCATGGTGGCTGGGGCCTTTGCCTTAGCCAAGGCGCTGGCGCCCAATCTCTCGGCTGATGTTTTAAGAACACTGCTTCTGGAAACAGTTGATCCGGTCGCGGATTTGACTAAGTACACTAGCACTGGCGGCCGGCTCAATCTTAATAAATTTTTAACGCGGGTTAAAGAAGCGGGAGAAAATCAAGTGGCGACTTCGGTATCCGCGGCCGACAAAAAAGTATCCGCTAAATTTCAAACTAAAACCGCCCGTGCCGGCGGCGCCGGTCAGGCGTTAGTTAGTCTCTGGTTGAAAATTAAAGAGTTTTTTGTTAAGATATTAAATAAATAGGGGGTGTCGGTTAATGGCAAACCAACGGTCTCCAAAACCGTGACTGAAGGTTCGACTCCTTCCACCCCCGCCAGATTAGCAACATAAAATAATTAGTACTCACTTATGGCCCGATCGGGCCATAAGTGAGTACTATAGACGGTAGAGCCGGTTTTTGTTATTTTAAGCGATAGTCCTTGAAATTTCCTTGAGATATAGGAGAATGGATTCATGACAGAAGTTGCATTGATCACCGGCGCCAAAAGAGTTGGTCAGGCAGTGGCCCGAAAGCTGGCTGGTTATGGCGTGAACATCGGCGTCACTTACAACACTTCACCAAAAGAAGCTGAAGAGTTGGTGGCTGAAGTGAGGCAATTGGGTGTGCGGGCTGAAGCCGTGCAGGTTGACATCAGTGACCCGGATCGGGTCGGCGGGGCTGTTAAATTTATCGAAGATAGTCTGGGGCCGATCGGTTATTTCATCCATATGGCCTCTCTTTTTGAAGATGGCAGTTCCCAGACCACTACCAAGGAACAATTGGATCGGTCTCTGGGTGTTCATCTTTACGGCGCTCTCTGGCTGAAGCAGGCGTTGGCGCCGCTTTGGCAGGAACGCGGACAAAAAGGAAAGATTGTGGTGATAACCGATCGGATTGTTGTTCCAGATGGGCATCCTTATCTCGGTAAGTATCCCTACTATGTCGGCAAGGCGGCTCTGCAGGCCTCGATTAAATACTGGGCCAAAGAACATTTGCGTGACGGCGTCACTGTCAACGCGGTGGCTTTGGGAGCAACCAAGAGGCCGCCAGAAGTGAGTGAGGAGGAGTGGCAGGCCCTTCGGGCTAATATCCTCCCTGACATTACTGACGAGGGAATGATGGAGCAGGCGGCAGATACTGTTAGATTCTTTTTAAACGCCGATTTCATCACCGGTCAGACGATTGTCCTAGACGGCGGTCAGAATCTACTCTAAAAGGTGGAACAGAATATCGGGGTGATGGCCTTCAATTTCGGCCAGCGCCCCGATTTTATTTACAAAAGACAGTGCCTCGACAAATTCTTTGTGCCCGGGGAGAGAGTCGGCTACAAGTAAATTTCCTGACGGAAATTTCTCGCAGCCCGCCCCTCGCGGCGCTCGCCTCCCCTCGACAAACTCGGGGAACTCGCGCATCGCTGCGGGCTTTCGACTCTCTCACGCGAGCAAAGCAGTTTGCTCGCTCCCGGCAAAAAAAAATATGGTCATCGCAAGACCATATTTTGTTTTGGTGCCCGGGGAGAGAGTCGAACTCTCATGAGGTTGCCCTCGCGGGATTTTGAGTCCCGTGCGTCTGCCAATTCCGCCACCCGGGCATTTCTGTTATTATACCTAAATTGTATGGTTATTTCCAGTATTTCCGGGGCGTGCCCCGGACTGAAACCGATGGCCTGCGTTTTGCCCGGCCTGATCGCTGGCTGCATGTTTGGCTCTCCAACACCGAGCCAATTATCCGCCCCATTGCCGAGGCGCCCACAGAAAAAGAAAGCCGGCAGTTGATTGAAGAAGCAAAACGAGTGATTGCTTAATGCGCCCCCACAGGGAATTGAACCCCGATCTTTCCCTTAGGAAGGGACTACTCTATCCATTGAGCTATAGGGGCCTAGTTGACAAAATTTTATCGCTTGCTACACTAAAAATCAAGGCGGGTCTGTCGTAGAAGACGGACTTCACCGCTTGTCGCAAGGAAAGCTCCGTTTCGGGGCTTTCCTTGTTTTAATTAAAGGATTTTGCTAATTTAATGATAAAATTAAAATGCGTGGTCCCGTGGCCCGTATGGGCCCGTCTTCTATGAAGTAAGATACCGCCATTGACAAGCGGTGAAGCGGGTGCGAACCCCGTCGGGTCCACGCCGGGGCCTATAGTTCAGTGGCAGAACACCTCGATGGCATCGAGGAGGTGCGAGTTCGATTCTCGCTAGGTCCACATTTTAGAAAACCGCAAGCCGTTGGAAGCCGCCTCGCTTCGCTCGGCGGCC
>CAYICS010000011.1:0-15306 GCA_964362125.1 uncultured Candidatus Saccharibacteria bacterium
TGTTAGTATTTTATAACTCCTATGCGACAATGCGCAATCTGCGGCAAAGGTTCAAAGATGGCGGCCACCAGAAAGCTCTTGAGAGGCCATTATAATCCTGTCAACTGGAGCCGCAAATATCCTAATTTACAGAAAACCAAAATCCCCGGTAAAGGCAGAGTTTTGGTGTGCACGCAATGCTTGAGAACTTTGGCTAAAGTAAAATGAATTTACGGAGTATGGGGTAGTGGCAGCCCACATCCTTGGGGTGGATGCAGCTCCGGTTCGATTCCGGATACTCCGACTAGTAAAAAGAGGGGTGCCAGCCCTCTTAGTTTCACGGCCATGACCTGACACCTTGTCAGGCCGAAGCCGCCACCTCTTCCTCGATTCCTAAAAGCTCCACATTGAGCGTGCCGTTGGCGTAGAACCGGGCGCGGAGATTAAAGGCGCCGTCGCCTTTAAATCCGCGCTTACTCAACTGCGAAGCAATCCTTTCGCCGCCAGACACATCGACCCGACATCCCTCCTGGACCAGCTTCCCGTCTCCAACAGGATTGCCTCCGATTGAGATGTCGTCAATGTGGCAGAAGAAGATTCCTACCGGCAGAGGCGATCGGCTCAGACGCCGACCGAAAAGATGGCTGCCAAAATCGCCCCTGCTAACACCAACGCCACTGATGGTGCCCTCAACTTCCACCCCATGGGGCATGCCTCTTTGGGCGGCATGCCAGGCCAGTTTCTCTGTCTGCTGATAAAATACCGAACTCATCTCCACCTCCTTAGCCACTGGGCTAAAGCGAGGGCTGGCACCCGAAATTAATCCTAGAGCAGAGCCCGGACTTTAGCAATTAAATCATTAGGCGTAAAGTGAGCTTTGATAATATAATCCTTGGCGCCCAGCTCCATTCCCCTATCAATGTCTTCTTTTTGCCCTAAGTTGCTGAGAATAAGCACAGGAATTTGGGCGGCGTCAGTGTCTTTGAGTTTCTCCAAGTATTCAAAGCCGTTCATCACCGGCAAGATGATGTCTAAAATTATCAAATCCGGGTGATCATTGGTGGTTTTATTAAAGCCGCTCTGACCATCAACCGCTTCCATCACCTCATAACCTTCGTGCTGAAGTTTTTCCACCAAAACCTCCCGCATATACTTGTCGTCTTCAATTACCAATATGGTTTTAGCCATAAGCTTAATTCTACTTGATAGGTAATATTATAGTAAAGGTAGAACCAGTGCCTTCCTTAGATTCAACTTCAACACGGCCGCCATGCCTCTCCACAATATTTTTCACAATATAAAGTCCCAGCCCAAAACCCCGCACCTGCTGGCGGACCACATTCTCGGCGCGGAAGAATTTACTGAATAATTTATGAAGCTGCCCGCCGGGAATACCGACGCCCGTATCCTTCACCCAAACCCGCACTCCCTTATTCCAACGCGCCATCCCCACCTCCACCTTGCCCTGGGGTTTGTTGTAGCGGATGGCGTTATCGATTAAATTCACAAAAGCCATAGTGATTTTTTCTGTATCGAGATAAAGTTGAGGAATTTTCTCAATAGGCCGGCGGAAAAAAAGAACCACCTTACTACTCCGGGCCTGCGGCCGGAGAGAGTTAATTGTTTTTTCCAGTAATTTCACCAAATCAGCCCGGACAAATTTGTAACCAAACCGGCCCTCCTCAATCCGGGTAATCTGGAGGAGATTATCCACTAAGCCAATCATTTCCTCGTTACTCTCATAACCGCGCTCTAAAAACTTTTTCTGTTTTTTCGTCAACGGCCCCCAATCGCCATCTAATAATGTTTTCAAATTCCATTTGGCAGAGGCCAGCGGCGTCCGCAACTGATGAGTCATAAGAGAAATATATTCGCTTTTAGCCTGCCCCAATTGCTTTTCCCGAAGAGCGATACCCAATAATTTCCGATAGTTAATTACCAAAATCACCACAAAGGCCAATCCAACCAACATCAAAATCAGCGCCAGATTGATGGCTCGATATTTATTAATCCAGGCCTCAACTACCGGATCTTCAACTGTTACTAACCAACCGACATTAGGTACTTGAACCGTGACACTAACAACTTCTCCCAGCGCCGGATCAGGATGATGGCCAAAGATGACATTGCCCTGATTATCAATGACTATAATCTTGCCCAGCTTCCCTACTTTCTCTGATCGGAAAACAGCCACCACTTCCCGAAGTAAAACTTCTCCCTCTAAATCAAAATCACTGCCAGCCACCGGGGTCTTGATGGCCACCGCTTTCTCGCCGTCAATTTCTAAAACCGGACCCAAAAAATATTCATCTAAGGCCAATTGTCCTGGCACCAAATTAACTTTTAGGAAGTCCGGCTGCCGTTCCAGAAACTTTTTTTCAATTAGCTCAACTTTTTTTCTTAACAAATCAGCCTCCACAATATCTACCGCCAAGAGACTCATCGCTCGCAACTTCTTCTCCATAAAGAATTGGGCCTGCGATACCACCCGCCGGGCCATTTCAAATTGATAACGCTCGGCCGCCGCCTCGACATCCTCAATAAACGGCAAAAGCCAGAAAAGATTAGAGACAATAAAAATTAACCCGCCAATTATTGCTAGTATCCAAATATAGAGTCGTTCCCGGCCCACCAGTTAATTATAAAGGGTATAGGGTTTAGGGTATAGGGTTTAGGGTATAGGGTTTAGGATTTCAGAGCTATGGTTTCGGCAGCAATCTCTGTAAAACCAACACCACCACAATCCCTAAAAAAGCTCCCCCAACAACATCTATCGGCCAATGCACTCCCACCGCCACTCTGGCCAAAGCATTAATGACAGCTCCAATAAATAAGTAAATTCCCCAGCGGCGATTGATAAGATAGGCGACGGCGGCTAAGGCAAAAAAAATTGCGGCATGCCCTGAAGGGAAAGCTGGCGCCGCTGCCATATCAATTAATGGTTTAAAATCTAAAGCGACAAAAGGCCGGGGGTAGGGCCAAAAAAATTTGATAACAGCCACTACAATCCCTCGGCCAATCAGCAAAGAAAGAACTGTTAGAAATAAAAAATAAAAGCGCCTCAGCCAACTGGTTTCATCCTTACGAAAAGAGAAAAAAAATAGCAGCAAAAAAATAATTACTAAAAGATAGGGCAGGTACTCTGCCAGAAAAACTAAGAGGCCATCTAAAATCCCGGACTTGCCTGCTATTTGATGTAATAGTTGGAAAATTTGTTGATCCACTTTTCGTAGCTATCTCCTAACAAAGGGAAGTAAGCCTAAATGCCGGGCTCTTTTAATGGCTCCAGCCAACTGTCGCTGATGACGAGCGCAGATGCCGCTATAGCGAGGATCAATAATTTTCGCCTGACCAGAAACAAAATTACGCAGAGTCTCGATATCTTTGTAATCTATATCAGAGACGTTCTGTGAACAGAAATAACATTGTTTCTCTTTATTGCGGGGCATCCCTAAAAATCTAAATCTTCTGTTTTAATTTCTTTGACGTCCTTGCCTTCATCTAAATCAATAGTGGGTAACTCGACGACTTCCTTATTTGCTGTAACTACACCTGCTGGAGCGGAAGCGGCTCCGAATGGCCGCGGCCCTAGTTGGATTCTGTCAGCTACAATCTCGGTGGTTTTCCGTTTCTGTCCCTGTTTGTCATCCCAACTGCGGGTCTGAAGCCTGCCTTCAATTAACACCAAACCGCCTTTATTCAAAAATCTCTGAACAATATCTGCCTGCCGACCCCAAACAACGATATTGTGAAATTCAGCATTTTCACGCCGAGCGCCTGTTTTATCATTCCAAATCCGGTTAGTGGCAATGGAAAATGTCGCCACCTGTTGACCGCCGGGAGTGATCCTTAAGTTGGGATCAGCGGTTAATCTTCCTAGTAAAAAAACTTTGTTTAAATTCATCGTTATAATATTTCTTTTAACGCCTGTTCAAGCGCCTCATTAGTGACTGCCGGCGCTATTGGTTTAACCTCAGTCGGCGGCTCGGACGGCCTCTGTTGATGATGACTAACTTTGATAGGCGGCGTGATCAATAATGATCTTAACAACCAATTCTGTTTATCAAACTGCTGATGAATCTCCGCTGCTTTTTCCGGAGTCGCCATAAATTGATAAACAAACATAATGGCGCTCTCGTGTTTTTTTATAGGATAAGCCAGACTAACAATCCTCGGTCCCTCTTTATTAAAAACCTCAACTGCACCTAAAAGCTCAGCCGCCATTGGCTCATCAGTCTCCTGAGCCAGCATCACTGCCAGTTCGTAGGATTTCTTGGATTCATTTTCCATCGTTACTAAACGATATCAAAATAGCCCGGCTAAGTCAACTTTTATATCTGAAAAATCTTTTTGCTGGTTTCAACGGTCTGCTCCGCAACTTTTTCAAAACTCACCCCTTTAATCTCAGCTAATTTTTTGACGACTTCAATAACATAGGCCGGTTCATTTCTTTGGCCGCGGTAGGGCAGAGGCGCCACGTAAGGGGCGTCAGTTTCCAATAGTATCCTTTCTAATGGCAGGAACTTGATGACTTCGTCGTAGTCGCGAGCAAACGTAATCACTCCCCCGAAAGTGAAATAACAGCCGCTGGTCAGCAATTTTTCCGCCACCGCCGCCGCCCCCACAAAAAAGTGGACAATATATTGGGGTCCGACCCCAATAGATTGGATAGTGATGAATAAATCCTCATAGGCGTCATCTGTGCCTTTACTTGGACGACAATGAATCATCAGCGGCTTTTTTAATTCTTGAGCGATTTTGATTTGAGCTGAAAATAGCTCTTTTTGCCTGCCCGCCATAGCCTTGGCGGAGATGGGTTCTAATCTATAATAATCCAACCCGCACTCACCAATGGCAACCACCTGCGGATACTGCGCCAACATCTGTAAATTTTCAATTTCCAATTTCCAATTTTCAATTAAGGTAGGATGAATGCCGGCCGTCGCCCAAACATCATCCGGATATCTCTCTGCTAATTTTATCGCTTCCTCGGAGGAAGCGATATTGGTGCCGACACAGATCATTTTGACGCCGGCGGCTTGGGCGCGTTTAATCACCTCATCGCGGTCCTGATCATATTCTGGAAACTGGGGATGGCAGTGGCTGTCAAAAAGAGTCATTAAATGATGATATTATTTTTCGCAATCTAAAACAATTTCCGTGCTTTAACAATCCCAAGTATGACTGAATCGTCTCTGGCACGAAATTTTCTCTGATTCTCTTTAACATTCTTCTTCTAGCGGAAAAAGAAGCCCCCGCCTCCGACTGGATCGGAGACGAGGGCAACCTGCCCGCCAGCGGCTTGGGCCGCAGGCACTGGCAGGCGGGCCTGCTCGCAATGCTCCCGCCACAACTTCGAAGATGTTGGCGGGTGCAGGCGGGAAGGGTTAAAGGGAAAAGAGCTGCTTGCAGGGACGGGCAACGCGACCAACGCGAGAGAGATCATCATTCTCGGTCGAGCGCCAATTCAGAGACCACCGCCCGCCAACAACATCGAGGTCCGGGAAGTCGCGGCCGCCGCCCCAGTCAAGGATTTCCAGACCGATAAGGTCAATATAGACCTTACCGCGGAGGGCTCTGAAAGCGGCGAGCTCTGGGTCGTCCTGATGATCAACGAGCCAAACTCCCTGCTGGAACCCCAAATAGGGGGTGGAGCCACGGCGGGAGTGGTATTCATTTCCGCTGATCTTTTCCTCGTCAGTATGAAGGAGGGTGCCCAGCTCCATCGTCACTGGCTGGGTGGGTGAGAGATTACTTTTGATCTCCCTGATCCAACTCCACCTTGTCTGGAGCTCCTCGACAGTGGGACGAGGAAGGGCGGGGAGTTGGATGGTGAAATCTTCGATTCTGGTGAAAAAATCAACCACCTCAACCTTACTCATCACACACTTCCTTTCGGGCCTGAAAGGCCGCAAAAGACTTTGTCCCTGCCCGAGACCCAGGCCCCCCTGAACATCAAAGAGGTATGCCAATGCTGCTATATATAGCATACTTGATATCTATCTATCAATACCAGTTATATCCTTGGAAAAAGCTGGGTTTTTTGACGGGTCTTAATAATTAAAGTCTAAGAAATTCTTTGGCTGCGACCTTAACCTCTTTTTTAAAAAAGCCCTTGATTTTCTTCCAATTCCCGTCAAAAAATAACTCGGGCATCGGTTCATTCTCCGCATCAGCAAAATAGACCAAACTTTTTATAATATGATGGTAATTATGGGCGACAGCCGGATACTGTCTTGGCAGGCGGCGAATAATATCAATGAACGGTTCCCGATTACGACAATACCAATATAAATCAGCAAAATCCCGCTTCCTCCCCCTTTGGCTAATGGCAATTATCTTCATAACGGCGATATCACGCTCATCAAGAATTCCAATCGTACCATATCGTCCTTGGGGCCGCCGGGGAATAAAAAGAGGGTAATAGATGAAACTGATTTTTGCTCCAAGCAATTCTCCGTAAATTGTTCCTTCTTCAAGATTAATGGTTCGCCATAAATCAACCGGGAGTTTTTTTATTAATGCTTGGGAGGAAAATTTTTTCGGATTAAAAAAATCCAAATCAACTGATGAACGATGACCTGCCCGCAAAGCCAAAGCCGTACCTCCGGCCAAATACCAAGAAGATCGTTTCAACCAATTTTGTTTGGAAAAATAATCAAGAGCGGCTTTAGCCGCCTTAGGAAGAATATCGGTTTGCCATTCTATGCCCCTTCTGTCAAAAGCGTCCATAAAACTCGTGATTTATCCTGAAGCCCCTTAGATTTTCTTACGACATCTTTAATAACTGAATGGGAATAAAAATTCCACAGCCACCGCACCTCGTTATCGTTGCCAAAATCCAAAATGCGCTCAATTATATAATGAGCGTGTTTCTTGGTATCTAACGATTTAGGATTAATATCCCAGAAAAGCTCCTGCCTGAATCTAATCATAAATTAATTATAGCAGAAATAACCATCAAAAACAAGAGCTAAATCCTCGGGAAAAGCTGGGTTTTTTGATGGGCTTTTCCGCCAGAGGCGTGCTCCCGAGGCGCATCCGCCTCTGGCGGAGATCCGCCTTGGGCGGAAATTTTCTCGGCAGTGGCGGGAAGAAAAGGTTGGATAAGGTCGGCGACGGCGTCTAAAATAGCCAACACCTCTCCTATTTTTTGCTGGTCTTTAGTTTCCCAAAGTTTGTTGTCGTTAATAAACTTGTCGCCAGAAGCGATTAAATCCCAGATAGCAGCCAGAGCTTCGTTAAATTTAAATTGGGACAACTTTTGCTCCACTACAATTTTCGTATTAGCATATTTATTCATATCATTAGCATTAATTCGTATATTAGCATCGATACCAGCAAGAGCCAGCACTCTTGCTGAAAAATTACCGAGCCCATTAGCCAAATCCGCATTGTATCTTTCTTCAAATTTTTTAATGCTAAAATCGCCGTCGTCAACGGCTGGAATTTCCCGAAGCAAATAATAACGCACCGCATCAGCGCCGTATTTATTGACCAACTCTACCGGATCAATGACATTGCCCAGACTTTTGGACATTTTCTTGCCCTCAACCATGATAAAGCCGTGGACAAAAATGGTCTTGGGCAAAGACAGACCCGCTGACAATAACATCGCCGGCCAATATAAAGCATGGAATCTCAAAATATCCTTGCCGATAAAATGAACATCCGCCGGCCAGCGATCTTTGGGATAAAGATAATTAGTTAAAGCGTCAGCCCAAACATAAATAGTTTGAGTTTCGTCGCCCGGCACCGGAATCCCCCACTGCAGATCTTTGCGTGGTCGGGAAAAACTGATATCTTCCACGCCCTGACTGATAAAACTCAAAATCTCGTTAGCCCGGTGTTGCGGGACGATTTTCAGCTGGCCGCTTTTTATCCTCTCGGCAACTAGGGGCGCGTATTTAGAAAGACGGAAAAAATAATTTTCTTCTTCAATTATTTCTGGCTTAGTCTGATGGTCACGGCAGAGGCCGTTCTCCAAATCTTTTTCCGTGACAAAGGCCTCATGGCCCACGCAATAAAGACCTTGGTAGTTCTTTTTATAAATATCGCCAGCTCCTGCCAATTTCTGCCAAACTTCAATAACATTGGGCCAGTGCCGCTTTTGATCTGAAGTCTGGATAAAATCATCCCAAGAGATGTTTAATATGTCCTTGAGCGCTTGAAACCTGGCGGCGTTTTCATCAACCAACTGCCGGGGTGTTTTTCCGGCTTCAGCCGCCGCCCGGGCAATTTTAGCGCCATGCTCATCAGTGCCGGTTAAGAAAAAAACATCATCTCCCTGCTGGCGGCGCCAACGGGCAATAACATCAGCTTGCGTCAACTCCAAAGCATAACCGATGTGGGGCGGGGCGTTAACATAAGCGATAGAGGTTGTGAGGTAGAACTTTGACATAGCGATAATTTTACAATTTTCAATTCTCAATTTTCAATTAATGACTCAATGATCCAATTTTCAAACCCATTGGTTTATTTCATTGCTTCATTGAAAATTAAATGAAAATTGAAAATTGGTAATTGAAAATTTATTAGAGCCCCAGTCCACGCCGGCGCTGTTTAGTAGCTGTCCAATCCGCCACCACTTCTTCTAAAAGCACGGCTGCCGGAACAGCCAAGATCAAGCCGACAAACCCGAAAACCGCGCCGCCTAAAAGTAAAGAAATTAAAACCACAGCCGGATTCAAGCTAGTGGTGAACTTCATTACCCCCGGCACCAGAATATGATTTTCAATCTGTTGAATGACCACGAAAAGAATGAAAACATAAAGGGCGGTCTGGAGCGAAGTAGCCAGAGCCAAAATCACTGCCAAGGCGCCGCTGAAAATTGGCCCGACAAAGGGAATGATTTCGAAAATAGCAGCTAAGATTGAAAGCAGTAAAGCGTACTCCACATCCAAAAGCCACAAACCGATAAACACCGCCAGCCAGATGATAAAACTTAGAAGCAATTGTCCTTTCAACCAGCGACCAATTCTCCGCCGGATGCGGAAGTAAAGATCAAGAATGCTGTCCTCATAAGCCGGCGGCACCACGGCCGTAATAAACTTCTCCACTCCATCCTGCCCGATGGTTAAATAGAAAGACAAAATCAAAACCGCAATCGTCAGGAAAATACCGCCGAAAAGAGAAGTGGCCACCTGAAGAATGGGAATGTCGCCGCTTAGTAAGGCATCAGCCAATTGATTAAGGCGGCTGCCGATCGTCCCTAGGGCTTCGGTGGCTTTAAGAAAATCAAGCAGGGGGCCGGAATAATCTTTGAGGCCGAAAATTAAAGTAGTGAACTCAGACAGGGCAATGGGGACAATGGCGTAAATTAAAGCGGCAACGATAATGATGCCAATAATGAAAATCGCCAAGGTGCTGATAACCCGGGGGACGCCCTTTTTCTGCAAAGAAGTGACTGGGCCATCAAGGGCAGCAGCAATAACAATGGCCACAAAAAGGCCAAGAATAACTTCTAAACCACTATAAATCAACGCCGCTAAAATCACTGCCAGCAAGACTCTCAAAATACTTCTCCAGCTAATGTCCATTTTTTTAATTACCCCAATGATACCACGTCCTTCAAATTTTGTGAAGAGGGACCGACCAAGGCAAAATTGAGCCGCTGGTTGCTGATGACTTCTTTGGCCACAGCCAAAACATCATCAGCCGTCACCGCCCGGACTTTTTTCAAAATTTCTTCGGGCGTTTCAATTTTTTTGGTAATCACCTCTTGGCCGCCATAGAAAGTGGCTAAGGCGTCCGAGGTCTCCAACTCCAAGATAAAGTTGCCGGACAGGTGGTCTTTGGCTTTTTGCAGTTCTTCCGGAGATAATTTCTCTTTGGTAAATCTGGCCATCTCGACCAAGATGGCTTCTGTCACCAAACCAAGGCGACTATTGTCCAGCCCGGCCCGCACTACCAAAGCGCCGATGTCGCTCTGGTAGCCGGTCTCGGCCCTGACATAATAAGCCGCGCCCAGATCATTGCGCACTTTCTCAAAAAGCCGTGAGCTCATACTGCCGCCAAGGGCGTCGGCTAAAACATCTAAAGCGTATTTGCGCCCGTCAAAAATATCAAAAGCGCGGCAGCCAATGGCAATGTGACTCTGGTCGGACTTTTTCTCAAAAACTTTGATGGCTGGCTGGGTTTGTTTTTCTTTAGTCTTTTCTTTGCCGAATTTTTTGGCGACTTTCATTTTCGCAAAGGCCTTGGCCAATTTTTTGATGGCGGCGTCCTCCTCAAAATTGCCGGCCATAACAACAATGGTGGCTGGAGCCAGATAATGCTGGCCGCGGTATTTAAGAAAATCATCGCGGCCTAGTTTTCGGATAATCTCCTTGCGGCCGGCAATGGGCCAGCCAGCCGGCTCATCGCCATACATCAGTTCCTGCAAAACTTCTTCCACTTTGCGCGGCGGCAAATCTTCATACATATTAATCTCTTCAATAATCACCCCTTTTTCTTTTTCAATTTCCGCCTGCTCAAAAATAGGATTAAGATACAAGTCAGAAACAATCTCAATCAACTGGTCCAGATGCTGGGGCGTGGCTTTAGCCCAGTAGCCGGTGTATTCCTGACCGGTAAAAGCATTGTAGGCAGAGCCAATGCCGTCCAGTTCGCTGGAAATCATAATGGCCTTGGGCCTATTGGTCGTGCCCTTAAAGCACATATGCTCCAGAAAATGAGACAAGCCGTTAATTTCTTTGGTCTCGTATTTGGAGCCGGCCTCAACCAAAACCAAAACCGTCACCGCCAAGCTGTCTTTGTGGGGAACGGTGATAAGGCGCAGACCATTAGCTAAAGTAGTTTTTTTATAGGTGAGCATTTTAATAGGTCGTGCTGGTGCGGCGTTCTATCCGATGAACAACCACAAGATGACGATCTTTATAGATGTCATAGATAATTCTATAATTACCAACTCGTTTACGCCAAGTGTACTTCTCTCCCTGAATTTTTTCTATATCTCTAGAATAAGGGTTTGATTCAATCTCTTTTAAGATAACCTCGACCCTTTCGGAATCTTTTTGAGGTAATTTTTTAATTTCCTTCTTAGCGCGACCGGCGATAATGACGATCCAGCTCATTTTTTAATTCTTGGAGAGTTACAAAGTTGCCGCGCGCAAATTGCTTCCGCCCTTCTCTAATGGCCTTTCTCTCAACGACAGTTGGTTTATATGTTCTTATTCTATTTTTTCCAGAAATAAAACTTCTGATCAAATCATAATCCGCTTTGGGAATCGCCACCAGCTTTTCTGCCTTTTTGGCTTCTTTGGGAATAGTGATTGTGGACATAATCTTATTATACTCTCTTCGATTGGGGGCGGCAAGATATATTGGAAAGTAATTACCAGCCGCAACTTAAAATTAAAAAAGAAGCCCCCGCCTCCGAAAAAATTATAGACCGAGTATTCTCTTAACTTGGGCGGCGGTGCAGATCTTTCTCTCACCGCGGGCTTTGACGATTCTTTTTTTTAACGATTTTGACTGCAGCATCTCTAAATCTTCTTTTATCCGCTCGTACTCATCTAATGGCAAAATCACCACTGGTTCCTTGCCAATTTTTATTTTTGTTGCGGTAGTCATGTTTTTATTATATCCGCATTCAGTTGATTTAACAAGATTTATCCTTTAAGTTTCTCGCTCAAAATTTCTTTTAATCTGGCAATCTCCACCCTCTCCTGCTTCATTGTATCGCGGTCGCGGACGGTAACGGCTTTATCTTTTATCGTCTCAAAATCTACGGTAATACAATACGGAGTGCCGATTTCATCTTGGCGGCGGTAGCGGCGGCCGATGCTTTGGGTTTCGTCGTAGTCGGTGACAATACCGGCGGCGCGCAGGTCTTGATGAATGGGCTTGGCAATTTTTTCCAGTTCCGGCTTTTTGGAGAGAGGCAAAACTGCCGCCTTGAACGGCGCCAGCCAGACCGGGAAACGCATCACCGTTCTTTTGTTGTCTGTATTTTGATCATTGGAATTTTGGATTTTGGATTTGTTTAGGATTTCGGATTTCGGATTTAGGATTTCTTCATTATAAGCCTCCAACATCGCCACCAACACCGATCTGTCTAAACCAAAAGTCGGTTCAATGACATGAGCGCTAAAATCAATCTTGTGGGCTTTGAGATCATAATCGCCGCGGTAAGCCAAACCGTAAAGCTCCTTGCGGCCAAAAGGATAGTCGTATTCAATATCAATGGTGCGGCTGGAATAGTGGGCGCGCTCGCCTGCGGGGATTTCGGTAAAATGCAAGCGCTCATCAGCCACTGCCAAATGCTTCAGCCACCTTTTCATCTCTTCCAGCCAGTAGTCAAAATACTTCTGCCATTCTTCCGGCCGGACAAAATATTCAAACTCCATCAGCTCAAACTCGCGGGTGCGGAAAATAAAATTGCCCGGGGTAATTTCATTGCGAAAAACCCGGCCTTGAGCGGCAATGCCAAAAGGCAGTTCTGGACGCGCCTGCTGTAAAATCTGGGGTAAATTAACAAACATCGCCTGGGCCAGCTCCGGCCGCAAATAAACTTCAGCCGCTTTTTCTTCAGTGGAGCCGAGAAAGGTTTTGAAGAGAAGATTAAATTGTTTGGGTTCTGTAAAATCGGCGCCGCCGCAATTTGGACATTTTTTCGTGTCATTGTCATTGTCATCGTCATTGTTTCTAAATCTTTGATGGCAAGATTTACATTCCATCAACGGATCCACAAATTCTTTGAGATGCCCGGACGCTTCCCAAACTTTAGGATTCATAATCACTACCGGATCAATCCCCAGCATATCAATGCGGCGACGAACAAACCAATTCCACCATTCGTCCCGGATATTCTTTTTTAACTCAACGCCCAACCAGCCGTAATCCCAGGCATTAGCTAATCCCCCATAGATTTCAGCGTCTTGAAAAACAAAACCCCGCCGCTTGGCCAGATTAACTATTTTCTCCATTACCCCGACTGACATACTAATATGATAACGGTTGTTGAGCCGCTTGGCTAGAATTAATGGCCGGCGCCGAAGCGATCAAAGTGACACCGGTAAAATCATCAAGGGCGGTAATAATTGTTTCACCGAGAAGCTGTTGGGAGCCTTGAATGGATTGTACCTGAAAAATCCCCTCCACCGGCCGGCCGACAACGCCGGTGGCCGCAGAAATTCTGGTAACTTTCCAAACCACTGATTGGCTGACGGCATCAAAGATCGGCTTGGCATCAATATTACTTTTAGCGGCGTCGGTGAAAATCACTCCCACTGGCAAAGGCGCTCTGACCACAACGTCTTTAATGTCAGTAGCGTAGTTGGTAATCAGCCAATGAATGGTGTATTGGCCGGCGCGGTTAACAATGCCTGAATCGGCGTCGTAAAAAAGTCCTTTGACTTCAATTTTTACCTGACCAGCCAGTTTCGTTTCCAACTCGGTCTGGTTGCTCAACTTGCCCACAGCCGCCTCTGCTTTTATTTTCAAGGTAAAGTCGCGGTCACCCAAGCGCCTGATACTGTATTCATTTTTAGCGCGGACAGAAAAAGTCACTGCCCCGCCATCTTCTTCAATTTTCTGCCGCCAGATAATTTCATTACTGCCTGCCCTGATACTGCCGCTGTCATTGATAGTTAAAGTAGCCAGATCAAACATCTCCCCGAGAAGACGAGCCTTAATGACGGCTGTCTCGGCTTTAACCTTGGATTTCTTGGAGTAGCCAATGGCGTAATGAAGCATATCGCCGGGCTTGGCAATAAAATTTTCGGTTTCATTAAGCACTATACCAACTATCAGGGGCGACTCCTCAATTACCAATTTTACCATCTCTTCGCTAATAGAAACTTTATTCCGGTTAACATCACGCAATACTAAAACTTTAAATTCTGCCTCTTTATCAGCGCTGGCTAAGTTGCCGAAAATTGACAAAGTGCCGGTGGAACCCTGACGCAGACCGCCCAGTTCCCAAAAATTCTCACTACTACTGGGGTCTTGACTGGCTTTGCTGAATTTAAAGCCGGCGGGATAGTCCACTTTCAGAAAAAGATCCTCCAAATCGCCATCGCTGACATTTTTATAATCAACTTTTAACTCCACCTCTTCACCGCTGACAATTTTTTCGCTGGCAGTGACATCAAGTTTGATGGCTGCTTCGGTCGGCGGCAACGACCATCTCTCTCTTTTTTCAAACCGGGAATCTACACCTTCAGGCAAATAACTAAGAACAAGCTCGGCTTCATTTTCTGATTCGGTTGTCGACACCAATTCCAGAGGCACCGAAGTCAAACTCCCCTCTCCTAAATTACCTAAATTTTTACTGATCAATGATTTATTAAAGAAAACCGAGAGTTTTACTTCGCGCCAAAGGTTTGGGGAGTTATTACTAACCCCCACTATCAACTCAAAAGGCACGCCCGGATAAACTTTTTCTGGGCCTTGGAAAGTAATGACGGCGTCGTTCTCCCCATTACCATTGCCACTGAAGAAAAAATACCAGCCACCGATAACAACAATAGCGATTAAAATAAGGCCTGATATAACCTTTAACATTATTGCTTAATATAGCATTTTGTTATAAAATTTCAAAGTAAAAGCGGGTGTCGTATAGTGGCTGTACGCGACCCTTCCAAGGTCGAAGTGTGGGTTCGATTCCCATCGCCCGCTCACTTCTTCGCTCCTGAAGGAGCTTCGAAGTGCAAGCCAATAGAAGGACTTTGCGCTTTATGATAGACAATTTATAAGATAGAAGAAGTGCCCTTCGAAGCTTTAGCGCTTGCGCTCCGGAGCTTTAGCGAAGGAGCGAAGAAGCGAAGAAGGGCTAACGATTATGTATTACGTTTATATCTTGCAAAGTATAGATTATCCAAACCAAACTTATATCGGTTACACACTAGGTATAAAGAAAAGGTTGGAATCTCATAATTCTGGTGCTAATAAACATACAGACAAATTTAAGCCCTGGAAATTGATTTGGTTTTGTGCTTTTCTTAACCAAGAACGTGGCCTCGCGTTTGAGAAATACTTGAAGACTGCTTCGGGAATTGCGTTTAGGAGAAAGAGGTTGGTTTGAAAATTTTTGAAAAGTGGGTTTGGGAGGAATCAGATGAAGTTAGCCTTAAAAAGGACGCTATTTTAAGTTAAAAAACACCGCCTATGGTCTGATCACAAGCAGCGTTTTTTCATTAGCCCACTTGGTCTGGCTGTAATGGTCGTCACCTGAACCAGCGCCGGTAATCAGGATTTTCATAGTGCTGTAATCATACACTTTGCGCGAACCTTCTTTGAGCGGGAAAACGACCCCGAAAGCGGAAGCCGCCCCGCCGCCGCAACCTAAAACACGCAAACCACCAAAAAAAATTAAAAAACATT
>CAYICS010000012.1:0-14119 GCA_964362125.1 uncultured Candidatus Saccharibacteria bacterium
GACATAGAGCGGGACGACTACCTTGAAAGGCGTCGCTCGCTCATGTCCGAAAAGAAGTCCGCCGAGGAGCAAATAGCCCTTCTTGAACGAACCCCCTCCGCGTGGATCGAACCGACGAGAGAATGGATAAAAGACGCTGAAATACTGGACGAAATAGCAAAAAACGACGACCTCCCCTCCAAAAAATCGTCCCTCCAAAAAATCTTCGGCTCGAACCTCACTTTACACGCACGCGAAGCGTGCGGCGTTGGCGTAAATCAATGGCTTTCTTTGGCGAACGCCAAAGAAAAATTTTCTAAAAATGACTTGAGTTTATTACTGGAGCGGGATACCGGGATCGAACCGGCGTCCCCAGCTTGGGAAGCTGGTGTACTACCACTGTACTAATCCCGCGATTGCAGATAGGAGAAAGGTCGCGTATTACCACTGTACTACGCTCGCCTATTTCAACAATAGTATGACACTGGCCGTTTGTTTTTCTTGGGCTAGCCAGTCATCAAGCTTCCGGCCGCCGGCCGACAGCTTCTTTTCTAAAATTTCCCGTTGGGCTTGGGGGATAAGAATCATTTGGTAAAATTCTTCCAGATTCAGACCGTAGAGTTGGGCCGCCGCCGGTCCCAAGTTAGGCATAGTCGAGTATTTTTTCAAAATTTCATCAAGAGTCGCTTCCAGCCCTTCTCCCTCTTCTTTTTTCAGGTCTTTCAATATTAACACATTTTCTGTGATTTTGTCTAAGACAGCCCGTCTTACTTCTTTATGAACTTGAGGAGTAATCTGGGCGCCCAGTTTGGCATAATAAGTAAGGGCGGCGCCGGTGGCTTGGTTGAGTTCTTTAGCCCAAATAATGTCCGAGCCGACAATCGCCACTGGATAGAGCCCGGCCTGAACAATGCCCAGTGTGCCAAAGCCGCCCACAAACAAAACCAGAAAGCCGATAAAAAATTTGTTCATCGTTTAGGTATTAAAATTATAACTTTTTCTCCGGGTAAAGCATAGCCGGATTTGCGCAGCTCTACTTCTAAATTCTCCGGGTCATCAAGACGCTTTGCTTCAGCTAAAAGTTCGGCGCTTTCTTTTTGGAGCGGCAACAGCTCTCCAGCCAGCTTGTCAGCCTCTTTTTGGAGGGCTCGGGTTTGCTGCCAGAGTTGATAGAGATACCAGCCCATAGCTCCGACGGCTAAGATAAGAAATAAAGAGAGAAGAAAACGCACAAAGATAATCTTACTATAACAGTTATTTTTTCAATAGCTCCCGAAAAATTGCTGCGGGGAGCTTGATAGTGGATTTTTCTGCCAGCGCCTTGAGCTTAGCCTTGCCCCGCTGCTGCTTTTTCCAAAGTTTCATTTTGCGGGTGCGGTCACCGCCATAAAGATAGCCAGTGACGTCTTTGCGCAGGGCCGGCACTGTCTCCCGGGCCACAATCCGGCCGCCGGCAGAGGCCTGAACTGCTTGAGCATAGGGCTGGCGCGGCAAAAGTTCTTTTAGCCGCTCCACTGTCTGCCGCGCTTCCCGCTGGACTCTTTCTTTGGGAAGAATGCGGTTTAAGCCCGGCACCACGCGGCCGGCCACTAAAATTTCCATTTTTTCCAACGCCGACAACTTATAACTTATAACTTCATAAATAAATGACGCGTATCCCTCGCTGACTGATTTTAATTTGTCGTCAAAATCACTGATTAAGTCAGCCAGCGGCAGTTGGGCAGTGATAATCAGCCGCTCACCGAAGGTCCTTGTTTCGATATTGCCGAGCCGAAAGAATTCTTTGAGCGCTAGAATGCTGCCTAAGTATTTTGGCGGAGCCAGAATTTCAATTTTAGTCATCGGTTCTTCAGTGGGCTGGCCGTTTTTATCAAATTTATAAGCCACTGACGGGAAACTATGGACAGTTTGGATATTAAATTCTTTAGCCAGCCGCTCGGCAGTGATTTCAAAATGCAGCTGGCCTAAAAAACCTATTTTAAATCCCCTGCCCAAGACCTCACTTGATTCTGGGGTAAAGGTCAGAGAGGCGTCGTTGAGCCGGAGTTTGGCCAGGGCTTTTTTTAAATTTTCGTACTCATCAGGATTTTCCGGATAGAAAGAGACAAAGACCACTGACTGCGGTTCTTGAAAGCCGGGCAAAGGCGGCTGGCCAATGGTGCCGCCGATTTTTATTTGGTCCGATTCTTTAGTGCCAGTGGCGATCCATCCAATTTCACCTTCAGTGAGTTTATCGCAAGTTATTAACTGAGGCGCGAAGTAGCCGACTTCTTTGATTTTGCCGCCCGCCTTAAACTCGCCATCTATAATCCGGACAAAAGCGATTATCCCTTTGTGGTCGTCATAGAGAGAATCGAAAATAAGAGCGCGGGAATTAGGAATTCCAGCTTTTGGCGGCGGTATTTTTTTGACAATTGCCTCTAAAAGTTGATTTACGCCCTGGCCATTCTTGGCGGAGACGCGCAAGATTTCCTCTGGCTTCACGTTTAATAAACCAGCGATATCTTTGACTACTGATTCCAATTGCGGCGGCTGGAGGTCAATTTTGTTAACTGCTCCAATAATAGTCAGGCCGGCTTTCCGGGCATTCTCAAAATTAGCCAGCGTCTGGGCTTGGATGCCTTGAGTGGCGTCAACTAAAAGCACCGCTCCTTCAACTGCCGCCAAGGCCCGCGAGACCTCGTATTTGAAATCATTGTGACCGGGAGTATCAATTAGATTTAGGATGTATTCCTTAATTGAAAATTGATCATTGAAAATTGAAAATTTCGGATGATATACCATCCGCACCGGCGCCATTTTGATGGTGATGCCCCGCTCTCTCTCTGATTCCAGCTGGTCCAGGTATTGAGGTTTAAGATGGCGCTTGTCGACAGTGCCGGTGATTTCCAAAAAGCGGTCAGCCAAAGTGGACTTTCCATGATCAATGTGGGCAATGATGCAGAAATTGCGGATGTTATTCATTAGTGGCTTTATTATATTCTCAAAAAGCCAAAGGCGCCATTATAAAAATGGCGCCCAGGCTAGGTGTTTCCTTCTCGATCAACCTCCCGACATTGTAGAAGGTTGGGTAGTCTCCGTCCAACCCCACGGGGCTGGACGCGTCGACCCCCCTTTCAAAAAAGTTTGTCTCGGAATTCCAAGAAGGAAACTCCTATTTTTAATTTTGAGCGAGTGAAAATTATTTGTCAATATTGACAATGGTGGATAAGGTATTTTATACTATGTACGGTAATTTGAAATCAGCTGAACCAACAACTATCTAGAGAAAGGAGCTAGTTATGAGTATTCTTCAGCTAGTCACCCCCAACATCCTCATTCCTTCTCTGACCGAGCCGTTTGTTGTGAAGGACAATTTCAGGGTGAACACCTCGGCTGAAGCCAAGGTTAAGATCTCCTATCTTGGAGATAACTTCTGTGCCTGTTTCCTCAACCAAGTGGTTTAGCCCCGTGCCGGCTATCAGGCCGCCAGCTATGTCTTAGAGAAAGACTCTGTCGATCAACTCATTATCAGTGAGTTGGGCGGCAAGCATAGGACAGATCTGGCCGCTGTCTTTCACCCGATGTCTCTCCAGCCCAATGGAGAGAGGGGTTATCTTTCCAACAATGGGAATGCCAACATCTTCTATTGTGAGGACGTCAACGGTGTCCTTCGCGCGGTGCACATGCGCTGGAGTGGTGCTGGCCGGGACGTGTATGCTCACTCTGTTGCGGATTTGCTTCCGTGGTTTGTGGGCCATTGTGTTTTCTCCAGCAATTCCTGAAGTCCCTTAGTTGCTCTTGCCGTCAGCGGCCTCCCGCTAGCGGCATTTTTTATAATAAAATTGGCATAAATTTTTGGTATTTGTTTAGACTTTATGATTTTTTTGATTATACTCAAAAGTTGCACGTGCAATAAATGAGTATAATCAAAAAATTTTCCAGCTAAAAAATCCGACCCCGCCTCCTTTCAGCAATATTTAGCGAAGTGGAGCTCTAAATTCCCGAGCCCTTCAGAAAAAAATCTAAGAAAAACAGTTGTTTGAGCCCCAGCTCTGCTGGGGAACCCTTATATTCCTTGATGTTAACGGCGAGTTCTGTTTTTCTGATAATTTCTGATGAAGGGTGAGGCAGAATTTAGGCGCAACGGAGCGTATTACTGAAAGGAGCGCGGGGGAGGTTTTTGAGAATTGAAAATTTCTTTGTTTAGAACATAATATCCTCCTCTGCTCGCTTGTAGGAATGAATATGTTTTAGGTTAAACCAGAGTTTGATTTCGTGTTTGGATTCTCTGGGGTCGCCAGAGGCGTGGATTAAGTTATGAATAGATCGGCCAGCCGGGTTGGCTAAGGCCGGCGAGTCAATGGAGTAATCTCCCCGGATCGTGCCCATCTCGGCAAAAGCCGGAATAGTTGAGCCGACGACCTTCCGCACCATCTTGATGGAGTGCAGTCCCTGCACCACTATTTTCACCGAAGGTCCGGAAATCATAAAATCAAGCAGCCACTCCCGGACCATCTTGCCCAGTTGGTAGATATTGTCAGTGCCGTATTCTTTTTTAAGATCTATTTTCAAATCAAATTCATCGCGGGTTTTTAATAAATTTTCACCGAGATTAGTCACCCACTTGCGATTTTTGGGATAATGTTTATTAATTTCCGACCGGCTGGGCCAAATCATCTCCAGAGCGACAATTTTCAAACCGCGTTTTTCAAAGCGGCTGATAATTTCACCGACGAGACCCCGCTTCACCCCATCGGGCTTAATCATTACGAAGGTTTGTTCTTCTTTGAGGGTTTGATGTCTAGCCATAGCTCATTTAACTGTTCTTTAGTTACTTCGCCGGGAGCTTTCATCATCGGGTCGCGGCCATCGCCGGTCTTGGGGAAAGCGATCACCTCGCGGATGTTGGGTTCGTTTTGGAGAATAGCCGCCAGCCGGTCGAGGCCCATCGCAATGCCGCCATGGGGCGGCGCCCCGAAACTAAAAGCCTCGAGCATATGCCCGAAGTTCTCTGCTATTGTTTTATCATCTAAGCCGATAGTTTTCAAGGTTTGCCGTAAAACCTCGGGTTGATGAGCGCGGATAGAGCCGCCGCCGATTTCATAGCCGTTAAGAACCAAGTCGTATTGCTGGGTCAGGGCTGATGTTGAATGTTCCCCTTGCGGAGCGGAGAAGGGATTATGAGTGAAGGTCCACTTCTTCGTTCCTTCGGAGCTTCGCAGTGCAGGCATCACTTTTTCTTTGATTTCCTCAAAAAACGGAAAATCAGTCACCCAGGCGAAAGCCAGTTCGTCAGGGTTATTTTTATCTTGTCGTAAATCAGGTTTATCACTACCGTATTTTTCCGTTATTTCTTTGTGAGTGAAGCGCGGGAACGGCTCCTGCCAGATTTTTTTATCGGGAAACAATACTTTTACCAGCTCGGTATAAAGAGCTTCGATTAAGTTCATGACGTCATTTTTTTCAACAAAGCTCATTTCTAAATCAAGCTGGGTAAATTCCGGCTGGCGATCGCCCCGAGTGTCTTCATCTCTAAAACAGCGGGCGATCTGGTAGTATTTTTCTAATCCAGCCACCATTAACAGCTGCTTATATTGCTGGGGTGATTGGGGCAGGGCGTAGAATTTTCCGGGATGGAGGCGCGCAGGCACTAAATAATCGCGGGCGCCTTCAGGCGTGGATTTGGAAAGAATCGGCGTCTCCACTTCCACAAAACCGCGTTGGTCCAGATAGTCGCGAATAAATTTAATAATTTTGTGCCGGACGCGAAGATTTTTTTGGAGCCGCGGCCGGCGCAGATCCAAGTAGCGATACTTCAGCCGGATTTCTTCATCAATGTCATAGCCGGGAGTGTCCAGCGGCAATGGCGGCGTCTCGGCCTTGCTTAAAATTTTCAAATCTTTACACTTCACTTCCCATTGGCCGCTTTCTAAATTTTTATTAACCATATTTTCCGGTCGGCGCGCCACTTCACCCGACACCTGGACTACCCATTCTGGCCGCAATTCTTCACCCAAACCGCCGGTGAAAACACACTGGGCCAAACCCGAGGCGTCTCTTAAATCAATAAAAATAATCTTGCCGTGATCTCGCCGTGCCTGCACCCAGCCGCTTAAAGAAATCTCTTTGCCGGCCTGCTGGCCAATGGCCGCCGCTAGAGTCCGAAGCATAAATAAATTATACTACTTTTCACTAAAGACATTCAAATTTCGGTTTTTGTCCACAGCTAATTTTATTAATCCATTATCAAGGGTTGTATAAATCGCCGCTCCTACCTGTCCCAGACGTTCTAAGGCCTTGGGATTAGGGTGGCCGTAGGAATTCTTTCC
The DNA here is from genome assembly GCA_964362125.1 of uncultured Candidatus Saccharibacteria bacterium. Taxonomy (GTDB): domain Bacteria; phylum Patescibacteriota; class Minisyncoccia; order UBA6257; family UBA11618; genus CAYICS01. The sequence continues at coordinate 6,291 of CAYICS010000012.1, forward strand.
CACCCCGATTACCGCCACCGCCGGATTAACTTCATTTAAAAATTTAGATCCCGAAGAATTTTTTGAGCCGTGGTGCGGCACCTTGAGAATATCAGCCGCCAGTTTATACTTTTTGCGGATTTTTTCCTCTACCTCAAAGCCAATGTCGGCAGTGTAGAGAATTTTTACTGCCGGGCCCTCGAGCCAAGCCACAATTGAAGTGTCATTTAATTCCCGGCTGTTTATATTGGCCGGCGACGGATTAAGAATTTTAATTTCATAATCCTGATAGCGAATTTTATCTCCTTCAGCCAGTACCAGATCTGCCTCCGCCAGATTTTTATAAGCCCGGGCTGTCCCCTCTCTGCCATTGTCTATAAATTTCCCCACTTGGTATCTTTCTAAAACATCAATCAAGCCGCCGAAGTGATCTAGTTGAGGATGGGTAAGAATCACTAAATCAAGATAGCGGTCGGTTGGCTGAAGAATTTTTTCCAATTGTCCCAGCACTCTGGCGTCGGGGCCACCGTCAATTAGAATTTGAACTTGGCCAAAATCAATTAGTTGAGCGTCGCCCTGGCCCACGTCGAGAAAATAAAAGACGGGAATCAGGAATGAGGAATTATGAATCAGGAATACCGATTGCCAGGCAACCAGGTTAGCCGCCAGCAAAAATCCTAATAATAGCCATTTCATAGCTTAAGAAGATATTAGCAAACCAGGCGAGAAATAGGGCCAGTGGCTGAAAAATAAAACCAGCCGCGCCGGCCGCCAAGCCCAAACCCATGGTTAAGGGAATTACCGGGGCAATCAGAACATTGGCAATAATTGACAGTGGATTAAAACGGCTGAATTTGATTAGCAGTAAAGGCAGGACGGCGGCTTGAGCGGCAACGGTCGGCCAGATATATTTATTAACCAGTTTGTTTTTAGTCGGTGATTGGATATAGGTCAGCCCCAGTGCAGCCAGGAAAGAAAGTTGAAATCCCAGATCAAAAGTTAAAATTTTTGGATCAAAAATAACCATCACCAAAGCGGCTAGAGTGATGATACTGCGGAAACTATGGGGGCGCTCCATCCGATTGGCCAATAACCCGGCTGTTCCCATAATGGCGGCGCGCACCAGCGACGCTTCAGCCCCGGTCATAATGACAAAAGCAATAATTAAAAGAAGAATGAGCCAGAAATTAAAGACGGCGCCTAAAGCGCCGGTGATAATGGCTAAATTTTGTCCGGAAAGGGCGGTGATGTGGGTGGTGCCGCTGGCTTTCATTTCTTCATTAAAATTTTTTGATATTTCTCCGGTCGTGCCCACAGTTAAGCCGGAGAGTAAAGCCGATTTTTCTTGGGGCAGAATATTTTTAAGATTATTTTCAAAAGCAAGGCGCAATTTAACCAGAGCCGCTTTAAGGGGATGACCGGCGTCGGTATCTATGATTTCAATTTCAGGATAGCTCATTACCCCGCGCAGCAGCGGGGAGCGTGATTTTTTGATTTCGCCCCGGGCGATTATTTCATCGCCATAGTAGTATTGGGGATGGCGGCCGGTGATGACTTTTAATTTATTGTCGAGGATCAGTTCTTGATAATTAAGGTGTTGTTTGACATTAACCGCGATGCCGGTTGCTTCCAGCGGCTGTCGCTTTTCTAAATAATCGAAAGTAAAGTAGTAGCCAGAGCCCAAGATAGCTAATAAAGCCAGCAGGGCCAGCTGGCGCCGGTCAAAATATAAAAAAATAGCGGCCAGCAGGGCGGCGGCGATAATGGCTCCGGTCGGGGTGGTGAGTGAAGCGAAGAAAATGCCAATCAGGAAAAAAACTGCTGACCAAAAGAAAAAGTCATGAAGTTTCATATTCTTGTATCCCCACTTATGTTTGGTTCAATGTTTGGGGGTCTCACCCCCAAACATTGAATAGACGCAGACTGACGCAGAATTTTCTGCGTTTTTCTGCGTAAAGTCTGCATAAATCTGTGTTATCTTATGATGATGCCGCCGCCGAGGAGTTCGCCTTCCCGGCTGTAAAAGACAGCTGACTGGCCGGGAGCGATGAATTTTTGCGGCTTTTCAAAAATCAGTTTCTGGACATATTCGTTCGAATTAGGGGTATAAAACATTTTCAGAGTGGCTGGAGCAAGCGGCTGGCGGTAGCGAACTCTTGCGAGAATTTCCAATTTCCCCGCCTGCCAGTGCCTGAGGCCCAGGCCGATGGCGGGCAGGCAATTTTTCCGCCAGAGGCGGATCCGCCTTGGGCGGACAATTTCCAATTTAGGATTAATAAAATTAACATCGCGCAATTTAATTTCTTTTTGATAGAGCGCCGGGTTGTTTTCACCCTCAGCCACAATCAGGGCATTGGCGGCCATATCTTTTTCCGCCACATAGGCGGGCGCGCTCAGGCCGCCCAAGCCGAGACCGCGGCGCTGGCCGATGGTGTAGAGATGGGCGCCGCCGTGCTCCCCGACTTTTTCACCAGTGGCGGCCAAAACCACTCCCCGCTTTTCCGGGATATAGCTTTTCAGAAAATCAGCCAGCGTCACCCGGCCAAGAAAACAAATGCCTTGCGAGTCTTTTTTATCGGCAGTGATCAGGCCAAACTTTTTGGCCAGTTGCCGCACTTCTGGCTTAGTGTATTCGCCAATGGGAAACAAACAGCGCTTTAATTGCTCTTGAGTCAGGGTCCAGAGAAAATAGCTTTGGTCTTTATTTTTGTCGCGAGCTTGAAATAAGCGATGGGCGGGTGGCGCGGACTTATCTGAAGGAACATCCCGCAGCCCCGCCGGGCTTGGTCCGAACGAAGTGAGGCCGGCGGGGCGAGGTAGAAGAAAGTTTTGCCGCTGGAGCAAAACTATTCTGCTTCCTGAAGGTAAGTCCGCGCCACCCGACTTACTTAATCTCACATAATGCCCGGTCGCTACATAATCCGCTCCCAGCTGCAGCGCTCTTTGTAAGAATAAACCAAACTTAATCTCCTTGTTGCACATCACATCCGGGTTAGGGGTGCGGCCGGCCCGATATTCATTAATCATATAGTTCACTACCCGGTCTTTATATTCTTGCTCTAAGTCAAAGACGTAAAAAGAGATGTTTAATTGTTCGGCAACGCGGCGGGCGTCATCAGCGTCCTTTTCCCCGCAGCCGTCAAGATTGTAGCACTTGATATGACAGCCAATAACATCAAATCCCCGCTCTTTTAAGAGGGCGGCCGCCACCGAGCTGTCTACTCCTCCCGACATTGCCACAAAGACCCTTGCCCTGCGAAGCCTTGGCGAAGTAGGGTTTTTCATGATAATATATTATACGCGATGTCAACTTTAGATTACAACGATCTGCGCATTGGCACCACTTTTATCTATGAGGGCCAGCCCTATGAGGTGCTGGAGTTTGCTTTTCTCAGGATGCAGCAGCGCAAGGCAGTGGCGCAGGTGAAAATGAGAAATTTATTGAATGGTAAAGTTATCAGCCGCAACTTTCATCAAAGCGATGCTTTTGAGGAGGCAGAAGTGGCAAAAGAGCCGGTGAAGTTTTTGTATCATCATCGGGGACAGTATTGGTTCAGCAATCCCGATAGTCCCAAAGAAAGGTTTTTCCTGACTAATGAGGCGGTGGGGTCGGCTGGACAATTTCTAAAACCTAATTCAGAGGTAGTGGCTCAAAAATTTGAAAGTAAGATTATTAATATCAAACCAGCTATCAAGGTGGATTTGGCAGTTAAGGAGGCGCCGCCGGGAATTCGCGGCGATACAGCCCAAGGCGGCACCAAGACAGCCGAGTTAGAAACCGGCGCCAAGGTGCAGGTGCCGCTATTTGTTAATGCCGGGGATGTGGTGCGCATCAATACCGAGACGGGCGAGTATGTGGAAAGGGTAGAAAAAGGATAAAAAACACCCATTTTATATTATACTCAAAACTTGCACGTGCAACTTCTTGGTATAATCTAAAAATCAAAAAAAACCCTCTTACATCACGATTATTTACACACTATTTACACACCCCTTGACAATGGTATCAAGGTATGCTATAATTATAGCATATCCTGGTTAAGCCCCGGCAGGAAGCCGGGCAGTCAGGATGGCACATCTTATTGGGGGATACGAACATGGGTCCGATTGGAGCTTGGCGGATGCGGCGCTGGTCAGGATTGATCCGGCGCTGGTGCGCGGCTTTCGGCGGTCGAAGGCACCAAACCTACCGTCTCTGGGCCAGTCTCAGCCGGTCTCAGCGGCTGATCATGGACGCGGCCGCCAGCCATCGCCTCAGCGGCGATTGCGACCAGCGGGGCTGCTGCGCAGCCTAGCGGCCGCCGCCAGTTGGCGGGGCGGAAAAATCGGAAGAGTTCTTTTGTCCCTCCGGGGGCAACGGAGCTCTTTTTTCTTGGGCTTTATCAATGGCCGCTTTTAAGCCGCCAACATCAATTGGCTTCCGCTCCCGCGGCGGCTGATTCTGAAACCGCGGCGGGTTTTTAATAATCTGAGATTGGTCTCTGGGCTTTAAGACTGCGCTCAGGGGCCGTTCCTCTTTGCGAGATATTTTCTGTTGGGCCGCTTGCTCTCCGGGCGGCATCCACTCAGCGGCAATGGCCGCTTCCACTTTTTCTTTGGGGACGGCATAGAGAGAGCGGGTGTTGGTTACAATCACATCTTTGAAAGATTGGGCTGGCCGCGGGTTGGGAGGCAAAGTTTGGGCAGAGAAAGGCCGCGAGGTCAAACCATCAATCATCATTTTGATGTAGATGGTGTATTTGGAGAGATTGACCATATCCTGCCCCATAAACTCCGGCTCAAATTCTTTCTCCAGAAATTCGGCGTCTTCAGCGCCCACCCGAAAAATAATGATGGTGCCGACGTTGCCAAAAATAGCCGCCCGGACAGCCGCCCGGCCGCCCCCCTCCCCTTTCTCATCTAATTGTTCCAGATACTGATTAGCGACCGTCAAAGTCAAGTGGTACTTGCGGGCTTCGGAAAGAATGTTAACAAAAGATTCCGTAGCAAAGTTTTGAAATTCATCAACATAAAGATGAAAATCGCGCCGCCCTTCTTCAGGCACATTCACCCGCGACATCGCCGCCAGCTGCAGTTTGGTGATCATCAGCGCTCCCAGTAGGGAGGAATTATCTTCACCGATCAGCCCTTTGGATAAGTTAATGATTAAAATTTTACCCTCATCCATTACTTTTCGAAGATCAACAGATGATTTGGATTGGCCGAGAATGTTGCGGATTAAGGGGTTGGTAATGAACTGACCAACTTTGTTTTGGATGGCGGCCGTGGCTTCCACTTCAAATTGCTGAGAGTAGCGGGCAAACTCGTTGACCCAGAAATTTTTCACCACCGGATCTTTTAAGTTCTGGACAATCCGGGCGCGGTAATTTCTGTCATTGAGCATTTTCATAATATGAAGGAGGGTGGTGCCGGGGTATTCCAGTAAGGCCAGGAGAGCGTTATTGAGAATATACTGCATCCGGGCCGACCAGGCATCAATCCAGATTTTTTTAAAGACACCCATGATGCTGGAAGCCACCAGATGACGGTGTTCCGGATCCACCTGTTCCAGGGGGTTAAAAGCTATCGGATAAAAAAGATCGTGGGGGTTGATGTAAATAGTGTCTTCGAGCCGTTCTTCAGGAATAAAATCAAGAAGTTTTTCCGCCAGTTCGCCGTGAGGGTCAAGGAAAGCCACGCCTTCACCGGCCCGGATGTCGTCAATAATCATATTTTCCAGCAAAGTCGATTTGCCGGTGCCGGTTTTCCCCACAACATAAATGTGGCGGCGCCGGTCGTCGGTCTTAATACCAAACCGCCGCTGCTGATTCCGGAAGTTTGTTTGTCCAATTACCGTAATTTCATTGGCCATCTTAGGTATTTTACCATTATTCTACGGGCAAAGTCATTGGCGGGCCGCCTTTTTTAGATTCAATCCTGCTCAAGAGCGGCGCCTCTACTCCCGTTGTCGGGAAATGATAGAGAGTGGCCAGTTCTTCGATATTAAAAACAGATTTCTTCTTTGGGATCAAGCGCAGGCGATACTGATTATAAATCAGGCGCTTTTTAAAATAGAGCCGGGCTTCCCGGAAAAGCCAGCGCAAAAGGCCGCGGGCAATAGTCATCGTGGCCAGGTTGGGCTTGATGCTATTCAGGTTGATGTCATTGAACTGCCGGAAAGTACTGAAGATGGAGGCCACACTGCCGCGGTTGAAAGACTTGGGTCGGGCAATATAAACAAACCTAATCAATCCCTCAAAAGCTTCTTTGGAAAGTTTACTATCAATTGCCCGGATAATATCCTGCTCACTGCGGGTCAGTTTCAGCTGGGCCGGCTGTTCCTCTTTGGGTTTATCCAAATCTTCCCAAGTTGGTTCGCGGAAGATGGCTAAGATAAAATTGCGCAGCCACATCCCGGCTTGGCCCAAGAGACCCATCTTTGCCGGCGGCTTTCGGCCAATCAATTTATCCCGCAAAGCCCGGGCCTTATCCAACCATTTAGAAGTTCTGGCGCCGGTAGGTCTCATCACCAATTGAACCCAGATTGCTTCCTCACCTTGTAATTGAGATAAGGCCTCAATCAAGGCGCTCATTGTGTCCACCTTTTCTTCTGGTTCTGGTGATTCGAAAATCGGATAGGTGCGAATGGGATAGGCATCTTCTCGGGCCAGAATTAAATCGGTGCCGAAAATATCCCAGTCATCGTTGGGCAGAATTGCAGGGAATTGTTCAATGTAATCGTCCACTTCCTGAATTTCAGCGTCCGGATACTGGGCGTAGATGGCTGATGAAATCATATCTTTAAAATCAGAAGGGGTGCGGATGTAAAAATAGACACCGCCGCCGCTGCCGACAATTTCAAAAGAAGTCCAAAGTTCTACTTTTCCCTGCCAGTAGATATCAAGCAGGTTAAAACGAAAAGAATAGGTGTTATGAGCGGCGGCGAAGACTTGTTCCATTGCCTTGGGAGTCTTGAGAATTTCTTTGGGGATACGGACATTGAGCATTGACCATTTGAGTTTGGAAAGATAGATGAAGCGAATCCCAAAAAGATATAAATTAATAAACGGCAGCCACAAGACCAGCGGCAGGACCAGCCACCAAAAAGTTTTCAGAAACCACCAGATTGAACTAAAAATCACTTCCAGCGAGCTCAATAACCCGGCGATGATTTCCATAAGCTAATTTTAGACCAACTTAACCCTTTTCAGCAACATTTCAGCAATAATAAAGGAATCGCTTTCAGTACCCGCCAGCCAGCCCTCCTCACTACTTCTTCACAACAACCACTCGGACTCATAGAAAAGTGAAGGGCTCATTGGCTCTTTTTGAAGAAAATTAAGGTTCCGGCATTCCTCCTAATTAGCTAAGCTCACCTTCGGCAAGCTCAGGTTCGCTAAGCTAATTTAGGATTTCCTGTTCCTTAATTATTCTAATCAAAAAGACCTCCCTCAGCGCTCCTTATTCTTCTTACTCGTCCTCGGGAAATGTTGTTCAGAAGTAGGAGGAGGCTGGCTGGCGACCAAAAGCTTTAATATTTTTAGAGAGCCAGCCAACCTTCTTCGAAGCAATATTTAGCGAAGTGAAGCTTATAAACCCCCACACCTAGTCAGCATTGCCCTGCGGGCATTTTTAGCGATAGCGTGCTGACTAGGTGTGGGGGTAAATTCCTGAGGGATGAGGAAAGAAATCTAAGAAAAACAGTTGTTTGAGCCCCAGCTCTGCTGGGAAACCTTTATATTCCTTAATGTTAACGGCGAGCCCCCACACCTATGCATAGGTGTGGGGGCAAGTTCTGTTTTTCTGATAATTTCTGACGAGTCCCTCAGAGAATTTATGCGCAACGAAGCGTATTGCTGAGAGGAAGGTTG
>CAYICS010000013.1:0-14032 GCA_964362125.1 uncultured Candidatus Saccharibacteria bacterium
TTTTATTTTTTTATAATATTTTATTTTAAAATTAAAAAAAAAAACAAATAAATAATTAAACCCCCCCCCGCGCGCGCGGGCCCCCCCCCCCCCCGGCCCCACGCCCTTCTTTAGGAATCGGGGAAGAGATGGAGTTGACCAGGTAGTTCAGGCGCGATGGCTAGCGGCTCTGGTCCATCTGGTTCGGGCGAGCCGAACCACTTAATAACCAAAGGATCGTCATCTTCCAGGAGCCCATCATTACATGCCTCTCCTATTGCTTCTTCTAATGTCCCGAAACAAAGGCATGTTTCTCCGCGATGATCATATTGAATTTCTGTCAGTTTCTGCCAATCCTCGTCACAGCCAAGGCACATCTTGGTGGTTAAGGCGTAGGTATCACTCGTATTTTCATAGACACCTCTGATGTCGAGGTATTCAGCTCCGACGGGAATTGTCTTTTCACACTCCAAACAAGTATGTTCCTTACGAGCTGTCCGTTTTCTTTCTTCCTGAGCAATCACTCTGATGTCTTCACACTCGCACATAGCCAAGCTCCTCTAAATAGGGGACTAAATTAGGAGATCTAATTTAATGATAATTCACTTGAAGTGATTGTCAAATTTAACCATTCTTTTCCTTTCACTCGTTAGCCGAGTGAGACTGGGGAGCGGGCGAGCGGAATCGAACCGCCGTCTTTTCCTTGGCAAGGAAATATAATAGCCACTATACGACGCCCGCAATTTCTAAATAAAATTTAACTTTAATTGGAATAAAAATCAAGTTTTGTTTTTGTGGGCGGGGAGGGATTTCCCTCCGGTAAATTTCCTGACGGAAATTTCCTTCGGGCCGGCCCTCGCGGCGCTCGCCTGCCCGCCCTTGGCGGACAACTCGCGCATCGCTCCGGGCTTCAAATCCCTCACGCGAGCAAAGCAGTTTGCTCGCTCCCGCCAGCACAAATATAAAACCACAAACTGTGGTTTTATATTTGTGGGCGGGGAGGGATTTGAACCCTCACGCCTTGCGGCACTAGCTCCTAAAGCTAGCGTGTCTACCATTTCACCACCCGCCCTTTAAGGGAGTAAATCAGATATGCGGCGCAGACCTGCCGTTATTCTCGGAAAGAGTAACGGGGCTTGCCTTCAGGAAACAGAATGCTTTTGCTCCAGCGGCAAAAGCTTCTTCTCCCTCAGCGCGCAACTTTTTTAGTGCGCTGCGCATTTATACCAAAAAAGAACCCAGCTTGCGCGCTTCCGGGATGTTCCTTCAGACAAGCCCCGTTACTCTTGGAAAGAGAGCAGTAGGTCTGCGCCGCCCATCTATCTGCGCCACCAAGCATTGACGTATACACTTAACTATGCTACAATATATATTAGCACATCAAAACCCATTTTTGAAGGAGCGTATCATGTGGGCTTGGATTACTCGCGTTTGGAACGGCTTCTGGACTTGGCTGGGCGCTGGCGGCGCCTTCGCCATTTTTGGTAAGGTGTTTTTCTTGATCGTCGTCGCTTGCCTCGCTCCCCGAATCATCGATGCCTTTCTTGGGGGAGCAGTAGCTGGTTGGCAGTATGGTTGGAGAGCGTCGCCGCCGGCCCAATCAGCAGTGGTTCAGCCAGCGACAGCCGTCAGCCAACCGGCGGCGGCAGCCGGAAAACAGCGGCGGGTGATGAAGCCGGGAGACGGGGATTGGTTCGAACTCGATCCGGTCAAGGACAGCATCGAGATTGAGTTGCCGCCCCTAACCGACTACTTCTTCCAGCCGCCGGAGAATGGCTGGGTTGGCCTCTATGTTGATGGTCAGCTCAAGGACCGCTTTACCTATCAGGATTTTCTGGTTGGTAAACAGTTGTCCAGTAAGAGCTGGGTGTTCACTTTGCGAGGGGGGCCAGCCGGTAGCCGCGTCTATCTCCGGTTAGGCGACTAATCATCGCGTCCAAAGTATCAGCCCCGTCCTCTGCTCAATGAAAATGAGCGAGGGCGGGGATTTTTTAATCTAACTCAAAAACTTTTTGGGATTTAGAATTAAAAGATACTGCAAGCCGGACCGACAGCATTGAGTAATGTGCAGACTACCGGCACCACCGCATAAGCCAAAATCACTATAGCAAATCCCACGGCCGCATAGATCAGGGCGGTGCGGGCATTCTTAATATCATCTTCTTTTTTCTGGATTATAAATAAGAGGCCGGCATAAATGGCAAAGATAATGGCGATGAAAGCCAGAATGACTTGCGCCCAGCCAATGATATTTCTTAAAATATCAACGACTTGATCGATGTTGGTGATATTGGGTTGAGTGGGGGTGTTGTAGGCACCGCCGCCAAAACTAAAATTGTAGCCTCCAACATTTCCACCAAGCCCTCCCCGATGCCAATAAACATGGCCAGCCAAAGCCAGCAGGGGCCAGAGAAGAGTGCTCCAGAGAGCCGCTTTAATTAATTTCATAGTTATTCTTATTTTAACCTAGATAAACGACTGCTACTACCAGCCCTGTGGATAACCCTTACTTTAATAATGATTCAATGATACTGACAATCCCTTGACCTAATAAGAGAATGCCAAAGCCCACTATTGCCCAGACGATGGTGCTGCGGCCAGCCCCAATTTTTTTGGGATCTCCGGCAGAGGTAATAATAAGGAAGGCTCCCCAGAGCACCATGATTGTCACAATCGGCGCGGCGATGATTAAAAGAGCATTAATAATTTTCTGGGCCAGATCTGTCAGATCGCAAATACCAAAAGGATTGGGTAGGTCACCCGGACAATCGCCGCTGGCGCCGCGGACCCCCGGGCCGGTCCGGCCATAGACTCCCGGACCGGTTTGGCCGTAATTGCCGGGAGCGGTTTGGCCATAACCGCCGCCGCCAGTCCGGCCTTGGGTAAAAATTCTTTTGAAAAAGTTTAGCATTGTAATTGATACCAGGGACAAGGTGGGGTAATACCTAGTAATTCAAGTATGGTGTTAATAATCGCCCAGGCGCCGATAACCACCACAAAACCCACCACCGCCCAGAAAATAGTTTCGCGGCCAGCGACTATCCTTTTCGGGTCACCAGCGGAGAAAATTATTTTATAGGCGCCGATGGCAATGACAATAATCAGAGCTGCTGGCGCCACTGCCACCATCAAGAAGTTGGTAAAAGTTCGGATGAAGCGAAAAAGATCGGTGATGGTGCAAAGCCGGTCGCTGTCACCGCCGGCACCGGCAAACCAGCGACCAGTACACTCAAATTGCAGTAGTTGAGCTAAAAGATAGTTCATTATTGATTAAGAATGTTCTGGGCTTCCCGGGCGGCTTTTTTAGGATCAGCGCCGGCTAATACTGATTCTATCATTTGGGAAAAGATTTGCTCAACCAAAAGATTATTCCGTTGCGGCCAAGAGCGGGCAGTCAGGGCCTGATTGGCAAAAATTCCCAGCTCCGGATCGACGCCTGCCTCGGCGATTAGACTTCTCAAGGCCGGCGTCTGGTTAACTCGAGTCAGATATTCTAGGGAATTTCCCGGGTCAGTGGTTAGCCACAAAATAAATTTCCAGGCAGGTTCATAATTTTGGGTTTGGCCGGAAACAGCCAAGCCATAGTAGAAAGGATAGTTGACTGCACCACTGGCCGACTGGATCATTGGCGCGACGGCGAAGCGCAGTCCGGGGGCGGCCTGGCGGAGGAGATTAGCATGATAATGATAACCAAACATCATCCCGACGCGGCCTGCGGCGAAGTCATCGAGGGAAAATTCCCGATTATTGTCCCAGAAGTAAAAGTCGCTTTTGGGGTTGGCAAATTTGGTGTAGAAGCGCAGCGGCGCCTCGGCGCCGTTGTCAGCAAAAATAACCTTAAGATTTTTATCATTCATTAGCACTCCCTCTTGGAGCATCAGCAGGTTTAAGATGTCGCTGGCCCGGTCAACGCTTAAGTTGGAGCCGCCAAAAGCCGTGCCGCCAAAACCCAGCCGCTCCGCCACCTTCTCAAATTCAATCCAGTTTTGCGGAGTTAGAGCAATTCGTTTCTCATCAAAAATATCAGGGTTGTAGAAAAGGGCGAGGGTGTCGATGAATAGTGGTAAGGCGAAGACTTGATCAGAGGCAGTGAAGTCTTGCTCAACGATAGTAGGGAAGAGGGCTTGGGCCTTGCCGGCGCTGATTAACTCCGGCGGCGCTGGTGCCAATTTGTCACCATGTTTCGGCAGCCAGGCGTTTTCCAGCATTAAAATATCCGGACCGCGGCCAGCGGCCAAGGCATTAATCAAATTGCTTTCGTAAACCTCGGGATTAATTTGTTCGTACTTGATTTTAATGCCGGGATTTTCTGATTCGTATTTCCTGATAATATCGCTCCAGACACTGGAATGATCAAGGCCCCAGAAAGTTAGTTCAGCTCTGATCACATTTCTTGTCCCCCAAAAATAAACCGCTACTCCACCGACAAGGAGAACAACAATCACCACTCCAATAATCAACCACTGCCTACTAGTGAGAATCACTATTTAATTATAACAGAATTAAAAACAAATAGAGCCGATAATCTTGTCGCCAGGGTTGAGATTCATAATCTTGACGCCCTGTGTTGCCCGGCCGGCAGTGCGAATGGAGGCAATCTTGGTGCGGATAATCTGTCCTTTAGCCGAGAGCACAAACAAATCCTCTGCCTGCTCCACCAGATGCGCGGAAACCAATTGCCCGGTCTTGGCGGTGATCTTAGCCGTCTTCACCCCTTGCCCGCCCCGCTTCTGCACTTTGTATTGGGTCAGCACTGTTTGTTTGCCATAGCCACGATCCATAATAACCAAGAGGCGCTTGCCCGCCGAAGCTTTAGCGAAGGCGGGGCCTACGATATTCATTGAACTGACCAAATCCTTGTCTTTAATGCGAATACCAATGACGCCCGCGGCCGCCCGGCCCATGGGCCGCACCTGCGATTCTTTGAAGCGAATGGCTTGGCCATTGAGAGTAGTGAGAACAATTTCGTCGTTGCCCGAAGACAATTGCGCCCAAGCCAGCCGGTCGTCTTTATCCAGTTTGATGGCAATAATGCCGGTGCGTCGGACATTATCAAAATCTCCCAGCTTGGTCTTTTTAATGGTGCCATTGCGGGTCACCATCACTAAGTAGCCTTCAGTTTTTCCCGGATAGCTGACAATGGCGGAAATTTTTTCTTCCATCGGCACCTCCAAGAAGTTATGAATGGATTTGCCTTTGCTGGTTCTGGTGCCAACGGGAATTTCCCAGACTTTGGTTTGGAAAGCCCGGCCCCGGTCAGTGAAGAATAAAATGTTATCGTGGGTATTGGCACTGGAGAAATGCTGAATGAAATCTTCTTCAGCCACTTCGGCGCCAATCAAACCCTTGCCGCCGCGGTGCTGAGTGCGGAAGGTAGCGGGAGGAAGGCGCTTGATGTAGCCGCCGTGGGAGAAGGTAATGATAACGTCTTCGGCCGGGGTCAAGTCAGCCTCGCTGAATTCTTTAAGGCCATGAGCCGCCACTTTGGTCTGGCGGACATCTCCGTATTTTTCCTTCAGCCCCAGTAGTTCATCTTTAATCACTTTGAGGATTTTCGCCGGGCTTTTAAGCAAAATTTCCAGTTCAGCAATCACTTTCTGTTTTTCTTTCAATTCGTCTTCAATCTTTTGACGTTCCAGCGCCGCCAAAGTCTGCAGGCGCATTTCCAAAATGGCGTTAGCCTGAATTTCTGTAAATTTGAAATTCTTAATTAAGTTATTAAAAGCGTCTTGGCGATCTTCGGATTTTTTGATGGTAGAGATTACTTTATCGATTATCGACAGCGCCTTGGCCAAGCCTAGTAAAATATGCTCGCGCTCTTTGGCTTTGCGCAGATCGTATTCTGCCCGGCGCCGCACCATTTGCTGGCGGTGTTCAATATGGGCGGTGATGATTTCGAGAATCGAGAAAATCTGGGGTTGGAGACCGTCTTTTAAGGCAATTAAGTTAAAGTGGAAATCTTTTTGGAGGTCAGTGTACTGGTAGAGTTGATTGAGGATTTTTTGGGGCGATGCGTCTTTTTTTAACTCAATCACAATCCTCATCCCTTCTTTATCTGATTCGTCCCGGACATCTTTGATTCCCTCGATTTTTTTGTCGGTGACCAGCTCGGCCATTTTCACAATCAGTTCGGCTTTATTAACTTGGTAAGGGATAGAGGCGATGATAATCCGGTCATCCTCCACTTCGGCCTCGCCTCTGGTGGTGACCGGGCCCCGGCCGGTAAGATAGGCCTGCAGAATAGCTTTTTTGTCGTAGATGATGCCGCCGGTGGGGAAGTCCGGACCTTGGATGAATTTCATTAAGTCTTCGCCTCCGGCTTGAGGGTTATCAATCAAGTGGATGGTGGCATCCACCACTTCATTAAGATTGTGCGGGGGAATGCTGGTGGCCATACCAACGGCAATGCCCACAGCGCCATTGAGCAGGAGATTGGGTAGTTTGCCCGGCAGGAATTTCGGTTCTTGGCGGCTGGCATCGTAATTAGGCGCCCAGTCAACAGTTTCTTTATCAATATCAAGCAGAAGCTCTTCGGCGATTTTTGCCAATCTACATTCTGTATATCTTTGGGCCGCCGGCGGATCGCCGTCAACCGAGTTGTGGACAAAAATGCCGGCAGCCAATAGGAAGTTATGTGTGCCTTCTATTGTTAAGTCATAAACATCTTCTTTCTCCTCAAGAGAGATTACTTTTACAATACGATGATTATAGAACGGCGCTTTTTCAAGAATTTCAGTGAAATCTTTAAAGTAGCTAGTGGCTTTTTCTAGGGACGGCACACCGTTATTAGTTCGTTTTTCTTCATAAATTGCTGGTGTTATGGTTGAATATTCTTTTTGTAGTGAGTAAACATAGCCGAGAATTTTGCTTTTTATGACTTTTTCTTTGTAACTCGGATCTTGCCATTTCTTCTGTAAAGATATTTTTGCTTTCTCCGTTAACCTCTTCATAAAGCCAGGATCTTTGGCAAGACCTTCCTTATTTCTTTGACTGACAGCCGCTATAATTTTTTCACGAAATTCTGGATCCCGCCATTGTTTTTTAAATTTTTGTCGGTGGAGTTCTACGATTTTTGGATTCTGCCAGAGAATTTTAGCCATTTTGCTAAAATGGTCGGTGGCGTATTTGGATCTATAAGCAGGATCTTGCCACAGGGCTCTTGTAATCGCTGTTTGTCTTTTCCGATATTCTGGATTATTCCAGCGCTCTTTTGCTAACTTGGAGATATATTCTCGATGCCGATGATCAGACCAGATTTTTAGAGAAATCTCTCTCGTTTTCTTTCTCCAATAATCTCGATATTGTTCATCTAGCCATCTTGTTTTTAGCTCCCCAGATTTCAATTGGCTCATTTTTAGAGAGTAATCAGGGTTTTGCCAAAGGGCTTTTAGATTTTTACGGGAGATCTCTCGCATTTTTTCTCTATCATAAGTACCATCTTGCCAGCGCTTCTGGGCCAAGTGGGACATTCGCTTTCTATAGGAGGGATTGGCCCAGTTTCGGTAATTCATTTCTGAATAGCGAGCACTGATTTTTTGAATATTCTCCCGACTTGAAAAGTAATTATCTCGTCCTTTTTTTAATTTAGCTACATATTCTGGGTCATTTCGATGTCTCCAGCTAGCTAACTGAGCATGAAGTAGCCAGTGTTGTTTCCAATCCATCCGGATGATGTTGTTGGGATTATTATTTAACTTATTAAAATCTAGGTGATGGCGAATGCGGCCGGCCGAATTGGAATAAACGCCTCGGAGTATATTGTATTTATCAGCTAAACGATGAGCCCAGTCCCAAGTGGCTTTTATTGGTTGAAAGATCATAGAGTAGCCAATTGTCTGTTGGTCATCTTCTTTAGTGGAATGGCGAAAGTAGGCGGGCATTAAAGAATATCCGGGTTTAAGTTTCTTGGCTTCTAGATATTTGCCGTTGCGAAGCATAAATTTATGATCCGGAGTGCAGCGGATTTCTTCACCATTATCTAGAATTACCTTAACTAATTCAGAATTCTTTTTCGTTAGGCGGGGGTTTTTAATTTCCGCTATTTCAATCTCCTTGCTTTTATGGTTAAAGGTATAAGTATAATTAGTTTTACCTTCTTTATATTCCTCAACCAGTTTTTTAAAAGAGATTTGTCGGCCATCAGTTGAAAGGATTTTTGTGTCGCCGGTAAAACAACCCCAATTTCCTTGTCCAGTGATTAATGGATAGCGTAAAGAAAAATTTTGAGCCATCCGGGCCAGAGCATCATAGATAGCCATATCGCCGTGCGGGTGGTATTTTCCCATTGTCTCGCCAACGACATAAGCTGATTTGCGCAGTTTAGCCGCGGCAGTAATGCCGCTTTCCCACATTGCCCATAAAATCCGGCGTTGCACCGGCTTGAGGCCATCGCGGATGTCGGGTAGGGCGCGGCTGACGATTACTGACATCGCATAGTCCAGATAGGACTCGCGCAGTTCTTGAGTGATCTCCCGGGCTTCTATTCTCCCGCCGGCTGGTTTTGATTCTTTTTCTTTAGCCATAGTTATTTTTCAATGGTGAAGGTTTTGCCAGTGGCGGCCTTGTTATAGAAGAAAAGGTAGCTGTTGGCCAGGCCAACCTCGGTTCTCTCGCTTAATACTTGGAAGCCAGTCTTAAAGATATCCCAGGCGCTGGGCTGAGGGATAACAGTTGGGTCATTGACCGCCCTGATGGTGGCATTGAGATACATCGCCCAGATAATAATCACCAGAATAATAGAGACAGCGCTTAAACCGACTAACCAGCGTTTTTTAGCTGATTCATCCAGTCGGCGCAGTTCTCTGATAAAATCTTTTAGACTTTTAGACATATTAGTTTCATCCCATTGGGTTTGGGAATATCTTTTTTCTTGACGGTGAGCTTGTCACTGACCTCGGCTTTGGTGCCCAGTTCCTTTTCTAGTTCTTTGGCCGTTGTTTGGCTGCAGACCACTAAAGGGGGATTAAGTTGGCGGATAGCTTTGGCAAATTGACTGTCGTTAGGCACAAATAGAATATCAATTGCCTCCAGATTATCGAGGGCCTCAGACTTGCCGCCCGCCGGCGGCACCAGGCCTAAATTAATCCCTTCGGCTTTGATGAAATAGGTAAAAGGGTGATAGCCGCGGATTTCAATTTCTTTGACTTCATACTCGCCCGGGCCATTGATGGTGAAGCCGGCGTCAGGCGGGGATTTAGCTTCATTGATAGAAGTTCGGATAAAAATATCCGGCTTCATCCGGCCCAGAGCATTAGGGTCTGAGCCCTCGGTCAAAACTACTGCCCCCCCTGTCTGCACCCGCAAACTACCCTCACTTTGGAGGTTGATAATCATAACTAAATTTTAACATTTTTTTGACTATTAAATCAAGTAGGATTATACTACCACTCAAGCGTCGACGTTCGGCGTGAAAAGCTCTTTGGAGGTATAAAAATGTTCCGGAAAATCAGTCGTTTTTTCATTTTCATGGTCTGCTTTCTCATCGGGGCATCCGTTTTATTCCTTTGTTTGGAAGGAGTGTCGTACTGGCTCAAGATTATTGGCGAGCGTTATTTGTGAGTCATCAGCTTTATGGTGACGGCTTACACCGCCATCAAGATCGGTCCTCCTCATGAGAGTGAGAGGACGATGGGTTGATGATCATCTTGCCTCTCCTTGAGTCTTTTCAGAGTTTGACGCGTCTACCCGCGGTCGCAATCCCACCTGCCCCGCGGGTTTTTTAATTTT
Organism: uncultured Candidatus Saccharibacteria bacterium; assembly: GCA_964362125.1. Lineage (GTDB taxonomy): Bacteria > Patescibacteriota > Minisyncoccia > UBA6257 > UBA11618 > CAYICS01. The sequence continues at coordinate 9,706 of CAYICS010000013.1, forward strand.
TTTATAATTTTTGAAATCGAAAATTTTATTACTAAAGTAACTCCACGATCGTGGAGTTACTTTAGTAAGTTAGTAAGAGGTTTAGTAAGAGGTGAGGTTAAGAGGTGAGGTTAAGAGGTGAGGTTAAGAGGTGAGGTTAAGAGGTTAATAGGCCCGATAGATTCTTTTTATTTCCCGATCGATATAATCTTTCAACGTCCCGCTTTTACCAATAGAGAAGATTTGAACGTGGTGAAGGATATGTTTTCTACTAAGATCTTCTATAAACTCATAAGGGATTTTTATATAGCCGATAAAAACACTCTTTTGAAGCATGTTGAAGCCGAGATTTTTTAGAACGTCTCTAATCCAATCCCTTTCACCCCTGTATTTTTCTGGTATATCGAAGACGACTATTGTTAGTTCTGGAGCTTCTTCTTTTTGGTAGATTTTGTTTCTGGATATTCGCTCTTTTAATTCTTTTATCTTATCCTCGCCTTTTCCTGTGAGCCAACCAAGAGGGGATGGTGTTTTTATCAAACCCTCTTTCTTTAATTGGTAAAGGAGGCTATATAGTCTCTGTTTATCTAATTCTTTGTAATATAATCTTTCTCTGACTCTAGCTCTTTCTCGCCTTTGAGATGGAGTATAGACAGGCGCTATTGCTTCCAGCACCTCTCCTATTGATTTCGCTCCATTCCTAATTACTTCTAAAATTTTTAATGTTAACTCACCTCGTCTCATTAAATTTAATTTTACTAAATTAATTCTACGATCGTAAAGTTAATTTAGTAAAGTATATGGTACCAATTCTTTTTGACTAATTGGTTTTTTCAAGGTATTTTAATTAGATATGAAAAGGCCGCCGATTGTTGTGATAATAGGGCACGTCGATCATGGGAAGACGTCGCTTTTGGATTACATCAGAAAGAGTCGGGTGGCGGAGAAAGAGGCCGGCGGCATTACCCAATCCATCGGCGCCTACGAAGTGGAGCATAATGGGCAAAAAATTACTTTTATCGACACCCCCGGCCATGAGGCCTTTATGCAGATGCGGGCGCGCGGCGCCCAATTGGCTGACTTAGCGGTGCTGGTGGTGGCGGCTGATGACAGTGTTCAAGAGCAGACTAAAGAAGCTATTGCCGTGGCTCAACAAACAGAGACGCCTTTTGTTGTAGCTATCACTAAAATTGACCGGGTGGGCGAAACGGAAATTACCAAAGTCAAGAATGATTTAATGCAATTGGGTGTATTGCTTGAGGGTTATGGCGGCAACATCAGTTGGCAGGGCGTCTCTTCAAAGACCGGAGAAGGAGTAAAAGAATTGCTGGATTTGATTTTACTGGCGGCTGATCTGGAAGATTTACAATTTGAACCGGCCAATCCCGGCCACGGCTCTATTATTGAATCCAAAGTGGATAGCCGTCGGGGAATTTTAGTTACAGCCATCATTATTGACGGTGTTTTAAAAATGGGGGATAAGATTGGTTGTGATGGAGCGCAGGCAAAGGTCCGCAATTTAGAGAATTTTTTAGGACAGAAGATCGAGGAGGCGGAACCCTCCAGTCCAGTGTTGATTATTGGGTTTAAGGAAGTTCCGGAAGTGGGGAGTGAATTTGTTGTCGGCGGGGCTATAGAATACGGAAAGATTGCGGATATAAAGAAACCAGAGTTGATTAAAAAAACAACCGACGGTCAGACAGCGGTTAACATTATGCTTAAAGCCGATAGCGCGGGGTCATTGGAGGCCCTATCGCAGGTGATCAAGAATTTGCCGACGCCGCCGGGTTACCAACTCGATGTTTCTGATGAGGGCATCGGCGATATTACCGACGGTGACGTCAAATGGAATCCTAACGTCATTATCGGTTTTCGGGTCAAGACCAGCCGGCCGGCTGAGAATTTAGCTAAAAGCAATAAAGTTCAGATTATCACCTCGGATATTATTTATGAGCTGATTAAAAATTTGGAAGAATGGCTTAAGGGCTTTGGTGTTGAAACAATCAGCGGCGATTTGGAGATTTTGGCGATTTTCGGCAAAAAAGCCGGGCGGCAGATTGTTGGCGGGAAAATAGTTAGCGGCGAGGCGCGCAATAATACCGCCGTTGAAATTCAGCGCGCCAGTACTAATTTGGGCGTTGCCCGCATTCTCAACTTACAACAAGCCAAACAAAATGTTCAGAAAGTTGAAGTTGACAATGAATGCGGGCTTTTAGTAGAAAGTGATGAAGAGATACGGGTCGGCGATCATCTTATATTTAAATGAGATTTCATCGTCCTGAAAGGGTCAGTGATTTAATAATTGAGGAATTTAATAAAATTATTGTTCATGAACTGGAATTCCCCGGAACATTGGTAACAGTTATTGATGTTGAAGTTTCCAAAGATTTAAAAGTAGCTAAAGTTAAGATTTCGGTGATTCCGCCGGAGAAAACTAAAAAGATTTTCACCGCCCTTAACTTAGCTAAAGGACGATTGCAATTTCTTCTGCATCGTAAGTTAAATATCAGACCAATGCCCCGGATTGAATTTGAGATTGATCGCGGTTTGGAGCAGGCCGCCGATATTGAAAAAAAGCTGTTGGACGAGTATAATAAGGAGTAAGTGGGCGCGGTAGCCAAATGGTAAGGCATGAGTCTGCAAAACTCTTATACGCGGGTTCGATTCCCGCCCGCGCCTCCGGGGTTTTCGATGCCCGGGTGGCGGAACGGAATACGCAGAGGTCTTAAGAACCTCGGCCTTTTACAGGCTTGTGGGTTCGAATCCCACCCCGGGCACCAGTAAGGAAATTGCAAGGTTTCGCTCGCGGCCTCGCGTAGCTCGGCCGCTCGCTTGTACTGCATTTTCGGGGCAAAAACGAATTGGCGATTTTGAAAGAAGAAAATTAAAATTTTTAATCATTGAATTTATAAGTCCTATGCATAAAATTGATGAAAAATTAAGAATGAAATTAGCGAAGGCAACTACTGACGCTAAAAGTTTTCTAAGACCTTCGGAAGGTATCTCTGATGATGAAGCAAGAAAAATCATCAAAAGATATGCAGCGGCCATTGAAGGTAATTTTTTGGCGTGGATGGGAGGTGCCTCAATTTCCGCTCGTTCGGTTGTTAGTAAATTTGCAGCAGATGAAAACTTATGGGTGGAAATTCGAGACGACCATCCAAGCATGTTGCGCAATTTTGCGAAGTGTGCAAAAGCTGAACCCGACGCGCAGGACTTCCAATATGTCCATAACGAAGTTAAGGCAATTCGTAATCTTGTTGGTGAACTTTCTGGTGTAAAAAATATTGCGCTCATGGCTGCTTTGGAAAATACATCGGCCTCGTTCATACCTTATTTGGCTGAATTAGCAAAGCGTCTCGGCTGCACTGACTTGACCTATACTGATGTGCATGGGGAGGCCGATATTGAGCACGCGAATCAATTTCTTGAGGCATTAAGCGACGAGCAAGAATTGGGATATCAAAATTCAGAAAAAGAAATTGATGATACGCTTGCTTTAACCCTTGGTCTTTTGAAGAAGATATTTTCATAATTTGTATTCGCTTTGCGAATTCTGAATTAGTTGCCGCCAAAGAAAAATTGGAAATTGTTAAATCTCGCGGCGAAGCCGCTCCGAATTCGCGGGGGGTTCCTCGCCGCCGCAGGCGGCGAAATGCGTTCGGATTAGCTTTAATATACTGCACAAAAACAATGTATGGTCTTGCGATGACCATACATTGTACTATCGCAAATCTTGCGATCGCAAGATTTGCGATAGTAGTGGAGAAATGTTATCTGATTTATGCTATAATAAAGATAGCTCTGATTTCCCTATAGAAAGAAAGGAGGTGTTTATAAGATTGTGGTCTTGGCGTTGGCGGAAATATCTCTGTCTTCATATCTTCGGAGGGGCTCGGATGTCCAATTGTCAAATCTGCGGTATTCCCCGTTCTGGGGAGAGGTACTGTACGGCTTGTCTGGGTAAGTTAGCAGAGATGCGGAAGGCGGCAGTTGCGTTGTCTCCGGCCCGGCGGCAGGCTGAGGTGAGAAGCTTGGCGGTAGGTTGCGGCATAGCAACCCCCGACGAAATTCTCTGGGCCACTGCCTTGACTGGCAGAGAGATTGGTCAGGTCAACGATTCTGATCTCTATCTGTCCAACTATCTTCAATTGATGAGGGAGGCTGGTGGTTTATCTCCGTCGCCGCAACAAGTAGCCTGAACAAGCGGCCGATCCGTGGTACGAGCTTTCTGGCTTGGGGATAACTTCTCCTTGCCAGAGGGCCTTTTTTTGTTATAATAAAATCAGAACCTTGATCTCCTTGTTCAACTGCGACTGTTGGCGGTTAGTTTCTGCCAGCAACATTG
>CAYICS010000014.1:0-13802 GCA_964362125.1 uncultured Candidatus Saccharibacteria bacterium
TAAGGTAATCGGGTTTAGGGTGTAGTGTTTAGGGTATAGGGTATAGGGTTTAGGGTATGGGGTTTGGGATTTAGGGTTTTAGCTTTGTTGTATAAATCTTCTTTAGTGGCAAGGCGGAGATCCAGACCAACATGCTTTTTGAAAACTTGATAATAATCCACTCGCGGCCATTTCTTAGCCCAGTTTATCTTCTTGCCTTCGTAAACAGTTGTCAGTCCGCCGGTGGTTTTCCTGATAATCTCTTTATACATCTTCTCGGCGAATTTCATCAGATCGTTGTAATCAGCATAAGCCCAGTAAAACTCGCACTGGGTGTAATCTTGAAGATGTTCTTTATCAATTCCCTCATTGCGAAAGATGCGGCCGATTTCAAAAACTTTTTCATAGCCGGCCACCAACATCTTTTTCAAAGGCAGTTCCAGCGAGATGCGCAGATAAAAATCCGTGTCCAAAGCATTGTGGTGAGTAATAAAAGGTTCGGCGTCGGCGCCGCCGGGCACCGCTTCCAGCGCCGGCATCTCCACTTCTAAAAATCCGGATTTTTTCAAAAAAGCGCGGCAGGTATCCCAAAAAACCGCCTTTCTTTCAAACAGCGCCTTGGTTTCGGCGCTCATCAAAATATCCAGATAGCGCTGGCGCAGACGCGTCTCAATGTCTTCCAGCCCTGACCATTGATCCGGCAACGGCCGCAAGCTTTTCACCAGCAGCTTTAAACTTTTAACTTCAATACTCAACTGGCCGGCCTTGGTTTTGATGGCCCGGCCAGCCACTTCCACAAAATCGCCGATATCCAAATTATTCCGCCAGAGTTGATAGTTTTTCAAATTGTCTTTGGTGACCACCGCCTGAATCCGACCGCTCTCATCTACCACATCCAGAAACATCACCCCGCCCTGCACCCGCAAACCGCGAATCCGACCGGCCACAAAAATTCCCCGCTGCCCCAGCCTGATTGCCTTGGCCAAATGGCTGCGGCGCGCCGCCGCTGGATACGGCTCCACTCCGGCTTTGCGAAAAGCCGCTAGTTTCTTCAGTCGTTCTTTAATAATCTGCTCAATAGCATGAGACATAGCATTTTTATAATAACTCAAAACACCAATATTAAAAAGCCTTTGGTCGCTGCTATAGTAGAGAGCCAGCCAATCTTCTTCGAAGCAATATTTAGCGGAGTGGAGCTTATAAACTCCCACACCTATGCATAGGTGTGGGGGTAAATTCGTGAGTCCCGAGGAGAGAAATCTAAGAAAAACAGTTGTTTGAGCCCCAGCTCTGCTGGGGAACCCTTATCTTCCTTAATGTTAACGGCGAGTTCTGTTTTTCTGATAATTTCTGACGAGGGACGAACTGAATTTATGCGAAACGAAGCGTATTGCTGAGAGGAAGGTTGGCTGGGTCTATAGCAGCGAGAACCAAAGGCTATTCCTTTTATTCAACTTTAACGATCTTATAATTGACCTCACCCACCGGAGTCTTCACCTGCACCTCATCTCCCTCTTTATGCCCGAGAAAAGCACTCCCCAACGGCGACTCATTGGAAATAAAACCCTGCTCTGGCTTGGACTCATCAGAGCCGACAATAGTGAAACGCAATTCACTGCCATCTTTACTAACCACCACTGTCGAACCCACCTCCACTATCTCCCGACTGGGCTCTTTTGTAATAACAGTGACATTCTTCAACATCTCTTCCAACTCAACAATTCTCATCTCCACCGTTGTCTGTTCCTCCCGCGCCTCAACATACTCAGCGTTTTCCGAAAGGTCGCCCAGCTCTTTGGCGCGCTTCAATCGCTCGGCCACTTCATGACGCCGCCGCGTCTTTAAATCATTGAGTTCGTTTTTTAATTCCCCCAACCGTTCTTCAGTTAAATAGTACGGGCCATTCATATTATTGAATTAAGAATAATGAATTATGAATTAAAAATCAACTACGAATCAAGGGTGCGGGCGCTGATGGTAGTTTGTAAGCGGGTGATAAAATCTTCCAAAGCGCCCCGGGCGCTCACCCCAAGATTAATGGTGATCCGCGTTGCCAGCCGATCGCCCACTGCCTCCCCTTGCGGATCAAAATTAAGATAATGAACCTTAACATTAGTGGCGGTCAGGGGCCGGCTGGCGCCGGCAATGGTTCTTTTGATCGTACCCTCTTCTAAATTATAGCTAACTGATTCGTCACGGAAGTTGGTGAAGGCGAGATGACCACTGCTGGCAGAAAAAGCTCGGCCAAAACGAATTTCCCGCGCTATCTGTTCCAAGATTAAACTGGCATTATCATTAGCTGACATCAGCGCCACCACCTGGCGCTGAGTGCGTAGAGATTGAACAAAAGTCGCCGAAGCAATCCCCACCACCACTACAAACAAGGCCACCGCCACCATCAGTTCAATAATCGTGAATGCTTTAGAATTTTGGTTTTTGATTTTTGGCATTTGTTTAAGATTTTAAGTTATGGGAGCAGCGCGGCATTGCTCTCCGAGAACCCTCGAGCAGGCAGGGCTTGGTGTTTTTGGTATAGATGGGAGCGAAGCGACCGCACCAAAAACCCTGCCGTCGCGAGAATAAGCGGAGGCCGAGCGAAGCGAGGGAACCGCCGCTGGAGCGGCCGGAGCGGGTTCGAGGGAGTAATGCCGCGCCGCTCCTCATATCAATATCAATGTTTTGAAATTTCATCATTACTGTTGCCAATTAAATAAATGATCTTCAAGATTAATCTCGAAGCGGCCGCCGCCCCGGGTCACCCAGTTGACCTTTGATTTAATAATCAACTCTTCGCCGTCGCTGGAACTCTCAATCCTGATTAGCCGCTGGAAGTTAGTGGGGTTGGGCTCGCCGTAGCCATAACTGCCGCTTTGACTGTTAAAACTTATTTGTCGGCCTTGATGGGTCTCGAGGTCATCACTGCGATAATCAACTTCATAGTCGCCGTTTTGAAGACCGCTGTTCCATGGCCGGGCTGACAAGACATTGTTGTCAGCAATATTTTTCACAATCTCCACTCCTTCGGCTGCTAAATAAGCCGCCACAAACCTATCAGCCACCACCCGATTAAGCGACAGCGACCGCGACAGCAAAGCAAAAATCCCCAGTAGCCCCACCAAAACAATGGTGATGGCAATCATTGATTCTATCAGAAGATAGCCATTATGCGGGCGGCGCGGATTTGCTTGAAGGGGATGCTCCGGCATTGCTCTCCGAGAACCCTCGAGCAGGCCCGCCTGCAACGCTTTGCGTAGCAATGCGGGCAGGCGGGGCTTGGTGTTTTTGGTATAAATGCGCAGCGCACCAAAAACCCCGCCGTTGCGAGAATAAGCGGAGGCCGAGCGAAGCGAGGGAACCGCCGCTGGAGCGGCCGGAGCGGGTTCAAGGGAGTAATGCCGGAGCAAAACCCCGACAAGTCCGCGCCGCCCGCCCATTCCTTTTTTACTCAGATGAAATCTGTCCGGCATTGTTTATAACAATTCTAACACTCGACCGGTTGTCTTGGGTGGCTAAAATTATCTCTGCCTCCGGCAGGGTCTGCTCGCCATCTAAAAAGGCCTCGGGCTGAGGCGGCCGGAAGAAAACATCGGCCACTGCCAGCCGCGAAAAACGGAGGTTGGCATCAAGACTAAAAATTTCATCAGTCAATAGCTCCCCTGAGGCTTCGCCGGAATAGCGGCGGTGTCCCGGGTCAATAAAGCAATCGCGGGGATCAAGAGCCGAATCCCGGAAAATAAAATAACGGTTTTCTTCAAAGTGGACACCAAAACCGCAAGCTGGCTCGCTTTCCAGCGCCAGATTCAAAGCCATGGCTTTAGCCCGGAGGACATTGTTGATGACCTTGGCTTTTTCCCGCAGCAGTAAAATCTGATTTTCCCCGGCGCGGCCGTATAAAAGCAAAAAAGAAGTAAGGAGAGTGAGAATGCCGATAATGACGAGAATCTCAATCAAAGTAAAAGCTTTTAGAGGCATACATCTATTTTACCTCTAAAAGCTAACAGCTAGAAGCTAATAGTTATATCAAAGAAAAATACCACCGCAGCAGCGGCTGACCGAAAAAGTAGGTGAGCCAGAAACCGATCACCAGAAATGGCCCGAAAGGCACCAAGGTTTTCATTTTTCCCTCGCCGGTAATCAGCAGAGCCGCTCCCCAGATGCCGCCCACAATAAAACCTAAAGCCAGAGATAAAATAATATCTGGCCAGCCGGCTAATAGCCCTAAGGCGCCGGCCAGCTTGACATCACCCGCGCCCATGGCCCGGCCGCGGCTGATAAAAACTATCAGCCCCAATAAAACTAAGCCAAGGGCGGCCGCCAGCAGCCGACCCAAGAATTGATTGGTTGGCCCGGCAATCACCTCGGCGTAATTTTCCAGAAAAGATCCCAAGCCCCAGACACCGGCCAAAATTCCCATCGCCGCCAGAAAAATGTTAAGCTCGTCGGGAATAATCATCAACCGCCAATCAATAGCTGACAGCAGAATCATTGCCAGAGCCACAAAAAACCAAAAAGGCGGCAGGAAGACGGCGGCCAAACCGCTCAATAATTCTACTAAGGGGTATTGCCAAGAGAGCGCCTTGCCGCAACGGCGGCAATGGCCGCCTTGAATAATAAAACTAACCAGGGGGACTAACTCGAACCAGCGCAATTGTCTTCGGCAGCTCCGGCATTTAGAGCGGCCGCCCCAATTGTTTTTTGGATAGCGAAAAGCGACGACATTAAGAAAACTGCCGATGGCTAGTCCGATAACAAAACGAACTAACCCTTCGACAAGCTCAGGGCTAGAAAGCAATACAATAATACTGGTCATTAGTCGGGTCGCCGCATTCCACACCGAAAGTGTCATTGCCGCCGCCGTCAATATCATCGCGGAGCGCCGAGTTGTTGCTGTCCTCCAGTCCGGCTCCCAAGACATAACTTTGGCCATTACTGCCATATTGATAACTGGTGCCGCCCGGATCGTTGGGGATATTTTTCACGCCAATATCGCCGGCTAGCAGATTCTGCTTCATATCCGCCCAGTTGCCGCCGGGATAACTGCCAAACTTGCCGTAATAAAGCTCCAAAGCGTTTTGCGCAGATCTTAAATCAGCAATCCGCCGCGCATCCCTTCCCCGCGCCCGAAAAGAACCAAGGCCAACCAGCACTACCGAAGCCAATAATCCTATGATGAAAACGACTATTAAAACCTCAATCAATGTAAAACCTTGTTTTTTATCCATGGTCATAGTTTACAAGTTTAAAATTAAAAAATCAAAGTTAAAAATGACAGTTTAAAGTTTTAAAATTTTTATAACTTTTAATTGTCATTTTGATTTTTAAACTTTCAATTTTTAATTTAAAACACCTGAACAAGATTATATATCGGGAGGAGGATTGAAGCAAACAAGAGTCCCACCATCGCTCCAATCAAAACCATCAGCGTCGGCTGGATCAATTCCACCAAACTGCCCACCAGACTGTCCACCTCGCGGGTGTAGAATTGGGAGATGCGGGCCAGCATCTCATCCAACCTGCCGGTGCTTTCGCCCACCGCCAGCATCTGACTGACCAAAGGCGGGAAGTAATCTTCATAATCCTCAAGAGCCCGGGAGAGCGGCTCGCCCTGACGGATGCGGTCTGCCACTTCGTGAAGATTATCCCGATAAATAAAACTGCCGATGGTGTGACTGCCAATCTCAATAGCCTGAGCCACGGGAATGCCGCCTTTAAGCAAAACCTGCGTGGCCTCGGCAAACCGGGCGACATAAGCCTGCTGGAGAATTTTGCCAAAGACCGGCGTTGCCAGCACTATCTGGTCGTAGATGACCCGGCCCTCCTGACTGCGGAAATAATCAATCAGTAAAATAATGATGATGGCGAAAATTATCAGCAAAGACCACCACCAGCCGGCAATAAAATGACCCATTGCCAGAAACACCCGCGTCAAAAGCGGCAATTGGACATCGGCTTCGGTGAAGATCGGTTCAATTTGGGGAAAGACCACTCCCATCAGGACGCCGGCGGTAATAATAAAAAGAACAATGACAAAAATGGGGTAGATCATGGCGTTGCGGACTTTGGAAACCAGCGCCACCTCTTTCTCCAAATAATCAGCCAGGAATTTCATGGCTTCATCAACCTTGCCGGTGACCTCGGCTGAGCGAATTAAGTTGATATAAAATTCGGAAAAAATATGGTGCTGTTTTTCAAAGGCCTGCGACAAGGAAAGGCCGGTGTCCACGTCCTGCGAAATTTCAAAAGCCGCTTCCCGCAAAATGTTGTTGCGGGTCTGACGGTAGAGGGCTTTCAGGGTGTCGCCCAAGGGAATAGCCGCCTCCAGCATTGTGGCAAACTGGCGGGTGAAGATCATCAGGTCCTGCCGGCGCGCCCGATTAAAAAATGCCAGCAGCTGCTCATACCAAACCGGCCGCCTCTCCCCTTCAATGGAAAGCACATAGAGATCGTGACTGTGGAGAATATTCAAAGCCGCCTCCTGACCAGTGGCTTCCACATTACCCACCTGCATTTCCCCGGATTTGGTGCGGGCGCTATACCTAAACTTCATGATTTAAGTATAACAGACTATCTGATCAACAAAAATCCCCGGGGCTGATCAATGTTTGGGGGTGAGACCCCCAAACATTAGCTTTAAATAAAAAATGGGCGGCCTACTACGTTTCGGCCGCCCCACCCACATAGGGCAGATATCCGCGCGCGCAAAAGCGGAATATCCCAAATTAAAGAACTGGAAAAAGGGGGCGGCGGCGTGCGATCAATATAGCAACCCGGCTCGAGTACCACCCAATCAAGTCGCTAGACCGCAGACCATCCGCCGCCCCACCCGAATCCTACCCTGATTTAATTTTAAACTCCCCCGCCCCCTTGTCAACCCCCACACCTAGTCAGTATTGCCCTGCGGGCATAAATAGCGACTAGCTTGCTGACTAGGTGTGGGGGTCAACCACATATTATTTCGGGTGCTTGATTATACTCAAAATATAGTAAATATCCCGCTCAATCTTAAAATAAAAACGATAATCATCATCCACTCGAGCTTGCCAAATATCTCTAGCCTCATCGTATTTTTTAGCCCGAAGGGATGGGTGACGGATATTTTTTAAAAGAAATCTTACCTGTTTCTCAAATTTTTTCTTTAAATCTCCAGATAACTTCCGATACCGATCGGAAAAAGGATCGGTAAAAATAACTCTCATAGAGAGCGAAGGAAGGCGATAGCTTCTTTGGCGTTTTTATACGGCTTGGAAACTCTGCCCTCTTTAATAGCCCTCAGTCCTTCAGCGATCGCGTGACGCTGATTATCAGAAAGAAAAATCTTCCTCTCTCTAACAGCTTGAAGTGGGATCTTTAAAACTAAATAATCTTTGGTCTTGGTAACCGTAACTTGATTCATAATTTTATTTTACAACCTCGACTTCTTAAAGTCAATAAAAAATCCCCGCGCCCGTTAATCTAGTGATTCTCGGAATCACTATTTCCTACATGGTATTTAGTACTTAGTGTGAATAGTTAGTAGTTAGGGAACGGATTTCCGCTTAATAATAATTCTACCTTGATTGGAGCGAAGTCAAGTCAGACTTGGCGCAGCGGAAATCCGCTCCTACTGCGTCCTCTCCACCAACAACCGCAGTTCGGCGGGATTCAAAGAATACTTCTCGGCTTCGTCCAAAGAAACCACCCGCTTCTGCACCAAGCCGGACAAAGAACGATTCAATGTAATCATTCCAGCTTGGGCGTTGGTTTCAATCACCAAGTCAATCTGGTAGGCCTTGCGCTCGCGGACGAGATTCCTGATGGCCGGGTTGACAATCATAATCTCGGTGGCTGGCACCCGGCCGCCATCAATGCGGCTGACCAAACGCTGGGAAACAATAGCCACCAAAACCGCCGCCAACTGCGACACCGCCTGCCCCTGCTGTTCCGCCGGAAAACTGTCAATGATCCGATCAATGGTCTGGGCAGCCGAATTAGTGTGGAGAGTGGAAAAAACCAAGTGGCCGGTTTCAGCCGCAGTCATAGCTGTTGAAATGGAAATCGGGTCGCGCATCTCACCAATCATCACCACATCCGGGTCCTGCCGCAGAACCGAGCGCAGAGCCCGATGAAAACCAACCGTGTCAAAACCCACCTCGCGCTGAGAAACAATGGAACGATCTTGAAAGAATAAATACTCCACCGGATCCTCAATGGTGATAATGTGCTCCATTCGCGTCTTGTTAATTTCATCCACCAAAGCCGCCAAGGTCGTGGACTTGCCGTGCCCAGCTGGTCCCACCAATAAAACAAAACCTTGAGAGAGTTTGGTGAAGTCATGAAGAATGGGCGGCAGGTTTAATTCCTCCACCGTCCGGATCTTGACAGGAATCAACCGCAGGGCGGCCGCCATAAAGCCCTTCTGATAAAAAACATTGACGCGGAAGCGGGCTTTGTCTTCCAAAGCATAAGAAAAGTCCAGTTCTTTTTGCGCCAGAAACTTCATCTTTTGCTCGTCATTAAGCAAAGCAATCACCAGTCCCTCGGCTACTTCTGGTGTGACCATGGCTTCGTTCTCCAGAGGAAACAAATTGCCGTCCACCCGCAAAGTCGGCTTGCGGCCGACATTAATATGGAGGTCAGAAGCATTCTGCCGGGCGGTGGCCAGCAGCAGTTCCTGAAGTTTACTCTTATAATCCATTACTGCCATTATAACATATTGAAAATAGAAAAACTCCCCGTAGATGACTTAAAGGATGCCAAGTGTTATTATAATATATAGAACCCCCAAAGAAACCGAAGAACAAGGAGGTAGGCTATGGCTAGAATAGGAATGTACAAGCGGGAACCGAAGATCACCCGCCAGCGCTGTCATGGCTGCTGTCATGGAAAATTTAGGGATGGCGTTGACTACGATCCGGAAACCGGCCTGCAGCTCTGCCTTGATTGCCGTTTCCCGGAAAAAAGAAACAGCCGGGCGACGCCGTCTTTAAACGGGAACAAACACCGGGCCCTGCCGCCGGAAACAGAACTGAAACGCCTTGGTCTTTTTTATGAAAAGTTTGTCATTCGGGCCGCTCATCAAGATGTCTTTGAATGACAACCTCTAACGCCGCCAGCAAAGGACTTATTCCAACCTTGTCTGGGGCGTATTTTTTAATGCGATCCTAATACCCGAATGCACCCGAATGTTCCGAATATTACATATCTATGTCTCTGTCGTTTCTCTTAAAACCTCCTCCACGCTCACCAAACCCTCGATGGCTTTAAGCAAACCATCCTGCCGCAAAGTGACCATCCCCTGCCGCTTGGCCTCTTCGATAATCTTAGCTTCAGTTGAACCGGTGTTAATGATATCGGCCAACTCTGGCGTCATCTCCAAAGCTTCAAAAATTGCCAGTCGGCCCAACGATCCCTTCTGATGACAGGCGGGACAGCCGGGCGAGCGCCAAATTTTGTAAGGTCCGGGCCGCAGTTTAGTTAATTCTTTTTGTAAAATATCCGAGACATCAGGCGGCGGCATTGTCTCCTGCTTGCACTTCTCGCAAAGCCGCCCCACCAAGCGCTGAGAAACCATCAGGTTCAATGAAGACGGCAAAAGGAAACCATCAACCTTCATATCAAGCAGACGCGGGATCACCCCCATGGCATTGTTGGTATGGAGAGTTGATAAAACAATGTGGCCAGTGAGAGCCGAATGGACAGCTAGGGCCGCAGTCTCATTATCCCGAATCTCTCCCACCATCATCACATCCGGATCCTGCCGCAAAATCTGGCGCAGACCAGTGGCAAAATCATAACCAATCTCCGGCCGCACCTGTGATTGATTGACGCCGTCAATGGTGTACTCCACCGGATCTTCCAAAGTGACAATGTTGACATCATCCTGATTGAGCTTCTGCATTAAGGCATAGAGAGTAGTGGTCTTGCCCGAACCAGTGGGGCCGCTGATGAGAATCATGCCAAAAGGTTTGGCAATGGCTCGCAAGGCCAGTTCTTCATTGTGGCCGCGCAAACCCAGCTCTTCCAGTTTCTTCAGCCCCACCCGCGGATCCAGAACCCGGATGGCGGCTTTCTCGCCGGCCGGGGTGGGAAAAGTGGAGACGCGGTAGTCAATGTCGCGGTCAAAAAGCTCGGTGCGAAAGCGGCCGTCCTGAGGGATGCGAGTTTCATCAATTTTTAAATTAGATAAAATTTTCACCCGCGAGATAATCGGCTGGTGCAGTTCTAAAGGGAGATTGGAAATTTCGGTTAAAACGCCGTCCACCCGCAAGCGGATGCGGAGGCGGTCGCGCTGGGGTTCAATGTGGATGTCCGAGGCGCCGCCGGCCACTGCTTCTTTCAAGGTTGAGGAAACAATTTTGATCACCGGCGCCTCTTCGGTGACCGCCGTCGCTTCCTCCAGCCGGACTCTTTTCGTTCCCCCCAGCCCTGTCCCGGCTTTGATATTTAGAGATTTCACCGCCGCCTCCACCTGCGAGGAGAAGGGCGAGTATTTTCTCATTACTGCTTCAAAATCGCTCGGGGTAATTAAATAGATGCCCAGAGAAACCCGGTTCTGCTTGGCGGCAAAGCGCAAGGCCTCCTGCGCCTTCAAGTCCTCGGGGTGAAGCATCCCCACCACCAACAGATTTTTATCCCGGGAAAGGGGAACCACTTTGTAATTAAAAGCAGTGGTTTCAGAGATTAACTGCAGTAGGTCGGGAGTGACAGCGGCCGGGTCGGCTTTGGTATAGGGGATATTTAAGAGGCGGCTTTTGACTTTGGCCAGCTCCACTTCATCCACCAGACGACGCTCCTGAATCAAATCTTCCACCCGCTTTTTTGTCGCCCCGGCTTCACTTTGTAATTTCTCTCCCTGCTCCGGCGCCAAAAATCCCGCCTCAATTAAAAGTTTTAGAAGTTGCGCGTCCACTAGTTAAGTATAACATAAGCACTAAGCACTAAGCTCTAAACTCTAAGCTCTAAATCCTAAACAAAGAAATTTTCAATTTTCAATTTTCAATTTTCATTTAATGATTCAATTACTCAATTTTCAAACCCATTTGTTTGATTCATTGAAAATTAATCATTGATAATTGAAAATTATTTTGACAATAAGCCATAAGCCTTAAAATTCCACAAACGGATTGTCGCGGCCGATGATGCCGATGCTGGGCTGGGTGCCGTACTGTCTCAAAGATTTCAACACCGGGTCGCTGATCAGTTTGTTGGGGTCGAGTTCCAGTTCAGCTAAGCCGGCTGCCTCTTCCAGCTGCGAAGGGACAATGATTTCAATGCCGGGCGTGGGAGCAAAAAAGAGAAAGTAGGCCAAGCCCAGAATCACAGCCAAGATAAAGATAAAAACAATCACCGCAAACCAGTTTGTCCGTCTTTTTTGTTGTTCAAGCACTATTGCCATGTTCTTAAATCATAAATCATAAATCATAAATTATCTCGTCTGATAGTAAGTATCCACTACCAAATTATACACCAAAACTTTATCAATCGGTTCGATTTTTAAACTAACCACATCCATCAGTCGGATGTTGGTTTCAAGACCCCTGAGAAAGCCGCGAAAACTTTCGTAAGGGCCGGTCAGCCGCAAAGACAACCGCAAACTGCCCAAACCCCGCACCAAAGAGCGCTCCCGGGCCGGTTTGATGGGCAAGGACTGAACATTAAAAACCTCAATAATCAAACCATTAAAAGCGGCGATCCCCTGCAGTTGATTAAAAACCGACGCCAGATCTTCACCGCCGGGCAAAGACATAGAGATAGTGTCCTGCAGTCGGCCGGCGCCCTGATACTGTTTGATCAAACTTTCCACTTTGGTAATCGCCTCCTGCTTGTTTAAGAATAAATTTTTCTGACCGCTCAACCGGCCCCGCAGTACCGACAGCTCACTGTACTCCGGCTGAATGAACAAGCCATAGATAAACAAAGCCGCCACCAGCAGGATGATGCTCAACAACAAACTAAAAGCTCTTTTAGCGGCGGGTCTCATGGTAGGGCTTTGATGCGAATATACGAATTTACGAATGATACGAATGGGGTTACCAATCGATTCGTAAACCTATTCGTATAATTCGCATTCATTCGTATATTGGTATCGATACTCCTTAACATATATTTATTTAAACAAACTCTGTTTTAAAATCAGCGACAATCTAAACTTAACCCGACCTCCGCTGGCGCTGGAGTCGTTAATAATCAAACTCTCCACTCCCGGAGCCGCGGCCAAGGCCTGCAGCTGCTGGGCAAAAACTCCATAGTTGACAGCCGCCCCCTCCAGCTCCAATCGTTTCTCCCCCACCCGCAAATCAACGGCGGTATAATAAACCAGCTGGTTGGTGTTGGCCTGAATAAAGGGAAAAATTTTAGAAGCGAAGACGTGATCTTTTAAGAGACGCTGGAGATTAACCAGTTGGGAATAAAAAGCGATAAAATCTTCCTGCTGTTTTTTGGGGATTGTCTGACTTAATTGGGCGATGGCCGCCTCCTGCTTGTCAATTTGGGAAACTAAAAATGGCTTGTAGCCAAAGGCAACGCCCAAATAAACAATCAAGGCGGTAATAAAAACCAAAAGAGAAAACAGAAAAAACCGCCACGGCCAGCCCACCGGCAGTTCCTCGCGCTGTAATTTTTCTTCGATTGTAGGGGACACCATCTGTCAATTGTTAAATGTTAATGTTGCGCAAGCCGGCGCCCACTGCCACGGCCAAACTCGGTCCCAGCGGTCGAAGCAACGCCGCCGCCTTCTCCGGAGGGTCAATTTTAGCGAAGGGATTGGCTTTAGCCACCGTCAGATTCATCTCTTTCCCGACATAGTCTTCAATTCCGGGCAGGGCCACGCCGCCGCCAGCTAAAATCACGCTTTTTGGAGCAACCGAATAAGTCGTAGCAAAATTCTGCGCCAAGCGCTTGGCTTCATTAATAATAACATCCAAAACCGGCTTCATTAGTGTGGATAACTCCTGATCCGGACCAAAGCCCAAATCAATTAAACCCCGCTGTTTTTTTAGGTCTTCGGCCCGGCGCATATTGACCCCTAAACCAGCAGACACCGCCCGGGTAATCGAGGCCCCGGAAAAGTCGGTCTGGCCGACCATTTTCAATAAACCATTCTCGGCGATAAACAGACCGGTGGAGCGGGAACCGATATCAATAATGAGAATCGGTGTGTCAGAAGACGGTGTGTCAGAAGACAGAGAACGGGCCAAACTCATTCCTTCAATTTCCAAGGCCGCCAGATTCAATCCTGCCCCGGAGAAGATTTTTTTATAACGCTCAATCTGCTCGTTGGGAATGGCCATTAGTAAAATGTTTTTGTCAGTGGTGCGAATCCAATCCAAAGCCACTGTCGCCACGGGCATCGGAATATACTGCCGCGCCTCAAACTGCAGGGTCTTGTTTAATTCCTCATCCGACATCACCGGAATCTCGATGACAGTGGTGAAAACAGAAAAAGCCGGCAGAGACGCCACTGCTTGCCTAGCTCGAAAGCCGCCGCGGCTAAGCATTAGTTTCAGGTGATTAGCCGCCTCTTGTTCAAAAAGTTTCAGGCCGCTGGTTTGTAAAGCGGTGTTAACCCGCTCCAGATAGCTGTAGGTTTCAAGCAAAGCGTAGTTGACTAACTTGGCTCCCCTGCCGCTCTTAGCCAATTCGGCAATTTTAATCGAGGTGGTGCCGATGTCCACCCCCAAAAATCTTTCCTCCTTCCCAAATTTCCCAAAAGGCCAGAACATAAACTAATTATAGCAGATTAATTGATCTAATTAATCTAATCTCTAACAGATATAGCGGGCGGCGCAGACTTGTCTGAAGGAACATCCCGGAAGCGCGCAAGCTGGGTTCTTTTTTGGTATAAA
>CAYICS010000015.1:0-11266 GCA_964362125.1 uncultured Candidatus Saccharibacteria bacterium
TGGCCATTGGTTTGGCTTCCTTTCTGGTAAAGAGCTTGGTTGATAAAGGAGTTGGTTTTGCCAACTCCGTCCTATTTATGTAATAAAGGACTCCTCTCGTTTTGTCAATGAGGCCTATTTGGGTATAGTTTGGCCACTGCGGCGGAAAGCTCGGTGATGGCGGAAAAGAAATAAACCGATCCGAATATCCCAAATTAAATCCGAATGCCCCGAATGGCTACGAATCCCCGAATATCATTTGGCGGAATTGGTTGCCAGAGGAAGGGGGGGTGGAGCAGTGTGCACCGAAAACGACGCCCTTGTTGTTACGCGGCTTATTTTTGATACAACTTCGCCGCTTCTGCCGAAAGTTCGGCAATAGCTGATTGGATGGCAGAACTGTCAGAGCCATCTTTTACTTTTTTCAACGCCTCCAGTTTTTCTTCAATAGCTTTTTTAACATCAGCCGGGACTTTATCAGCGGTTTCACGCAGGGCTTTTTCAGTGGAGTAGATCATATTCTCCGCCTGATTGCGGATTTCGGCCAGCTCCCGTTTCCGCCGGTCTTCTTCAGCATGGCTGGCGGCTTCGGTTTTCAATTTTTCCACCTCGTCTTTGGAAAGCTGGGTGCTGGCTTCAATGCGGATTGTTTGGTTTTTGCTGGTGGCCTTGTCTTTGGCAGTGACGCTTAAAATGCCATTGGCATCAATATCAAAAGTCACTTCCACTTGAGGCAGACCCCGGGGCGCCGGCGGAATGCCGTCTAAAATAAATCGGGCCAGAGTTTTATTGTCGCTGGCCATCGGCCGCTCTCCTTGCAGGATATGAACTTCCACTGTGGTTTGGTTGTCCGAGGCCGTGGAGAAGATCTGGGTTTTGGCAGTGGGGATGGTGGTGTTTTTTTCAATAATCGGGGTAAAGACAGCGCCCAAAGTTTCAATGCCCAAAGATAAAGGCGTGACATCCAAGAGTAATACATCTTTGACATCGCCTTGCAAAATTCCCGCTTGGACAGCGGCGCCCATCGCCACCACCTCGTCCGGATTTATGCCTTGATGCGGCTCTTTGCTAAAAGCTTTTTTCACCGCTTCCTGCAGAGCCGGCATCCGCGTCTGTCCGCCCACCAAAATCACTTCATTGATATCGGAGATTTTAAAATTAGCCTCGCTTACTACTTTTTTGGCGATTTCAATGGAGCGATCCAGATAATCCTGAACCAGCGATTCCAGCTTGGCCCGGGTCAGTTTTATCAAAAAATGTTTGGGACCTTCGGCAGTGGAAGTGATGTAAGGCAGGTTGACTTCGGTCTGGCTGGCAGTGGAAAGTTCGTGCTTGGCGCGCTCAGCCGCTTCTTTAAGGCGCTGGAGAGCCAGAGGATCTTTAACCAGATCAATCCCCTCCTGCCGGCGGTATTCATCAACCAGATATTCAATCAGCCGTTTATCAAAATCATCGCCGCCAAGGTGCGTGTCGCCGCCCGTGGCTTTAACTTCCACCGTGTCATCGCCCACTTCCAAAACCGAAACGTCAAAAGTGCCGCCGCCGAAATCATAAACCACAATTTTCTCGTTTTTCTGGCGGTTGAAGCCATAAGCCAGAGCGGCGGCGGTTGGTTCATTAATAATCCGGCGGACTTTGAGGCCGGCAATTTCGCCGGCGTTCTTGGTGGCCTGACGCTGGCTGTCGTCAAAATAAGCCGGGACAGTGATCACCGCTTCTTCCACTTTCTCGCCCAGCTTGGCTTCAGTGTCGGCTTTTAATTTAGCCAAAACCATAGCCGAGATTTCCTCGGGGGTGTAGGTCTTATCCCCCATTTTTATCTGGACGCCGCCGCTGGCCGAGGCCTGAATCTCATAGGACAGCCATTTTTTGTCGTTTTGGACTTCAGGGTCAGTGAATTTGCGGCCGATGAGCCGTTTGACAGAGAAGATGGTGTTTTTGGGATTGGTGACTGACTGCCGTTTGGCCAAAACACCCACCACTCGCTCGCCAGCTTTGCTGATGGCCACAATTGAAGGCGTGATCCGGGCGCCTTCGCTATTCTCTAAAATCCGCGGCTGGCCGGCTTCCACCACAGCCACCGCCGAAAAAGTTGTTCCTAAATCTATACCTATTATTTTAGACATTTAACATTGGACATTTAACCTTTGACCACTTTGACTTTGGCGGGGCGTAAAAGTTTGCCGTGGAGATTATAGCCGGTTTCGACAATTTCCGCAACAATTTGCGGAAATTGTTGCCCTGAGCTTGCTTGCGGTGAGCTTGTCGAACCCGTCGAAGGGCTGCCATCTACTTCGCCCACACTTTCATGGAGGGCCGGATTAAAAGCATCGCCGACCTTGACTTCTATCTTCTCCAGCCCGGCTTTTTTAAGAACGGCCTCCAGCTGTTCCCTGATTTGCGGCTCGCCGCTGGTTTTATAAAAACTATCCAGTACCGGCAGTAAATTCAAAATCAAAGCGGCATTGGCCAGTTTGGCAAAATCTTCAAAGCGGCGGGCCTCGTCTTTTTTATAATTGGCCAAATCAGCGGCCGCCCGTTTCCAGCCGTTTAAATACTCCTCGCACCGGGCGCATTCTTTTTCCTTTTTTTCTTCCTCCATGGGAGGAGATTATAGCGAAAGTTAAAGATTCTTGCAACACAAGACCGGTAGTCGGAAGCAACCTTCACTGCCACCACCGAGCCCCGCTAAGGTGACATGAAAACCGTTTCTATCGCTGTTGCGATTAGCAACCCAGGCGCGATCGCTGTGGCCCGATCTGTACTCATCACTACCACCGACGTCACATTCCACAAAGGCTTTATTGCCGCTGCCGCAAGAACCAAAGGCAATGTAGTCCCCACCATCTTTATTGCGGTCATCTTTTGTACAAACCCACCAGCCAGTGGGGCAGGCGGCTGCTGCCCCTTCCCAACTAACCGCGATGTTGCTGCGGCTGATTTTAATATCAGGATTGGGACTGGTATTAGTACATTCGCCATTGTTATTAACGACGCCGACATCAGGTCTCCCCTCGCCCCAAAGCCTTGTAGCGCTAGAGCCGCCGTAGTTGTTATCAACATATCTTTTATTAACAGCGTCGGCAGGGACTGTTGGGTTGCCTAATCTGACAATTTTTCGGCTGTTTAAATCAAGTACCGTACCAATGCCTGAAAAAATAGTAGTGGTAGAAATTGCCAGTCGGCCATTGGCTTTATCCCAAGTGATTAAGCCTTCGCCGCCGGGTGGGTTACTGGTAGGCGCCGCCCAGCCCCAGAGGGCGAAGACGGCAGTCCAGACAAGGATTAAAATAAAGATTTTGTTAGACATCAGCTATGAATTTATTATAGCATATTAAGTATCGATACTATGGGGTATTGATGCGAATCTACGAATTTACGAATGATACGAATGATACGAATGGGGTTACCAATCGATTCGTAGGCCTATTCGTATAATTCGTATCATTGGTATATTCGCATCGATACCCTTAGCATCGATACCCATGATTTCATTATACAACACTCTCACCGAAAGCAAGGAGTTTTTGGAAAAATCTCGGGGGCGGAAGCTGAAGCTTTTCGTCTGCGGCCCAACGGTTTACGACCTGCCTCATCTGGGCCATGCCCGGGTGGAGGTGGTGTTTGATGTGATTGTCAAATATTTGCGTTCGGTTGGTTATAAAATTTTTTATTTGGGCAATATCACCGACGTTGACGACAAAATTATTGAACGGGGCGTGGATCCAAAAGTGATGGAGCGTGAGTATTTGAAAGATATGCGGGCTTTGGGGATTAGCGCTATTGACAGGCGGGCCCGGGCCAGCGTTCATATCAAAGAGATTATCCGGCAGATTAAGGGACTGCTGGATAAAGGATTTGCTTATACCACCAAGAATGGGATTTATTTCTCGGTAAGAAAATTTCCCGATTACGGTAGACTCTCTAAACAAAACTTAAATGAGTTGCGGCCCGGCTGGCGGATTGAGCCGGATCCGGAGAAAAAAGATCCGCTGGATTTTGCTTTATGGAAATTCGTAAACAGCGACACAAAAAAATCGCGAATACACGCGAATGACACGAATAAATACATTTGGCTTTCGCCGTGGGGGGCGGGGCGGCCCGGCTGGCATATTGAGGACACGGCCATTACCGAAAAATATTTCGGGCCGCAGTACGATCTCCATGGCGGCGGCGCTGATTTGAAATTCCCCCATCACGAGTCGGAAATTGCTCAGCAGGAATCACTCTCGGGCAAGAAGCCGTTTGTTAAAATCTGGCTGCATGTGGGATTGGTGATGATCAATAACGAAAAAATGGCTAAGAGCTTGAGGAATTTTATGGAAGTCAGGGGTTTTTTAAAAAAGTACTCAGCCAATGTTTTAAGATTTATGCTAATCAGTTCTCATTACCGCTCGCCTGTCGATTTTACCGAGGGCTTGGCTGGGCAGGCAGAAGCGGCGCTGGGGACGGTAGAAGGATTTGTGGGTAAATTAGATTTTATTAAAAATATAAAACCTAAAGCCGAAAACCTAAACAAAATCAAAATTAGCAAAAACCAAAAAATTCAAAACTACGAACAGCAGTTCAACGAAGCCATGAGTGACGATTTTAATACACCGGAGGCGATGGCGGTGATTTTTCAATTAATCAACGACTATCAGAATAAAATATGGCGGCTGGCTAAGAAGGACGCAAAAGAGATTAAGAAATTTATAGAGATAAAATTGAAATTGCTGGGCATAGAATTTAAGAAAGAAGCGGTTCCGGCGCGGATTAAAGCCCTTGTGGATAAAAGGGAGAAATTGCGGGGAGAAAAACAGTTTGACAAGGCCGATGAGCTGCGCGATAGAATTGAGGCAATGGGATATCAGGTTGAGGATACGCCATTGGGGTCATTGATCCAGCGGGGTTAGGAATGAACCGATCCGAATCTGCGAATAATATCCGAATGCCCCGAATAAAATCCGAATATCCGAATAGGAATTCCTAATTCTGCTAATTCTGCTAAATTTGCTAAGTTGCTAAACCGCTATGCTTAAACTCCCGCCGCAAAATTTAGAAGCCGAGGAATCGGTATTGGGCGCCTTGATGATTGATAAAGACGCCATTGTCAAAGTGGCCGATCTTCTGGCGCCGGGAGATTTTTACAAACCAATCCACAACCAGATTTACGAAGCCGCTCTCTATCTTTTCGAAAAAAATCAGCCGGTGGATATTTTAAGCGTCACCAATCGCCTCAAAGAAATTAATCTCCTGCAGGAGACGGGCGGCGCCGCTTATCTGACATCGCTGATTGAAAAAGTGCCCACCGCCTCTCATATCAATCACTACGCCGGCATTGTTAAAGAAAAGAAAGTTTTGCGCGATTTAATTTCGGCTTCGGCAGAAATCGGCGAGGCGGCCTTCTCCCAGCAGGGTGATGTGGAATTATTGCTTGATTCAATTGAGCAAAAGATTTTTTCCATCTCCCAGCACTCCACTCAGCAGAAATTTGTGCTGTTGAAAGACGAACTGCAGGCGGCTTATGAAAGAATTGAAAGACTGCATCAGGCCTCAGGAGGATTGCGGGGGGTAGGCAGTGGTTTCCCCGGTCTGGATAATTATCTTTCCGGCTTCCAGGGGTCAGATTTGATAATTCTCGGGGCCCGGCCGTCACTGGGTAAAACAGCCCTTGCTTTGGATATTGCCCGTTATGCCGCGGTTAAAGAAAAAGTGCCGGTGGGGATTTTTTCTTTGGAAATGGCGCGGGAACAGGTGATTGACCGATTGATCGCCGCCGAATCGCAGGTGCCGCTTTGGAAATTACGCACCGGCCGCCTTTCCGATGATTTAGAATTTGAGATGATTCAAGCTGGTCTTGATGTTTTACATAATGCCCCGATTTTTATTGATGACACTCCTTCACCCACAGTTTTGCAAATGAAATCAATGGCGCGGCGCCTGCAGATGGAACACGGACTGGGTTTGATTGTTATTGATTATTTACAACTGGTTCAGCCCCGCACCCATAGTGAAAATCTGGTCCAGCAGGTGACGGAGATCTCTCGTTCCTTGAAGGCCCTATCCCGGGAACTCAATGTGCCGGTGCTGGCTTTGTCGCAATTGTCGCGGAGCGTTGATAAAAGAGAAATCAAAGTGCCGCGACTGTCGGATCTTCGTGAGTCGGGATCGCTTGAACAGGATAGTGACGTCGTTCTTTTTATCTATCGTCAAGATCGCGACAAGTTAAATCCTGATCCGCAGGAACAAAATACTGCCGAGATTATTATTGCCAAGCACCGCAACGGCCCGCTGGGCAGTGTCAGACTAAAGTTTGATCAGGAAAAAGTCAGTTTTAGAAATATTGATACGACACGGGCGGCAATCAATATTTAAAAATTAAAAATCCGCCCCGAAGCACTTCGGGACGGGCCAATCTATTGGGGTCGGACCCCAATAGATTGGACTAGGTGGTTGGGGCTGGAGCTGGGGCTGGAACAGGGGTCTCAGCGGCTTCTGGAGCAGCTGCCTCAGGAGTTTTTGGGGCAGCTCCTATCGGTGCCTCTAACCACTCAGGGTCGGGCCCTACTATTCCAACCTCCACAGCCTTAATCACCATTGAGATTGGAGGAGTGAAAGCGCCCCACCCCATATCTTCAATCCAGCCTAAGAGCTTGAAGACCTCGTAGGCTTCTTCAAAGCGCTTCTTCGTTTCAACCTTCTCTTTGGAGTACACTCCGTGAACCACCTCTTGTTCAACGAAGTACCAGCCCATTTTCTTCAGCTCGGCTTTAGCCGCTTCCAGCAATTCTTTTTCCGAGCCGAAGATATTTCTCCACTGTGGTAAGTGGCGGCAGGCCTCTGAATAGAGATCATCAAATCGGCGGCGGCTATCCTTGGCCTTGGGCATATATTTTTCCGCAGAGTAGAAGAAAGTAATTATAAGGATGTCCATGGCAACAAAGCAGCTGGCAAAAGCCACGACCATCATCCCTACATTCTCGAGTGTTTTTCCTACTGCTAACCCACCGATGGCACTAAGGAGAATCAAGAGAATTACACATAGAGAGATTCTCCAGATCTGAGTTTGGACTTGGTCTTCTACCGGATCTTCTCCATTCCGTTTTTCCCAGAGTTTCCTGACTGTCAGTGAGAGCTCCCCATCTGCCGCCTCATGCATCAAACTGTAAAACATTTCAAAGTACCTCTTTGGCTCATGTTAGAAACGGGGTTTCAGGCCCAGCGACTTGGGCTTCAGACCTAAGCCGCCTTTTCGTTTCTGACTGCTGTTAGAGCAATTACAGCAATTGTATAGATAATAGCAGGTCTTTTCTTATTTGTCAATAGCTTTAAAAATGAACCGATCCTAATCTGCGAATATTATCCGAATGCCCCGAATAAAATCCTAATATCCGAATTCGTAGAGGATGTACGGAATCTGTATGTCCGTAAGTAATTTGTACTCCGTACCAATAAGAAGTTAAAAAAAAGTTCTTCGCCCGAGGCGGATCCGCCTTTGGCGGAGATCCGCCTTGGGCGGAGGGTTTTCCCGCCAGAGGCGGGTCAGCCTTGGGCTGAGAGTTTGTTTAGAGCTTAGAGCTTTATAAGTACCCTATACCCTAAATCTTTATAATTTCCACTTCCGTAAAATGCTGGCGGTGGCCTTTTTTCTTTTTGTAGCGGGTTTTGGAGTGATATTTAAAGACAATGACTTTGTCGCCTCTCCCTTGTTCTAGAACTTTAGCTTCCACTGCGGCGCCAGAGAGATGAGGGGTGCCGATCTCCACTTCGGCGCCGTCGCTTTTAAGCAGAACTTTATTAAAAACAACTTGGCCGCCTTCGCTGGCGTCCAATTTCTCTATTTTTATTTTTTGTCCGGGAGAAACTTTGTATTGCTTCCCACCGGTTTCAATGACCGCAAACATTTCTTCTAAAAGCTAAAAGCTAACAGCTAAAAGCTAATTAACACTGATAATAGCAACCACCGTCAGTAAAATCAAGAACGACAGCAAAACAGCGCCGACTGCCAATAGTTGAGAGAGATAGCGGCGCCGGGAAAAGAAGGCGCTGCTAAGAATAAAGTGGAGAATAATAATCACCAAGCCAGCCAATAAAATTCCCAAAACATCTTTTTTGCTTCCCAAAACATCAGCTCCCCGCAGGGCCTGAAAATGAATGATGAGGAGATTCTGGACATCGGCCAGATGGACATAGTAGAGGGAGAAACCGATTAAGACATTGACAACTGCTACTATATATGCTATAATTAAGATAGTGTTTTGAGACATCGATACGGGAAATATAGCACAGGAGACTTCAGATGTCAGTTTTCCGAGCGTCGCTGCTGGTTCTGTTTTTGGCGGGGCTGGCAACAGCCGAAGAGGCCCAGCGGCCCCAGCCAAGTCAGACTTGGCACGAGTCGCAGGGATCGTTCGTGGTTCTGGAAGTGGCCGAACCCTTCCTTGATGAAGTGAAATCCTCAAGGAGACTGGCCGGCTACGACGTTAGGACCAGTCGGGAGATCTGCGTCTATTGGGGCGGCCGCTATTGCCCTCAAGAGGGTGATATCGTGCTGGTCCGGGCGCGTCAGCTGTGTCCCCTTCGCTGGCCGCGGCCTTATCAGGCAGTGACCAGATTGGCTACCCTCAGTCGCTATCTCCATGTGGGGATTATCGTGCGAGATAGCCAAGGGGATCTCAAGGTGCTGGAGGCAGTTAAGGGGCAGGGGGTGCAGTTTTGCCAGCCCCTCTCTTTCTTCCAAGAATACCTTGAGCAGGGGGACGAGGTAGAAATCCGGAGACTGAAGCGCCAGCTCACTAGCGAGCAGTCGCGGCGGCTGACTGAGTTTGCCAAAAGGCATGTTGGTCAGTCCTATGCTACTGTCCGGGAGTTGCTTTCGTCTCTGACTGCTAAACCAGTGGTCAGAGACCTGCCGACACCTGACAAGTTTGTTCCTGACAGTGACGAGCGCTGGTATTGCTCGGAGCTGACAGTAGTTGCTTGTCAAGAGATCGGACTGCTCGGTGCGGAAGTCCGGGGCAGCGGCACCATTCCCTCGGATCTGGCTAACGGCGAAGTTGATCTGTCACCTTGGTCAAGACCGGTGCGCTGGTGTGACCATCTCTGGTGGCGGCGGCTTGGCTCTAACGAGATTGACAAATGTTTGGGGGTGAAACCCCCAAACATTAAACCCCCAGACATTAAGGGCCCAATCTCGAGCAGGGGCCTTGACAAAGAGCCGGTGCCTCTGCCAGAATGAAGCTAGTTTGCTCCCGCTAACGGCCGAATGAATCGGCCGGCCCTGCCTGTCTCACAGGCAGGGCATCTTTTTTTATAAACCCCCACACCTATGCATAGGTGTGGGGGTAAAAAATAGACCGCCCTCCCCGACATTGGTCGGGAAGAGCGGCCCTCTTTTACTTCACTGCTTTAGTCATGGCTGTCATCAGGTGCGGCCACCCGTCTTTGTCCTTGGGTTTCCAGACGACATTGCCTGCGGCAACGTCGTCGGCCACTGCCGGGTCGTCTTGCCGGTAATCGGCTATCCCTTGCATCTTGATTGCGATGACTGGGATTTTTTTGATTTCCGAGCGTATCGAAGTTGGGTTTTCGACATATTGGTAAACATTGCCCACGGTCATTGAGCGATTGAGCAGACAGGCAATGGCCAACACTTCTGAACCGCACTCCTGAACAAGCCGGATCAGACTGTCGGTGGTACTGAAGTTGTTGCAAACGTCCTCGACAATGACGACGCGCTTGCCCTCCTCCAGTTCGTGGCGGCTGAAGACCAGCTGGGATTTCTCCCGGGAGGCAGTTGTTTTCAATTCCAGTATTTCTTTTTCCGGATAGATGTACTTGGCCCCCTCATCAGAAAGATGAAGTTTTTGGGATTCCAGGGCTAAGAGCCCGGCCAGTGCCTTGCCGCCTTCGGGCGCTCCCAGGAAGACATCGATGTCCCATTCAGGATAGAGCTCATCGAGCCTTTCTTCGATTTTGCGGCCCAAAATCCTGACAAAAGGCATCATCCTGATCGGCTGCTCTTCCATCTTAGCGAAATTGGCATAGACATCGCCGACCTTCTGTTTTTTCTGGCCGTCAGGCGCCTTATAGGTACCGGCATAACCCACCAGCGGCCCCAGGCGCCGGCCGTCTTCACCTCTGGGGCAGTTATAGTAGCCGCCCAGTTCCTTCAGTTCATCCAGTAGTGATTTCACTCGTTGAGCCACTTGTTTCTCCTTTCAGGCATTGGGTAATGAGACTGTGAAGCTCCGAAGTTTTCTGTCGGGCCGCTTCGGCAAAGTCTTCGCCGGGCGAGGCAAAGATGATGCCGCTTGAGGAATTGATGATCATCCCCTGCCCGCGGCTATCTTTACCGACCCTAACAACCGCTTCCACATCGCCGCCTTGCTTGCCTACCCCCGGAATGAGAATGGGCATATCGCCGACAACCCTTCGAATCCTGTCTAGCTCTGTTGGATAGGTAGCTCCAGCTACCACTCCGCAGTTGCCATTTTTGTTCCAGTCTTTAGCGACCATCATCGCTACGTACTGATAGAGCGGCATAGAGCCAGCAGGCGTCCAACCAGTGGCAACTGGCAGATCCTGAAATTCATCTGCCCCTTTGTTAGAAGTTCGGCAGAGGACAAAGATGTTCTTGTCTTTGCGATCAAGCAGTGACTTGAGAGATTCAGCGCCAAGGTAGGGATGGACAGTGATGGCATCAGCATTGAGATAGTCAAAAGCCGCTTCGATATATCCCAAGTTGGTGTTATCAATGTCTCCCCGTTTGCCATCGTAGATCACCGGGACTTCTGGCGCCTCGTCATTGATCATCCTGATGGTTTGTTGGAGCGCCTGAAAACCAATGTCTCCATGCGCTTCGTAAAAAGCGCTGTTGGGTTTGTAGCAACAGACCAGATCCCGGGTGGCCTCAATGATTTTTTCGTTGAACCTGACTGTTGTCCATAATGGGTCTCTGCCTGTGGCCTGCTTGAACCAGTCAGGAATTTTCTCCCAGTCCGAGTCCAGCCCCACACAGACGAATTTTCCTTCTAGCCAGCGCGCCTGCAGTAGTTCCATGAAATTGCGTTCAGCCATAATTTTCTCCATTGTCAAGGTACAACCCGGCACGCCGCAGGGTTTATGTGGGATATAGTAAAACTCTTATAATAAAAAATCAATCCTGAGCGAAGGGTTGTCTCAAGCTTCCGGTCACTGCCATTAAGCCGCCCCCACCGGCGGAGAAAACCCCCGCGAGAAATTCGGCGCGGCAAAGCCGCACCGCTGACAATATCAAATTTTTCTTTGGCGGACTAGGTTCGAG
>CAYICS010000016.1:0-11111 GCA_964362125.1 uncultured Candidatus Saccharibacteria bacterium
GTACCGGCAGATTCAGACGACGCTTTTTGACGTCGACCTACTCAAGATTAAAAACTAGGGTTCTTTAACTTTCGCCTACAGGACTATCACCTTCTTCGGCGCCGCTTTCCAGCGGCTTCAGCTAGTTAAAGAATTTGTAACCCTATTCTCAACGACACGAACTGAGTCACTACGTCACCCAGTTCATATCGTTAAGATTGTTTTCATCTTACAACACCTCGCCACTGCTCCGCAGTGGAAACTCTAAACTCTAAGCTCTAAACTCTAAACAAACTCAAAACTCAAATATCTAAACTCAAAAACTTTTTGGATTTTGGATTTTGGTATTTGGAATTTGTTTAGGATTTAGGATTTAGGATTTAAGATTTCCAGTGCGAAGCACTGGTTAGGTTTGGGCTAATGCCTGTTCGCTCGCCGCTACTAAGGCAATAAAATTTTTTTCTTTTCCTCCGCTTAATGGGATGTTTCAGTTCAGCGGGTATGCACCACTGCTCCGCAGTGGAAACTTGAATTTTGAATTATGAATTTTGAATAAATTTTGAATGAGTGAATGTTTGAAACATTCAGTCATTCAGTCATTGATTCGAAATTCGAAATTCATCATTCGAAATTCCCAGTGCGAAGCACTGGTAGCTTGGGTTTACCAAGCTGGGTTTCCCCATTCGGAAATCCCCGGATCAAGGGTTGCTAAGCACCTCCCCGAGGCTTATCGCAGCCACGCCACGTCCTTCATCGCCGTTTCGTGCCAAGGCATCCACCATCTGCACTTTGTGCGACCTCTGCACAAATACCGCAACATCGTGAAGCTTCGAAATCGCACCAGTTCGAGGCGCGACGAACGAAGCTGTACCCTTGTGGTACAGCGAGGAGGAGCAACGAGGAAATGGTGATGATTTCGAAGCTCCTCTGGTAAGGCAATTTTGCTTGCTGACTGCGTTGCTCGGAGCTCGAGTAGTACAAGACTACACTTCGCTCCTTGCGCCTTGTCATCAAGACAAAATTGCTCTTATCACGAGTTGTGGAATTTGTGCAGAGGTCGCTCTCCACCTCTTGCGAGGTGAAAATGCGATTTAACCGATCACTTAAGTGTCGATTAATTTACTCATTCATATTCTTTTATCAAACAGCTGGTTGTGCCAATCAAAGACCAAAAAAGCCGCACAAGGCGGCCTTTCCGATGAAATCGGATTCAAAATCACCCCAATCTATGAGCCGCCTTAAAATTGGTTCTTTTGGTGTTCATTCTTTCCAAAATTAATTATAATCCCCCCTTCCAAACCCTGTCAAGCTGGCTGTGGATAAGGATAATTATTTGGTTAAAACCTCCGTAAAAACCTGTTCTTCAAGGGAGTTAGCGAAATTGAGATAATCCTGGAGCACCCGGTCATAGGCTTGAATTCCCTCTTGAATTTTGCTTTGAGCCGCAGCTGGTAAGGGAGAAAGGCGGCAATCGGGCCGGCTGGTGGTCTGGACTGTCTCCAAAAGATTGCCGCGTTCGTCCTGCTCAGTGGTGATTATTTTTTTCTCTGCCAGTTGGCAGGTGATTTTCGCTTCATTGATATAGGCGGTGAAGGACTTCAGCGCCGCCGCTGCTTCCCAAAGGAGTTTGGCCATCAGCGGCGACAGTTGTGTTTTCTCCACTAACTTTTCTAAATCCTCGTCCTCTAAAGATTGCCACTCTCCTCTTACCCAAAAAGGAAACAGGCCGGGCAGCTGCTGACGAGCGGCGGCCGCCGCCAGTTGCGCCTCATCAAACTCATCAAAGAGTCGGGTAAAATTATTAACCTCATCATCAGTTAATTTTTCAATGTCAATTTTCTCCCACTCGATGCCGGCTAAGGCAATATCAATCTCATTAAAACTCCCCTGATTCTTCCGATAATTTATAATCTGATGGGCCAGATCACCAAGAGAAAATCGGGGGGCGGCGACGGTCTCCTTTACTAATTGGGCGCCGATTTTTTCCAGAAGATCAAGAAGTTTTTGGAGAGGCAGATTGAGGCCGCGGAAAATGGCGGGCGGCAGACCAGTCTGGAGCGGCGGCAGAGAGCCGTCGCTGGTCAGGAAAAATTTCTGACCATTGAGATCGCCAAAAACTGCTTCGGGTTTGTAAAAAAGTAAACTGAGATCGCTGTCATCGGGGCCGCGTTCGATCTGAAAAGCTAAATTATTTTCCGGATGAAAATCAAAAACATCGGTTAACTGCCGACTGTCGCTGGCGCTGGCATAAAAATCGGTCAGCCAATTAAATCTTTTGCCAATTTTGGTTACCAGCCGGACATCGCCAATCAAAAGATCAACATAAGCAACCACATTACTGCCAATGAGATTGCCCTTAAGAATATATTGCTCGGGGGCGGTTTGGATTCTTAACCAGCGCCGGCCCAAAATATTTTCCGGTGAAAAAAGATGCGGATGAATCACTAAATCTTCAAAAGCGGGAATAATCCGGAAGGGCAGCCGTTTTTTTCTTCTAATAATTCTTTTTCGTTTAATCTCGTCAACAATAGCTCCCACATCCTCCCGGAATTCACTGGCTGGAGTATCACCACCATCACTATCACCGCCACCCCCTCCTTGATCGCCGCCACCGCTGTCGCCTTCTTCACTGCCAGTGCCGCCACCTCCGGTGTCACCAGTACCGGTTCCAGTGCCAGTGCCAGTGCCGCTGCCACCACCGGTCGTGTCGCCTGTGCCGCCGCCAGTTGAGCCGCTGTTAGTGCCGCCGCCACCCAAATGAGAACTAGCCAAAACCAAAGTAAAAGAAAAAATAAAGATCAAACAAAAAATCAAAAAAGAAAACTGCTTCACAGAGTTTATTGTAACATATTCCCCCTATTCCCTTTCCTTTAAGACTTTTTCCTCCCGGCCCTCCTCCACTGGCGCTGACAGCCGTTTCTCCGGAGCTGGTTCGGTAATGCCGGTCAAAGCCGGGTCGCCGCGCCGCAGATTCTTGATAATTTTTTTCACCTCCTGATTGTCGGGATTGAGACGACTGATGTGACGGAAAATTTTAATAGCTTCATCCCGCTCGCCTTGGCGGTCGTAAATAAGACCAAGGAAATACAAAGCATTGGCATAGTCGGGAGAAATCTGAATGGCCATCTCTAAAATCTCCTGGGCTTTGTTGTAACGGCCGGCTTGGTAATGAAGCAGACCTAATTGAAAAAGCAGACCAATGTCATTGGGCGCCAGTGACCGCAGTCTTTCCGCCCGGGCCACCGCTTCTTCGTTCTTGCCCTGCCGGTCAAAAACCTGAACTAAAATAAAGTGAGCTGGAGCATAGTCGGGTTTAAGATTTATAGCTTTATCTAAACTCTCAATAGCCATTTTGTAATGACCGGCTTTCTCTGTTGGGGCAGAGCCCTCAGTTGCCGCCAAATGCGCCCGACCGAGATTGGCCGGAATAGCCGGATTATTAGGATCGAGCTTGCCCGCCTTTTCATAAGCGACAAAAGCCGCTTCGGCTGAACCGGGCACTAAGGCAATCAGGTTTTCGTAAACGCGGGCTAAGCTCAGCCAGTTCAAAGAATTGCGGCTATTAACTTGGGTGGCCCGCTGAGCTGATTGAATGGCCGCCCCGATATTGCTGGAAAACTGAATTTGTAAATCAGGGGGCGGCTGATTGCCAACGGCTCCACCAGCTGGCGCATTAATCAGGTTGTTGGCCCGAATGAGAAAGGCGTCGGCTAAAATCCGCAGGTAAAAATCATTGCCTGAATCTAAATCGCGGCCCGCCAGCAACCGCGGCAAGGCCTTTTCAATATCACCGCTGGTATTAATCTCCTCTACCCCTTGAGCAAAACGGACCGCTCCCCAATACTGCTGGAGATTAAGATAAAGCAAAGAAGCGGCAATCATAATCAAGAGCATAGCTGTTAAAGATAAAAAGAAGGTGCGTTGAGGCGTGGCCACCAGCGACAGTTGCCGATAATCATCGCTAGCAGAAGTTTTTACTGCCACCAAAAACCCGGCGCTGACAAAAATCAAAAAATAGTTGGTGAAATTTTGGGGATAAAAGAAAAGCAAAAGAATTAAGTAAATCAAACCAATGGCCAAACCAGCCCCGGCGCCGCTGACAGTCTTGCGCCAAAGTAAACGCAGGGCCAGCCAAACCAGCAGTAACAGCAACAATAAAAATATAACTGTGCCCGCCGCCCCCCAGTTAACCAAGTGAGTGAGGAGGGCGTTGAAGCCCTGAGAAAAGCGGAGATTCCAGAAAAGACTTTGATTAAGAGCCGCCTCCCGATAGAAACCATATTGATATTGGTAAGTGGCTGGCCCGGAGCCCAGAATAAAATTTTTGGCGCCGGCGAGAATTGTATTTTGACCAATGGCCCAACTGGCTTTGAGACTGGGAGTGATTTCCGCCGGCAGAGCCAAACTGGGTAAACTAAAAGTAATCAGACCGAAACTAGAAAGAATCATAAACAAAGACAGGGCAATAATCGCCACGGGTAAAAGCATGCCCCGCGAGGCTTCCGCCCCTCGCCGCTGCAAATCGGCAATCACCAACAACAACATTGCTAAAATCAAACCGGCAAAAACCGGCCAATAAGCAATCAGCAGTACTCCCAAAAAAGCCAGGACAGCTAAAATCACCAAGACGATCTTCAGTAATCGGGAAAA
Source organism: uncultured Candidatus Saccharibacteria bacterium (assembly GCA_964362125.1). Classification (GTDB taxonomy): domain Bacteria; phylum Patescibacteriota; class Minisyncoccia; order UBA6257; family UBA11618; genus CAYICS01. Next base: position 4,630 of record CAYICS010000016.1, read on the forward strand.
ATCCCGACTGCCCAAATAAAGGGCCGCCAGCGCCACGGCAAAAACAAAACCTAAATAAATAGCCAAAGCATTGCTGGCGCCAATAGGATTAAAAGTTGGGTCTTTAGTAAAAGCCCAGGGCAAAAGCCAGATACTGAATAATTGGAGCAGGCTGAAAACAACTAACAATAACGATGACCATGACAATAACTTAAAAACCCGGTTGAACTCCCGCTCTTCATTGAGCATTGAAGTGAGCAAGATATATAACAAGCCAAAGCTTAAAATATTAATAAAGGTATCGGGCTCGGCGCCGCTGCTGCCGCTAAAACCAATAGAGCGGGCGCCGGAGAACCAGGCGCTGAAAGCAACAAAGATGATTAGCAAACCAACCAGGACATTAATCGGACTGCGGGCGCAAACAAACTCGCCCTGACTAATGCTCTTAATCAGCCAGGCGATAAAAGCCAGCAGGACTAAAGTTATCAGCAGGGTCTGTTTATTGAGATTGACACTATAAAGTGTCCAGGGCAGAAAGAAAATCGGGATGAGAAAGATAGCCAGATAAAGACACCATTTGCTAATTGATTCCCAGACAAGATTGAGAGAAAGACGCATTATTATTGATATTAAACCGGCGCTGATATTATATCAACTGCCAAAAGAATTTATTATAATTCATAATAAATAATCTCTGCGCTATTATCAATCCCAACTGTAGCCGCATTAGTGCTGTCGTCTTTTTTGTAAACAAGAGCTAGCCCCGAATTAGGATCATTAAATCGCGAAGCGTCAGGCGTTAAGCCCCAAAGATCAGCGGAGCCGCCATAAGTCCAGCTGGTAAAACTATCGGGTAAATTAGTTTGGGTAGCTTTATTATCGCCATCAACCGACCCGCTTGCGTTGACTAAATTAACTGATAAGTCAAAAACGTTTCCGGAACCTGATTCTCTTCTCGCTATAATAGTCGCTACTATCCCGCTAATTTTAGCGCCGCTGGGAATTGAGAATCCAAAATCAGTAGGTGTCAGAGGGGAGGTGACTTGACCCATTGCTGTCAAATTAGTAGTGGCTCCTACATTATCAATGCCACAGGCACTGGCGGGGTTTGACCAGCCAGTGTCGCTGGCAGTACCGCAACTATTCGGTCCTTGGTTAGCTGGGGCTCCGCCAGCGGCGCCGCTAGTGGTGCCAGTGCTGCGGGATACAATTTCTGAGTAAGGTTGGGGGGTTTCAGATGGCGGCGGCGCTTTTTTTAAGGCCAGCTCTGGTGAATTATTAGGACAACCAGAACCAATATTAGCGCTAACGTTAAAATTAACAGAGGCCGCGATCACTTGTGCCGCCACCCGGCCGACTCCGCCGATATTAGTCACTCTGAAAACCACGGCAGCGACAGTTTCTAAAGTTTTTCGATCGAAATTAATACCGAAATCAGAAAAGGCAAAATTATAAAGAGTAAGTGGGACAGCTACTGGTATGGTAATGGCATTTGCACTGATATGCCGTCCTTCTGGTTCATTAATAAGCAAAGCCACAGTATCAACTTGAACAGTAGTAGGAGATGGATTTTTCTGGAGCGCTAACAAAGCAGTGACATTATAATCATCAGCCCTGAGGGAAAGATTTTTGAAATTCACATTAGCCGCCAAGACAGCCGACTGCCCTTCTCGAATTTGGATCATTTTGCTGCCTCCGTTCCCCAGCTGCCAGTCGCTACTGCCGGCATACTGATCATTAAAGACGCTGGGAACAGAAGTAGTTATATTACCGGCAATCTGAACGAGTTCCTGATGACAACCATTATCTGCCAAATCTGCCAAATCTGCCAGAGCCTCTTCTAAAGCCCCTACCCTTTCTGCTAATGCCTGATGTTCAACTTTGGAGGCGGCGTTGGCGGCTAATTTTACCGCTTCGGGTGTCAACGACTCCCCCCCTACTTCTAATTCGCCAAATTTCCCTCTCTTTGATTCAACCTCTGCTAGATTGGCTAAAGCCACTGAAATTTTAGCTGTCAAGGACACTACTTCTGTTGTTTGATCTGTAGTCGGCGCCTTTGTCTGCTCGGTTAAGAATTGCTGATAAGTGATGGGCGGCGCGTCCGGACTTAAATCAGCCAGGTAGAGCCGATAGAGTCCGAAAATTTCCCGAACATTAGTCGGCGATAGAGCTGAGGTAAAAACTGGTAATCGAGATGGTAATCGAGAAGTGTCAAAAAGCTTACTAAAAGTATCTGGAGCAGCTTCGCCGGTAGGTACGCCAGTCGCTCCTATTAGCTGAAACTCTCCAACCGGATTGCCTTCAGGATCAGCCTTGGCATAAACCAAATCGCCTTTTTCATTAACCGATAAAACTCCGCTGTTACTGCCTAAGACAATTTGTCTAGCATAAACCCGATTCCAGCGCTTGCCGACAGCGCCAATGTCATAAGCTAAATGGCCCAAAGGCAAAAGACGACCGCTGGTGACTTCACCGGTGTCGCTGACTTTGAACTTAAGCGCTCCCTGCTTCTCAGCCCGGATGAGATCGCCGGCAGAGGCCGTCAATCTTTCAATCTTCATTACTGGTTGGGTGTTGAGCATGCCGCTGACAGAGAATTGGCCGGCAATGCCGCTAACGCTAGTGCCTTTAACACCGACATTGCTGACGCTGGCGCCGTGAACGCCAAAGAGATTGGTGCTGACGCCATAAACACCGCCGCCGCTGTAGCTGGAACCCTGAATGGCAAAGTTGCCGTAGCTTTCGGCAAAAACGGCAATCTGGTTATTGGCCGAATTATTAGAGCCGAAGTAAGCTGTGGTTAATCTATCGCCGCTGCGCCAAGGCACAGTCAGGCGATAATTGGGCGCAGCTGTACCAATCCCGACCCGATCACTCTCAGTAGTCAGCCGAACCACTGTTCCATCATCAATCCAGCCAGCGCCATTTACATCGCCAGCGCCGCCAGCGACATTAGCCAAAATCACATTGCCACTGGCATCAACTGTTAAAAACTTACTAGCGTCGGCTGTTGGATTATAACTACTGGTGAGCCGGGTAAATTTCAAACCACTTGTGTTGGTGTAAGTGGCGCCGGCATCAACTTCCAGTTTGACTCCGACACCTCCGGCAACGATCGTCCCCACCCCCACTGCGCGGGCCGGTACTAGAAAAATATTATCACCCTCAATTCTCACTGGGTCATAATTGCTGTTAGTACCGATTAATAAAGTATTGGCATACCGACCCCAGTTAACGAAGCCGTATCTGGTATTACTATCACCCAACTGGAGAGAAACATCAGGAAACGACCCCCTCCTAAAGATGAGGTCTCTATTACTTAGAATAGCTGACGACCTATTATCAAGATTGAACAAGCTAATCACAGGGGGATTGATTAAAACCTCATTATTTCTTGAACCTATCCAGTTACTGGAGCCCCGAACCGTCAACATCTGACTAGGAGCGGCGGTGCCAATGCCTACCTTGTCAGTGATGATCGAGGGATGAAGAGCTCCCAGAGCAACATTGCGCTGCCAGTACTCACCGCCGCCAGCGCCAGCGCCGCCGCCAACCTCTCCCCAAATAACATTGCCGCTATTATCAAGAGTCAGGAATTTATTGGCGCTGATGCTGGTAGGAGAAAGAGCCGTGAGCCGGCTGAATTTCAAACCACTGACATCAGTGGTATTACTATCAACCTCCAACCGGGCAGTGGGGGTGGTAGTACCCACACCCAAATTGCCAGTCGAAGTTAAAGCCATGATACCACTACCAACGAGAAACTGAAGGTCGGCTCTCGGCTGCTGATTAGCCCAGTTGCTTCGGCTAATGGCGTAAATGGAGGCTCCGTCCCTATAACCCAATCGGCCGCCCCGGTGGCCGGTAAATCTGATAGAACCTAATTCGTCATCAGTGACCACTGCTTCTGGAGCATTGACTGTCCCGCGGGCCCGCTCTAAAAACAAAACACTGCCGCTACCAGCTAAATTTGGTAGAATAGTACTAATGCTAAAACTGGCCGTATCCCTATTGTTCCTCAAAGTTAATCCCCAATTGACAGTTTCGTCCCAGAGGAAATCGTAATAGGCGGATTTAGTGGAAACTTGATTGATTGTTCCTACAGTCGTCGGATCTTTCCAGAAAGTCACTGACCTTTGTGCGCCGGCGCCGCCAGGAGTGGCGCTGGCTAAGATTACCTTGCCCTCCTGATCAACTGTCAAGAATTTACTAGCGTTAATAGCCGGAGTGAAGCCGCTGGTTAGTCTGGGGAAAGTCAGCCCGCTGCCGGTCAGACCGCTGCCGATATCGATTTCTACCGCCTTCGCTAAAACAGCGCCGCCGCCGCTGACGTTAAAATCAGTAAAGTCGATGGCGGCGGCGGCGCCTTTAATGATATTGTCGCCGACATTCAAGGCATTAAGAATTTCCGCATCGCTTAAATCAATGGCAGTGGTTAATTCAGTTGTGCCCACTTTCCTGATGGTCAGTCCGGTTTGAGCGAGGCTGGTATTAGTCATATCAATCAGGACTGCCGGGCCGGAATTGGCCGCCTCAACAAAGATAGCCGGTTTGACAGAATAGGAACTAAGCTGGGAAATTCGCAAAGGAGTACCGTTATTTCGGGGGTTGCTATTCATAATCCTCACCAGATTGCCGCTAAAATCGTTGTCAGCGTGACTGATGATGGAAAAGGCGCTGCCGGTGGTTAAAGAAGGAGCATCATAGGTGAAGCCGGTGCCGGTGGTTCCGGAATAATTTTGCGTCCAGGTAAAATTACCCTGATTGACGATTAAATTGGCATCAAGATCCAAAGTGTCCTGGAAATCGGTAAAATCAAGAGAATCTTCAGCAATGCCGGTTCGCGGCAGCCAAGTTAAAAAAACACCATTATTAGCAACACTGCTGACTCCCAAAAGATCATTTTTGGCGTTGGGCGGGCTGACTGGCCAGCGATAGCTGACATCGCCAAAAACCGTATCGCGGCCGGGAACCAGCAGTCTGGCGCTGGTTCTCAGGTCGCCGCCAACATCCAATGTAACCAGAGGATTGTTAATGCCGATACCCACATTGCCCACAGCATCAATCCTTAATCTTTCCAGACCGCCGGTGCTAAAAGCTAAATTATCAGCCGCCGGCCGGAATAAACCAGTATTGGTGTCAGCGGTAAAAGCCAGCGCCGGAACCAAAGCAGTGCCATCAGGCAATAGTAAAGGACTAATGATAGAACCGCCGCCAAAGCTGCTGACATTGGCCAAAATGACATTACCGCCAGCGTTAACTGTTAAAGCTTTGGTGGTGTTGGTCGCGGGGCTGTAGTTGCTGTTTAATTGAGCCAATGTCAGGCCGGCAACATTGGTCTGGCGGCTATCAATGACAACATTAGCGCTGCCGCCCCGACCAACTTTAAAAACCGAAACCGGCCGACTGCCTTCAATAATGGCGGCGTTAATCAAAGAGCCGCTGACTTTCCCGGAAGTGCTGGGATGATCATAAATATAAAGAAGGTCGCCGCTAACATCAAAGACGCCGCTGGTGGAGCGTTCAATATTAACCACTGGTTCCGAAATATCCTGATCGGCCCGCCCCTCCAGTTGAAAAATAGCGGGTGTCCCTTCTCTGGCACTGGCATGAATCGCTCGGTTCTTTCCGGTGATAGCCAATGGTGTTATGCCGCTGCCGTAATCGGTAATGATGGCTTGGCTAGTGAAAAGCGACGGCACGGTCAGATAGCTGGCCACATGTAAAGAAAAGTTGTCTAATCTCATTCCCTGCTTACCATTAGAGGCAAAACCCAGATAACTGCCGCCCCCGTCATTCTGCCCAAGGAATAAGCCGGTGCCGGTCTGATTGGTGAAGTTGTATGCAGGAGCAACGGCTGAACCATCAGGCAACTGGAGAGCGCCGGAAACTAATTTAATGCTGCCGCCAGTCTCTTCCAAGAGAGAGTCGCCCAATTCTGTGGCAGTGGTGAATTTAGAAAGACGGCCAATGGCGCCGGAGCCAGTCAGACTGCCGCCGCCACTGCTGGGCACAGTCTTCCATTTCGGCGCTCCTGCTTCAATACCCAAAAACTTAGTCTCATCAGTGTCAACAACCAGTTGTTTCAAGGAATTAAGAGCATCGGCATAGAGAAGGTCGCCCTTGGCATAGCTGGTAAGGCCAGTGCCGCCCCGGGCAATACCCAAGACACCGCTGGTAAGTTTGCTAACATCCAGATCGGGAATATCAGCCGCAGATAAAACTCTAAAGGCGGGGACAGCCGCCTGACCAGAGACCGGGCCAGCCAAGACTTTATTGACAGTCTGATTAGTCCAAGTGACATCGAAAATGCCGCTGGTGGTGACAGGCGAACCGGCAACAGAAAATTGGGCAGGCATCTCCAAGCCGACGCTGGTGACCGTGCCTGTCCCGCCGCCAACCTCTTCCCAACTCAAATTGCCGCTGCCATCAGTCTTAAGGAAACGATCGGCAGTGACGGTTGTTGGCCAAGTATAAGTATTGGCGGCAAAAGTGGTTGAACC
>CAYICS010000017.1:0-10658 GCA_964362125.1 uncultured Candidatus Saccharibacteria bacterium
AAACCCTATACCCCATACCCTAAACCCTATACCCCATACCCTAAACCCTATACCCCATACCCTAAACCCTATACCCTAAACCCTAATATGGGCCGGGGTCGGCTGATTGATTTATTGTATAAAAGACTGGTGCGCCAGCATTTGGTACAGCCAGTATTCTTGGTTGATCCGCCGGCTGATATCGAGCCGCTGGCCAAACGTTCGCCAAAAGACCCGAGTAGGGTAGAGCGATTCCAAATTGTGGCTGCCGGCACCGAGTTAGCAAAGGGTTTTTCCGAAGCCAATGACCCTAAAGACCAGCGAGCCCGCTTTGAAGAACAAATGAAACTGCGCGCCGCCGGCGACAAAGAGGCCCAGCGGCTTGACGAGGATTTTCTGGAGGCCTTGGAATACGGCATGCCTCCAGCCGCCGGCTTCGGCCTCTCGGAGAGATTGTTCGCCATCTTGATGAACCGCCCGGTGCGCGAAACCATCATCTTTCCGCTGATGCGCCCTAAAAATTAAATTCCTTTTTTCCATTTTTTCCATTTTTTCCTTTATACCATTATATTGCACGTGCAACTTTTTGGTATAATCAAATTAGGTAAAATAGATAAGAGATAAAAGATAAGAAAAGATAAGAGATGAAGACGAAAAAGAGAAAGAAAAAGAGTAAAGATTACTCGACAAGATTTAAAAATAACCATAGGCAATTTTTACTAGAAAGATTAAAAGAAGAATGGGAGGAGGCAGAGCGGGCGGTCAAGAAACACGAGTTAATAGAAAGAGCGATAAAAGGCGCTTTTGATTTTAGCGAAGATCTGCTGAAGATTTTAGCTATTGGAGGAGTGGTTACAGTGATGGCAGTGGCGCCCAACACTTTTGCGGCAATTGGTCAGTTGCGGCGCTATCGGCGATTTTTCAAAGATATTAATGCTCCTAAGGAGATTAATCGTTATAGTTCAAAAGGTTATGTGACTTATCAAAAAATTGATGAAATTACCTATCGGATCAAGATTACTGACAAAGGCAAGAAGTTGTTGCTTAAATCAAGAGCGGAGAAGATGAAAATTCAGGAAACTAAAAAATGGGATGGTATCTGGAGAATTGTTATCTTTGATATCCCTCGCAAACATAATTCAATGAGAGAATTGCTACGCGACCGTTTGAAGAAAATGGGCATGTATCCCTTGCAGGAAAGCGTCTTCGTTTGTCCTTATCCCTGTCAGGAAGAAGTTGGATTTTGGACATCGCTTTATTTTGCTTCTTCTTTTGTTCGTTTTATCGAGGCTCGTTCAATTAGCAATGATCGTGATGTAAGGGGGTTTTTTGATTTTTAGATTATACCAAGAAGTTGTACGTGCAAGTTTTGAGTATAATATAAAATAGGGGAGAAAGAGAAAGAGAAAGTAGAAAATAAAAACCAAAAAAATAAAAAAAGAGGCTCGCAGCGCGGGGCGCTGCGAGCTGGGCGGGGGTAGGAGCGTCTGCGTGGGGTTGTCATTGTCGGCTACTGCCTAATGTCGGGACGGCCGCGGAAGAGGGGCCACGTCGCTAGGACAGTTGCAAAGCTGAAGACGAGAGTGATTCCCCAGTATGAAGGGAAGTGCTGTACAACGATGGTCGTCAACGTGGCGATCATGAAGCTGAACCCCAAGAGCTGCAGATTGGACCAGTATCGCCATATCCGAAACCGAAACAAGATCCGCTCGACCTGCATCCCAGAGTCATTAGTGGCGGCCGGCGTGTCACACATCCAAGCAACGAGGACCATGTGGGCATGTACGAGCTGGACGGTCGCTAAGCCATAAAGCCCCACACCAATAAGGAACAGAGAGCCAAGCAACAGGTACTCCATGATTTACCTCTCTTGTTTGGAAGGACTACTTCTTTTCAACCCCCTCTTCCCACACGCTGTGGGATGAGCTGGGGAGACTGTAGAGATCTTTTTAAATAATAGCATAGTCTGTGCTAACTTGTCAAGTAGCTGGAAAGAGACTGGGGTTTTGCGCTAAACTTAAATAATGCTTGACATCAAACTAATCCGCGACAACCCGGAGAAGGTGAAAGAAGCGTTGAAAAGACGCGGACTTAACGCGGAACTGGCGGAAAAGTTTTTATTGTCAGATGGGCAGTGGCGGCAACTGACCAAAGAACTGGATGATGGCCGGGCAGAGTTGAATAAAGCCAGCGCGGCTAAAGATCTGAAAAAAGGCCGGGAACTGAAGGCGCGAATCAAGAAACAGGAGGAAAGAATTAAGGAGATAGAAAAAGAACGGGATGGGCTTTTGGAGCTTTTCCCCAATATCCCGGCTGACGATGTGCCAGAAGGCAAGGATGAAAGCGGCAATGTTGTTTTGCGGGAAGTTGGTAAAAAACCCAGTTTTAAATTTGAGGCAAAAGATTATTTAACCATTGCCGAGGCCTTAGATGTCATTGATGTAAAAAAAGCGGCCGCAGTGGCGGGCAGTCGTTTCGGCTATTTGAAAGGTAAGGCGGCGCTATTGGAGATCGCCCTGATTAAGTTTGCTTTTGACCGGCTCACGAAAAAGGGCTTTGTGCCGGTGATCCCGCCAGTGATGATCAGGTCCGAGGTTTATAAAGCCATTGGCCGCTTGGCTGGCGAGCAAAAAGAAGAGCGTTACTTTTTAGAGAAGGATAATTTGTATCTGGTGGGCACTTCCGAGCACACGATTTTGCCCTTGCATCTGAATGAAACTTTAAGCGACAAGGATTTGCCCAAGCGTTATGTCGGTTTTTCCACCAGCTTCCGGCGCGAGGCCGGATCCTATGGCAAAGACACCAAGGGCATTTTGCGGGTGCATCAGTTTGATAAAGTGGAGATGATTTCTTTTACCCGGCCCGAGGATTCAGAAAAAGAGCATCAGTTTCTTCTCCAGTGTCAAGAAGATTTAATGAAAGACTTGTGCCTACCCTACCGCGTGATGCAAATCTGCGCCGGCGATCTGGGCTGGACTGACTATAAGCAATACGATATTGAAACGTGGTTGCCCGGTACAGGGAAGTATCGCGAGACCCATTCCTGCTCCAACACCACTGACTTCCAGACGCGGGGGATGAATACTAAGTATGCTAAGGGCGGCCCTTCGACGAGCTCAGGGCAAGCTTATGTCCACGCCCTCAACGCCACCGGCCTTGCCATGGGTCGGACGATTATTGCTATTATAGAGAATTATCAAACCAAAGATGGCAACTTCACTATTCCAAAACCGCTTCAAGGTTTGGCTGGAGATTGACAGCGCCGCCATTAAACACAATATTGATTTTTTTCGCAGTCAGCTGGCCCTTCGACCCGGCTCAGGGCTACCGCCCAAACTCTGGGCGGTAGTAAAATCCAATGCCTATGGTCATGGTTTAGATACTTTCACGCGGCTGGCCGATCACTATGGTGTTGATGGGTTTTGTGTGGACAGCGTCATTGAAGGTCGGGCCCTGCGCAATTTGGGAATCAAGAAGCCCATTTTAATTTTGGGCCCGACCTTAAGTCCTGATTTTCACGAGCTGGCCAAGTACTGGGATATTAGCGAGACCATCTCTAATTTTGAAGCACTGCGCGACCCGGCTTTCCTAAAATTCCGGCCGCCGTTTCATTTGAAAATTGAAACAGGAATGCATCGGCAAGGATTTAACCTTGATGATTTGCAACAGGTCATCAAGGAGATTCAAGATTCAAGATTTAAGATTTATGAATCGCTACGCGGTGTCTATTCTCACTTCGCCGCGGCCAATCCCGAGCACCGCGATTTTACCGAACAACAATTCAAAAAGTTTCAAGAAGCCGTGTCAATTATCAAAAGTCAGTTGTCAAATGTTGCGCTCACAGCCCACATAAGCGCAACTGGCGGCACTCTTTTGGATAAAAAATATCATCTGGACGCCGTCCGCATCGGCTTGGGTCTTTATGGTTATAGTCCTTTCGTTCTAAACCCCATGCCTACCGGCAGGCAGGCTAAACCCTATACCCTAACCCCTGTTCTAAAATGGTGTTCAATCATCAGTGAAATCAAGAATGTTCCTAGCGGCGAGAGTATCGGTTACGACCTTACAGAAAAATTAACCCGCCCCACCAAGGTGGCCATTATGCCCATCGGCTACTGGCATGGCCTGCCCCGAGCCCTGTCGTCTGTCGGTTATGTTGATGTTAATGGTCAAATGTCAAAGGTTCTTGGCCGTATTTGTATGGACATCACAATGGTGGATGTTACAGATATTCCCTGCCAGACCGGCGACTTGATTAAAATTGAGCCCTTGGCTGTTGCCCAAAAAACAGATTCCTCAATTTACGAAATTATCACCCGGATTAACCCATTAATTCATCGGAGAGTGATATAATTATTCAGTGGCTTATCTTGAATCAAGAGCGCAAAGAGTTAAAAAAAGAAGATTGGTAAGACGGTTGGTGACGATTTTGATCTTGGTGTTGATTATCGCCGCCGCCATTTATTATCGCGACCAGCTGTTGGTTCTCTGGCAGGATATTGAACGCGTTAGAAATCAGCCGGAAGTGGAGAAGATTTTAGCTGAGACGCGGCGGGAGGAGTATGGTATTTTCTGCAGCGGCGTAGAGATAGCTAACGATTGTTATCTATTCGATAAAAATGGAGTGGTATTTGCTAAAGCCAGGACAGTGGTGGGGGAGGTAATTTTGCGGATTGATGAGATTACTGACAGCCGGCCGCCCATTGGCCAATCGTTTTTACCTCAATCCGATTGGGAGAACACTTTGAAGATTCTGGAATTTGTTAAAAAAGGGGAGTGGCCAGCCGCCACTTTCCGCCTCAAGCGCCAGCAACAGGAATTGATTTTAGAAGGCCTGCCTAAACTTTTGTTTAGCCTGCGCTTTGACCCCAGTCAACATCTATTGGCCTTGACTGAATTGAAAAATAAAGTTAACTTTCAATCCTTGTTGTATCTTGATCTTCGTGTCGAGGATAAGATTTTTTATAAATAGATTTGATTAATCCTTTAAAATAGTTTATATAGAGAATAGCTGTTCGATAACCCAATTCTATTGGAAGGGAGAATTCCGTGGAATCATGGCGAATGATTGATCAGGATATTCCGCGCTGGTATGGGTTGTTTTGGGTCAATGACGGGCCTCATTTGGGCGTGGCTCTGCATAAAGAGTTTGTGGCCACTGTTCCAGTTATCAATGAGACCGCGCCAATCGTCCAAAGCTTTAAAATAAGTTTTGGATTCCGGGAGTTTGTCGGTGACTTGCGGGGTAACTTCGGATTTGACAACGTCTTGAGGTTTGACAGGGAGGAAGGTGATTTTCTGCGACTGCTGGCGTCGCTGCCTGTGTTTGAGCGATTGACAGATGAGCTGTGTGAAGATTGCAATGGCTTGGGCCAGAGAGATGAGGATGACGGGGGAGGAGACTGTTTTTACTGCGAAGGAAAGGGGAGAAAAAAGAACTTCGACCGGCAATCGGCCTATGCTCTTTCAGCCAGCCTGAATCTTTTATTCGCCGTCGCCCAATTTCCTGATGTTGAAACATCATGTCAGTTGCCGCAGTTGATAACTGTCGATCTGGCTACTTTTCGTGATATGGGAGGATTTGCCATCAGCGGCTTGTACAGCAAGCGTCTTTCTCAATGGCTGGCACAGGGGGCGCCCAAAGAGATACCAGAAATGGTGGATGCGATGAAAGTCGCCCACACAAGGATGTTTGGGGCGCTTCGCAAATATGATCAGTATCGGTTCCGGGCGGCGGTGGACTACGACACGGGTTGGTTAAACACCAGTTGTCCCGGCGATGCTTGCGGTTTGAATCCGGCCGATGGTCATGTGGACAGGGGTGAAGGTTATAAATTCTTCAGCCACAACGTTGATTCGCCAATGCAGCAGCTCACCATTCTCGCTTCACTGGCGGCACTGCACGACCTTGTGGATAAAGATCCCCGGGGGGCCCTACCGCCATAGGGCCCTTTTTTTGTTAATACTTCAAAAATTTCCAGAAATGTGGCATTTTTAGATAAACAGCTTTTGGTCAAGAGTTTATGATCAAGACGAACCATCCTTCTCGAAACAACCTGTTGTAGTGGAGCTATAAATTCGTGAGTCCTGAGGAGAGAAATCTAAGAAAAACAGCTGTTTGAGCCCTGAATCCTGAGCCGGGTCGAAGGAGAGGGCGAGTTCTGTTTTTCTGATAATTTCTGACGAGGGACGAGGAGAATTTATGCGAAACGGAAATGGTTGTTGAGAGAAGGCAGGGTGAGTCTCGTAAACTCTTGGGCACCGAAAGCTTACATTTATGAAAAAACTTTCCATCGGCATCGTCGGCTTGCCCAATGTGGGCAAGTCCACGCTTTTCAAGCTGCTGACCAAGCAGGAAGTTAATATTGCTAATTATCCTTTCTGCACCATTGACCCCAATGTCGGCGTGGTGTCAGTGCCTGATGAGCGGCTCAATAAGCTGGCGGAGATGAGTAAGTCAGAAAAGACCATTCCAGCCGTGGTGGAGTTTTATGATATTGCCGGTTTGGTTAAGGGCGCCAACAAAGGCGAGGGGCTGGGCAACCAGTTTTTGTCTTATATCCGCGAGGTTAATGCCATTGTCGAGGTGGTGAGAATTTTTAAGGACTCTGAAATTACCCATGTGGAAGGTAGTGTCGATCCGCTGCGCGACATGGAAACTATTGATCTGGAACTGCAATTAAAAGACGAGCAGTCCAAGGAAAAAGAAAATCTACTTTCCTTAAAGCCAAAGATTCTTTTATTCAATGGCCGGCCCGAAGATATCCCAACTATTGAAGGTAACCTTCAATATATTACAGCGGATTTAAGCGGCAATCCCGATCTATCCGGATTAATCCGCAAGGCCTATGAAGTGCTGGGTTTAATCAGTTTTTTCACTACCGGAGAAAAGGAAACCCGGGCTTGGACAATTGGCAGAGGCAGTAAGGCGCCGGAAGCGGCCGGAGTTATCCATACCGACTTTCAAAATAAATTCATCCGGGCGGAAACAATTCAATGGGATAAGTTATTAGAAGCCGGCAGTTGGCAGAAGGCCAAGGCCAAGGGGTGGATTCGGACAGAGGGAAAAGATTATGTCGTTGAGGAAGGCGACGTGATGCTTATTCGCCACAGTTAAATAAAAGGGATCAGCTCTTTTTCGCTGTCTGGGCCTTAAGATAATCAGTCAGCCAGGCATCCCAGGCGTCTCTGGTGACTTTGCCGAATTGTCCGGTTGGCTTGCCTTTAGTGGCCTTAGTTAATTGCTTCAGAGCCGCTGGCGAGTCCTTACCTTTCTTCTTGTCCTCCTGCATCAGGAAGGCCTGGAGTTGACCTACGGCTTTTTCCGTGGCTTTGGTGTAGTTAATGTTGTATTTGGGGATGGCCGAGTTTTTTTCTATATCTTTTTTCAGTTCTTCAGTGGCTGGTAATCCCATTTTCACTAATAATTCATTAAGTTGTCTCACTTCATCGCCTGAGCTGTTCAGTTTTAGCGGCCCTTTGGCGACAATGGAGGCAGGGACTAATTCTTTAGGAGCGGCTGGGACAGCCGGAGCAACCGGAGCGGCCGGGGCGGCAGTAGGAGCGGCGGCCGGAGTAACAGCGGCAGTGGCGGCAGCAGCGGCTGTTGCTGTTTCTGCTTTGGGCTGGACCGGAACAAAATCATTGTAAACTTTATTTACCCAAGCCGTAATCTTTTCCTGGAATTTTGTAATATCAGAGGTTGAGATTTTTAGCAGATCGTCACAGAAAGATCGGATGAGGCCGTTAATCCGGGTATCTTTTTCTGTATCAGTAAGCTTCTCGTCTTTTTTAATGGCTGAGATAGCATCTAAAGTGCCGGTTTTAATTGACCAGTTGATCAGCGCCTTGCCAGTTGAACCATCTTGATCACCGGAGAAGTTGACTCTTCCCGGAGGGCGTGACCATTCTTGGAAACATGGGAGAAGATTAACAACGTGTTGATTGACATATTGGGTGCCCAAGGCATCCATAACTTTAGGTCTGGCATTGTTATAATATTCCCACATCGTGGCTTCGTTGTTGATATTGGCGCTGGAGAGTTTGGATAAAGTGCTGGCGCTGGTTTGGGCGGTAAAAAGATCCCGGTTAGGCAGAGCGTAAGGCCGCGCCTGACCGGGGAAACGCTGTCTTTGTCTAATAAAACCGCTCCGATCAACCTTGGGCGCCTGAGAAATAATCCAGAGGCCGCCCAAGAGGGTGATAATTAAAACAGTCACCGGCCAATTTTTCAAATGATTCACCTTTTAATTATAACAGAGAGAGGGTTGGTTCAATTGTGGATAAGTCAGATGTAGCCAATCTTTTTTAACCAATGATTATTCTCCCATTCCCAGAGGCGCTTGGCGCCCAGGAAGGCATCAAAGTCATCCTGCCAAAAGGGGAATTCTTTTAGTTCAATAACGCCGGTCAGTTCACCCCAATCGTGTTCAGTATTGCAGGTTTGCCAGCCATTGGGTCGGGGATAGGGGGAGCGGATTTTTTCCCGGCCGCCCTTGCCCCGCAGGATTGAACTGCAGCGCCGGCAGGTCTTCACTTGGTCGATTCTCATTATCCAGCGCGTCTCCAAAGAGGGGATTTGCTGTTTGAGGGCGTCCATATAGGCGGCGGTCTGGAGATTATAATCGCGGTAGATGCTTTGCGAAGTTTTGATATCCAGAATGCCGAGCCGGCCGTCAATTAAAGCCACGGTGTCAATGGTGCCGGCATAGCGATGGCGGGGATTAAAAACTCTTTTCTCCACAAACTCTGGATCAGCTTGAATATGATTATGATTTAAAAAATCAATCGCCGCTTTGATGGCCGGCTCAATCTCTTTGGGGATGGCAGGGGAGTCCCCCACAAGAATTTTTTCAAAAGTCTCATGGATGAGCGTGCCCTCCTTGGCTGATTCATTCTTAATCGCCTCGCCTGCCTCAAAATTAGGCAAGTCAGCATAGAACTTATATAGGGCCGGCTTGGATTTAATTTCAACGATCTTGGTGACGCGGGGATACCAACTGCCGTCAATGTCATAGCCGCAAACGCCTTTGAAGTGATTTTCGTCTTTGAAATACATCTATAGGATTGTAACAAGGGTTTAGGGTTTAGGGTATAGGGTATAGGGTTTAGGAGACGGAGAAGCGGCCGGATATAATGTCGCCCAATCTAGCTTTTGCGACATTTATAATAAATGGTCGTGAAAGCTTGCGGCCGTTTTGCGAACAGCTGCGCTGTCGCAAAACGGCCTTGCCTTCCGCCATATTGACCTACAAAAAAACCCCGCGGGTTCATCCTAAACCACGCGGGTTGTCAGAGGGAGCTTTGAATAAGGATGATTCGGGTTAGCTCTCCCCTTCTAGCTACCCATTCTACCGAGGACCGGGCGGGGTGTGATTCAGGATTGGTTGTCCCCTACTGCTATTCTGTCTTGATTGACACCAGCTTGAGCAGTCGTTTGGAAATGACCTCAAAGTTGAGTACCCCGATGACAGCTCCAGCCAAGGCGCCCACAACCGCATTGCCATAGAAGTAGCCGATGCCAGCGCCCAGAGCAGAATCAGCGGCACAGAGTAGGCGCAGCTGCGAGTGGATCAAGAAGAAGAGATGCTTGACAAAGCTGGCTGTCATCTTCGCCACTCGGACAAGGGCAACTAAGGCCTTTGGACTCTTCTTGATGACGTACTTCCAGGTAAATCGGGGCAGATGGTAGAAGTAGACAGAAAGCAGGTTATATTTGCCTAAGTTTTCTGCATGATCAATAGATCCGCCCTGCTTCTTGATATGAACAGCTAATGCAGCAACGAGACAACAAGCAGTGGTTGCTAGGAGAGTAAAAGTCACTATACTTATCAAGAATCCCTCAGGATCATTTACTAGTAGCGCGAGTAGCCAAAAGAAGATGATCAGAGGGAGTATGAAGGCAGACTGGAGGCCAAACGTTTCAAGACAAACCTTTGACCAAAGCCGCCAATCATATCCCATCACTTCTTTCTTGGTCGCTTTCCAAGCCACTGGCACTGCCTGCAGTACCTGTTTGAACTCATAGGAGAGGTAGCCGACAAGGCCACCTACCAGCAGACCAACCCACCAGAACAGAGGATTCATCTGGAGCGCCACCAGCGCCCCGATTCCTCCGCCCAGACCGCAGGCCACGGCAATCTTGCCACGGGTATCCATTGGATCACTCCTTCCGCTAAGGCGGAAAAACAGACCAGAATTGAGTTGAAAGTTGCTAATCTACATTATAAAAAATCCTCCCCAATTTGTCAATAGCGTTGACTGTCTATCATACCTAGCAACATCCTTGCCCTAAGTACTAATTACTAATTACTAAGTACGCGGATTGGAGCGAAGCCAAGTCAGACTTGGCGCAGCGGAAATCCGCTATAAATACTTCCTCGGGTCAATGTCACCGCCAGAAGGCATGGGGCCGCAGGTACGACTGCCGCGGAGCTGGTAGGTGTTGCCGCTCCAGACGGTAAAGTGCAGATGAGAGCCCCGCGAATATCCGGTATTGCCTGAATACCCTACTACCTGTCCCCTTTTGACGCTCTGACCATCGCTGACAGTAATCTGCGACAAGTGGGCATAAAGCGTTGCCAAGTTATTGGGGTGGCGCACCACCAAATATTTTCCATAAGCGCCGCGCCGACAAAATTTATCCTGATCACCAGTGTTGATCACAAATCCGTCTTCTG
>CAYICS010000018.1:0-970 GCA_964362125.1 uncultured Candidatus Saccharibacteria bacterium
CAGTTTGTTGCTTGACCTGCGAAACGACTGCGGGTGATAAAGAAGTTCGGAGTTGGCAGAGGAGAACAAAAGTGGATGCGGAAGTAAGACCCGTTTGTCTCACAAGTCCCTAGGGGCGAGACAATCGTGCCTTTGCTCCCGGGTCCCACCCCCTGATCCTAAGGCCTCTAGCTGCGGGTGAAGGGGGTTTTTTTCTTGACAATTAACATTTAACATTTGACAATTGACAGACGATGAAAATTTTAGCTGTTGAGACAAGTTGCGATGAGACAGCTATGGCCGTGGTGGAGGCATGGGGCGGCCGGCAGGCGCCGCAGTTTAAAATTTTAGCCGATGTTGTTTCTTCACAAATTCCAATTCATCGTCCTTTCGGCGGCGTCGTCCCGACGCTGGCCAAAAGAGAGCACTTGAGAAATTTACCGATTGTTTTGAATAAACTTCTAAAAGCTAAAAGCTATAAGCTAAAAGCTGATTTAATAGCCGTAACCGTCGGGCCCGGTCTTGAACCGGCTCTCTGGACCGGAATAAATTTTGCCCAAGAGCTGGGCAAAGAAATGGGCGTGAAGGTTGTGGGTGTCAATCATCTGGAAGGACATATTTACTCGAACTGGCTGAGGCCAGTCAGTAAATTTTCAATTTTCAATGCTCAATTTTCAATTAAGGACCCAATTGAATTTCCAAAGTTTCCCGCCATCGTTTTAATTGTCAGTGGTGGCCACACAATTTTGCTTCTAATGAAGTCCATCGGCCAATGGCAGAAGCTGGGCGAAACCCGGGACGATGCCGTAGGGGAGGCCTTTGATAAAGTGGCTAAGATGTTGGGTTTGCCTTATCCCGGCGGGCCGGAAGTGGAGGCGCTCGCGCGGCGAGCGCCGAGACCCCCCCCGCGTACCTTTGGGGGCCACCCCGCGCGGGCGGGGGTTAGCGGCGCCGGAGACGCGCGCCAATTGACCCCGCCCCGGGTTTACGC
>CAYICS010000018.1:980-9001 GCA_964362125.1 uncultured Candidatus Saccharibacteria bacterium
TTTTTTTTTGGTGGGTTTTTACTTACGCGGGGGGGGGGTTGGGGTAGGCGGGGGGGCGGCCCCCCCCGAGACCCCGCCCTCTAAGCTTGGCTGGCAAGCCGCAGAGGGCGGGGTTTCGCTCGTCTGAAGACGAGCTCAATTTCCCCCGGCCGATGATTCACGATAAAAGTTACGATTTTAGCTTCTCCGGATTAAAAACCGCAGTGCTTTATTATATACGCGACCCGAAAGATCCCTGCCCGCCAGCGGCTTGGGCCGCAGGCACTGGCAGGCGGGCGAATACACCCGAATTATCCGAAAAACAAAAAGCGATGGTCTGTAAAGAATTTCAAAATGCGGCTATTGATGTTTTAGTAACAAAAACCCTGCGCGCTGCTAAAGAATTTAAAGCCGAGTCCACTTTGCTCTGCGGCGGCGTGGCGGCAAATCGGGCGCTTCAACAAGAATTTAAGTCAAAAATAAAATCCCTAAACCCTAAACCCTATACCCTAAACCCTCAACTTTTTGTCCCTGACAAAAAATTTAACACTGATAATGCGGTAATGATTGCCGCGGCGGCTTATTTGGGGAAGCATTATCCGGTTACTAAAGCTTTGCCGAATTTGAATTTATAAAGATTTTCGGCTATAATTACTTTATGACCACCAAATTGGCTGAAAGGCAAATCAAGAGCTTGATCAAAGAAAGTGTCCGGGAAGCCATCAATACCGAGTTTATGAAACTGCGGTCTTTATTGGTGCCCGAGGTTTCTAAAAAAGAACAAAAAGACATTGAAACGCGGTATGGAAAACCAAAGCGCCGCGCCTCCCAGAGTGAATATCTGTAATTATGACTTGGCGCGTTGATTTCTCGAAAGACTCTCTAAAGTTTCTAGCTGCCAATCATCTTTTCAAAGATCAAGTTCTGGATTTAGTGAAAAAAGCGATTCTTAAGTTTCGCGGCGAGGCGATTAATATCAACATCAAAAAACTTAAAGGGCCGTGGGCCGGCTTTTATCGAATTAGTAAGGGTGATTTAAGAGTTATCGTTGAGTTTAACTTTGACGAATTTTTTGTTTATATTGAAGTTATTGATTGGCGCGGCGGTGTTTACAAATAACAATTTTTATAATAATCTCGGCTGTGAAATCGAGCTCAATTTGCCTCGGAGCGGGTTTTTGTTTATAATTACAACATGGCTACTATTACTATTCCTAAAGAAACTAAGAAATCCGAGAAATTGGTGGCGATTCCCAAGGCGGATTATGAAAAATTAAAAAGGATGTTTTGGGAGGTTGTTGACACTGACGACGCTGTTGCTGTTTTCAAAAAAGAGAAAAGAAGTGGTAAATTAAAATCAGCTGCTAGTTTCGGGGCTATTTTAAAGTCAGCCGAGAGGCATGCATGAGAGGCCAATTAAAAGGATTTATTACTCCTCAAAATTTGAGAAGGCCTTGTTAAAAATGCCGCGTTTCGTCAAAGAGGCCTTTCTTGAGAGAGAAAGATTCTTTTTGAGCAATGCTTACCATCCTTTACTTGACACCCATCCACTTCACGGTAAATACAAAGGATTCTGGTCATTTACGGTGATCGGTCAGTATCGGATAATGTTCTTCTTTAGTGGTTCTAATGAAGCTAACTTTATTAATATAGGCACTCATGGAATTTATAGATAATCCTAATATGTTTTCCAAAACCTACAATCCCAAAGCCACCGAGGAAAAGATCCTCAAACTCCGGGAGCGAAATCTTAAAAAGCCAAAAACCTACAACCTAAAACCTAAAAGCTATACTATCTTACTGCCTCTTCCCAACATCACCGGTTCTCTCCATATGGGTCACGCCCTCAATGCCACTATCAGTGACATCTTAATTCGCTGGCATCGCCAGCAGGGATACAACGCCGTCTGGCTGCCGGGGCTGGATCATGCCGGCATTGCCACTCAAAATGTGGTGGAAAAAGAACTGCGCAAACAAGGCCAGACGCGTTTTGATCTGGGCCGGGAAAAATTTATTGAGCGCGTTTGGCAGTGGAAAGAAAAATACGGCGAGATTATTTTGGAACAGTTGAAAAAACTGGGCGCTTCCTGTGACTGGTCGCGGACAAGATTTACCATGGATCCAGAATACAGCCGGGCTGTCAGCGAGGCCTTTATCCATTATTACAACAAGGGCTGGATTTATCAGGCAGAGCGGACAATTAACTGGTGCACAAGATGCCAGACCAGCATTTCTGATCTGGAAGTTGCCTACAAAGAAGAAAAAGCCAAGTTCTACTATATTAAGTACGGCCCCTTTACTTTAGCCACAGTCCGGCCAGAGACAAAATTTGGCGATACGGCCTTGGCAGTTAATCTCACTGACAAGCGTTACAAAAAATACATCGGCAAAGAAATTGAGATTGAGTCGCTGGATGTGTCTGGATCGTTAGACAAGCCAGCTAAAACAAAAGTGTTGGTAAAAGTAGTAGGGGATAAGGCAGTGGATCCGGAGTTCGGCACTGGAGTGATTAAGGTGACGCCAGCTCATGACATCACTGACTATGAAATTTCTCTGCGGCATAAACTGCCCCTGCGGCAGGTGATAGATGAAAACGGCCGGATGAATAAAAACGCCGGCAAGTACAGCGGCCTGAAGGTGAAAGAAGCGCGCCAAAAAGTGGCGGCTGACCTAAAAGCCGTTGGTCTTCTACTTAAAGAAGAGCCCTATAGCCACCGGGTAGCTGTTTGTTCGCGCTGTGATTCAACGGTTGAGCCCTTGCCTTCAGAGCAGTGGTTTTTGAAGATGGACCCTTCGACAGGCTCAGGGCTAGCCATGATGGCTAGAAAGGCCGTCAAGTCCGGGAAGGTGAAAATAATCCCCAAAAATTTTGAGAAAATTTTCTTTGATTGGTTTACCCCGAGCCGGGTCGAGGGGCTTAATAACATCCGTGACTGGTGCATCTCCCGCCAGCTTTGGTGGGGGCATCGCTTGCCAGTGTGGTTTCATGAATCCAAGTGCGTGCCGATCCTCGGTAGAGAAAAAGAAATAGAAAAATGTGAACATATAAAAGTTTCTTTGACCGAGCCTAAATGTGAACATTGCGCCGCCAAGTTTATCCAATCAGAAGATGTTTTGGACACTTGGTTTTCTTCGGCCCTTTGGCCGTTTGCCGGTTTGAATAAAAGCGATGTTAAAAAATTTTACCCCTCATCAGTTTTGGTGACTGCCCGCGACATTATCAATCTTTGGGTGGGTCGGATGATTTTTTCCGGCTGGGAATTTATGGGCAAAGCGCCGTTTCCTGAAGTTTTTATTCATGCCACAGTTTTAGCCAAAGAAGGCGGCCGGATGTCCAAGTCTTTGGGCACAGGCGTTGATCCCTTGGACTTGATTGAAAAATACGGCGCTGACGCCACTCGTTTTGGTTTGATTTGGCAATCAATGGGCAATCAGGATATTCACTGGGCCGAGGAACACGTGGTGGCCGGAAGAAAGTTTGCTAATAAGATTTGGAATGCGAGCCGATTTGTTTTGCAGCAAATCGGCGAGTCCCGCCGCGCCGGAGCGAGGCGGGGCTCCAAGCCGAAGGCCGGAATTGTTACTCAATTTGAACAAACCAAAACCTCCGCTGAAAAACATTTAGCCAAATACGAGTTCGGCCAAGCGTTACACGAAATCTACGATTTCTTCTGGCATGATTTTTGCGACAAGTATCTGGAAGAAGCAAAAAATAGTCCCGGGCCAGAAACCAACCGGGTTTTAATTTATGTTTTGGGCGGATCCCTAAAACTTATCCACCCTTTTATGCCTTTTATCACTGAAGAGGTCAGGAGTATAATGAAGATTAGTGATTACTAACTATATTTTTTTAACCATCTTTGGTTTAGCCCCCAGCGTTGTCTGGCTGCTTTTCTTTTTACAAGAAGACCGGCGTCGGCCTGAACCCAAGGGTTTGCTTCTCTCTACTTTTTTTTGGGGGGCAGTGGTTACTTTCTATGTCCTGCCCATTCAGATTATTTTGAGGAATTTGCTGGTGGCAGCCGGACTGGGCGAGCTCCATCCAATTTTTCTTTTTTGGCTGGCGGGTGTTGAAGAAGTTTTAAAATTCGCCATTGTTTTTCTCTGGGTTAATCGGCGCAAGGATTTTGACGAGCCGATTGATGCCATGATTTATATGATTGTGGCGGCTTTGGGTTTTGCCGCTGTAGAAAACGTGGCCACGGCTCTGCGGGCGCCCAATAGCTTTGAGCTTTTAACCATGAGGTTTATTGGCGCCACTTTACTTCATGGTCTGGCTTCAGGGCTGATCGGTTATTACTGGGCTAAAGGTATTATTAAAAATAGAGTCTGGCAGATGATCTTAATCGGTTTGCTGATAGCCACTATTCTTCACTCCATCTTCAACTATCTGATGCTTAATTTCGGGCCGGGGATTAAAGTTACTAGCTTTCTGATATTTCTGGCGTTTTTTGTGCTGGCTGATTTTGAGAAGTTAAAGAAACCTTTTGCAGTGGGTTTAAGATCACCATCTTTACATTCCGTTTAACCCCGAATTTTTTTGCCAGTTCATAGGTCTCCATCCAGATGTCAGCTATCAGGACATTGTTATAGCGTCGGTTCATTCTGTCTTCAACAATAAATTTTTTTTCAGGAAAAAGTTCCGGCAGCATCACCACTGTGCCAAAAGGCAGGAAGTTAGCGGCGATCATTCCGTCGTAAACTTTTTTTCCAGAGGCCGCAATGAACGGGTCATTGTCAGTTAAGCTGGGATGAGAAGAGTAGGCCGTCACATAAGAAAGAGTGATGGTCTCATAGGGGCTGGGTTCGGCAATGGCCAGCGGCACACCGGCGATATTCAGAATAAGGCCCAGTACAATTAAGTTTTGGACAATAGTCATAGGAAATTCAATAAAAAACGCCCGTTTTTACAGGCTTAATCTAGTATAGCCGCCTTGACAAAAAAAGTCAAGTTATGTCTTTATGCGCTCCCACGGGGACGCTCGCCCCGCCTTGCGGGGCTTCGCTATCTCACTATCTGGAAACCCTCGGTTTTCCAGCGCCCCTCGACAAGCTCGGGGCTGCCTTCCGACACGGGAAACTCCCGTTTCCCGACCCCTTCCCCGTTCGATTCCCAGACCAATAAAAATATGGTCTTGCGATGACCATATTTTTATTGGCGCTCCCACGGGGAATCGAACCCCGATTCTCAGGCTGAAAACCTGATGTCCTGAGCCATTAGACGATGGGAGCTTAATGAGGATTATTTTAGCATATGTTATAATAAAAAGCGAGCACATTAGTGTTCTAAAATAAAGGGCGAAGCCCTGTAGTGAAGCGCAGCTTCTACTACAGGGGTCGATAAATCAATAAATTTACGAATATGAATTTTCTCACAGGCGATGTCGCGTTATTACTTCTGCGGTTGGCAGTCGGGATAATCTTTGTGGTTCACGGCTGGCCAAAGATTCGTAATCTTCGCGAAACAGCTCAAAATTTTGAAGGTATGGGTTTTAAGCCGGGCGCATTTTGGGGGCCGCTGGTGGCGATTGTTGAGTTTGTCGGCGGCCTGGCGATTTTCTTTGGTCTCTATACTGGCTTGGCAGCTCTTTTGCTCGGCGTTGAAATGCTGGTTGGCACCTTCTGGAAAATGAGCCGCGGTCAGGGCTTGGCCGGCGGCTATGAATTGGATTTAATTCTCTTAGCTGGGTGTATTGTTTTGCTGGCGTTGGGTCCGGGAGTTTATGCGGTAGAGTACAGGTTATTATAGTAAATCTACCAATTACGAAATCCGCTTCGCGGTACGAATATACGAAAATACTAAAACTTTTGTACATTCGTATATTCGTATCTTTTCGTAATTCGTAGAGATTTACTCCAGATGCACTTGCTTCCTAAACTGCTCCAATCTTGTCTCTAGCAGGGGATATTTTTTCAACTCCGAATCTTCTTTTAAGATGCCTGCGGCAGAGAGGCGTGCGGTTTTCACCAACTCCATATTATTAAGCGCCTTCATGGCTAAATCCGGCATCCCGGTTTGGCTTTGTCCTAAAAATTCTCCGGGGCCGCGGATGGCTAAGTCCATCTCCGCCAGTTCAAAGCCGTTTTTGGCTTCCAAGAGCGATTTCAATCGGCGATGGGTCGTGGCCGAGGTGGAGTCGGTAAAAAGAAAACAAAAAGATTGATGTTCAGCCCGACCTACTCGGCCACGCAGTTGATAAAGCTGGGCTAGACCGAAACGATCGCTGCCCTCAATCATCATAATGGTGGCATTAGGCACATCCACCCCCACTTCAATTACCGAAGTGGCCACCAAGATGTCGGTTTTATTTTGAGAAAAGTCAGTCATCAGCCGATTTTTTTCATCGGCTTTCAGTCGGCCGTGGAGCATGGCTACTTTCAGATCAGGGAAAATTTGTTTTGATAACTTTTCGTATTCAACTTCCACTGCCTTTACATCATCCCACAAAGTGCCGGTGTGATTTTCTGTGGCTTCAATCCTTGGGCAAATCACGAAGCATTGCCGGCCTTCTTTAATTCTTTCCCGGATAAATTTATAGGCCTTGATTCGGTTGGCTGGGGCGACGATTTTAGTGATGATCGGTCGGCGACCAGCCGGCAGTTCGTTAATAATTGATAAATCAAGGTCGCCGAAGATAGTGAGAGTCAGAGTGCGGGGGATGGGGGTGGCGCTCATACTAAGAAAATGAGGGATTAGGTTGTCACTAGTGGATTTTACAAGAGTTGCACGCTGTTCTACTCCAAAGCGGTGTTGTTCATCCACTACAACTAAAGCCAGCTTTTCGAATTTGACGGTTTTTTGAATCAAAGCGTGTGTGCCAACAACAATATCGCCAACTGTTTCTTTATGAGAGCCGGTTAAAAGAGTTAGGCAGAGCCGCCATTTTTTTAGAAGCGGCCCAAAAATTTTTGTCAGAGTTTTGTAATGCTGATTGGCTAAGACTTCAGTGGGCGCCATAAAGGTCCCCTGAAAGCCGCTTTTAGCAGTCAGTAGAGCGGCCATGGCCACCACCACGGTTTTGCCCGAACCAACATCGCCTTGGAGCAGCCGGTTCATCGGCTGGGGCTTTTGCAGATCATCGAGGATCTCTTTAAGGGCTTGTTCTTGAGAAGTGGTCAAGGTAAAAGGCAAGGTTTCTTTAAGCTGACGCACATCTTCCTCGGCAATTTTAATCGGTATGGCCGCGCTTTGAGCCAATTGTAGTTTCAGCTTGAGGTTATTCAGTTGCAGGAGAAAGAGGTCTTCAAAAGCAAAACGCCCCTTGGCTAACTCCGCCTGCTCCAGCTTGGCGGGGGAGTGGATGTATTGCAAGGCAATGTTGATTTCCGGCAGACGAGTTTGGTTAAGAATGGCAGCGGGAATAAATTCCGGCAGACGCTCGAGGTTTTTCAAAATTGGTCTAATCAGATAACGGAGGCCTTTGGAAGTAATGCCTTTGGTTTCAGGGTAGATGGGAATGAGGCCGGCGGTGTGTTTGGCTTCGTAGCCCAATGGCTCAAAGACCGGGTTGGAGAGATAAATATCATTTTTGGCGGTGACGATTTTGCCGGCGAAGTTGCCCACTTTTCCTACCGGCAGATTTCTTATTAAATAGGGTTGATTGAACCAGACGGCTTTGATGCCGCCGCTGTCATCGGCGATGATCGCCTCCACCAGAATCATTCTTTTTTTCCAGGTGCGGCGGGCATCAACTTTTTTGATCTGGCCGCAGATAGTGACGGTTTGTTCCGGCAGAACTTCGGCAATCTTCATCACCTGCGAAAAGTCATCGTAGCGAAAAGGGAAGTGCCAGAGGAGATCTTTGGCTGTTTTTATTTTTAATTTATCCAGCGCGTTAAGCAGGCGCCGGTTGATGCCTTTAATCTGCGCCAGTTCAGTGTCTAATTTCAGCATGTGGCAAGATTATAACAAAAAACTAATCTTAAATCTAGGATGTGTGTTTATTGTACCAAGCTCGAACCTACTTTCAAAACAAATGACTCGGAGAGAGCCCCACGCACTGGCGAGTACGCCAGCAACCCCGAAAGAAAAAACACTCCTTG
>CAYICS010000019.1:0-7789 GCA_964362125.1 uncultured Candidatus Saccharibacteria bacterium
TTCCAGCTTCCAGAGTTCCAGCTTCCAGAGTTCCAGCTTCCAGAGTTCCAGCTTCGCAATTAGCGATCTTGGCCACCAATCGGGCGGTAGTGGTTTTGCCAGTGCCGCGGGGGCCATAAAAAATATAGGCGTGGGCGATCTTGCCCTGTCGGGCGGCATTGCGAAAAATCTCCACCAAATAGTCCTGGCCAATCAAATCAGCAAAGCTTTTGGGCCGATACTTGCGGTAGATAGCCAAAGTCATGGTATAAAAATATCATATGCCAAAGCAGTGGCAAGGAGCAATTTTTGTTGTTATTGTCTTAGCTATATTTTTAATTTTAGCCCCGGAAACCCAGTCGCCCGGCGCCATTATCAACAAAACCATTCATCAAAGCAGTGTGGCTGTTAGCCCGGAAATCAATGTCCCTCAAGAAACAAACAATTTAGATATCAAAACCCACTCGGCCTTGGCTAAAGAAATTGGCAACGGCAAAATTTTCTATGAATTCAACCCGGAACAGCGCTGGCCGCTGGCTTCTCTCACCAAACTAATGACAGCGGTGGTGGCGATGGAAAATATCCCCCTAAGCGCCGAGCGCAATAACTTAATCAAAAGAATGATGATTGCCTCGGATAACGAAGCGGCTGATGAGTTGGCCCGGAAGTTGGGACAGGAAAAATTTATCGCCGCTATGAACGACAAGGCCCAAGATTTAAAAATGGAACAAACTAGCTTTTTTGACAGCAGTGGCTTATCCTTTCTCAATCAATCTACCGTCCGGGATCTCGATCGTTTGATAATCAGCATCACTGAAAATCAGCCGCAAATTTTTCAATGGAGCCGGGAACCATCAGCAGTTATTGACGGCCAAACTTATTTCAGCATCAATCACTTTGCCGGCCAAAGTGATTTCTTGGGCGGCAAGACCGGCTGGACCGAAGATGCCAGCGGCAACCTGGTTTCGCTTTTTTCCGGCAGCAGTCACCCCTTGGTCATCATTGTTCTGGGTACTCCCACTAAAAATGAACGTTTTGCGCAAACTCTATATCTAAAACAATGGATTTCCCAATATTTCAAGCGATAAGGGTTTTGGGAGCAGCTATTATCTCTTTTATTATCGCCTTGGCCGCCACCCCTTGGGCGATCAACCTTCTTAAAAAACATCAGTTCGGCAAACAGATCCGTCAGGATGAAAGGGCGCCGATCTTTGCCACTCTTCACAAAAAGAAAGAAGGGACGCCAACGGCTGGCGGCATCATCATTTGGGGGACGGTCTTGCTATTAGCTGTCATCTTTTGGATTCATCCCTTACTTAATTTCGTTGACCGGGCCCAAACTTATCTGCCCTTGGCCGCTTTGATTTTTGCTGCTGGAGTGGGTTTAATCGATGACATTTCCGGCATCTTGCGGATTGGGCCTAAAGGCGGAGGATTGCTGATCCGCCACAAATTGCTCATTTATTTATTGATGGCACTGCTTGGGGCTCTTTGGTTTTATTACAAACTCGATTGGGATGTACTGAACATTCCTTTTTACGGCAACATTGCTATGAGCTGGTGGTATATTCCTTTTTTTATTTTCATTATTGTCGCCAGCGCTTTTTCGCTGAATGAAACAGATGGACTCGACGGTTTGGCGGGCGGCGTTTCTCTTTTTGCTTTTTCCGCTTTAACAGTGGTGGCTTTTACTCTCGGTCGCTATCATTTAGCAGTTTTCAACGTCATCATTGTCGGAGCGCTCTTGGCTTTCTTATGGTTTAATATCTATCCCGCCCGATTTTTTATGGGCGACACCGGCTCGATGGCGCTGGGAATTACCCTGGGCGTCACTGCCATGCTCACCAACACCGCTCTCTTTCTGCCTTTCTTCTTTTTTATTCCGGTGGTGGAGGCGCTGTCGGTGATTGCCCAGACTATCAGTAAAAAAACTTGGGGTCGGAAAATTTTTATCTCCACTCCCATCCATCATCACTTCGAGGCCATTGGTTGGCCCGAATCGCAGATCACCATGCGCTTCTGGATTGTCTCTGTTGTTTTCACCACTATTGGTTTAGTATTTTTCTTTTTGAATAGATTTTTATGATCCAAATACCCTAAAATGTTGTCAAGCGTGCTATAATTCACAAGTGATTCTTATTCGCAACGTCAAAATTATTGACGGCAGCGGCTCCCCGGCCTACCCCGGAGATGTCCTCATCTCCGGCGGCAAAATCTCAGCTATTGGCCACTTCCCCAACAAAAAAACAGAAATGGTCATCGACGGCCTGGGCGCCTATCTCACTCCCGGATTTATTGAAAGTCAGACAGAAGCTGATCATTATCTAAAAATCTTCACTAACCCCAATCAGAAAGACTACCTCGGGCAGGGAGTGACTACGATCATTGGCGGCCACGGCGGCGTCTCGCTGGCCCCCCTGCTCTACGGCTCTCTCCGGGCTCTCCGCAAATATATTAACCCCAACCGAACCAATGTTAACTGGCACAGCCTGGAAGAATTAATTAAGGAGCTTGGGAAACTGCCTTTAGGGGTGAACTTTGGCAGTTTTATCGGTCACTCAACAGTCAGACGAGAAATTACCAATGACGCCGCCCGCGATCTCACTGATGCCGAGATCAAGGTCTTCAAAAAAATTATCAGAGATGCTATGGATCAGGGGGCCTTTGGGCTGTCAGTGGGTTTAGATACAGTTCATGCCCGGCGGGTTCCCCAGCAGGAAATCCGGGAACTTTTAAATGAGGTCAGGACAGACAATGGCCTCTATTCGGTCGGGCTTCGCAATAACCAAGAAGATTTAGTGGGCGCTGTTAATGAAACAATTTTTCTCTACAAACAGAGTGGTGTTAAAACCATCATCAATCAGTTTCAGCCCCTGCTTGGTTTTAAGAAACAATATCAACTGGCGCTGACCCTGATTGAGAAAAGCGGTGATGGCCTCTTCTTCACCATCTCTCCTGAACCAATTAAAATCCTGCCCGCTTACCAACTCCTGCCCGAGTGGTGCCAAGTCGGCGGCTTAGAAGAAATGCTGCAATTAATTAACGATGTTCATCAGCAAAAAAGGCTTATCGAAAAATTAAAAGTCAATGGGGAGTTGGTAATCAAAGAAATTCCCGCCAGCTATCATTATCTCAGCGGCAAAACTCTCAAAGAATTTGCTGATAACCGCAAACTGCCTCTAGCCAGGGCCTTCTTGGAATTACTGAATCTAACCAAGATGAAATTGGTGGTGGCCTTGCCGGAGATTGATGAAGAACTGCTCGCGCCGTGGCTGTTCCATGACCGGGCTCTCATCACCGCTCCCAGCCAAAAATTTCTGGAATTGGCTGAGGCCCGGCGCTGGCCTTTGGAAAAAGCTGTCGCCAAATTAACGGCCTTGCCCGCCAAAGTTTTAGGTTTGAAAAACCGGGGACTGATTAAAGAAAACTACGCCGCTGATCTGGTTTTGATTAAAGACAAAAAAATCCAGCAAGTGCTGGTGAACGGCAGTGCTGGAGGAAAAGTAATCACTTTATAAAATGAAAGGAGGCCGACTGAGAATAAGAGGCGGGGGAAGCGACTATATAATTATTTCTGCCGCCTTGCTGTTGGTGATTTTTGGTTTGGTAATGATTGCCAGCGCTTCGTCGCATCTGGGCCAGAAACTTTTTCACGACAGCTACTATTATCTAAAACACCAATTGCTTTATGGTTTTCTGGTAGGTCTGGCGGGATTAGTCATCGCCTCTAATATTCACTACCGCGCTTTTGAAAAAATTGCCGCCATTATCTTGTTGCTGGCGCTGCTGCTGCTCCTGCTAACTTTTACCCGCTATGGTGTCGCCGCCGGCGGCGCCGCCCGCTGGCTGAAACTCGGCCCGGTTACTTTCCAGCCCTCTGAACTGCTTAAACCAGCTTTGATTATTTATCTGGCGGCCTGGTTGGGGAAAAGTGAGGATCGGCGCCGCGATCTGGCTAAGGGCTTTGCTCCTTTTATTATTGTTCTGGGCATTACGATGTTTATGTTATTAAAACAACCAGCCACCAGCACTGCCGCTATTTTAGCCATGATCGCCTTGATTATGTACTTTATCAGCGGCGCCCGCTTCACTTATATCTTGGCGGTGATTCTGCTGGCATTAATTACCATCAGTATCGTCATTTATTACACCCCCTATCGCCTAGAACGGATTAAAACCTTTTTAAATCCTGAACAAGATCCTCAAAAAAGCGGCTACCAAATTACTCAAGCGAAAATTGCCATTGGCTCAGGGAAACTGCTGGGGGTGGGCTATGGACAGTCAACCAGTAAAATCAGTATTCTGCCCGAACCATTGCATGACTCAATTTTTGCGGTGATTGCCGAAGAGACCGGTTTTGTCGGCGCCGCTACTTTAATCTTACTAATTTTAATTTTAGTGCTGAGGATGTTGGTATTGGCCAATCGCAGTCACGACCAATTTGGTCAATTGCTATTGGTGGGCTTTGCTTCGCTGATCGCCTTACAATCCTTTGTCAACATCGGCGCCATCTCCGGCCTCCTACCCCTCACCGGCACTCCCTTGCCATTTATCAGCTACGGCGGCACTGCTTTAGCCGTTTTTATGACCATTGCCGGGATTGCTAATAATGTGGCAAAATACTCTTAAAAATTTTCAATTACCAATTTTCAATTTTCAAACCCGTTTGTTTGATTCATTGATTCATTGAAAATTAAATGAAAATTGATCATTGATCATTGATATTGTAAAATTGCGGGATGCAACGGATCCTGTTAACCGGCGGGGGCACCGGAGGCCATATTTATCCGCTTTTGGCGATTACTAAGAAGATTTATGATTTAGCCTGCCTGCCGGTAGGCATGGGATTTAAGAATTATGAATTGCGATACTACGGCCCGCAAAGCCCTTACAACGACCTGTTGCGTCAAGAGGGGATAGAAGTTTATTGGGTAATGGGCGCCAAACTGCGGCGTTATTTTTCTTGGCTCAATCTGGTGGATATTTTTAAATTGGGATTGGCGGTCTTGCAATCACTCTGGTATCTGACTGGGTGGCGGCCGGACGCGGCTTTTTCCAAGGGCGGCCCGGGCGCTCTGCCGGTGCTTTTGGCCTGCCGGCTCTATGGCGTCCCGATTATCATTCACGAATCTGACGCGGTAATGGGCCTGACCAATAAAATTTCCAGCCGCTGGGCGGCTAAAGTTTTTCAAGCTTGGGGACCAGAAGGAGTAGGGATTCCCCTTCGTGAAGAATTGCTTGAGTTGGCAAAAAAAAATGCCGCCGAGCGCCAAATTCGCTTCTTCGCAAGAAGCGAATTTGGCTTTGACTCGGCTAAACCGCTGATTTTGGTTCTGGGCGGCTCCCAGGGCTCGCAGCGGATCAATGATTTTATTTTTCAGAACCTGCCGGGGCTTTTGGAAAAATGCCATGTCCTACATCAAGTGGGGAAGACTAATTTTACCGAATATAAAAATAAGATTGCTCTCTATAACCTACCACCTACAACCTACCACCTCGTTTCTTCCTTCAACGTTAAAGAAATGGCCGCGGCTTACGCCGCGGCCGACCTGATAATCTCGCGGGCGGGGTCGGTAATTTTTGAAATCGCCGCTTTTGGCAAACCCAGTATTTTGATCCCTCTGCCCGAGGCCGCCAACAACCACCAACTAATCAATGCCCAAACCTACGCCGCCACCGGAGCGGCTATTATTATCGAAGAACCCAATCTATTGAAGGTAACCTTCAATAGATTGATTGAGGGGGTTTTGGATGATCGGGAACGCTATCAAAAGATGGCCAGCGCCGCTCGGACGTTTGCTAAATTGACTACAGCTGAAACTATTGCCAACAGCCTCTTGACTTTAGCTAGAGGGAAATGCTAAGCTTTAAATAGTTCAAGATAAGATCGGTATTGATACAGAATCAATATCAATGCCGCCTGGACTTGATACAATGTAGCCTGACTCAACTAGTACAATAAGGGTGGCTTCGGCCCCCCCAATTGCCTATAGGCAAGGAAGGCTACAAATCATCTTCAGGCGGCTCCAATACACCGCGTCCTTGCTGCTGGCGCAGGGTACCCTCCCCCTTAGTGCTGTGCGGGTTCTCTGTTAGCTCCAAGCAAGGCGCGGCTTTTTTTATTGATAAATATCCGCTATATTTTCATTATGACCATCCGGGTCCGCATTGCCCCTTCTCCCACCGGCTATTTACACATCGGCACGGCCCGCACCGCGCTTTTTAATTGGCTTTTTGCGCGGAAAAATAAGGGGAAATTTATTTTGCGGATTGAAGATACGGATTTAGAACGCTCTTCTCCAGAATTTGAAAAAGATATTCTTGAGTCTCTGAAGTGGCTGGGACTGGATTGGGAGGAAGGACCATACCGGCAATCAGAACGCGCTCAAATTTACGAAAAATACATCAACCAGCTCCTCAATCAGAAGCTGGCCTACTGGTGCGCCTGTACTAAAGCAGAGTTAGAAGAAAAACGGCAATCAATGCTGGCCCAAGGGCTGGCGCCGGTTTATAACGGTCAGTGCCGCGACAAAAATTTAACTAAGGGAGAAGTGATTCGTTTCCGCACCCCCTCCCAAAAAATTCACTTCACTGACCTCATCAGAGGCAAAATCGAATTTGACACTAATTTAATCGGTGACTTTTCTATCGCTAAAAACACCCGAACGCCTCTTTATAATCTGGCCGTGGTCATTGATGACGAAGAAATGAATATCAGCCATGTCATCAGGGGAGAAGACCATATCCCCAACACTCCCCGTCAACTGCTTCTCCAAACCACTCTGGACTTCAAACATCCCCACTACGCCCACCTGCCGCTGATTCTTGATCCGGATCGCAGCAAAATGTCAAAAAGATTTACCGCCACCGCCGTGGCTGAATATCAAAAACAAGGATATTTACCCGAGGCGTTAATAAATTTTATGGCCCTGCTCGGCTGGCATCCGGCTGATGACCATGAAATTCTCACCCGGGAAGAACTTATTGAAAAATTTGATTTAAGCCGCGTTCAAAAAGCCGGCGCTGTCTTTAATGTTGAAAAACTTAACTGGCTGAATGGGCAGTACTTGAAAAAAATTTCTGCGGGCGACATATTAAAACGGCTTGATTGGAAAAATACCGAGCAAAATAAAAAAATCATCGCTCTTTTTAAAGAGCGCGCCAAAACTCTCAATGATTTTAAAGAACTGGCTGGTTTTGTCTTTAAACTGCCGGCCTATGAGGTTGACTTGCTCTGCTGGAAAAACACCAGCCGGGGAGAAACCGTTAAATCATTAGAGATGGTGGTGGAGTTAATTAAAGCCGATAAACCCGGAGAGATTCCCATTATTGCCGAAAAATACGGCCGAGGCGAGATTTATTGGCCTCTGCGGGCGGCCTTATCCGGCCTCAAAGAATCGCCCGGGCCAATGGAGCTTTTAGATGTTCTGGGCAAGAAAGAAGCTCTGTCCAGAATCAAAATAGCCATAGAGAAATTGAGGGATGGGGGACTGGGGTTGTAATTTCCAATGATTAAGATACTATTCGCATTATTAGTATCAATTAGTATATTAGCATCGATACCTGCGGCTTTAGCTGTTACGCCTCCAGCCGCAGAATTACAGCGGCAGATTGAAGAAAAATCCACTAAACTGCGCGAGATCAATCAGCAGCTTCAGGAAACTCAAAAAAATCTGGCGGAAAACGAAGAGAAGGGGCGCTCCCTTAATCAAGAAGTCAAACGAATTAACTCCAATATTAAACAACTGGATTTAGGTATTAAATCCAGTCAAACCACTATTGAAAAACTGGAACTGGAAATCGCCCAACT
>CAYICS010000020.1:0-1636 GCA_964362125.1 uncultured Candidatus Saccharibacteria bacterium
CCCTCTGGTTGTGGTAGAGGATTGACAGCATCTCTCTCACGACACCGGCAGCGAGGGCTTTCTCTCGCTGCCGGATTTTTTTACTGAACTTTCAACCGAGTTGGCCAAGTTATATCAAAAATAAAATAAGCGGAAACAGAATACCCCGCCCTCTAAGCACTATAATTTTATTGGTATAGAGGGCGGGGCTTCTTCTACCTCTTCGGTCACTGCCTAGCCACCCCCTCCTCTTCACAGCAACCTGTGTAGTGGAAGTAGATAAACCCCCACACCTATGCATAGGTGTGGGGGTAAATTCCCGAACCCTAAGTCAAAGAAATCTAAGAAAAACAGTTGTTTGAGCCCCAGCTCTGCTGGGTTAATCATTAGTTATTCCTTAATGTAAGCGGCGAGTTCTGTTTTTCTGATAATTTCTGACTTAGGGTGAGGAAGAATTTATCTGTAACGGAATGGTTGCGAGAAGAGGAGGGGGGTGGCTGATGGCAGCGGCCTGCCCGCCGAAGCCTTGCTTGCCGGCCGTAATCTTGACGAAGACTGGACGAAGGCGGGGTACTGAAAGCAATACCTCTGTTATGTTATAATTCCTTTGTGAATCACAAAATTGTTATTTTGTCCGCGGTCAGTCTGATTATTGCCGCGGCCCTTGGGTTCTTTTTTGTGGACTTTGTTTTAAAAGGTAATCTCTGGTCTCTGCTTTGGGCGTTAATCATCGGCATTATCTATCTCTCTTTGCTTTTTATCAAAACCACCATCATCAAGCCAGCTTGGGACGATCTGCTCTCTATCACCATTGATGTCATCGTCATCTCCGCCTTCTTCTGGGGTAACTATAACATTTGGCTTTGGCTGGCTGCCCTAATTACCATCATCGGCCTCTGGAGCGCCACCAGTTTTGTCCAAAGTATTGTTAATAATGTGGTAAAAATTCGTTTGTTTGAATTAAGCCGCCATTTCTTCCGGCCGGCCTTTCTGGCCCTGTCATTTTTTGTGGTGGCTGTTTATCTTTCCTTTATTAACCCGGAACTGCTGGTTATTCCCATTGAGCCGATCCGCTACTTAGTTGATTTAACTGCTCAGACGACGCCGGTAAAACTGCCGATGCCGCCTGAGGATTTGGCGGATTTTATCTACCGCCGGCTCAACCAAACTTTGGCTAACCTGCCTTTTCAAGCTAAAGTTTCCTTTCTGGTCTTGGCTGGCTTAATTGTCCTCTCTGTTATCAACAGCTTCAGTTTTATCGTATCTTGGGTCGGCTTTGTTATCAGTTGGCTGATTTTCCGCTTGCTTCTGGCAATAAAATTTGTTACCATCAAGACACAAAAAGTTGAGAAAGAACTTATAACTTAAACCTTATCGCTTATGCCTTTCAAAGATTATTACAAAATTCTCGGCATCAATCGTAACGCCTCGGCTGAAGAAATCAAAAAGGCCTTTCACCGCTTGGCCCATAAATTTCATCCAGACAAAGGCGGCGGGGACACAGAAAAATTCAAAGAGATCAACGAGGCCTATCAGATTTTATCCAGCAAAGAGAAGCGGGCGCAGTATGATCAATTCGGCCGGGTATTTTCCGCCGGCGGCGGACCCCAACAATGGTCGGGGGTTGATCCGTTCAGCGGCGGTTTTTCCGGTCAGG
>CAYICS010000020.1:1736-6631 GCA_964362125.1 uncultured Candidatus Saccharibacteria bacterium
GCGGGCCCTTCGGCTCGGCTCAGGGCGGGCCCTTCGGCTCGGCTCAGGGCGGGCCCTTCGGCTCGGCTCAGGGCGGGCCGGGTTTCGGTTTTGAATTTGGTTTCGACCCCGGCGCTTTTGAAGATATGACTGATATGGGTGAGATCTTTGACGCTTTCTTTGAAGGCATGGGCCTGCGCCGCAAACGGAAAACCTATGAGCGGGGCAATGACCTTGAAGCTAGAATTGAAATCACTTTGGAAGAAGTATTTCGCGGCGCTAATAAAACTTTGCACTTTGAAAAATTCGCCGCTTGTGAAAATTGCGGCGGGCTGGGGCATTTCTCAAAAGAAGGAGTCGCTACCTGTCAAACCTGCGGCGGTCAGGGAGAAATTAAAGAACTGCGGCGGGGATTTTTCGGCAGTTTCACTCAAGTCAAGCCCTGTGAAAAATGTTTTAGCACTGGTCAGATCCCTAATAAAGTTTGCGGCGATTGTCAGGGAGCGGGGCGGATGAAAAAAACAGTTAAATTTGATTTTGAAATTGCGCCGGGAGTGGAGAACGGCCAGATTATAAGAATTAGCGGCGCCGGTGACGTCGGAGTCAGGGGCGGCGCCAAAGGCGACCTCTATATCTTGGTAAAAATCAAAGCCCACCCCGTCTTTGACCGCAAAAGCAGTGACTTATTTGTGAAAAAAGAGGTGAGTATCCTTGATATTCTGCTGGGTAAAAAAATTGATGTCCTGACTATCGGCGGCAATATCTTAAATTTTGAAATCGCGCCTGAGGCCGACTTGGAACGCCCGGTGCGCATCCCTAACGAGGGTCTGCCGATTTTCAACTCCACCCGCCGCGGCGATCTTTACGTCAAACTCATCATCAAACAACCCAAACGGCTCTCGGCTAAAGCCAAAAAACTGCTGGAGGAGTTAAGAGAAGAATTAAAATAATTCCACCAATATCAAACTATTGATTTCGTAAATCAATAGTTTGATATTGGTGCCCCCACTAGGAATCGAACCTAGGTCACCTCCTTAAAAGGGAGATGCTCTGCCATTGAGCTATGGGGGCGGTTATGATATATAATAATAACAGTTCCTGACACTTAACTCAACCACGAAGGAGAAGTAAAAATGACCGAAACCAACAAGCCGATGCCGTTAGAGCAGTACCTTCTATTCGTGAAATTGCAACGGCTGCTAGATGATTACTGTGGGGAACACGGATTCCTAAAGCTCACTCACCCAAAACTCCAAGAATTAACAACCCATATCTTCCAAGAACTGATCCCAGAAAGACCGCCATAGCGGTCTTCTTTTTTTTAAAATAATGTGTTATTCTGAACGGCGTGAAAGTAAATCCCCGCATTTTCTCAATCTTTATCATTATCCTCACTATCATCGCCGCCGTTTTCATCTCACCCCTTTACGAAGAATATTACAGCTTCCGCAGCTGGAAATTAGGTCTGGACTTGGTGGGCGGCAGTCACCTTGTTTACGAAGTTGATCTTTCCGGCATTGAGGCAACTGACCGCGATTCCGTGGTTAATGGCTTGCGCGATGTTATTGAAAAAAGAGTCAATCTTTTTGGAGTAGCCGAACCTCAAGTCTATACAGCCAAAGCCGCCGGCTCTACCAGACTGGTAGTGGAACTGGCCGGGATTAAAGATGTTAAAAAAGCCATTAAGGAAATTGGCGCCACCCCTTTTCTTTATTTCGCCATCCCCGTTCAATTGGAAGGAGTGGAGGGCGGACAAAGTTTTCAAAATACCGAACTCACCGGCCGCTACATCGGCGGCGCCCAGTTAAGTTTTGATCCCAACACCAATGAGCCGCTGGTTCTGCTTAATTTTAACAGCGAGGGCGCTAAAATTTTTGAACAACTGACCGAACAGCAGTTGGGTAAGCCATTGGCCGTCTTTCTTGATCAACAATTGATCAGCGCTCCTGTTGTTCAGGAAAAAATCAGCGGCGGCAAAGCTCAAATCACCGGCCGCTTCACTGTTCAGGAAGCCCGCCAGCTGGTTGAACGCTTCAACGCCGGCGCCCTGCCCGCGCCCATCAAATTAATTAATCAGCAAACCATCGGCGCCTCGCTCGGCGAAGATTCTCTGCAGAAAACTTTGTGGGCTGGTCTCTGGGGAACATTGGC
Organism: uncultured Candidatus Saccharibacteria bacterium; assembly: GCA_964362125.1. Taxonomy (GTDB): domain Bacteria; phylum Patescibacteriota; class Minisyncoccia; order UBA6257; family UBA11618; genus CAYICS01. The sequence goes on from CAYICS010000020.1 coordinate 3,867, forward strand.
AGTGATGGCTTTTATGATTCTTTATTACCGCGGCTTGGGTTTGGTAGCGGCCATCGCCTTACTCATCTACACCATAATTACCTTAGCGATCTTTAAAATTTTCGGCGTAACCATGACCTTGGCCGGCATCACTGGTTTTATTCTGTCAGTGGGGATGGCGGTTGACGCCAATATTCTGGTTTTTGCCCGGCGCCAAGAAGAAATCCGGCGCGGCTTGCCCGCTATAAATGCCCTCGAAGAGGGTTTTCGGCGAGCTTGGCCCTCTATTCGCGACTCCAACATCACCACCATTATCACTGCCCTGGTTCTTTATTACATCACCACCGGTTTTGTGAAGGGCTTTGCCTTAACACTGCTCATCGGCGTTATCATTAGCATGTTCAGCGCTATTACTGTCAGTCGGGCATTACTCAGAAGTTTCACTAAATCATAAGAAAATAAAATACCTTAAATGAAAATTGAAAATTGGTAATTGAAAATTCCACATGAACATCATTGGTCACAAATACATCTTTCTGACAATCTCCGGCCTACTGGTCTTAGCCGCCGTCTTGGCCATTGGTTATTTTGGATTGAAGCAGGGGATTGATTTTGTGGGCGGAGCCCAGTGGCAAGTGAAGCTTGTAGGAAGCAGCAACTTAGGAATTAGCGATTTACAAAAAATCTATCCCGAAGCGACCATTGTTGAAGAATCAAGCACCAAAAGTTTCATCATCCGCGCCAAGACAATTGACCGGGAACTGGTGAAGAAATTGGGTACAGCCGAAGAATTATCTTACGAAGAAATTGGTCCGGCTGTTGGCAGTGAACTGCGGCGCAAAGCCCTCTGGGCCTTTGTCGGAGTTTTGCTGATTATTTCTCTTTACATCGCCATTGCCTTTCGTAAAGTTTCCCGGCCAGTCAGTTCCTGGAAATACGGCCTGATCACTTTGGTGACGCTTTTCCACGACGCCCTTATTCCCATTGGCGTGATCGCCTATCTTGGGCAGTCTGGTCTGATTGAACTAAATACTAATATCGTGGTGGCGGTCTTAGTGATTATGGGATTCTCGGTTCACGACACCATTGTTGTTTTTGACCGCATCCGGGAAAATATTAAACTGGCTAAAAATCCGGCGGCTGATTTTAATGGCTTGGTTAACAAAAGCGTCAACGAGACCCTCGTCCGCTCCATCAATACCTCTTTAACTTTGGTGATTGTCCTCTTGGCTCTTTTGTTCTTGGGCGCCGCCGGCTTGACATATTTTATCCTAACGATTTTAATAGGGGTAATCGTCGGTACCTATTCATCTATCTTCGTGGCCAGCCCCCTATTGACACTGTGGACGCCACGGGGTAGAATACAATAATTAAATAAATCAACCATATGAACGGGGAAATCGATAAATTAATTACAGCGGCTCTGGCAAATTTGGCGCCTCGGCAAAAAGAGGTGGTAAGGATGCGTTTTGGCTTAAAATCAGCCCCTATGACCCTGGCGGCGATTGGTGATCAATATGATATTACCCGGGAACGGGTACGGCAGATTGAAGCCGCCGCTCTAAAAACCGTCGCCAATCAAACCACTGCCCCGGTTTTTAATTCACTCCGACAATCTATTGTCAATTATCTGAAAAAGTTCAATGGTGTCCGGCGTCATGATCTGCTCTGCCGCGATCTTCAAGTCAATGGCGGCAAAGTCAATTTCCTAATGAACAGCGCTGGTCTGGCTAATTATCATCCTGAAGATGAAAACTTTTATGAATTCTGGTATCTGGGTGAAGCTGACCTGCGCCGGGCGCAAACTTTTGTCAACGACACTGCGGCTGCGCTTAAGGCCGGTAAGAAAATTAACCACAACGATCCAGCCACGGGCAATTATGTTTCCTTCTCGAAGAAATTCTCTGTCAGCCCTTATGGCGATTTTGGTCTGGCTGACTGGCGGGAAATTAACCCTAAAGTTTCCCGCGACTGGGCTTATTTGGTGCTGAAAAAAGAAGCTAAGCCCTTACACTTTACTGAATTAACTTTGGCTATCAACAAAATCCGGCCCAACCGGCGCACTAATCCCCAGACAATTCATAACGAGCTAATCAAAGATAAGCGCTTTGTTTTGGTGGGACGGGGGACTTACGGCTTGACTGAGTTTGGTATTATTCCCGGCACGGCCAAAGAAGTTCTGGCTCACTTCCTGAAAAAGAACGGAGCGATGAAGGCGCGCGAATTGGTCAAGTTGGTAATGGATAAGCGGGTTTTCAAAGAGAAGACTTTACTTTTGAATCTGCAAAACAAAAACTACTTCAAGCGCCTGGGAGACGGCCGGTATCACGTGGTATAAGGTACCGCTCAAGGCTTCTACAATCTTCCAGTACCCACTGCCATTAAGAGCCAGCCAACCTTCCTCTCAGCAATACGCTTCGTTGCGCATAAATTCTCTGAGGGACTCGTCAGAAATTATCAGAAAAACAGAACTCGCCGTTAACATTAAGGAATACTGGGTTCCCCAGCTGAGCTGGGGCTCAAACAACTGTTTTTCTTAGATTTCTTTCCTCATCCCTCAGGAATTTACCCCCACACCTAGTCAGCACGCTATCGCTAAAAATGCCCGCAGGGCAATGCTGACTAGGTGTGGGGGTTTATAAGCTTCACTTCGCTAAATATTGCTTCGAAGAAGGTTGGCTGGCTCTCTATACTATGGCAGTGACCGGAAGCTTGCAGAAGCCCTTCGCTAAAAAATATTAAAGCTTTTGGTCGCCAGCCAGCCTCCTCCTACTTCTGAACAACAT
>CAYICS010000021.1:0-5459 GCA_964362125.1 uncultured Candidatus Saccharibacteria bacterium
GGCAAAGCCGCACCGCTGACAATATCAAATTTTTCTTTGGCGGACTAGGTTCGAGTGGGCAAAGCCCACACAACTGTTCTTTCGCAAAAAATAGAAACCGCCCGACCCAGAGAGCCGAACGGCTTCTGGATACGGGCGGTGATTAACGACTGCGGACGAAGAAACAATGGGTGTTCGCATTGGCGCTCACATACCCCTCTTCGACTTGGTCGCCGATATGCGTATCGAAGATCACGCGCAGTGAGGCGGGCTTTCGATGGCCATTGTACTTAGCCAGGGTTGCGTAACGCGGTTTCCTACCCGCGTAGCAGTAGAACCAGCCACTGTACTGCTCGCCGTGTTGCTGAAGCCACCAGAGTAACTGCAGGAACTCGCCTACAAGTGTTGGCCGATAGCCCATCTTCTCGGCAAGCTCGCCCGCCCGCTTGAAGTCCGATGTGCGTGCGACGATGACATCGCTTCCAACCCCAAGGGAGTGGCCGATGTCTCCGACGACCGCGAGCTTGTCGGCTTCCGACCATACTTGCGGCAATTCCGCTCGCGGAGCAGTTCCGAACGCTTGATCGGCGGTCAGTTCGACGAGGCCGTAGCTTGGCTCGGCGGATTTGCCCGCGAGATGCGGAGCATTGTGATGGTCGATGTCCCAAGGACATTCCTTGAGCACCGCTGTAGCTGAGGGTAGTCTTTCTTCATCAACATGATGAAAGAATAGACTGCCATTGAACGGGTCTTCCATTTGCGTGTCCTCCTGATATTCAGTTGAGGGTTTGTGAATGTGAAGGTTCTAACGAAACCTACAAATAGTATAGCATAAGAATAGTAGTTCGTCAAGAGCAAAAGGTGCCGTCATAAAATACCCATATTTAAAAAGGTATTTCCCTGAATTGAATTGTATGCCTAAAAATTTTTTTCCCCCAAAATGCAGAATCGCCAACTGATTTTTTTTATCCAAAATTCAATACGAATTGGCCGCCGAGCGAAGCGAGACGGCTTCCTCTGACTTGCGGTTTTCTAAAATGCGGTCCCAACGGGAGTCGAACCCGTGTTCCATGGCTGAGAACCATGTGTCCTAGACCACTAGACGATGGGACCATAAATCTTAAACCCAAAACAAATAAATTTTCAATTTACAATTTTCAATTTTCAAACCCGTTGGTTTGATTCATTGATTCATTGAAAATTAATTGAAAATTGAACATTGAACATTGAAAATTCTAAAGAGGCGGGGAGCTTAGAGTTTAGAGCTTTATAAAATGTCCTATACCCTATACCCTAATTTAATCTCCTCCACCACTTTCTCCAACCCAATGCCGCGCGACGCCTTCACTAAAATCAAATCCCCTTTCTCAATCAGCGACTGGGTAGCCACCCCGGCCTCTTCTGCTGTATCATAGCTAAAAATTTGTTTTTTGTGAAGACCGTGTTTTTGGGCGGCTTCGGCCATTAAGCGTCCTTGTGTGCCGGCAGTAATCAATAGATCAAAAGTCTTGGCCGCCAGCTTACCCGCATCTTCGTGGGCTGGGATAGCATATTCTCCCAACTCTAGCATATCACCCAAGACGCCGACTTTGCGCTTGGCCTTTAATTCCCGGACTGTCTCAAAAGCCCCAGCCATGGAAAGCGGCGAAGCATTGTAGCTGTCGTCCAGAATATAAGTGCCCTTGATGCCCGGCAGTACTTTGAAGCGGTGGGGCGGCGCCTGATAATATTGCAAGGCCTCGGCGATGCGCACCAGATTCATTCCGAAAATTGTGCCGACAGCGGCGGCGGCGGCAATGGCATAGGCCTGGGCTTTACCAAAAACACCGTCGAGCCGGACAGGCACAAAACTGCCGCCATACTCCAGCTTGAATAAAATACCGGCTGGTTTCCAGCCGCCCATAGCCAGTTCTTCACTGCGGTTTTCAAAGCCAACGACTTTTATTTCTGCTGTCGGATTGAAGCCGAAAGTCAGAATATGAGCGCGGGTTCTTTCTTTCATCGCCCAAACCATTTCGTCATCAGAATTAAGCACAGCAAAGCCGGTGATGGGCAGAACTTCCACCAGCCGCGCCTTTTCCCGGGCCACATGCTCTGGTCCGGCATAAAATTCTATATGCACCGGAATATCACCAACGGCCGTCATCACCGCAATCTGGGGCCGGGCAATGGTTAATAAATATTTAATGTCTCCGGGCCGGTCAGCGGCGTATTCTAAAACCAGAAGCTCGGGATAGTTTTGACCAAACCAAAGTTGCCAAAGGGAACTAACAATTACTTTCGGCCAAAAGATCAGAGGATTTTTAATTTCTGTCCAAGGGCCGAGAATGGTCAGCGGCACTCCCAGCTCGTTGTTGAAACTGCGGCTGGCGGCGCGCACTGATCGGACTGAGCGCAAAACAGTGTAGATAGCTTCTTTGGCAGAGGTCTTGCCGACCGTGCCGGTGACAGCAATAATTCCCGGCTGGAATTTTCTAATAGTTAAGACTGCCAGTGTCCGTAGGAGTTTGCGCAGGAGTGAGATCATCAGGAGGTATATTGTAGTAGTTTAATACAAATTGGGCCAGCTGGCGAAAAGCCGGGACGACTGTTTGCCCAGAGAGCGGGGCGCCGGCCGGCCGGTCCAGTTTCAGCAAAATGGTGAAGCGGGGATCAGTGGCCGGAACAAAGCCGACATAGCCATTAATCACATCTTCGGTATAGCCGCCATGTTTCAGGTCGGGAATTTGGGCAGTGCCGGTTTTGCCGGCGACCGTATATTTCGGCACTTGGGCCAGCGCCGCCTTGCGCACGGCTGAAATCATCATGGCTGTGACCTTTTTGGCGGCTTCCGGAGAAACCACTTGGCGGATTTCCTGCGCTGGGTCGCCTTCAATAATTAAGGGCCGCATCAGCTTGCCATCATTGGCAATGGCAGAAATAGCATTGATTACCTGCAAGGGCGTCACGGCCACGCTTTGACCAAAAGAAGCTGAGGCAAAATCAATTTCCGCCACTACCCTTTCCAAGTTTTTGATATTGCCGTTGATTTCTCCGGGTAAAGTGATGCCAGTTGGTTCATTAAAACCAAATTTGACCAGATAACTATAAAATTTTTTATGACCGATTTTTTTCTCGGCGAAAGCGGCGCCGGTGTTGATAGAACGCTCGATAACATTGGTCATGCTGACGGTGCCATTGGCCTTCTTGTCCCAGTTGCGGATAATTTTCCCGTCTTTGAAAGTGATTTGACCGGTGTCGTAGAAAGTGGTGTCAGGAGTGAAGGCGCCGCTGTCAATGCCGGCGGCCATGGTGATCACTTTAAAAATCGAGCCGGGCTCGTAGATGGCCTGAATGGCAGGATTAGAGAAGTGTTCAATTTTAGCCGAGGAATAATTATTAAGATTAAAATCAGGGGTATTAACCAAAGCCAGAATTTTTCCGGTTTTTGGTTCTTGAATAATAATGGTGCCGCCGCTGGCGCTGTGTTTTTGGATTAGTTCCTTGAGGACTCTTTCGGCTTCGGCTTGGAGACTGCGGTCGATGGTTAAATTGATATTCTGGCCGGTGACCAAAAGATCATCGTAGTAATTTTCAATGCCGTAGCGGCCAATAATTTTATCTTCACCCGGCGCCACAAAGCCGACGATGTGAGCCGCCAAATTATTGAGCGGGTAATGGCGCTTATCTTGATCATTGACCGCTACCCCTCTGATATTGGCTTCTTTGGTTTTCTTAATTTGTCCCTCGGTTGGTTCTCTGTTTAAAATTTTGTAGGAGGCGCCGCTGGTAAATATTTTTCTTAATTCTTCTGGTTCAGCATTAAGAATCGGCGCCATATTTTCCACGGCCGTATCTAAATCTTCAATTTCTTTAGGCACAGCGTAAATTACCGGCGCCTGTTTATTGAGAGCCGCGGGCACACTTTTATCCCGATCCTGAATAAAAATATTGCCTCGATGATTTTCGAAAAGTGCCGCTAGGGGATTTTGGATTTTGGCTTTAGCGGCATAGTGCTCCCCTTTTTCAATCTGGAGTTGATAAAGATTTAAAAATAAAGCGCCGTAAGCACCAAGAACCGCAATGATCAGAATAAAAAAACGAAAGCGGGGCATCAGACACCGAGGTAGTCGGGATTAGTAATCTTAATCAACCCCCATTCCTCGATAACTTTATTCAAATTGTTGAGATCAAGTGATTGGTAGATTTCGTTTTTTAGATCGGCATTGGCTACCCGCAGCTCATTTAAAATTTGCCGCTGGTTGATAATGAGGTGTTGGAGATTGACGACGCGGTTGTAAACAAAGATGTTGGCGGCGGCTAGTAAGATAAAAATAAAAATTATAAAAATCAGCCAGGAGTTTTTGGCGGTTTTAGTTTTGGGTTGAATATACGTCATAGATAAGGGTTTAGGGTTTAGGGTTTAGAAAACGAATAGTTCTCAATTTTGCGGAGCGGCTGCGGGGATTTTTTAAAATCTCTTCAGCGCCGGCAGTGATGGGTTTTTTATTAATTAGTTCTGCTTGGCCGGCGGCTGCCCATCTTTTAAAATAATTTTTCACCAGCCGGTCTTCTAAAGAATGGAAGCTGATGACGGCGGTCCGTCCCGCCGGGGCCATAATCTTATCTAAATTTTTAAGAACTTCCTCGAGATTTGTCAGTTCGTCATTGGCGTAGATTCTCAAGGCCATAAAAGTTTTGGTAGCCGGGTGCAGTTTTCCTTTTCGCGGCAATACTAATTCGATAGTTTCTACCAGCTCTTTAGTGGTGCGGATGGCTGACTTGCGCAGCCGCAGTTTAATGGCCTTGGCGATTTTTCTGGAGTTTCTTTCTTCGCCATAGCGCCAGATGGTGTCGGCTAATTCTTTTTCGTTTAGTTGTTTTAGCAGATCGCGTACTGGCAGCTTCTGGTCGTTGTAGGTCATCAGCAATGATTCGTCGCGCTGGAAACTGAAGCCGCGGCGGGAATGTTCCAGTTCATCAGTGGAGACTCCCAGATCAAGCAGTAAGCCATCAACCGGCTTGATGTTGAATTTGCGCATCACTTCCGGCAGGTTGGCAAAGTTTTCTACGACGCAGTAGTCAGTGCGGCATCTGATGGCGGCTGTTTCGTTCCAGTCGAGAGCCAGCAGCTTTCCTTTTTTTCCGCCTGTTGGCGGAGTAATTTTTTCCAAGATGGCCCGGCTGTGACCGCCACCGCCATAGGTGGCATCAATAAAACTTTCTCCGGGTTTTGGGTCAAGCGCCGCCAGCGCTTCTTTTAACAAAACCGGAATGTGGCTAGATACCGAGTTCGCCAAGCCGTTCCGCGATCTCATCAGAGTTGGATTCGGTCTTAGATTTGTATTGCTGCCAATGGTGTTCATCCCAAATTTCTATTCGATTGTAGAGCCCGGCGACAATTGTCGATTTTTTCAAACCGGCGTATTGCCGCAGATACTCTGGGATTAAGACGCGACCTTGAGTGTCAATATCCGCTTCGCTGGCTCCGGCGAGCATTA
>CAYICS010000022.1:0-5021 GCA_964362125.1 uncultured Candidatus Saccharibacteria bacterium
TGTTTGACTGTCCCCTTCACCAAATTAATCAACTGCCTGACATCAGCGGCGGTGGCGCCGAGAGCGTTGACGATAAAGTTGGGATGCTTTTGTGAAATCAAGGCGCCGCCAAAGACAACGCCTTTCAATCCTGCCTTGTCAATCAAGGTGGCCGCCGGTAGCACCGGAAAAGGATCGGTCTTGAGATGTGATTTAAACTCCTCCTGCATTTTTTTCGGAATCTTCCGCCAATCAACATTTTTGAAAATACTGCCGACATTGGGATAATCCAGCGGCTGGCGCGCTTTGCGCCAAGCGATCTTCTCCTCAATGGCTTCGCCGATAATTCTCTTATCACCCGGTCTCAAAGCAAAAGCCCCAAAAAGGACAATCTCTTTGCCGCTGGCTGAACCGTGTTTAAAAACACTATCGCGATAAACAAACTGGCATTGGGCATTATTCCGTCTGACAAGTTGAGGATGATTGACTGCCATATCCAAACTGACCGCCTCCACCAAAGAATCCTTGATCTCGCCCTTAAAAGCGCCGGCATTGCAGATGATGGCGCCGCCGACAGTGCCGGGCAGGCCGCCAGCCCACTCTAATCCGGCTAAGCCGCGCTCGCGGCAAAAATCCAAAAGCTGGGCCATTGAGGCGCCGGCGCCGACAGCCACCAAGTCGCCGCTTTGGAAAATAAATTTAAGGTCAGGCTTGATGACCAATCCATCAAAACCTTGGTCGCTGATCAAGAGGTTGGTGCCGCCGCCCAGAACAAAAGTTTTGAGGCGATTCTTTTTTACCCGCTCCACTGCCTGACGCAAACCATCAATATCTTGGGCCAGAAAAAAATAGCGGGCCGGCCCGCCAATTTTATAATTGCTGAACTGGCTAAGTTTAACGTTTGTATCAAACAAATGTTTAGGATTTAGAGCTTAGGGTTTAGGGTTTAGGGTTTCCAAAGCGCAGCTTTGGCTGTGGGGGCAGTACGTAACCTCAAAATGACAATGTTGTTGCATGAGTGCTATACCGCCCCCAACTCTATTATATACAAAGCAAAACCCGCCGCAAGCGGCGGGTTTTGTCTACATTGTCCGTGAATAGGGCCACCCCTTCCTCAATCTAGCCCGAAGGCGACTGGAAGAAGAGAGCTCTCATGCTAAAAGGTATTATAGCATACCCATAAAATTTCCGCAAGGGGGTTGTGGATAACTCCAAAGTCGCCAGCCAGCCCTCCTCACTACTTCTTCAAACAACCACTCGGACTCATAGAAAAGTGAAGGGCTCATTGGCTCTTTTTGAAGAAAATTAAGGTTCCGGCATTCCTCCTAATTAGCTAAGCTCACCTTCGGCAAGCTCAGGTTCGCTAAGCTAATTTAGGATTTCCTGTTCCTTAATTATTCTAATCAAAAAGACCTCCCTCAGCGCTCCTTATTCTTCTGACTCGTCCTCGGGAAATGTTGTTCAGAAGTAGGAGTGGGCTGGCTGGCGGGTATTAAAAGCGATTCCCTAAAAATTAATAAACTTCTCCATCAACTCGGGGAAGGATTTAAAAATATCGGTGCCGTGGCCGCCGGTCTTGAAAGTGACGCCCAGCTTCTGGATATTGAGCGGCGCCAGTTCATAGAGCTGTTTCACCCATTGGGCATTCAAACCATTATTATCGTCATCAGCCGCCGCCAGCCACACCTTTTGCCCCTCGTGAAGTTTTCTTATTAAATCATCACCTTTAATGCCGCGGTAATCCAAGCCGGGTGAAAGCAGAGCGCCTTTTTTAATTTCCGGATGCTCCGCCAGATACTGAAGGGCAAGGTTAGCGCCGATGGAAGCGCCGGCCAAAGTTATCTTTTCCGGCTTGACGCCTTTATCCAAAACAAACTTCACTGCCGCCTCAACATCTTTAATACTGGCTTGGTGCTGGGCATCGCTAAAATTTTTATAACCATCCGGCCCCCCAGCTGACTGGCCATGCCCGCGCAAGTCAATGGCGATACTGGCATGGCCTTTAGTTTTAGCCAATTCGGCAAACTCTTTCCAAGATTCTTTGGCGGCCGGCATCATGTGAATCAGCACAAAAAACTTGTCGGGCGGCTTACCTTCGGGCTCGTAATAATTGTAGGCGATTTTCACACCGTCGCTGGCGGTCAATTGTATTTTTGAGACCTCGTCCATAGATTTATTTTGCCAAAAGTAATAGCCGACCCCAACTACAACTACTATAATCAAAACCCAAAGCCGCCTCATTTAATTTCGTAAGTAACATTGACTGTAATTGTGACTTCTTCTGTGCCCGGTTCGATTTCCGGCAGGACTGACTCTGGCGCGCCGCCAACAGATTCAAAACTTCTGACATAAAGAGGGATGGGCCTGCCGCCGCCTTCATTAAAACCAACCACCCGGCCCAGCCGGACGCCGGCCAAAGCCGACAACTCCATTGCCCGCTTTTTTGCCTCTTTAAAAGCTTCGGCCCGGGCCGCGTTCAAAAACTCCTCTGGATTGTCAACGGTAAAGTTGGGGCCGTTAAGCTCGTTGATGCCGACACTGGGCAGTCCCCCCAAAATCTTGGCCACATTATCGAGATCTCTGATTTTAACCGTCACTGTTTGTCTTAAAGTATAGCCGCTGATGAAAGAGCGCTGGCGCTCTTTGTTGTATTCATAACGCGGAGAAAGATGGTAGCCAGAGGTTTTAATGTCATCTTTACTAACCCCCAGCCCCTTCACCAACTCAATCGCCTTGTTAATCTTCTGATTGTTATCATCTTGCATCGCTGTAATATCTTTGCCTTCGGAAACAACCGAAAAAGAAATTAGGGCGATATCCGGCTTAAGCACCGCCCGGCCGTCGCCGCTGACAGTAATGGTTCGATCGGGCTGGAGCGAACTAATCCAATTCCAAAATGATGCCGCCGCCACCAGATAACCAATGCCGCCGGCCACCAAAAAGAAAACTCCTGCCCAAGCTAAAAGTTTTTTAGTACCCAAGTCCATAATTGGCAATTTTAATAATCTCTTCAGGATTTAAACTGGCGGCGCCGACCAAGACACCGTCAACTTCTTTTAACTCAAAATAGCGGTCGGCGTTCTTCCAGTCAACTGACCCGCCGTAGAGAAATTTAACATTAAATTTATAATTCATTTCTGTCAATAAATTTTTAATGCCGCTAATAACCTCAGCTGTATGTTCCGGCGTATCGGGCACCGCCTCTTCAGATGAGGTGCTGACGGCCCAGAGCGGCTCATAGGCAATTAAGATCGGGAAACGTTCCGGGGTAATCGCCACGTGCAATTGGCTCAAGTCAGCTTTGATCTGCTCCGGCCATTCCTCGCTGACACAAAGCACCGGCACCAATCCTTCTTTCACCGCCACAGTCAACTTTCGGGCAATCATCTCATCAGTCTCCCCTAAATTTAGCCGACGTTCGGAATGCCCGATTATTACATACCTGACTCCGGCATCTTTTAATTCAGCGGCAGAAACCTCGCCGGTGAAGGCGCCGGTGGGGCTTTTCCAAAACAAATCCTGCGCGCCCAGATTAGCCTTCTTGAGCGCGCCCGCCACGGCTTTAAGAAAAGGAAAGGGCGGGCAAATAACCAGATTTTCATGATCACTCCTCTGCGCCAAGGCCACTGCCTCGGCTTCGGTGACAGGATTCATTTTCCAGTTGGCTATTACCAATTTGGCCATAGTTTATTTCTTACCTAATAAACGTAGAAACTCTTCTAAAGAGATTCTGGCTTGCTTTAGTATAGAAAGTAAAGTGCCTCTTTTTAAATCCCTATTATGGAAAGGAAGCGTAACTCTCCTAGTTCTGTCCAAAAAATGTTCCAATCTGATGTGACTGCCTCTTCTTGAAATTTCTCTAAACCCTAGCCGCAACAGCAACCGAAGAACGTCTTTTGCTTTTAATATCGGGATGATTCCCATTTGCTTCACATTCTAAACAAAGCTCTATGGCCTCACGTGCCATTTTTTTGGCTTCAGAAATTGTATTGCCCTGAGTGACAATTTCAGGAAAAACCGGAACACGAACGACATAGCCCAACTCATCATTCCAAGTCTCTAGAATAATATCAAAAAACCCCTTGCTTGTTCGGATATTTAATTTAGTTTTCTTAGTAACATGCATCTTCGTAATAATAACTGATGAATAAAGTGATGTAAAGTGAGTCCATTCCCTTTTTAAAAAACAAACTAAAGAAAAAACCCACTCCAGACACGCTATGCGCGCCTCGGAGCGGGTGTAATCAGGGTGACTATGAACAGTCAAGATTTGGATCAGTTGGCACGGCTCCCGTTGGGACGGATGTGAAACCACCTCCCGTCCTTCTTAACACAAGCCAGTCCTTCAGAGAAGGGGCTGACGTCGTCGTACATTCTTTTCAACTCTGCCAACTCCATAACTAGCCCTGTCATCTTAATCCACCTTTCTTGTCAAAAGGGTTCTATGAGCGCGGGAACTGAATTTGATGTTCTGTATATGAGTACAGCAGAGATACTCGGGTTTGTCAATAGAGCCGCAGAATAACGCAGACCAGACGCAGACAAACGCAAAAAATTTCTGCAGTGGAAACTTTATCCAAAAACGTTTCTGAGTTTTGATAGTTTTGATATTTGAGTTTTGAGTTTGTTTAGAGTTTACCTGCCCGCAATGCTACGCCAGCCCGCAAAGCTACGCTTAGCGTTGCTGGCGGGCATAGTGTTGCAGGCGAGGCTCAGGCCGATGGCGGGCGGGCCCGCCTGCATCGCTGTTAGCACTGCGGGCAGGCAATTTTCAATTAATTTTCAATGGATCAATTAATCAAACCAGCGGGTTTGAAATAAGTTAAAAATTAAAAGTTCAAAAATTAAAATGACAATTAAAAGTTATAAAGATTTTAAAACTTTAAACTGTCATTTTAAACTTTGATTTTTAAACTTTTAACTATATTCAATATAATTGAAAATTTCTTTGTTTAGAATTTAGGGTTTAGCTTTCCCCATCGGCTAAAGAATTTTTGTTGATCAATAGGTTAAGGAATTCTAACAGCCGAATCTATGACTCC
>CAYICS010000023.1:0-4963 GCA_964362125.1 uncultured Candidatus Saccharibacteria bacterium
ATGGCTACAAAAAAGCTTACGTTATGGATTTTAGCTATTCTAGTTTTAGTCGTTGCCTTTTTACTAGGTTATCAATCGGGGCTTAAAGGCGGTCTTAATGTCGGTTATCGGCAGGCATATAATGATTCAATAATTTCGAGGTTGTTTGGCGGCCGGCGGGCAGCAGCCCCAACGGCGCAGGCGCCGAGCGGAGAGCAGGTAGCGGCCCAAGCGGCGGCGACCACTGTTACTCAAGTAAAAAATCCCTATCAAGCAGTTAAGGAAAAGGCCGATCTCACTTCAGAATTTAATCCTTTCCAATAAAAACATGAGAAACTTTATCCTTATTACAATTATAATCTTTGGTCTTTGGTGGTTGATCCCCATATCCTTTGCTTATGAATTTAGTGAAGTGGAACAACACCAGATTGCCGAAGAACTCTATAAGAATACGGGCCAGACTTTTGACGGCACGGTCGTGGTTGATTCGCAAACTGGCGAAAAAAAATTAGTAGGAGAAAATTATAATACGGCCGCTAAATATTGTTCCGAACACCCGGATCAGGCTCTTGATGCTATTAATGGAGCGGTGAATAGTGGACATCTTACCCTTTCTCAAGAAGAGGAGGCCTTAGTAACTATTCATGGAAAACTGGAAGATTCATTAGTGGCAGCTGTTAAAGAAGATAATCTTGTTGATAAAAATGCAATTATTGCTAAAGCGGCAGGAACTTTAACAACCTCGGAGAGAAAAGTGGCTGATTTAACGTCGGCAGATATTAAAGAGGCCGGCACACTAACGGTTCAGGTGGCCAAGATTGAGGCAGTATTACCTCCCGAGGTACTGACAACTTCTTCGTTTAATGTCGCTGATCCTAATCAGGCTCTATTTTTCAATTTAGCAGTAGACACAATTAATAATAATAATTCTTTAAAATCAGTACTTGATACTGTTGTAAGAGAGCAAAAAGAAGAGAATCCGATGTTTGCGATGTTTGCCGGAGGAAATCTTGGATCAAGTGATATGACAAAGATTGGTCAAGAGATGCAGAAGGCCGTATTTCAAGTTGCCGGTCAGGGAGGCGAGGCGGTCACCGGCGCAGTCTTTGGAATTTTAGATAGCTTTGGTATTAAAGCCGGCGACCTCCGTGAGGCAGTGGCCGGTGAAATAGGAAGACACAGTGAGGAGATGTTAACTCATGCTGATGATTTTGCAGAACATATACAAGACTTCGGAACAATACCTATGCCGTCAGATTCTGGGACATTCGCGGCATACATCCCGCCAACAACAGCTGATGAAGCTGTAGTAAGAGCTAATGAGTATAGAGAAAAGGCTGGTTTGCCAGAGCTTAGTTCAGGAGAGATAACAGCTATGACAGAAAGTTTCACGAGCTATGGTCATCCAGAAATAGCGGGGGGCAACTTTTCTCTTCCATCGTTTGCAACACAAGATGGTACTTATACTGGGGGTCCGATAGCCGAGCCGTATAATAGAGGAGGCGAGCCGCAATTTGAAGGAGTGCCAACTATTAGCAGTTTTGGAACAGATTTGGGCGCGCCAGATTTAGGAAGAGGTTTCCAATTTGATACTAGTGGCGCCTTTACGCCCCCGCCGGGTTTCGAGCCGACATTTAATTTTGGACATGAAGCAGGGGAACATGGCGCGCCACATGGCATACCGGCGGCTGGGCAACAGGGCATAGGAGCGCCGGCCCTCGGCAGCTTTACTGGTGCTCCAGCCGGAGGAACAGCTCCGACAATGGGTGCAGCTCCTGTTGTTGGAGGAATGACTTTTGGCCACACCCCAACTTTTGATAGCGCAGGCGCTGGCGGGAGCACAGCTGGCGGGCATGAATTATTTAGTTTCCCGGGCGCTAGCTACAGTTCCAGCGGCAGTGGTGATGTAGGACCATATAGCGGCGGCGAGGCTCCGGGAATGGCGGCGCCGGCGCCGATGATGGACAGCGGCGGCCACGATGCTCACCCCGGCTCTCTCTATCATTTGTACCGACAGTACTATCGGCCGTATTATAGATACTAGACAAAAAAATTCCTCCGAACGAAAACGGAGGAATTTTTTTAATTTTCAATTACCAATTTTCAATTTTCATTTAATTTTCAATTATTCAATGTTACAATTTTAAGAATGCAATCAGGCCAATCTAATAGTTATGATTTAGAAGAAAGGACTGCGAAGTTTGGCGAAGAAGTTATATCCTTCTGCAGAATAATGAAACAAGACGCCATCTCTCGACCAGTTATTAGCCAGTTAGTGAGGTCGGCAACCAGTGTTGGCGCTAATTACATGGAGGCTAACTGCGCTAGCTCGAGGAAAGATTTTAGGAATAAAATTTTTCTTTGTAAGAAGGAGACCCAAGAGACCAAGCATTGGCTGCGGATGCTAGATAAGTGTTTACCAGAACAAAGGGGAAATATAAAAAGATTATGGCAGGAGTGTCAGGAATTAATACTTATTTTTCAAAAAATAACCTCATCGCTTGATAAAAACAGGAGATAATGTTTGCTTACTTCATTGTTTTATTGAAAATTTACCAATTATTTCCTTAATTGAAAATTGAAAATTGTAAATTGAAAATTCCTCAAGCCTGTGGCTTGAGTGACTTATCCACACCTTCCCCCCTTGTTGTCAACAAGTTATGTTAAAATTAAAGTATTATGGATCATAAGCTAATTTTGCCGTTGTCGGTCGTCTTGAGTTTGGTCGCTTGGGGTTGCGCTAGCCCGTCTTTAGCTCGTCATAATAATTTACAGGCGCAGGCTGATAAGACTATCAGTTCGCCGGGAGCGGGGGTGATTATTCAGCCGGGCGCCACGCCGGTTTATTCGCCGACTTTCACCGGTGTCAAAAAGAAAAAACCGAAAAGTAATGTGGCCAAGCAGGTGGAAAAATTGCGGCAGGCCTATTATGCCGAGCGTGACGCTGATCCCTTGGATTGGGATGGCGGGACGCCTGATCCGGATGATATTCAAGAGCATCTGGCTATTGTTAGTAAATATCTGGGGATTCTGAAAGGTCTGACTCCGGTGACCAAGAATGATACTAAAGCTTATAGACGTTTCTTAGGTGGATTAGCCAATGAACAGAAAAGTTTGGTAGAAAACTTGTTTCACGCGGAAAGGGAAGACATAGAGGAAGCGATGAGTTTGATTTACAATATGGATGAAGATTCTGGCGATCTCTCAACTTATATAAACAAGATCGCTGAGTTTGAAAAAGTTTTGGCCCAATGGCTGGCTTTCCAGCAAAAAGCCGCCAGTCAGGGCTACAAGAGAATTGCCCGGGAGGCAGGTGATCGGGTTACAGATATAAAGCAGTCCATTGGTTACGTAAAGGAAAATTACGCCAATGCCACTCGGCCGCCGGAAGCGGAACATGAGTCAGTCTCTAGCTCCACAGAAAGTCCGCCAGAAAGTCCGCCGCCGGGGATGGAACTTTTGAGCAATTTGGATCAAGGCCGGCTGGAAGATGATATTAATAATTTCTATGGTCAAAATCCTCTTTGCCCGGGAGTGCTTAATGTCAGCGATTGTATTGGACAGGTGACGCGAGCCGGCGGCGACTTGACGCCTTTTGCCAATATCTTGGTTCAGGCCGCTTCTCTGCAAGGGGCAACTATTTCTTTTGATCAAGCCCTAGCTTTCTTAAAGACAGCCGCGGCCAATGTTTCGGCTTCGGTTTATCGCAGTCTCGGTCGTTCACTTCGGGCTCAAGTTGATCAAGCTCTTTCCGGGGGCGGGGCTTCGACTGGAGGCGGGGGTGGCGGCTCGCCGGGACAGGGTTTTGGCTTTGGCGGCGGTTTTGGCGGCGGCGGCTTTGGCAAGCAGTCGGCGGTAAAGACCGCGATAATGAATGTAATGACTGCCTTTGGTGAATTGATGCAGGAAAGTTTTGGTCAGGTGGCGGTTGAAGATCTTCAAGATCTGCTTAATCAAATTTCGGCTATTCCCACCACTAAAAAATCCGAGCAGAAGATGGTGACTAAAGCGGCTAATACCATTAAAAAAGAGCTGGCCCGGGCCGAGTTTAATGAAGCGATGGAATTGGTGCGGGAGGGCGGCCCGGACGTTGCTGCTGCTGATATTGACGCGGCCAAGGCCCAACTTCAGGCAGTTGCTGATAAATACGCCGGCGATAGATCCTTGGTTAAGTTTGTCAGTCGGGAATTGAAGTTTGCCAGCCGCGATCTGGATCGGATGGCGGCGATGGCGGCCCGTCATGACGAGTTTGAAAAACAACAAACGGCTCAAGAGGAGCAACGGCCGCCTTTTGCCGCAGTTTCCGGACAGGAAGGGCAAGGCCCCGGCGGTCCGGGTTCAGGTGGTCCCGGTCAAGGAGTCTTCTTTGGGCCGGGCGCTCAAAGGGGTTTTAGCGCGAGAGAAACTGGCATTGTCGCGCCGCAGGGCGAGCGCGGCGGGCCCGGTATTTTTAGCGGTGACTTTCCCGGCGGTCCGGGCATCTTCACCACTGGCCGGGGCTTTGGTCCGCCAGATGGTGGTATGCCTTTTGGTCCCGGCGGCCGATTTGGCCACGGTGGACCATTTGGCGGAGATCGGGGCGGCCCCGGCGGTGGGCCTTTCGGTCCGGGTGGTTTTGGCCCCGGTCCATTCTTCGGTCCTGGCGGCCCCGGCGGTGAAGGACCCTTCCCAGCTTTTATGAGAGGCGGATTTCCGGGCAGAGGTCCAGAGGGGGGTGATATGAACCAGATGATGCGGCAAATGATGGGCGATCAGGTGGGCGGCGGCGCAATGCCGCCGATGCCGACGCAAGGCGATATGGCAAATATAAATATGCAGGGGCCGACAGCCGGTCCCGGAGCCGGCGCTCCACCACCACCGTCATCTGATGGAGGGAGTGCGTCGCCGCCACCGCCGCCAACCGGCAGTATCTGGGACATAATAAGATTTTTCTTTAGCAGATAATGAATATTAAATTAACTTGGCTTATCGCTGTTATTCTTCT
>CAYICS010000024.1:0-3071 GCA_964362125.1 uncultured Candidatus Saccharibacteria bacterium
ACCGAATACGAAAAAATTCCTGCCACCATCACTTCCCGCACCCAGAGATTTCATTTCCGTAAGCTGACGCTGGCAGAGATTTTGAAAAAACTGAAACTGATTGTGGCTGAAGAAAAATTTAAAATTAGCGACGATGCCCTGGAGCTGGTGGCGGCGGCCGCCGAAGGCGGTTTCCGCGACGCGGAATCACTTTTAGATCAAGTAACCTCGTTGTCTCATGGTAATCCGGAAGTAATTGATTTAGCCACAGTCGAGGCTATTATCGGCAAGGTGGGCTTCCGCCGGGTGGGGCAGTTGGCAGATTTAGTGGTGACCAATGATCTAAGCGGCGCTCTTAAATTTTTAAACGGGCTTAATGACAGCGGCGCCAATCTGGTGGATTTGAATAAAGAGTTAATTAATTATTTCCGCCGCGTCCTGGCTCTTAAATGCGACTCATCTCTTGAGGTAATTTATCAGAATGAATTGACTAGGGAGGACCTGGCCAAAATAAAATTGCTCAGTCAGAAATTCCCGGCGCCCAAGCTGATAATCTTGATAAAATCTTTAATCCGTGCCTATTCTGAAATGCGTTATTCTCCATTTCCTCATATCCCACTGGAGGTTGTATTGATTGAGCATCTGGGGGAGAATATAGTAAAGGGAAATCCTCACACCTAGTGCTGACTGGGTGTGGGGGAAAGGTCGTTTAATAAAAATTAAAAAATGAAGAAAATCACTATTTTAGGAATAATTTTGCTGGCAGCGGGGTTAGTTTTCTGGCAGTCATTCAACTCTACTTTGGGCAAAGAGCCGGTGCGGAAGATTGTGGTCTGGCAGGACGAGGCGCTCAATGAGCCGGCCCGGTCAGCCCTTTTGGAGAGTAATGGCGCTGTCAAGGTTAAAGACTTAAGTCTGATCAATGCCTCGGTTGTGCTCTTGCCTGATAAAGCGGCAGAGCAGGCCTTGATTCAGCATCCGGGAATTTTGCGGATTGATGATGATGTGATAGTAGAGGCCTTGGCCCAGACTTTGCCTTGGGGCGTGGATCGGGTTGATGCTGATTTAGTCTGGCCCACCGGCAACAATGCTGATCCGATTAAAGTGGCGGTGATTGATACTGGCATCGCTAAAGCTCATCCTGATCTGGTTGCTAACCTCAAAGGCGGGGTCAACACCATTAATCTCGTTAAAAGCTCGGATGATGACAATGGTCATGGCTCGCACGTGGCTGGCACCATTGGCGCCCTCAATAACACCGTGGGCGTTGTCGGGGTTGGTCCTTTGGTGAATCTTTACGCGGTGAAAGTCCTGAATCGCAATGGCTCGGGATTTTTGTCTGATGTGATTGAGGGTATTCAGTGGTCAGTTACTAACGGCATGCAGGTGACTAATATGAGTTTAGGGACTTCATCAGACGTTCAGTCATTCCATGATGCGGTCATTGCCGCTAACAACGCCGGCTTGGTGCAGGTGGCGGCGGCCGGCAACAGCGGCGGCGCTGTCAGTTTCCCAGCTGGCTATGCCGAGGTGATTGCTGTTTCAGCTACTGACAGCAACAATGCCTTGGCTTCTTTCTCCAGCCGCGGTCCAGAAGTGGATTTAGCTGCTCCCGGTGTCAGTATTCTTTCCACCTATAAAGGTACGGGCTATAAGACTCTCTCCGGCACTTCCATGGCATCGCCTCATGTGGCTGGTTCAGCCGCTTTGGTGCTGAATACGGCTGTGGGCGCTTATGATGCCAATGCCAATGGCCTTTGGGATCCGGCTGAAGTGCAAAAGAAACTGCAGGATCGGGCCACTGACTTGGGCAACGTTGGTTTTGACAACCTCTATGGCTGGGGGTTGGTCAACGCTTTTAACGCGGTTCAGCCGTAATAATAGGTTGTAGGTTGTAGGTTGTAGGCGGACAAAAACGGCTTTTCAAAGCTGTTTTTGTTTGGTATAATAATATAATTCCCGGGTCGTCCAATGGTAAGACAGCGGCCTTTGAAGCCGTTAATCTACGTTCGAATCGTAGCCCGGGAACATGGAATATTTAGATGTTTTAGATTCAGAAGGTCGGCCGATTGGAAAGACAAAAAACCGTTTTGAAATTCATCGCGATGGTGACTGGCATAGAGCGGTTCATGTTTGGATTATAACTAGTAAAGGCGAACTTTTAATTCAAAAAAGAGCTAGAGAAAAAGAAAGTAATCCTAATAAATGGGATATTTCCAGCGCAGGGCATGTACTTGCAGGTACAGATAGTATTGATGCTGTTATTAGAGAAGTTAAAGAAGAATTGGGTTTAGAGTTAAATAAAGAAGATTTTGAATATTTATTTACCGTAAAATCACAAAGCGTTCTTAATAATGGTACCTATATCAATAATGAATTCGATGATGTATACCTCGTGCGCCGAGATTTAGATATTCATAAAATGACCATTCAAAAAGAGGAAGTATCAGAAATTAAACTGATTAATTTTAAAGAACTTGAACAATTAATTAGTGTCGGTGATCAATCTTTTGTTGCTCATCCAGAGGAATTTAAAAGATTATTTACTAAACTTAATGAACAAAAATCTCGTTGAACAACTAGAAAAAGATGGCTTCAAGCATATCTATGAATGGGAGGATAAGCCCGGCACCGAATATCCCCCGCATAGCCATAAAGACAGAGTTTCTTTTTATATTATTGACGGCTCGCTGACTTTTTATATTGATAATCAGGTAATTGAACTGAAAAAAGGCGATCGATTTGATGTTCCGGTAGCCAAAGAGCATCGTGCCAAAGTTGGTCCCGGCGGCTGTTCGTATCTAGTGGGCGAAATGATAGAGGGTGATTCGTAGAATAAGGCTTGTTGTTTTTTTATATTAGTATATAATATCCTTATGGCCGTAAGGACTTCCGAAAAGACCAAAAATGAATTAAGGGTAGGCAGAGAGCCGGTGGTTATTTTTCCGTTAAAAAAATGGAGAATGTTGGAGGAATACTTTGAGGATTTGGAAGATACTTTGAGATTCAAGGCCGCCTATGAAGAATCTAAGAATAGAAAAGGAATAGATTTGGGGGCTTTAAAGAAAAAGCACAACCTCAAATAATGTTTA